>NZ_JACSRA010000001.1:141867-304387 GCF_014836335.1 Clostridium cibarium
ACGTCTCTTACTCTACTTTCAGCAGCTTGTAAGTTTTCTGAAGCATTGTCAACGTTAGCTATTGTATGTTCTAATCTGTTTTGAACTGCTCCTAACTTAGATCTTTCTGTTGATACTTTTTCTATAGCTATATCAATTGTAGAAATTGCAGCTGTAGCAGCTTCCTGAGTAGACATTTGCACGCTCATTGCACTTACTCCTAATGAAGAAGCAGTCATGCTTGAGAATGTTACTGATATAGTTTGTCCGCTATTTGCACCAACTTGTAATGTTACTTGAGTAGAATCAGCACTAAATAAAGTCTTAGTATTAAATTCTGTTTGAGTAGCTATTCTTGATATTTCTTGTTGTAAAGCATCAACTTCAGCTGCGATAGAATCTCTATCTTTAGTAACATTAGTATCATTTGATGCTTGTACTGATAATTCTCTCATTCTTTGAAGAATGTTATGAGTCTCATTCAAAGCACCTTCTGCAGTTTGAACCATTGAAACACCATCTTGAGAGTTTCTTGAAGCTTGATCTAATCCTCTTATTTGAGATCTCATCTTTTCAGAAATTGAAAGACCTGCAGCGTCATCTCCAGCTCTATTAATTCTTAAACCTGAGCTTAATTTTTCCATTGATTTCCCAGCATTAGTATTGTTTGCTGCCATATTTCTATGAGCATTCATAGCATTCATATTGTGATTAATTATCATTTTAAATTCCTCCTTGATTTTAGAAACTTGACATCCCTGTCATAATTTTATTTTCTCTTAAGAGATATTGGTTAACCTTACAATATATTACTCGTCTAGTTTCTCCAATACTTTATACCTTTTTTAGAAAATTTTATTTTTTATACTTTAAAATTATATTATGGGTAAATTTTTCTAGTACATTTCTTTAATGATCTCATCTTAAAGTGTTAAGATTTTAAATAAAAATTCTTAAAATAAAACAACTTTCTATAATATTTTTATATTATAGAAAGTTGTTCTTATACTTGTCTTACATATTTAAACTTTTCTTACAAATAAATTTTCACGCCTCATACTAGACGTATAACTAGTATGTGCCGCTCTCGTATTTTTAAGTTTTTGTATACTTTCCTTAACTTGCATCATCTCTAGCTTAATAGTCTTCTCAAGTTCAGTATCCATTTCTTTCAATGCCAAACTATCATAAACTCTTTTTTTTTCTTCCTTAGATATATTAAGCTTCTCAATTTCATTTACTATAGATGCACGTTCTTCCATAAGTTTTTCAACATCATTATCAGCTTTAATATCATTTATAATTTTAAAAGTTACTTCTTTATAACTTTCAAACAACTCTTCTATCATGCAGATGTTCCAAATGCAGAAGATAATTGAGCCATTTGAGCATTATAACTATTCATTGCTTTTTCCAAAGATGCATACTTGCTATAGAATTTTTGTTCTCTCTCTGCTAAATCTTTTGTCATTGTTTTTATTTTCTTTTCATAATCCGATATACTTTTGCTCAAAGTATTTTGAGAAAAGTCAGAATCGCTTTTCCCTGCTTTTTTTATCAAAGCTGATTTAGTTATAGAAACAGTTTGATCATAAACAATATTCTTTAGCCTATTAATAATCCCTGTTTTGCTTGTTTTTTCAGAATCTGGAGTTCCATCTGGTGGAGTTTGAATAAATAAATTCATAACTTTATCAGGATTTTCCTCTAATGCTTTTGTTAATTCTTCTTCATTAACTTCAAACATACCATTCTTTGTAGTATAATCTTTAATAGGTTTAATTCCAATTTTTTCAAGAGTAGTTCCACTATCTATAACCGAATTACCAATAGCATTTTTCATATCATTAACAAGTTTTGAAACATCACTATCTCTACTTAATTGACCTTGTTCAACTTTTTTATTCCAAAGTGTTATTTCATTTTCTTTCATTTCTTTCTTTTGATCGTCTGTTAAAGGTAAGTAATCCCTATTTCGCTTTTCATTAACTAACTTATTCATATTCTGAACCATAGTATTATAGTCATTAAAGAATTTTATTATCTTTTCTTTTGCTGCAGTAACATCTGTTTTACCTACTAGCGTTACAGTTCCACTTGCAGCCGTAGTATCAGTAAAAGTAAACTTGATTCCTTCAACTGTTGCTGTATTTCCATTAGCTACTTGAGCAGTTGGATCTATAGATGGATCACCATATTTTATCGTTCCTTTAGAACTTGTTATGGTTGCTTCTAAATTAGACCCTTTTGATGATGTTTTAGATATACTTCCTGCTATTGTAAACTGATTTGTATTTGTCCCAATTTTGCTACCAGCACTAGTAGATTCAATATAAACCCCACCAGCAATATCTGAATATGTAGCCTTTAGCCCAAGAGAACTTAGCTGATCATTTAAAGTTGATGCTATAAGTCTATTTTTATCTTCAGCTACATATGTTGTATTATCTAAAATAGATGATAAATCAACTGTTACATCTTTTCCATTATAAGAAAATGTTAATGATTTAGTCGTAGTGGTATCAAAATCCCCTACCTTAATTGTTGTATTCGCAGTTGTCGCAAGTTTTGTAACATCTATCTTATAATTATCCTTAATAGCAGTACTATCTAAAGCCTTTGCAGTAGCTACAGTACTGTTAGTTGAATCAAAAGTTGTTGTAATGTAATTCTTAGTTGAAAGTAATGTGTCTGATTTTGCAATATTAAGATATTTATCATAAAGATCTGACCCTTGAGAAATAATATCTCTATATAATTTTTGCCTTATCTCCAAAATCTCTTTATTTTGTTTCACGTTATCAACTTTAGCTTTATATGGTTTCATAGAATTAGTTACTAACTCATCTACATTTAATCCACTTGCTAATCCTGTAACTCTTGTCGTCATATAATCCTCTCCTTACATCTTATTTATATTTTATTTAAATTTTATTGACCTGACGCTTTTGCCTTTTCATAAACTTCATACCATAAATCCCTTATCTCTTGGATTAATGGAATTATTTCTCTTAATAAATTAATATCTTTCTTAATATTAACTTCTACTAACTTTTCATTAATAAATCTATATACTTTAAAAAGTTGCTTAGCCCAATCCCCTGCATCAACATCTAAACTTGCCATTAATTCAACAAATATATCTTGTGTCTTTATTAAACTTTCATGAGTTTTTTTTACGTTATTCTCTACTAAAGCAAGTTCTGCCCTTTTAGAAAACTTTACAGCTCCATCCAATATCATTAAAAGCAATTGATCTTTTGATGCGTAATTTACACTATTATTTTTATAAACATTATACCCATTGGAATACATATGCACCCTCCTATTTTACCTTGTTAATAAAAATTCCAACTGAATCTTCACTAAAACTATCTTGAGATTTATCAGCACTTATTTCTATTTTTTCTCCTTTGTATTTTACTCCATCTACTGTAATATATTTTTTAGTTTTACTTTTGTTTTGCTTATTATTTTTTTCTTGGCCATCTTCTTTGACTGATTTTCTTACTCTTGTATCAATAACATTATCTTTTTTGCGATGCACTTTATTTGCTTTAACGGCTTCCACCATTTCTTTTCTAACACTTATATCAAATAAATTTAATTTATATGGCATAAAACTTACCTAAACAGTTTTATCAAAAACAATACCGTTAAGCTCGCACATCTTCGCAACCATATTAAGGATCTTTTCAGGTGGCACTTCCATTACTACTTCATCTGTTCTATCGTCAATAATCTTTATCATAATTGTTTTAAACTTTTTATGAACTGAGTATTCGGCGTGTGTATTATCATGCTGAAGAAATTTATTTAATTTATTAACAGCATCTTTTACCTCTTCTTCATCATGAATTTTTTTTTCATCCCCCTGAGTTTTATCCATTGCAACATCCTTGTTTCCTTGGAATTCTTCTACACTATTAGCTTCGCCATTAAGGTTAGTTTGTCCTCCATGACCTATAACCTTTATATCCATTTAAATTCACCTCTATTTCTTTAAACTTCTTAAGAAATTCAAATCTATTTTAGCTGACTCAATATTTTCTTTTCCTATTTCATCATATAATTCTTTTCTTAATATGGTCATTTCCTTTGGTGCATTTATTGCAAGCTTCACACTTCCATCCGAAACTTTAGATACAGATATTTCAATACCATCTCCAATTACTATTGATTCTCCTTCTTTTCTTGTTATAACTAACACTTCAATCACCCCTTAATAATAGGATGCTTTATTTTATAAACTTCATTCTCTAAAATTATCTGCTGCCCTATTTTTTTCTTAATGTTCAGAACGATAGGAGCTCTTAAATTAGTAGTCATTTTTCTAACATCAGAATTAATATTAACTGTTGTGTATAGTGCTATTTCATTTTCTGATTCTGCCTCTAATTCTTTTATTTGTTCTTCTGCTATATTAACTTCATAATCAGTACAAAATTCAAAAGGTGAAACAACCACTAATCCCAAATCTTTATTATCAGCGGATTGAAGTAACTTATATGGTTCCATTCCTTCTATATCTTGCAATTCATAATTCTTATATTCCTCAAGCCCCAAAAGCCCATTTTTAAAAACTATTTTCATTTTTTAGCCTCTCTTTATAGATAATCTAGGATAGTTTTTGGTAATACTTGTGCACTAACTTGTAATGCTGCTTGGTACGTTGTTTGCGCCATACTAAATTGAATAGTTTTTTCTGTTACATCTATATCTTCTGTTTTTGATAATATATTTGTCATATTAAAGTTTTCATCTTCATTTTTAGTTTGAGCAGACTCCATTCTATTTTGTTTTGCTCCAACCTCAGATCTTAGTTTAAGTACATTTGTTAACACATCATCTATTGATGCCAAATTTTCACCGATTACCTTTGACCTATCAAATGAATTATTAGATACTAAATTATTTTGAATATCTGATAAAAGGTTCATTACATTAACATTCTGCCCTTTCTCATTTTTAAAGTTTAACACTTCCATAGCATTAACATTATACTTCATAGTTACTGATTGAGAAATTTCAACAGATAGTGTACCATTGATATTATCTAGCTTATTCTGAGTATATAAATCACTACTATTTAAATCCAACTTAGTTCCTTCTTGATCCACAATTGAAATATCGTAGTTACCTGTAACATCATTCTTTTTTGCATCTACAGGCTTAGACGAAACCTTAGTTCCTCCAAATATATATTTCCCATCAAAATTAGTATTAAGAACTTGAGTTAATTCAGACACTCTTTCCTTTATTTCTTCATTAATGGCCTTACTTTGATCACTTCCATAAGCAGCATTCCCTGAAGAAACCATTAGTTCTCTAACCCTTTGCAAGACGTTTGTTACCTGAAATAGTGAATCATCTGTAGTATCTAGCCAATTTATTGTATCTTTAATATTGGCATTATATTGTTCATTTGTATTCATATCAGATGTTAATTGCATACTTCTAGCAGCTCTAAAAGGATCATCAGAAACTTTATTTATTGCTTTACCTGTCGCCAACTGATTATTTATAGTATCTAAATTCTTAAGATTTTTTCCCATATCTCTTAAGTAATTATTTGCCATCATTCTATTTGTAACTCTCATGTTTTCACTTCCTTCTTAACTTTCTCTATTTCATAAGACCATTTATTACAACATCTAACAATTCGCTAATTGTAGATATTACCTTTGCATTTGCACTATAAGCATGTTGATATTGTATCAGATTAGTCATTTCTTCATCTAACGATACTCCTGACACTTCATCTCTTCTATTTTCAAGCTCACCAACTGATTGTTCTTTATTGGTAACATTTCTGTTTGCTTCTTGAGCACTAACCCCTAGTCTATCTAATGTGTCATGAAAATATGATGCAAATTTTGTACCACTTGTATCATTTTTTATAGTCATTCCGTAATTTGTAAATAACACTCCACTTTTTGAGTAATCAAACATATCACTTCTAGATTTAATTGTTACTCCAAAATCTTGTATTCTTATTAGAGAATCTCTAAGCTGTGCAATAGCTAACGCTCTTGCCCCATCTCCTTCTCCGTCTACTGTATTATCTGAAGTATATCCAAAAGCACTATCATGTGTCTTTGTTTTAATTTTCATAACATCTTTAATTACCTCTTGGTTTACAGTTATGTTCTTTGCTGATATCTTGCTTTCCCCTTCTAAAGTTGAATCAATATTTATAATATTGCCATCGCTGTCATACTTAGCTACATTTTTATTAACAAAGAAAGGTACCCTATCCTTATCTGGATTTTCACCGTTTAAAGGATCTGGCATACCACTATGAATTGCATTTACTGAAAACGCAATTGACATAGCTAGCTTATCCAACTGATCCATATAATCAGTTAAATCCTTTTGTACTGATATATTACCTGATACTTCTCCAGACTCTGGTTTAAATGTCATCAATTGCCCAGCATTAATTATTTCTCCATCTTTAATTGGGAAACCGTCGGATTTTGTAGCTTGTCCATGTGCATCTCCCCATAATATTCTAGTAGCCTTTATATCCTTAACTTGATCTCCCGTTAAGCCTGTTACCTTAATTGTTTGTTTATTATCCTCTGATGTTGTATCACCCATTTTATAATAAGTAATAATATGGGTATTAGGTTGTGCTGGATCTTCTTCAATTGATGTAATATATGAGAATCTTGCTGAATCTGAATTTGGAGAAGCATTTATAAGCTTAGAATTCACCATAGCTCCTGATTCAGAAGGTTTTACATCTATACCATCAAAAGCTTTTTGTTCTACTGTTACACCAAACTTGCTACTTAATTCATCTAAAAGCTTGTCTCTACTATCCATAAGATCATTAGGCGCTTGACCTGTTGTTCGTACACTTATTATCTCTGTATTTAATTTATCAATTTGATTTAACAAACTATTAACATCAGTGACAGAAGTTTTTAGTTGTTGTTGAGCATTACCTTCTAATTGTTCTAACTGCGTATATGCATGATTTAGGGCATCAGTTAATGCTTGAGTTTGTTGTCCAACAACAGTTCTAGCATTCGAGCTTTGTGGTTGCTTTGATAATTCTTGAAAGGAATCAAAGAACTTACCTATTAAAGTTGAAATTCCTGTATCTGATGGTTCATTAAATACACCTTCAACTTGAGATAAGACTTGACTTCTTATATTAGCATTACCAAGAACACTTTTTTCTCCTCTAACTTGATAGTCCAAAAATGTATCTCTTACTCTCTCAATCGCCTTAACTTGGGCTCCTGTTCCTATTTGACCTGCTTGAACTATATCCCCTCTTGAATTTCCACCCATAGGTCTATTAGTTACTATATCAGCTCTTTGTCTTGAATACCCAACAGTATTTGAATTTGAAATATTATGTGATGTTACATCAATAGTCTTCTGACTGACTGATAAACCACTTTTACCTACATTGAATGTAGAAAATAATCCTGACATTATTCACCCTCCTACTTTGACAAACTTCCATATGAGTTATAAGTTTTTATTTCTCTCTTTGGATTTATTATATTTAAAATTTGTGCATTAAAACTAATTTGTTGCTTTATTAACAACTCATTTGTATCTTTTTGCTGTCTTACAGATTCAATAATTTTCTTTGTTTCTCTATAAGCTAAACTTAAATCTTTATCATTACTATTATTAATAATATCTTGCATTTTTTCATTTCCAACAAGTTGTCTCCTATTTACTTCTTGTTTGGCTATCTCTTTATTACTTAATTTTATCTTCTCTACAATATCCTCTAATGCAAAAACATCTTTTTTCATAATATAATTATATTGCTCTTCTAATAAGACTAATAAATCTTCTAATGTTTTCTTTTCCATTAACATTATTTCTGTTAACTCTTTTACCATTAAACTCTTCTCCCTTTAATTACGTCTATAATACTTTGAGCAGTTAATTTAGCATCTACATTATATGTGCCTTTTTCTATCTTACTTTTTAGTTCAGCAACCTTTTTTCTATTATCAACATCTACATCATCAAAAGCATAGTTATTTAAGCTCTTTCCAATTTTAGATATCTCAATAGTATCTTTTCTATTAATTGGTTTTTCTTTTTCAACTATTCTATTGCTGTTCTTGTTATATATGTTTATAACATTATGAGATCCAATTCCCTTAACATTCATTTTTTTTCCTCCATATTTTATGACTATAATTTATTATCGTATATAAAAGACTTTAGTTTAGTAAATTTTTTAAATTCTTTTAACAAAAGTCATCGTTATATATTACTATATTTCCTTAACACTTAAAACAACAAATAGTTATTTGAAATAATATAGAAATTAACATTGATTAAAAATAAAAATGCTATCTCATCATTTTGAGACAGCATTTCTATTTTCTAATTATTTTAGTGATTTTATTCTATCACTACTACTTACTATACTTGTAATTCTAACTCCGAAGTTTTCATCTACAACAACAACTTCTCCAAAGGCTATCCTCTTTCCATTAACAAGTATTTCTACTGGTTCTTCTGCCAATCTGTCAAGTTCAATTAAAGATCCTGTTCCAAGACTTAAAATATCTTTAATGCTCTTTCTTGTTCTTCCAAGCACAACAGATATATCTAATGGAACATCTAAAATTAAATCTATATTTTGATGTGATCCTGAAGCACCTTCATGACCAAGAGGTTCAAAACTTGCCTGATGCACTTCTACTGGTGCAGCCGGTCTTTCAACTATTGGCTTACTTTCAACTACTTGTTGCACTGGCTCAGCCTGTGCTGGCCTTTCTTGAGCCCTAGACTCAGAACTGCTTGCAGGTGCTTCATTAGCTTCTTCTTTACCCATCATAATTGATACAATCTTCTTTGCAGTCTCAACAGGTAAAATTTGCATAATATTACTATCAACAAGATCTCCAATTGTTAAGTTAAAATTAACCCTTACAATTTTATCATCTCCAGGAATCTCATCTGATAATTCTTCTGTTTTATCGCTCCAAACTCTTGAAACTGGTGGTGAAATATCTACTTTCCTTGAAAACATTGTAGCCATTGAAGTAGCTGCCGAACCTATCATTTGGTTCATAGCTTCCGAAACAGCACTAATCTCCAACTCAGTTAATTCATGACTCTCTGGTTTTCCATCTCCACCCATCATAAGATTTGCAATTACAGCTGCATCATCAGTTCTAATGACTAGAATATTCCTACCTACAATCCCTTCTCTATACTCTACATCTAATACTATGTTAGGGATCTCGAAAGCATCCTTCATTTCATTTAACGTAGTAACAGTTACAACGGGAGTTGTTATATTAACCTTTTGATTAATTATTTGATAAAGAGCTGTTGAAGCAGAGCCCATTGAAATGTTCCCTATCTCCCCCAACAAATCTTTTTCTATATCTGTTAATCCTTCTTCATTTGCACTCTTATCTTCGTTTGCTGACCCATTATTATTGTCTCCACCACCTAGTAGTGAATCAATCTCATCTTGAGATAAAAATCCATTACTCATACTCGTTCACATCCTTATCTATCATATCTAATATAGCAACTCCAACATTCTTCCCTATAACACCAGGTTTAGCATAATAATATTCTTCATCTTCAATATATACTTTAATTGGATTTTTATACTTAGTATCTAATTTTATTATATCTCCACTACCTAGTTTTAAGAAATCATCAATGCTGATACTTGTTTTCCCAAGTTCAGCAGCTACACCTATTTCTACAGGGTTTAATCCTTTTTCTAACTTTTGTTTTGATTCTTCCATCAATTCAACATCTTCATTTTGGAACCAATATTGTACTACTAACTTATCTAATACTTTTTCTAGCGACAAATATGGTATACATAAATTTATAAACGTATTACTTTTACCCAGTTCTACAGAAAAAGTTATTAACGCTACAGGTTCATTGGGTGCTAATGTCTGATTAATAGCAGGATTAGTTTCAATGCCTTCAACTTCTGGTTCAACATCTAAAATCCCTTCCCATGCTAACTTTAAATTATTAATAAGTCCTGTTGTAACTTGTAACATTATATTTTTATCAATGTCAGAAAACTCTTTGCTTACTGTTGGTCTATCACCAGTTCCACCTAAAAGAATATCTATAATCTGAAATGAAAATTGCGGATTTGTTTCAAATTGTATAGTTCCTGTTAAAGGTGGCATCTTGAACATTGTCATTATTGTTGGATTTGGCACAGAGTGTATAAATTCCTCATAAGTTATCTGTTCTACAGTCTCAATTTTAGCCTTAACATTAACCCTTACTTGTGCTGTAAGATAATTTGAAATAATTCTCGCAAAATTATCATGAATTAACTCAAGTGTTCTTATATGATCTTTGGAAAACTTTTGTGGGCTTCTAAAATCATAGACTTTAACCTTGTGTCTTTCTTCTTCTTTGGGCACTTGTTCAGGCTCTAATTCTCCTGTAGATAAGGCAGATAACAATGCATCTATTTCACTCTGGGACAAAACATCTGCCATACTTCTCCCTCTTTTCTATATTTAATTTAAAAGTTTGTCTATATCTATAATTGTTAATAGCTTACCCTCATAGTTAATTATTCCTCTTATATAAGAACTAACTTGGTCAGTATCCATCTTTTGTATTGTTTTTTCATCAATATCTAGTACTTCTTCAACCTCATCAACTGAAATACCTATTTCTTCATCTTCTACTGTTAAAATTATTATACTTTGTTGCTCTTCAGTTGAATTTACATCCAATAACAGGTTTATATCAACTAATGACTTTATACTTCCTCTTAAGTTAATTAAACCTTTTATATAACTTGGAGCTTTAGGAACTGATGTAATCCCCATCATATCATTAATACTTTGAACTTTGTCAGTTTCCACTGCAAAATGTTCATCTCCTAGCTTAAATACTACAATTTGCATTTAGCACGCCTCCTATACCACATTACCTCTTATGCACCAAGTACCTTATTTATCGCTTCAAGAACTCTATCAGCTTGGAAAGGCTTTACTATAAAATCTTTAGCCCCTGCTTTAATAGCATCCATTACCATAGATTGTTGTCCCATAGCTGAACACATTACAACTTTTGCACTTGGGTCAAATTCTTTTATTGCCTTTACAGCTTCAATACCATCCATATCAGGCATTGTAATATCCATTGTTACTACATCTGGTTTTTCTTTCTTGTATAGGTCAACAGCAATTAACCCATTACTTGCTTCTCCTACGATTTCAAAATTGTTCTTTTCAAGAATATCTTTAATCATCATTCTCATAAACGCTGCGTCATCAACTATTAATACCTTTGCCATTTTCTACTACCTCCAAAATTAATTTAAGCCTATAGTTTTTAAAATTTTATCAATTGAACCTGGAACAGGAATATAGAAAAAATGTGCTCCTATATTGTCACTATTCTCATTCAAAAATATTGTTTCTATATCAAGGATATACTCATCGTATTGTCCAGATTCTACAAATGTTGTTGCCAGTATTGCACTTAACATATCATATGTTACTGCTGGAACTGAAGCTATTGCACTTAACCCAGTGAACTGAGATATAGCATTCATATATGCTCCTGAAAGAATATTTCCAATCTCACATAAAACCGAATTTCCAAGTTCTGAAAATTCTTTTTCTGCCATTCCTGTTAATAACTCAATAACATTTAATGCAACCTCTTTTTCAAAAATAATCAATATACTACCAGGTATATCTCCAAGAACTCTTACAACTATACCTGCTACTTCTTGCTCGCCAACACTATCTAATAACTGAGTAAATTCGATCATATTTACTGCTGGTACTGTCATATCAATTTTCTTGCCTAGCATCATCGAAAGAGCAGTCGCCGCATTTCCAGTTCCAATATTCGACACTTCCCTCAAAGCATCCATTTGCATACTAGTAAATTGACTTTGTTCCATAAATTCCTCCTACACAAATTATATTATACCTATATAAGTGCTCCTACATCAAGTATTAATGTAACTAATCCATTACCTAATATTGTAGCACCAATATATTCATTAAGAGATTTCAATGTTTTTCCTAATGGTTTTATTACTATTTCTTGTTGTCCAAGTAAAGAATCTACCAATAATCCAACAGTTTTATCTCCTACATTAACTATTATTACAAACTTTTTATCACTTTCTTCAGCTTGTATATCAAGTCTTTCATTTAATCTAACTAGAGGAATTACGTCATCTCTATACACTATTACTTCTTTTCCATTAGTTCTCTTTATTTTATCTTCCTTATAATCAATTACTCTATCTATAAAACCAAGAGAAATTGCTAAAGTTTCCTCTCCTACATTAACAAGTAATGCTTGTATAATTTGAAGAGTTAATGGCAATTGAATAACGAATGTTGATCCTTTACCTTCTTCGCTTATTAATTCTACAGTACCCCCAAGTGCAGAAATTTTTGTCTTAACAACATCCATTCCTACTCCTCTACCAGAAATATCTGTAACTACTTCATTTGTACTAAAGCCTTGTGCAAATATTAAATTTTTAATATCATTATCGCTTAGTCCTTCAGTATTAATACCAACCTTCTCTGCCTTAGCTTTTACTTTAGCAACATTAATGCCAGCACCATCATCAATAACCTTAATTAACGCCTTTGTACCTTCTTGATAAGCAACTAGTTTAACAGTTCCAACAGGATTTTTACCTGCAGCAATTCTTTCTTCCTTAGATTCAACTCCATGGTCAGCTGCATTTCTCAATAAATGTATTAATGGTTCTCCAATCTCATCAATAACTGTTCTATCAAGTTCAGTATCAGCACCTTCAATTATAAAGTTAATCTCTTTATTTAGTTCAACCGAAACATCTCTGATCATTCTTGGGAATCTATTAAATACAGTATCTAGAGGAAGCATTCTAATTTTCATTACAAGATCTTGAAGATCTGTTGTAGTTCTTCCTACTTGTTCTAAAGTTTCTGACAACTCAGGAGATTTATAGTTTAGAACAATTTGCTCTAACCTAGTTCTGTAAATAACAAGTTCTGATACCATATTCATAAGCTTGTCTATTCTTTCCAAATCAACCCTTACTGATTGATGTGCTTTCTTATGACCTTCCTTTTTTGATGCAGCTTTCTTAACAGGTTTATTTTCTTTTGGTTTTTGTTCAATGTTTTTTGGCTCTACAGTCTTTTCTTCTTCAACAACTTCTGCCTTAACTTCTTCTTGGAAAGGTACAGTTTCAACAGCTACTTGCCTCACTTCTGAAATGCCTTCTACTAATGTTTTAACTTCCTCTTCAGTATTATTAGTAATTAAAACAAACGCTAATTCTAAATCAAACTCTTCATTTTCTATGTCTTGTGTTTCTGGTATTGACTTAACAATCTCTCCAATTTCCTCAAGATCTTTAACTATTAAAAATGCTCTTGCTGATTTTAATAGGGTATTTTCACTTAAACTTATTTTAAGCTTTATAGCATTATATCCTTTTTCTTGCGCTTGTTTAATTATTGATATATCATATTCATTCAATTCAATAATACTTGAGTTTTCTGATTTAACTTCTGTATTCTCAACTATTTCAGCTTCCTTAATTTCATTACTCTCTTCATTTTGAGATATACTGTTTAATGCTTTTATTATTGGCTCTATGTCTACTTGCTCATCAATACCTTCTTCTACATTTGTTACCATTTTTTCAAGAGTATCTAAGCAATCAAATAACACTGTAACAACTTCTTGTGTTACCTTTAACTCACCTTCTCTAAATTTTGATAATACATCTTCCATTTTGTGAGTTAATTCTGCTATATCACTAAATCCCATTGTAGCTGCCATACCTTTAATGGTATGTGCCACCCTAAATATTTCATTTAATTTATCAACATCATTTGGATCTTGCTCTAAATCAAGAAGTGATTCATTCAATGTTTGTAAATTTTCCATCGATTCTTCTAAAAACATAGTCATATATTGAGATGTGTCCATTAAAATTCCTCCTTAAAGTTTTCTATAAATAAAAGTAGAAGCTTTTTCAAATCCATATTCTTTATAATTATAAATACTCTCTGTTGCTCCCACAAATAGCAAACCACCTTTTTTTAAAGATTCACTAAATTTTCTATAAATTTGATTTTTTATATCATTATTAAAATAAATAACAACATTTCTACATACAATTAAGTCAAAATCTTTTTCGTAATTTCCTAGTATCAAATCATGTTTTTTAAATGTAACCATAGATTTAATATTATCGTTAATTTTGTACTTATCATCAATCTTAGTAAAATAATCATCTAAGTCTTTTGGAGTAACATTTTTAACTTCTGCTTGCACATATTCTCCAATCTTAGCTTTATTTAATATTGTGCTATCTATATCTGTAGCTATGATGTTGTGCCGTTTATTTTTACTTATCTTATCTAATATAATACCTAATGTATATGGCTCACATCCTATAGAACATGCCGCACTCCATATTCTAAGTTGATTTCCTTTTGGTAAAATTTCTCTTACTAAAGTCTTCTCTAGCTCCTGAAATAATTCTGGATTTCTAAAGAACTCTGTTACATTTATCGTAATAAAATCCAAAAACCTTTGTTTTTGTTCTACATCTTTTTTTATTAAGGAGGTATACTCATCTAGAGAATGAACTCCAACTCGACCCATCAAACTATTTATCCTTCTATGTAACTGCTCTGGTTTATATGCTGAAAGATCAATTCCAAGCTCTCGATGTACCCATTTATGAAACTCGTCAAAATTCATGTTCTCAATTATCTCCCTTTTACTAAACTATTTATTTTATTTGCTATTTCTTGTAATTCTAAAACCATATCTACCTTTCCTGTTTCATATGCAGCTCGTGGCATTCCATATATGGTACATGTAGACTCGTCTTCAGAAATTGTTATTCCACCATTATCTTTTATAATCTCAGTTCCACTTGCTCCATCTCTTCCCATACCAGTTAAAATAACAGAAAGCAAATTACCACCATATACTTTTACTGCTGATTCAAACAACTTGTCAACAGCAGGTCTAACTCCCCATATAGCTGGTTCTTCATTTAACCATATTCTGTTATCTTTACCTATGGTCATATGATATCCACCTTGAGCTATATAAATTGTATTATTTTCAACTAACATACCATGAGATGCTTCTAAAGTTCTTAATTTACATATGCCATTTAGCCTATCTGCAAAAGCTTTTGTAAACCCCCTTGGCATATGCTGAACAACAAAAATTGGCACTCCAATATCGGAATTTATTTCTGTCAACACCTTCTGAAGTGCTTTTGGTCCTCCAGTTGATGCTCCAACTACTATGGCCTTAATTGAACTTCTAGTATTTCTAATAAGTGGTACAACAGACTCAATCGATTTTCTAATATAAGTATTCTTTTCTCCTTGTTTAGCTATTGTTAGTACCTTTTCAATCAAAGTCTTATTAAATTTAATATCATTTGTAAGACTGGTAGAGGGCTTTTCTATAAAATCAGTGGCACCCAATTCTAAACATTCTAGTGTATGTACAGAATTTTGTCTTGTTAAACTGCTTAACATAATAACCGGGCACTTAATTTTATATTGTTTTAACGCCTTTAATGTCTCTACCCCATTCATCACAGGCATCTCCACATCTAAAGTAATTATATCTGGTTTATATCTATCAAACTGCTCAACAAGATCTTTTCCATTTCTAAACTTTGCTATAACTTCTATCTCTATATGAGAATTCAAACAATCTGATATTATTTTTCTCATAAAAGCAGAATCATCAACTATTGCTACCTTAACTTTCGCCACGTCAACCACTCCTTATAGGGTAACTACACCTTGTCCTACTATCTTTAATGTTACAATACCATCATTCGAATCCACAATCATAGTCCTACCTTTATTTCCCCCTGTGTCTTCTGCAATTATTGGTATAGCTTCTTTATCTAGTGCTACTTTTACTGATTCAGCGTTTCGTTTACCTATATCGCTTACCATACTTTTATCTGAAAAGTTAAACATCGATGCTCCTCCAGCTATTTTTGCCACTAAATTTCTCTTATTACATCCTTTCTCCTCCATCTTTTTTACCAAAATTGGAATTGCTAAGTCTGCAAACTTTAGTGGTTGAGGAACATTTTTAAACTGAGTACTATCTGGCAACATTATGTGTGCTAGTCCTGCTATTTTAAGCATTCTATCATATAATGCTATACCTATACAAGACCCTAGGCCTATCGTCATAATTTTACCAGGAGGCATCACCAGATTCAAATCTGCTATCCCAACTTTTATTTCACCCATGTATTATGTTCCCCCTAAAAAATCAATTCTTCTTCTTCATCCGATAAAATCTTATCTAGATTTAAAAGAATTACTATTTTATCGTTCAGTTTTATTAATCCCTCAATATAATTTTTCGAAGCAGATGCTGTTATTGCAGGTGGTTCTTCAAATAAACTATTGCTTACATCGGATACCTCGTAAACTGTATCTACAATAACCCCAAATTTCTTATCATTTCGTTTGACAACAATAATCTTTTTTTGATCTTGTTCTGATTGATTTTTAATTATTGGGAAATTAAATTTTTTGCTAAGATTAAGTATTGGCAGTATATTATTTTCATAATTTATTACACCCTCAACAAAATCAGGCACATCTGGCATCTCTGTAGACTCAATATATCCTAATATTCTCTCTACATCGCCAATATCAGTAGCATAATGTTCTCCATTTAAACTAAAGATAAGTATTTTCATTTCTTTTCCTTCCATAGTTTGTCCTCCTAAAGTACAAATTTATCTACTACTACTTCACCTTGTTCATCAAGATATGCTTTTATTTGTTTCGATGCTGTTTCTAAAGTATATTTTCTTTCTCCAAAAACAAACACAGTATTTGGATATGCTATATCTGCAGTTATAACTCCACCTTTTCCCACCTTTAATGTAGTAGTAACTCCTGCAGTACTTCCAACTACTTTTGCTTTAATTTCTTTTCCAGCACTTAAAACTCCACCTCTTGCTATAGCACCATCAGATAAGAATTCAATATTTCCTTCTGCAACTAATTCTGAGACATATTGACCCTTTCCTGTAATATATATAGTTCCTGATGCTTTAACCTTAGTATCTTGACTATAATTTAAATAAATATCCACAGGATGAGATATTTTCATTTTAAGAGGTTTTAATTCCTTATCTATACACTCTATTAATTCGTACAATTCACCAAAATACTTTATACCTAAAGGTCCAGAACCTATAATCTTTTCTCTCAATATCCTTTTAATTTTATCTATCCAATTGCCCTCAAGCACAGTGTTTTTCAATAATTCAGAGGCTTTTTTAGGTATATCTTTAAATTTTGTTTCTAATAAAAGTTTTATTATTTCTCCATCAGGCTTATCATCACTTACTATATGACGCCTCTTCACTTCTTCAAGAGATGCTACTAGTAGCTCTATATCCTTTTTAAATTCCTCAAGCATTGATATTGAACTTTGAAGATTCAAGTCCTTAACTCCTGCAATTATCTCTGAACCAAGTGCACTTCCCTTTACATGAATTTCCCCCTGAGATATTATTTTTGCCGCTTCAACATTTTTTCCTACTTCAACGCTATTTCCTGCTTCTACTTTCATTCCATCTTTAATGCTTCCTGCAATCTTTACATCTCCAACAAAAGTTATATTTCCACTTGCCATATCAACATCTTTTGCTGTTTCAAACATTTTATTTACATAAAACACTCCGCTCTTTACAGTTGGACGTCCTTCCATTGTAGATATTATTTTGTTATCTTCAAGTTTGCATCCATCTCCTGCAACAATTTGCAAAGTTTTTTTACTTTTCTTTTTTATCTCCACTCCAAATATATTCATTCCATTATGACCTACTTTTCCTTCAACCAGTTCTGCAATAACTTGGTTAATTCCTACATTAGCCATAGAATAAAGATTTCTATAATCAATTTTTTCTTTGGAGCTCTCATCTACATTTCTCTTTGTGTTATCAAACTTAATATCTATTCTGTCTTCCTCGTCATGAACAACAGGGAGTCCTTTAGCTACAACTTCATCCTTAACAATAGCCTTCATAGATATTTCATTGATTTTTTCATCAATTATTCCATAAATAACACCTTTACTTCTAAGAGCTTCTTTTATTTCATCTTTAGTATATAAAGGTGGCATTTTCCCATCAGCAATAACTCCTGATATTTTCACCTTATTCCCTATTATTTTGCAGTATGCTTCTTTTACTTCTTCTGGAATATATTCAATATCAACAGTAGCCATTGTTCTATCATTATCTAAATGAATATTCAAGCTTCTTCTAGCGTTTACTTTTTCGCCTTCATATCTAAGTTCATCATTATATGCTACTTCAACAGGAGAACTTACTTCTTTACCATTAACAAACAACTTTATTCCATTTTCAAATTCTATTTCAATTGTAGAACCTTCTTCTATGTCTAATAAAATTTTATCTTCTTTTACAATAATATTATTAGCCTTCTCATTAGTAACTGCAAAATTTTCAGTATCATTTACTACATCTTCTTCATTTTCTTCATCAACATGTACTTTTATTATACATTTCTTTTTGAAAAAGCCTTTTTCTTCTTTTATTACTTCATAATCAAGTTTGTCTCTTAGTATGGATAATTCTTTTTCAGCCTTTTTTAGACATTCTTCTAAACTTTTTTCAGAATAATTATAATCCATTTAAACTTCTCTCCTTACCCCTTAAGTATATCATATATGATATACTATTGTAATATATAGAAAATCAATATTATATCATTTATATTAGTTTTTTATTATATCATTTTACACAACTTTCTATTTCTTCTAAAAATAACGCCATAATCGCTCTCATCAACTCATTGTTCACATTAAATTTTGTATCATCTACCATATTTATAGGCAATACATTAGGTGATGTCCCTGAAATAAACATAGCATCGAATTCCCCTATTTTTTCTGCATTTATATTTTCTTCAAACACTTCTATTCCATTTTTCTTCGCTACTTTAATAATCTCTGTTCTGGTAACTCCAGGCAAAACAGATTCCACCTTAGATGTATATAGGCAACTATTTTTTATTAAAAATATATTTGACCTACTTCCCTCAGTTATTAAATTATTTCTATCTACTAATATAGCTTCATATGCATTTTTCTTTTTAATTTCTGTATTGACTTTTTCTCTAAAACTATTATTTATAATCTTCGCATTCGGATTATCCCTTTCTCCATAATATAATATAGTTTCAACTCCAATTCTGTACATCTTGTTAGTCGGATATGAATGTGGTATAAAAAACAACCTAACATTTCCACTTTTCATATTATATGTTACTTTCACATTTCCTTCTTGAGCCTTATTTACATCTACTAATTTCCTAATTAACTCTCTTAACTCTAATTCCTCCACATATAAATTTCCTTCTGCCAAACGACATGAGTTAACCATTCGCCTATAATGTTCCTCATAAAATAAAGGTTTACAATTTATGATACGTATTACTTCATAAATTAATCCCTTACTTTCCTCATCTATCCATTCATCTACGGTTTTAATTTGTTTTCCTTCAATAAAAAATTCTTTTGTAACTTCCATACCCCTATATTCCCCTCCTTACTTCCAGTTTAATACTTCAATATCATGTTTCTTTTTATAGTTTATTAAATATGGATGACCAACTAAATCAAATAGCGGTTTATCTGATAATGAATCCGAAAACATATATGATTCTTTAAAGTCAACCTTTGTATTTTCCTTTTTTAAGACTTCCATCAACCTCTTAACTTTTTCTTCTCCCTTGCAGTTTTCTCCATCCATACTTCGTACAAACTTTCCTTTACTAAAACCAAACCTAGTTCCTATTATCTTATCTACCTCTTTAATAGCATATAATTCGTTTAAATAAAACTCTGGAGAAGCTGAGATTAAATATATGTCATATCCTTCACTTTTCAATTTTTTCATCATAGTTAATGAATCTTCATATATTATTTTACTTAATCTATTCTTGTAAAATCTTTTCATTAACTTTTTAAATTCTTCCTCATCAAAGTTTTCCAAAAATTTAAGAAAACTTTCTTTTACTCTTTTTTCATCATATATTTTTCCCAAATACATAAATCCACTAAACAGAGCTCTTGGTAAATATTTAATATTTTTCTTATTTTCTTTAATACTATATATATATAACTCCATTAAAGTTTCTTTTTTTGTTATTGTATAATCCACATCAAATATTGCTAGTTTTTTCACAGTCTTCCTCCCACTATTATATAAGATTATTATATTACAATTATAACAATAAATAAATCATAATATAATAAAGCGAAGATGTATTTTACACTCTTCGCTTTCTTCATTACTTTTTAATTTTTTCTATAAACTTCTCAATTCTATCTAATCCTTTTTTTATTATGTCCATTGAAGTTGCATAAGAAAGCCTTACATAACTATCAGCCCCAAATCCAGCTCCTGGGACTACTGCTACTTTTTCTTGATCTAGAAGCAAATCAGAAAATTCTACAGAGCCATTAATGACCTTACCATTTATTGACCTACCAAAGAATTTCTCTATATTCATCATTACATAAAATGCTCCTGAAGGTTCTATACATGAAATATCTTTCATTTTAGATATCCTTTCCAACATATAGTTTCTCCTTTTTTCAAATTCTAATACCATATTTTTTTGATCATCTTCAGGACCGTTTAAGGCTGCAACAGCTGCATACTGAGTTATAGAATTAGCATTTGATGATATATGACTTTGTATACTTGCCATTAACTTTGAAATTTTTTTATCTGCGGCAACATACCCTAGTCTCCAACCAGTCATAGCATAAGCCTTTGATAATCCATTTATAACTATAGTTCTTTTATAACTATCCTCTGAAATACTCGCAATACTTACATGTTTTTCTTTACCATATATTAATTTTTCATATATTTCATCAGATATAATTATTAGGCCTTTATCCTCTGCAAACTTTGCAATTACTTCTAACTCCTTTTTAGAGTATACTGTTCCTGTAGGATTATTAGGACTATTTATAATTATTGCTTTTGTTTTATTTGTCACATATTTATCTAACAACTCTAAATTAAATTTATAATTGCTTTCCCTATCAGTTTCTACAATAACAGGAATACCATCAGCTAATTTGATTAATTCAGGATAACTAACCCAATATGGAGATGAAACTAACACCTCATCTCCTGGATTCAAAATTGCCATAAACGCATTAGCTAAGCATTGTTTCGCCCCTGTTGATACAACAATTTGTTCAGGAGTATAGCTTAAATCATTATCCACTTTAAATTTATTGCATATTGCTTTTCTTAATTCAAGTATTCCTGGTGTAGGAGTATATTTTGTCTTTCCTTCCTCCATTGCTTTTATTGCAGCCTCAATTATATGCTTAGGTGTATTAAAATCGGGTTCCCCAACTCCAAAGCTTACTACATCAACTCCTGCATCAGATAACTCCTTTGCTTTTGTTGTAATTCCTAAAGTAATTGACGGAGTTATATTTTCCGCCTTCTTTGAATATCCCATTTTTATTCCTCCATTATCACTTTTGTTTTATATTTATTATCTTATCTAATAATAACTCAGATATTCCCTGACTCCCAAGTGAACAATCACCATTCTTAACCCCATGAAAATCACTTCCACCTGTAATCAGTAATTTATATTTTTTGCTTAAATTATAAAAATAATTTATCTGCTCCTTAGAATGGCTTGGATGATATACTTCTAATCCTTTCAATCCATAACACTTTAATTCTTTTATTATCTTTTCAACTTCAATACTTCTATAAATCTTCCCTGGATGTGCAAGAACTGCTATGCCACCACATTCTTCTATCAATTTTATAATCTCTTTATAACTTTGTTTCTTGCCTTGTACATATGCAATTTTACCTTGCATAAGATACTTCGTAAAAGCTTCTTTAAAGTTGCTAACATAACCTTTCTTCACCATCTCTTTTGCTATGTTTCCTCTTCCCAATGAGAAGTCGCCATCTTTTATCAAATCATCAATATCTATAAATATATCTTTATCCTTTAATATATTTATAATATCTTTTGCTCTTTCTATCCTTGCATCTCTTAATTTATATATAGCCTCAGATAATTTTGGATTTTCTATATCTATACGATATCCTAAAATGTGTATTTCCAAATCATTGTACTCAGTACTAAATTCTATACCTGGTATAACAATTAATTCCGATTTTCTTTCTTTAACTATATATTGTGAAGCTATGGTATCATGGTCTGTTATCGAAATGCATTTCACCCCTCTTTCTTTAGCCATTTTAACTATTTCCTCAGGGCATAAGCATCCATCTGAATACGAAGAATGAATATGTAAATCAGCATATTTCATTTTTTACACCTTCCTTGCCATATATAAAGAATATAGCATTATTATGGTATAATGTAAATCTTACATGTTCATTTTTCTATCTATTTTTTACAAAAAAAGAGTGGCAAAACCACTCTTTTATTATTTCTCTACTAATTCTTCGTTATAATAAGTAGCAACTCTATTAAATTCTTCTTCATCCGGTACTACTAATTCATCATTCTCAGATTTAAACATATATACTGAATCATCCTCTGGATGTTGAGCTAATACATATTCATTACCTTCATATTCAAAAGCATCTATTATAGGGCATGATACAACATTCCCATTGTCATCTTCTAAATCAATAACAAAGTTTTCTTCATCATGATCGTGTCCACATCCACACCCTTCATGACTATGTTCATGATTATGTCCGCATCCACAACCTTCGTGCTCATGTTCATGATTATGTCCGCATCCACACTTCTTTTCGTCCTTATCCATCTTCTTACCTCCTAAAATTTTAGTATCATTCTCATTGTACCCTTATTTAACCAAAATTAAAAGTAATATTTACTTTTAATTTTCAAACTACAATTTTTCCAATTATATAACTAATTTTATAGTTATATAAAATAAAAACGGGCTTAACGCCCGTTTCTATTTTAATTTATATTATTCAGCAGCTAATTTCTTGTAGCTTGCTAATCTTTCTTGTGCATCTTGATAAGTCTTTTCAAATAATGCATCAGCTGCTTCTGGGAATGCTTTAGCTAATGAAGCATATCTAACTTCACCCATTAAGAATTCCTTGAAGTCTGCTGTTGGTTCCTTAGAATCTAATGTAAATGGATTCTTAGTTCCCTTTAATTGTGGATTGAATCTGTACATTTGCCAGTATCCACAATCAGTAGCTCTCTTAGCTTCTAATTGGCTGTTACCCATACCAATTTTAATTCCATGGTTGATACATGGTGCATAACCAATGATTAGTGATGGCCCCTTATAAGCTTCAGCTTCAGCTATAGCCTTAAGTGCTTGGTTCTTGTCTGCTCCAATATTAACTTGAGCAACATACACATAACCATAGCTCATTGCCATCATACCAAGGTCTTTCTTCTTTGTTTTCTTACCACTTGCAGCAAACTTAGCTATTGCAGCAGTTGGAGTAGATTTTGAAGATTGTCCACCAGTATTTGAATAAACTTCTGTGTCAAATACAAATATATTTACATCTTCTCCTGATGCTAATACGTGGTCTACTCCACCGAATCCGATATCGTAAGCCCATCCGTCTCCTCCGAAGATCCATTGAGATCTCTTAACGAAGAAGTCTTTTTCTTTTAATATTGCCTTAGCTTCTGGAGTATTAACAGCTTCTAAAGCAGCTTCTAATCTTTCTGCTCTAGTTCTAGTTCCTTCACCGTTGTCGATGTTAGCTAACCAATCTTCAACAGCAGCCTTAGCTTCACCATCTAAACCAGCAGCTAATGCTTTTTCACAATTTTCAGCTATTCTAGCTCTAATTGATTTAACTCCTAAGTGCATTCCTAATCCATATTCAGCATTATCTTCGAATAATGAGTTAGCCCAAGCTGGACCATGTCCATTATGATTCTTTGTATATGGAGTTGAAGGAGCAGATCCTCCCCAAATTGATGAACATCCTGTTGCATTTGCTATCATCATTCTGTCACCAAATAATTGAGTTATAAGCTTAGCATATGGAGTTTCTCCACAACCTGCACAAGCACCTGAGAACTCAAGTAATGGTTGCTCAAATTGGCTTCCCTTTACTGTAGTCTTACTCATTGGGTTTTCCTTAGGTGATACCTTGTCCATGCTGTAATCCCAAGCTTCCATTTGATCAGCTAATGTATCTTGTGGTTGCATTACTAATGCTTTTCCTGGAGCTGGACATACTTGAGCACAGTTTCCACAACCTGAACAGTCTAATGGAGTAACTGCCATAAAGTATTGTAATGGTTCTTCTGTCTTTAATGCCTTAGCTGGAACTGCCTTTAATGATTCTGGAGCATTCTTAGCTTCTTCATCAGTTAATAGTACAGGTCTAATTGCAGCATGTGGACATACAAATGAACATTGATTACATTGTATACACTTATCTGATTGCCATGCTGGTACATTAACAGCTATTCCTCTCTTTTCGAAAGCTGCAGTACCTGCTTCGAAAGTACCATCTTCCATACCTACGAATGTAGAAACTGGAAGAGAATCTCCTTCTTGTCTATTCATTGGAATTACTATATTCTTAACGAAGTCTGACTTCTTCTTAGTATCAGCAACTTCTTTATCTACAGCTGTCTTCCAAGCTTCTGGTATCTTAATTTCAACTATTGCCTCAACGCCCTTATCAATAGCTGCATTATTCATATCTACAACTTTTTGTCCCTTCTTACCATAAGAAGTAACAACAGCGTCTTTTAAATATTTTATTGCATCTTCTAATGGAATAATCTTAGCTAACTTGAAGAATGCTGATTGCATTATCATGTTAATTCTTCCACCAAGACCAATTTCTTGAGCTATAGCAACAGCATTTAAAGTATAGAACTTAATGTTATTGTTTGCTATAAATCTCTTATATGAAGCAGGTAATTTTTCTTCTAAATCTTCTGGAGTCCAGATAGTATTTAATAAGAATGTAGATCCTGCCTTTAATCCATCAAGTACATTGTATTTGTGGATATATGATTGGTTAGAGCATGAAACGAAGTCTGCCTTATTTATTAAATATGGTGACTTAATTGCCTTCTTACCAAATCTTAAGTGAGATACTGTAATTCCTCCTGATTTCTTTGAATCATAGAAGAAATATCCTTGAGCATACATATCTGTATGATCTCCAATAATCTTTATAGCACTCTTGTTAGCTCCAACAGTACCATCTGATCCTAATCCCCAGAACTTACAAGCTGTAGTTCCTTCTGGTGTAGCATCTATATCTTCATGTACTTCTAATGATGTATTTGTAACATCATCAACTATACCAATTGTAAATCCATTCTTTGGTTCATCTTTTGCTAAGTTTTCATAAACTGCAGCAATATGTCCTGGATTTGGATCCTTAGAACCTAATCCGAATCTACCACCAACGATTACTGGAGCATTTTCTTTTCCATAGAATGCATTTTTAACATCTAGGTATAATGGTTCTCCAGCAGAACCTGGTTCTTTAGTTCTATCTAAAACAGCAATTTTATTAGCTGTACTTGGAATAGCCTTTAATAATCTTTCATTTGAGAATGGTCTGAAAAGTCTTACCTTAACAACACCAACTTTTTGTCCATTAGCATTTAAATAATCAATTGTTTCTTCACATACATCCGTAGCAGAACCCATAGCGATTATTACTCTATCAGCATCTGGTGCTCCATAGTAATCGAAACAGTGATATTCTCTTCCTGTTAACTTTGTAATTTCAGCCATGTATCCTTCAACAATTTCAGGAACTGCATCGTAGAACTTATTAACAGATTCTCTTTCTTGGAAATATATATCAGCATTTTGTGCTGTACCCTTTGTTACTGGATGATTTGGATTTAATGCTCTATTTCTGAATGCTTCTACTGCATCATAATCAACTAGCTTAGCTAATTCATCATATTCTAGAACTTCGATTTTTTGAATTTCATGAGATGTTCTAAATCCATCAAAGAAATTACAGAAAGGTATTCTTGATTTAATTGCAGTTAAATGTGCAACTGCTGATAAATCCATAACTTCTTGAACTGATCCTTCTGCAAGCATTGCAAAACCAGTTTGTCTTGCAGCCATAACGTCTTGGTGATCACCAAATATGTTAAGTGCTGAAGTAGCAAGTGCTCTTGCTGATACGTGGAATACTGCTGGAAGCATTTCTCCTGCTATCTTATACATGTTAGGAATCATTAATAATAATCCTTGTGAAGCAGTATAAGTTGTTGTTAATGCTCCTGCTTGTAATGAACCATGTACTGCACCAGCTGCTCCTGCTTCTGATTGCATTTCCATAACTCTTACTGGTTGTCCAAAAATATTTTTTCTTCCTTGAGCTACCCATTCATCAACATGTTCAGCCATTGGTGAAGATGGTGTTATAGGATAGATTGCTGTAGCTTCTGTAAATGCATAAGAAATGTGAGCTGCTGCAGTATTTCCATCCATAGTTTTCATTTTTCTCATCGCGTAGACCCCTCTTTCAAAATTTAGAATTAATTCACAACATAGAAATATTTAATTAAGTATAATTAAATATATTGACTATAAAACATTGTGAAAATATTAACTTTTACTTTTTTTGATATTATAAACCTACCAATTACATTATATATCACTAATTTAATTTTGCAAGGTAATTTCCTAATGAAAGACAAATTAGGAATAATGTAAATTTTCAGTCTTTTTACTTCTTCCTCCCTATAACTGACATAATAACTTGAATTACAGCATCATTTCCGACTTTATCTTTTCCCTTATTCATGTTTCTTACTAGTTCCTTTTTATTATCTTTAAGTTCATTTATTTTTTCTAAAAATGTATCTTTATTTATTTCTTCCTCTTCTATCACTAATGAATAACCTTCCCTTTCAAAAGATCTTGCATTTAAAATTTGATCTCCCCTACTAGCTTTTTTAGAAAGTGGAATCAATAAGGTTGGCTTTTTTAAAGCTAAAAACTCAAATATGGAATTAGCACCAGCTCTGGATATTATATAGTCTGCTGATTTCATTAAATGAGGAAGTTCCTCATTTACATATTCAAATTGAACATAACCATTTAAGTTCTTCAAATTCTCATCTATATTTCCTTTACCGCAGATATGTATAATATCATACACATTTAGCAACTCTCTTAAATTTTCTCTAACCACATTATTGACAACCTTAGACCCTAGGCTTCCTCCCATAATGAATATTATTTCTTTATTACCTTGAAAATCGCAGATTTCTAAACCTTTCAACTTCACCCCATTGAATATTTCGTCCCTTATTGGGCTTCCTGTCAATACACCTTTATCACCTTTTACATATTTCAAACTTTCTCTAAAAGTGACACAAAGTTTATTGCAAAATGGTGAGGATAATTTATTAGCAAGTCCTGGAGTAATATCTGATTCATGTGCAACAACTGGAATTCCTTTCATAGACGCTGCTATAACTACTGGAACAGCAACAAATCCACCTTTTGAAAATATAACATCTGGTTTTTCTTTTGTTAATATTTTTTTAGCCTCAAAAATACCTTTTATAACTTTAAAAGGATCTGATATGTTTTTTAGGTCAAAATATCTTCTTAATTTCCCAGATGATATTCCGAAATAAGGTATTGAATTTTCACTAATAATTTCTTTCTCTATACCATCCTTACTACCAATATATTTAACCTCAAATCCATTTTTCATCAAACTTGGTATTAGCGCTAAGTTAGGCGTTACATGTCCAGCTGTACCCCCACCAGTCATAATTATTTTATATTTATTCAAAAATATCACTCCTTAAAACAAACTCGTATCTATAACAATTTTTCTTTTCATATATTCAATTATACTAGATTATCTTTTTCAAAAGACTTCAATTTTATTGTTTATATGTTTTTATCTTTTAATTTTTAACTACCATATAATATTATATGAGTAAAAAATAAAATTTCAAATTTTAATTAATTATTATAAAATTTTATTTTCTATTCACTTCATTTCATATATTAAAAACACAATCTAATATGAAAAACACAATCTAAAAACCGTAACAACCTGCTTTTTTTCGTGACTAATATCACGTTCTTATTTGCTCATACTCTCTATAATTAAAAGCATGTTAACATAGGAGGATTTATTTATGAAAAAAAGATTAACACTTTCTACTTTTTTAATAATACTAATTTCAACTATACTACTTTCTTCTTGTAGCACTTTTAACAACTCATCAGGAGCAATAGAATTGAACATTTCCGCTGCTGCAAATCTAAAAGAAGCAATGGAAGAAATACAAACTGAATTTAAAAAGATTAATTCTAACATTAATTTAACTATTAATTATGGCTCTTCTGGTTCTCTTGAACAACAAATAGAACAAGGTGCCCCTTGTGATATATTCATTTCCGCTGGTCAAGACCAAATGAAATTTTTAAATGATAAATCTTTCTTATTGGAGAACAGTGATAAAGACTTGATTAAGAATGATTTAGTTTTAGTTGGCCCAAAAAACAGTGAAATAAATAGCATCTCTGATTTAAATACCGATAAAGTTAAAAAAATTGCAATTGGCGAACCACATAGTGTTCCTGCTGGAAAATATGCTGATGAAACTTTCCAAAACCTTAACATTAAAAATGAAATTTCATCAAAACTTGTTTTTGCTAAAGATGTAAAAGAAGTACTTGCATGGTCAACTTCAGGCAATGCTGATGTTGGATTTGTATATAAAAGTGACGTACTAAATGATAGCAACTCAAAAATTATTGAAGCGATACCAGATGACAAGCATTCAGCTATCATATATCCAATTGGAATACTTAAAGCTAGTAAAAATATAGATGCATCTAAATCCTTTGAAGACTTTTTATTTACTGATACCTGTAAGAAAATTTTCAAAAAATATGGTTATCACTTAACTTAATTTGCTAATTTAATTTTACTTTATAGGAGGATTTAACGATGGATATTACTCCCTTATGGATTTCCATTAAAACAGCTTTTATTTCAACTGCAATAACATTTATCTTTGGCATTATAATTTCTTACTGGATGGCAAATTTCAAAGGAAAACTCAAAGGAATATTGGATGGAATATTAACTTTGCCCTTAATTTTACCCCCAACTGTTGTAGGTTTCTTCTTATTACTTATTTGTGGCAAAAATGGTCCCATAGGCAAGATATTAGAGCTTTTTAATACATCTTTAATTTTCAGTTGGAGCGCTACTATACTTGCCGCTACAGTAGTATCATTCCCGATGATGTACAGGACTTCACGTGCAGCCTTTGAGCAAATAGACATTAATATTATCTTTGCAGCTAGAACTCTAGGACTTAGTGAGTTTAAAATATTTTATAAGATTGCTATTCCATTGGCTATGCCTGGCATTATCGCAGGATTAGTTTTATCATTTGCTCGAGCCATAGGCGAGTTTGGTGCAACTCTAATGCTTGCTGGAAATATTCCTGGAAAGACACAAACAATGCCTCTTGCCATTTTTTTTGCAGCAGAAAGTGGCGATATGAAAAGGGCAATGCTTTGGGTTATTGTAATATTTTTAATAACATTATTATTAATTTTACTTCTAAATTACTGGTCAGACATTCAACTTAAATTGCTAGGAAGGAGGCACTAATTATGTCATTATACATAAATATAGAAAATAATTTTTCTTCTTTTGATTTAAAAGTTAACTTCCAACACGAAAGAGGGATTCTAGGATTTTTAGGTGCTTCTGGTTCTGGCAAAAGTATGACTTTAAAATGCATTTCAGGTTTGCTTAACCCATCTAAAGGGCAAATAATTGTAAACAATAGAACTTTTTTTGATTCGCAAGAAAAAATAAACTTAAGTCCTCAAAAAAGAAAAGTAGGATACTTATTTCAAAACTATGCTTTATTCCCTAACATGAATGTAATTGATAATATTGAACTCGGAATTTCCAATTTGAATGATAAACAAAAAAAACTATTAAGCAATGATTATATAGAAAGATTAGGATTATCAGGACTAGAAAAACATTATCCTTGGCAATTATCTGGTGGACAGCAACAAAGAGTTGCTATTGCTAGAGCGCTTATAACTTCTCCTGATATCTTGCTTTTAGATGAACCTTTTTCTGCCTTAGACCAACATTTAAAAAATAATTTAGAAAAAGAATTGATGTCTATATTAAAAATTTATAGCGGAAATATCATCTTCGTAACACATAACATAAATGAAGCATATAGAATCTGTGATGACATTGTTGTGTATGAAAATGGTAACGCCTTAAAAAAAAGAGACAAAAAAGATTTATTTAAACATCCAAAATCACTGTCAGAAGCAACTTTAACAGGTTGCAAAAATATTTCAAAAGCTAGAAAAACCGGTAAATATACTATTTTTGCTGAGAATTGGGGATATGAATTTATAGTTAATAGTGAAGTACCTGAAAATGTTCAATACATCTGCATACGTGCACATGATCTTGAGATTTCTGTTGATGAAAAAACCGAAAATACATTTTATTACAAAATTGATAGTATTATCGAAAATCCTTTTGACTTTACTTTATATATAAAAAACAATACTATTCCTTATCTAAATGCAATTGAATATAAGATCAAAAAAAAGGATATGCATTTCTCTATAAATGATATACTTTCTTTAACTTTCCCAAAAGACAATTTATTTTATTTTTAAAAACATATTTTTTTAAAGTAGTTTAGCTGGAATTATATATTCCAGCTAAATTACTCTATTTCCTTGCACAATTAGATACTTCACCTTTTAGTATTCCTAATGCATGATCAAGTTCTGTTATAATATATTCTAAGTATTCTGTAACCGCCTTCGGACTTCCTGGTAAATTTATTATTAATGTTTTCTTCCGTATTACGGCAACAGCACGACTTAACATCGCTCTTTTAGTAAATTGCAAACTATACGCACGCATAGCTTCCGGTATTCCTGGAACCACTCTCTCCCCTGCTTCTAAAGTCGCTTCTGGCATACAATCCCTTGGTGAAAAACCTGTTCCTCCCGTTGTAAGAATGAGGTCTGCAATATTCTCATCACAGATCCTCTTCATTTCGGCACTTAACATATTCTTTTCATCCGGTAATAATATTTTATGTACAACTTTAAATCCATTTTCTTCAACTATTTTTCTAATAGCTAAACCACTTTTATCTTCTCTCTCTCCTCTGTATCCACTATCACTTGAAGTAATTATCGCTACTTCAAACATACCAAATCATCCCCTACTTTAATTTTACCGCCATGTATAACCTTGGCAAAGACCCCTTCTCTAGGCATAATACAATCTCCAACTCTTTTGTATATTTCACAATGAGCATGGCACTCTTTTCCAACTTGAGTAAGTTCTAGAATGACGTCATTGCATTTAAATTTTATTCCTATAGGCAAAGTTCTAAAATCAATGCCTTCTACAAGAATATTTTCACCAAAAGCTCCATCCTCCACTGCTCCACCCTTGGAATTAAAATCAAGCACTTTATTATAAGATAGTAAACTTACTTGTCTATGCCAATTACCACCATGTGCATCATTCTCTAATCCATATCCTTCAATAATATTGCATTCACCTATATTTTTCTTTGCTGTACCTCTCTTTTCACTTATACAAATAGCAATAATTCTACCCATTACATGGCCTTCCTCTCTAAATCAAATTTAAATAATATCTTTATTATTTAATATATGTCAGCCACCTATTTCTGACATTATATGTTGTTCAAAATTCTCATGAGAATAAATTTCAAAAAACTTATTTTCTATCGGTTTATTATAGATAGCATTTTTAATAGATTCTATTAACTCCTCTTGACTTTTTCCCTCACTTATAAGTTTTTTCAAATCTATACCTTTATCATATTGTAGACAAGTTTTTAAAAATCCACTAGAAGTAAGTCTAATCCTATTACATTTATCACAAAACTTATGACTAACTGCACTTATAAAACCTATTTTTCCTTTAAATTTATCTAAACTATAATAACAACTTGGTCCATTACCTAAAGACTCATTAAATTGATTAAGTTTTCCAAACTTTTTTTCAATAACTTTTCTTATTTCATTTTCACTCACACCTTTTCTCTGTTTTCCAACTCCTATTGGCATAAGTTCAATAAATCGAATGCTTAAATCCTTATTTCGTATCATTTCAACTAATTCTAGTATTTGCTTGTCGTTTATTTCATTTATCATTACACAATTCAATTTAACAAGAAGATTCTCGTATTCTAAAGCTTTATCAATTCCTCTAATAACTTTCTTTATATCTCCAATACGAGTAATGTTTTTGTATGTAAATTCATCTAAAGTATCAATACTAATATTAACTGCATCTAATCCTGATCTAACTAAGGAATCAATTTGTTCCTCTAACAATATTCCATTTGTAGTCAAAGTAACATTATTAATATTGTCTATTTCTTTTATATTTTTAACAAGGTACGACAAATCATTTCTGACTAAAGGTTCCCCCCCAGTTATTTTAACTTTACTAATACCTAACTTTGAAAAAACTTCACATAAATAAATTATTTCTTCATACGATAATACTTCATTATCGCTCAAACATTCTATTTTCTCTTCTGGCATACAATAGACACATCTAAGATTACATCTATCAGTAATTGAAATTCTTATATAATCAATTTCTCTTTCGTAAATATCAACCATTTCTACACCTCTTCACACACCTTAAGCAACTCTTTTACGATTTCATCGATACTATTTATATCAATAGTTTTTACATTTTCAAAATGACAATTTAAATTTGTTGCTAAAGCTATCAGTGTTTCTTTCCTACAAACATAATCTCTTGAAATTTCTTTTCTTACAACTTCAATTTTGGGGTAGTCAGAATTCTTAAAACCTTCTAACAGAACAATATTTGCCTCCGGAAAATACCTTATTAACTCCTTTTCAGAAATTTCACTCATCTCTTTAACTACCATTAATTTTGTTTTAGAAAATATAGCACTTCCATATGCCCCTGATTCTTTATGCCTATATGAATCAGTTCCTTCTATATCGCTTTGAAATTCATGTCCATCATGTTTAATTGTAGCAACCTTATATCCTAGATTAACTAACTTAGGTATTATCTTTGTTATAAGTGTTGTCTTTCCAGAATTCTTCACTCCACTTATAGCAATCAATGTAGGTTTATCTTTGTTTTTCATTTAAAAACTCTCCACTTTTTCCACCAGTTTTCTTCTCTAAATAGATTTCCGAAATTTCCATAGTTTTATCTATAGCTTTGCACATATCATAAATAGTAAGAAGTGTTATATTTACTCCCGTCAAAGCTTCCATTTCCACACCTGTTTTACCTTCTACTTTAACTGTGCATATCGCTTCTATGTAACTCTGCTCCTTATTTACTTGAAAATCAACTTTACATTTACTAATCATTAATGGATGACACATTGGAATTAACTCTGAAGTCTTCTTTACTCCCATTATTCCAGCAATTCTCGCTACTCCAAGAACATCTCCCTTTTTAACAGTTTTATTTAAAATTGATTCCATAACACTACCATTAACAAAAATTTTTCCCTTAGCAATTGCTGTTCTTGATGTTATATTTTTTTCTGAAATATCAACCATAACTGCATTTCCATCTAAATCGAAATGACTAAATTTATTTTCCATATATTGCACTTCCTTTAAATTCTCTGATTATTACTTAAAGTAAAAAAATATCTATCTTGTCACCCTTACTCAATTTCTTAGTCCCTTTAGGTACATCTATCAAACAGTTACATTCTATCATCGATGAAAGCACTCCTGAAGAATGTTTATTTCCTTTAAATTTAACTTTACCACTATTAAAATAAGCACGTATAAACCTTCTTCTCATGCTTGGCTTATTAAATTCATCTTCCATAATTCCTTCAACTTTTTTAGGACTTAAATTTTTATCCCCAGTTAACTTAGCTAAAACCGGTCTTGCCAAAAGTTCAAAAGTTGTAAGTGCCGCAAAAGGATTTCCAGATAGAGATAATATAGGCTTATCTTTATATAAAGAATACATCGCTGGAGTTCCTGGCTTTAAATTAACCTTCCAAAAAACTCTTTTTGCTCCTATACGAGGTAATGCATCATGTAATATATCTTTTTCCCCAACAGAAACACCACCTGTTGTGATCACTAGATCTACTTTATCTATAATCTCATCTATTCTTTTTCCAACCTTTTCTCCATCATCCTCAATAATTTCTGAAATAACTGTTCTCAATCCAAACTCTCTCAACCTTGAATTAATTAAATTAAGATTGCTATCATAAATTTTTCCTTCCATTAATGGATATCCCGAGATTCCAACTTCATCACCAGTAACAAGCAAAGCAATCTTTAGCTTAGATTTTACTTTAACATTTGAAATTCCCATACTGGAGAGAATTCCAATATGCACGTAAGTGAGCAATTCCCCACTCTTTATCAATAATTCCCCTTTTTCTATATCTTCACCAGCAAAACAATAATTATCATATTCTGAAAGTTCTTCATAAATTTCAACATCATTTTCACCATAGTTAGTATTTTCCTGTCTTACTACACAATTTGCGCCTTTTGGAATTTTTGCACCTGTCATAATTCTAATCGCTTGACCTCTCTCAAGTACTTTTTCACTATATCCTCCAGCAAATATACAATCTACAACTTTTAACTTTTTTACATTTTCTTTGCTTGCACCTTTAGTATCTTTTGCTATAAGCGCATATCCATCAAGAGGCGAACGATCAAATGGTGGGTTATTTATAGGTGCATAAATATCTTCACATGCTACTCTCCCACTAGCATCTATTAATTCAATTTCTTCTGCTTCTCCATTTTCTTTTATGCTTTTATTCATCAACTTAATAGCTTCTTCTAATTCAATATTAAGCAAAACTTATACTCCCTTTCCAAATCCGCATCTAGGATATGTACATTTTGTACAACGAAGGCATAATCCTCCATGTCCCATTTTTGAAATATCACTCTTTGTAACCGAAATTCCAGCAGCTATCCTTGGTAATACCAAGTCGAATATAGTTGCGTTTGAGTACATCACACAACCTGGCAATCCCATAATAGGTGTCCCATCTTCAAAATATCCAAGTAAGAACATAGCTCCTGGTAGTACTGGTGCTCCATAACAAATAATCTTTGCTCCACTTTTTCTAATTGAACTTGGTGTTAAATCATCAGGGTCTACACTCATGCCTCCTGTACAAACAATAAGATCTGCACCATTTTTCTTTAATTCACTAATAGCATTTATTATCATTTCAGTTTCATCATTTACTATTTTATGATCACAAACACTAATCTCATATTGATTAAGTTTATTTATAACAACTGGGGTAAATGTATCCTTAATTCTTCCATGATAAACCTCACTTCCTGTTGTGACTATTCCAGCTTTCATCTTCTTATATGGTAATAACTCCATAATTGGCATATCTCCCGCAATCTTTTGTGCTTTTTCTAACTTCTCTTTTTCTATAATAAGAGGTATAACCCTTGTGCCTGCTAATATTTCTCCCTTTTTAACTGGATAATTAGTGTGCCTTGTAGCAATCATAATTTCATCTAATTCGTTAATCATATCTAACTTTTTCACATCAACTCTAAATAAACCATCTATATCAGCAATTACTTCAATCTTTCCTTCCTTAACTTCTGAAGGTTTAACATTTTCATTGTTGCAAATTTCATATAATATTTCTGCTGCTTCATTTTCATGGAGCATCCCCTCTTTTTTTTCCCAAACATACAGATGTTCTTTCCCTATTGATAATAATACAGGGATATCCTCTTTCTTAACTACGTGCCCTTTTTTAAAAGCAACATCCTTTACTACATCTTTAATAATCCTCGTAATATCATGACATATTACATGCCCTATTGCATCAACTGTAGCAATTTTCTTCATAATTCTGCCTCCTAATAAGCTTCAATTTATCTTTAAGTTTCTGTTAGTGTAAAAATTTAAAAATTATAATCTATAAAAAACCATATCATCCTACCTAAATAACAAGGCATGAACAATATAGCTGTATATTCAAAAGTAATATGCAATTAATATTATTCATTATTTAAAAATTAAATAATACTCCTTTTCAAACATGGAAGGCTAAACAGTTTCCCATATAACCCTGAAAGTGATTATTTTCACTTTGGCGCAATATCATAGATATTATTCCTTAGATATTTTTGCACGGAGACTATTTAATTGTTGTTTTAATCTTCAAGTTTATTATATTGTTCCAAATTATTTATATTTTCTAAAATACATTTATCAAACTTAGTCTCAGATAAAGGTATAATTTTAGTTTTAACTCTGCTTATTAAATTTAAAAGTTTATAATCTTTTTCTTCTATCATATTTTCAATGTTATAAATCATATCTTTAGAATAAATTGCTCCTAAAGGATAGATTCTTCCTTTTTCATCTTGAACTACTACACACTGAATACCTTCCGTAATTGAATTACAAATAAATTCTATAAAATCTTTTGTAATTTTAGGCATATCACAAGCAGTTACAAAAATATATCTTTCGTCAATTGTTTTTAATGCTGAATATATCCCCCCTATTGGTCCAATATCTTTATAAATATCTTCTAATAAGGTGTAATTCAAATCTTTGTACTTTTCTTTATCATCTACTGATATATAAATTGTGTCAAAGACCTTTAACTCATCAGTTATTTTTTCAATAAAGCTCTTATTCTTAAATTTAAGAAATGCTTTATTGTTCCCATTCATTCTTCTACTTTTTCCCCCAACAAGAACCAAAGCAGCAATTTTCATAAAACCATCCTTTTTATTCTATTATGCCTCCTTACAACCACTAAAAAGCATTTTCAAAAAATTATAAAGTACAAATGCAATAAATGTTGTAGTTATATAAAGTTGAATACCAGACATCTCTTTAACCATATCACCAATCATTGTTTGACCTTGAGTAGTTAAAAAGGCTGCCATCTTAGTTGAAGCTACTGTTCCTATTGCCATTGAGAATGTAATACCTGCAAACCCTGGATAAAATGCATAAGAAAAGAATTTTGGTATTTTTATAAATACAAATATTACTGCTGAAATTACACAGGCATATAGCAAATATACTATTATTGGATTAGGTTCTTTAAAATAATTCAAATATCCAATTACGCATAAACTTGATGGTGCAACTAAAATTGCTTGGGTATGATAAAACATATCTTTAATAGTTGTAGTTATTAACCTGTATATCATAAATGGAATTATCAGTACAAAAATAGTAATTCCATAATATACAATCATCTTTCCTATTATCGGCTCGTTCATAGGTACTCCAATAGATGTAGACACCATTATTCCATTATAAGTGACAAACCAACTAGGAACGAAAGTATCTTTATTTATACCTTTAATAACATTTTTATATGTAAACACTAAAATATGTATAGCATGAATACCAATTCCGCTAAACCACATAATCTTTCCTATAGCTTGATTATAATCAAAATAGTAACTTCCTAAAATCATTAAAATCATACTAAAAGCAGCATACAAACTAGCTGGTACAGTATTAGAATATTCTTTTTTGCATGTATCAAAATAAAATATAATTTTTATTATGTACGTTATTAAAACAATTGTTGCTGCCCACATTGAAATATGCCTTATCCAAGTATATCCTAAATTAGAATATACATTTGATATTGATGCAGTACCTAATATTGTTGGAAGAATTGGAACCGGTAAATTTTCCAGTCTTTGAAAAAGCGATCTTTTTTCCATATAATATCTCCTTGTCTTCTAATCCTATATTTATGCTTATATAAAGTTTATTGCTCCCATGGGGCATTTCTCTACACACATAGGATTTGGTTCATTATTTTCTGTTCTATGAGTACACATGTTGCATTTCATAATTTCTTTGTGTTCAATCGAATCACTTTTCAGCGCGTCAAAAGGACAGGCCTCTATGCATTTATTACAGCTTATACAAAGTTCCTTGTTGTATTCAACCAATCCATTTTCCTCGTTTTTTGACATAGCTCCATTACTGCACGCTTCAACGCATTTTGGCTTATCACACTGGTGACAGAAAATAAGCTTAATATTGTTTTTACTATCTCTAACTATACGGTTTCTTGAATCACAACTCTCATGACTAACCATACAAGCTGAGACACAAGTTAAACATCCTACACATTTACTTCTATCCGCTTTTATTCTTTTCATAACTTATCTCCTCCAACTTGAATTTTACAAATATTAATTGGAGTTGTCTTATATGAAGGTTCTTTAGAATAAGAATCATATAAAGATGGGGTTAAATTATTGCACTCCAAGTAATGGATAGGTGCATAAAGTTCATCATACTTAACATCGTCTGTAACCTTTACCTTAAAATCAGAAAAATTTCCATTAATAGAATAAACTCTAATATTTTCATTTTCTTTAACATCAATTTCTTCTGCAAGTTTAGTATTTATATAAATATATGCATCCTTAATATTAACATCTTCAACAACAGCTATTTCTCTTGTACGAGTTTGTGTGTGCCATTGTCCAATACTTCCCCTGCCCGTATTTAATATATAAGGAAATTCCTTTGTAGTTGGCAATGGATTTTCTTGTACTTCTTCGAACATAAACTTAGCTTTTTTTGAAGGAGTGTAGTATTTATTGTCCTCATATAATCTTCTCTGATCTTCTTTGAGAATATCCCCTTCTCTAAAAGGCCACTGAATTCCATTTGAATTTTCCAACCCCTCATAGGTAACACCTGTCATATCACAAGGCATATTTCTAGAACATTCTTTCATTAAATTAAATGCATCTCTTGGAGTTCTCCAATTATCAAGAATTTCTCCCATTCCTAGTGCTTGTCCAATGCCATAAATAACTTCATAGTCACTTCTCTCATCTAAAGATTTTTCAATTGCTGGGCGCAAAGCAGATATACGTCTTTCTGTATTTATTAAAGTTCCTTCTTTCTTAGTTCCTGGAACTACAGGAAGATACATATCACAATCTTTAGAACTATCAGTGTTACCATAGATATCTTGAACGACAAAAAATTCTAATTTATCCATAGCTTCTTTAAATTTTTTATTATTTGTCCATGAATGGCGTGGATTTGTACAGATAACCCATAAACCTTTTATCTCTCCTGCTATAATCTTCTCAACAATCGCGTTATAGGTTAATGTAGGCTTGGTTGCAAGTAAAGATTCATTAACTCCAAGAACCTCAGCAATTCTTTCACGTCTAGCTATATTATCAAAATCTCCTCCACCATAAAGGGATGCTGTATTACTATATGCTCTTGAACCCATTGCATTGCATTGTCCTGTAAGAGAATTAGCCCCTGTCCCTGGTTTCCCAATATTTCCTGTCATTAAGGCTAAATTAATTATAGCTTGTGCAGTTCTAACAGCTTCATAACCTTGATTAACCCCCATTGTCCACCAAAAAGAAACTCTTTTTCCATTATGAATTAATTCTACAAGTTCTAGAATTGATTCTTCACTAATTCCAGTTTCTTTACTTGCTCTTTCTATAGTATATTGTTTAACAAATTCCTTAAACTCATCAAATCTTTCTGTATAATTACTTATATATTCATTATCTATATACCCTTTACTTATAAGATTATTAGCTATAGAATAAAGTAATATTAGATCTGTTTTTCCTTTTATGCCGTACCAATAATCAGCATTTTGGGCTGTCTCTGATTTTCTCGGATCGATAACTATTAATTTTTTATTTTTATTATTTTTAATTCTATCCCAAAACACAGGATGTGCTATAACAGGATTAGCACCAATTAATATTATGGTATCAGATAATTCCGCATCTTCTAATGTGTACGGAGGTGCATCGAATCCAAAACTTTGTTTATGAGCAACTACTGATGTAGCCATACATAACCTTGTGTTTCCATCAACATTGGTCTTTAAATAGTTCCTCATTACATGTCCAAACAAAGCAAATTCCTCTAGAGTTAATTGACCAGTACTAATAGCTGCAACACTTTCTTCTCCATAATTTTCTTGTAACTCTAAAAATTTGTCTGCTACTACTTTGTATGCATCATTCCAAGAAATTCTTTTAAAGGAACCATCTTTTTGCTTAATTCTTGGCAATGTTGATTCTTTTTCTATTGTTTGTTGTTTGTCTAGAGACAATCCTTTAATACATGCAAATCCATTATTAACTGGATAATTTTTTGTTGGTAACACTTTTATTATTCTGTCATCATCAACATAAAAATCCAAGTTACAGGCTAATGCACAATAATTACAAGTTGATTGAACCTTTTTCATAGTATCCCTCTTTCTTAAAAAAGTGTTTTATTATGATTCTCTTTTTACCACCTCTTCTTCTTGACAAATTTTTCACTTGTAGGTTTATGTATTATATTTTCATTTTATATAATTTATATACAATAATAGAATAATTAAAATGCAAACCAAACACCGTGATATTAATCACGAAACCAAATACTACAATTGTCTAACAAATTATTTTTTATCAGAATACAGCTGAATGACAAAACTCTAACAAAGAAAACAAAAAAGATATTTTCACTAATGAAAATATCTCTTTTCCAATATTATATTCTTATATTTTTTATATTTAGTTGAATATTTCTCTTTCCCATATACTCATTTACATTTGGAAAATAAACTATATCCATTTTAAAGCTACAATATCCATCATCTTTAAGCTTTAAAAATTTATCTTCTCCAAACTTATCCGTGAACTCTTCCTTAAAGTAGTCATATTTATCAAAATTTACTCCTTCTATATAACTATTTCCTCCAGGCAAGAGAAACCTGAACTTCATAAAATTCTTTTCTTTTCCCATAAAAAACACTCTAGTTACTTGTAAATTTCTAACAGCAAACAGAGGGCTATTATTACCTTTTCCAAAAGGTTTTAACTTCTCTATATTATTTATCAATTCTTCATCTATATTACTTAATGCAAGAGGAGAATCTATTCTAGTTACAGGCACTATATCTTCCTCACTTAAAGGACATTTTTCAATAAGAGCTTTTTTTAATAAAGGTATATTTTCTTCTTTTACTGAAAGTCCAGCAGCCATTGGATGTCCTCCAAATTTTTCTATATACTCCTTACACTTATTTAATTCTTCAAACATGTTATATCCTTCTATACTTCTAGCAGATCCTTTTGGCATATCTTTACCTTTGGTCATAACTATTGTAGGAAGATTAAATTTTTCTCTCACCCTACCTGCTACTATCCCAGCTATACTTTCATGTATATTTTCATCATAAACTAATATAACTCTTTCTTCCGGATTAAAATTCTTGTCTATTTCTTCTATTACTCTTTCCACACTTTCTGATGTTAAGTCTTGCCTTATCTTATTTAACTCATAAAGTTTTTTTGCTAACTCTGCTGCTCTTTCCTCATTATTTGTAATTAGTAATTCTACTGATAAATCTGCTGTTTCAAGTCTTCCAGTAGCATTGATTGTTGGTCCTAAAACAAATCCAAAATGATATTCAGTAATTTCTTTATTTTCAAGAGAAGTTTCCTTTATCAACGCTTTAAGTCCTTTATTTTCTGTATTGTTTATCTGTTTTAATCCTTCTTTAAGGATTATTCTATTTTCCCCAAGAATCTCTACTACATCACAAACTGTAGCTATCGCAGCATATTGAAATAATTCCTTGAATTCATCTAAGTTTTTACCCATAGCTGAAAGTAAACATAGTGAAAATTTCAACGCTATTCCTGCTCCACAAAGCTCTTTAAATTCATAGGGACAATCTTCTTGTTTTGGGTTTATTACCACATCAGCATCTGGTATTTTAAATACCCGCTCCTCCCCCTCTTCAATATATGGAATATCATGATGATCAGTTATTACCACTTTAAGCCCTATTTCCTTAGCTACCTTAACTTGCTCTATTGCCGAAATACCATTATCACAAGTTAAAATTACTTCAGCACCTTCTTCTTTTAATATTCTAATCCTATCACTATTTATTCCATATCCTTCTTCTTCTCTGTTTGGAATATAATACACAAAATTTGCTCCAAGACTTTCTAAAGTTTTATTCAATATAGTAGTACTACATACTCCATCACAATCATAATCTCCATATATTACAATTTTTTCTCCTGCTAGAATAGCTTCTTTTATTAAGTTTACTCCTTCTTCCATTCCTTTCATAGAATTTCCATCTAATAATTTTTTTAGATCGCCATAAAGGAAAAGGGATGCATCCTCCTTAGAATATATCCCTCTATTAGCAAGTAATCTTAATATTAATGGATGCAACTCTATCTCACTTTTTAGCATTTCAAATTCTTTTTTCTTATTAATAACCATCCATTTTTCTTTCAATTCACTCATCCCCGCAACTTTATAAATTAGCTATATAACATTCCATCACTTATCGCTTTGTATTTATCATTTCCTAAAATTTCTAATAGTTTATATGCAAATTCCATAGCTGTAGCAGGCCCTCTACTTGTTATAATGTTTCCATCCACAACAACTTTCTCTTCTTTATAATTACATCCTTGTAATTCATCTTCGAAACCTGGGTATGAAGTTATACTTTTACCCTTAATAATATTTGCAGATCCAAGAACTATTGGTGCTGCACATATAGCTGAAACTAACTTTTTATTTTCATGAAAGTATTTAACTATTTCAAGTACTTTTCTATTTTCCTGTAAATTTCTAGCTCCAGGCATTCCTCCCGGAAGAACTATTAAATCATATGATTTTATTTCTTCATCTAATATTTTATCACTTTTGACTTCAATACCATGTGCACCTAAAACATTAATTTTTTCTAAGGATACCATATGACAAGTAACTTCCGCTCTTCTCATAATATCCACCACAGTTAATGCTTCAATTTCTTCAAAGCCTTCTGCTAATAACACAGCAACTTTTCCCATTTCCATACCTCCTATAAATTATATCAAGCTTACATTTTTTATTTCATCATCTAACTGAACAATCATTATACTACTTCCTCTTCCAGCTCGATTTTGAAGTTTTATATCTTGTAACAATACTTCTCTAACTTCTTTATTTTTCGTTAATAACTGTAATTTATACTTATCTATTGATGTTACGGCAATTTCTCCTGTACTCATCTGCTCCATGTTGACAAATGATTTTGCATATACTATTTCATCATCTTCTTTTAGGCTTATCCCAGTAACTCCAGAAGCAACCTTTCCCATAAGACTTACATTATTAACCGGGAACCTAATAGCCATACCCTTTTTAGTTATTATAACTAAATGCCCTAAGTTTTGATTTGATATATCTACAGATACCACTTCATCATCTTTATATTTAAATTTATAAACTTGTTGAATTAAATAATCTCCACTTAATTCTTTTAAATTTGTCTTTTTAACAAGACCTCTCTTAGTAATAGTGTATACTGCAAAATTCTCATTAAATTCTTTTAAAGAATATATAGCAACTACTTTTTCTCCTGCTTCAAGTCCATCAACCAAATTATTCAATGGAATTTCATCTTTAATAGCTTCTTGTATCAAAAATGCTTTCAAGTTTATTACATGTCCTTTATTTGTAAACAGTATAAGATTACTTTCTGAATCTGTATTAACTTTTAGTAAATCATTTTTATTAGCTCTTGCAAAACCTTTTAAATTACCTTTCGCTGTAATACCAACTGTATATTCAACAAATTTCATACTATCAACATATTCAGCACTTATTACTTCATCCTTTTCTGAAAGATTAAATAATTGAAGTCCAAGAATATTCCTTGGAGAATCTTCTAGAGTAGGAACTTTCAATGTAAATTCTAATCCCAATCTAGTATTAACTTTCAAGAATTCTTTCTCTTCTGCTTCTATCTCAGCCTTTATTACCCTCTCATTAGTTCTTAATTTACTTGCTTGAATTTTTGAATAGCTAGTTTCAAATTTATCTAGAGAACTCTTTTTTATACTTCCTTTATTTGTAATAACCTTAACAAATTTATTTGGATCAAGATTATCTACTGAAACTATCCCTACTACTGATTCTTCTTCAGAATTGAATGATTTTATAAGGGTATCTATTCTCTCTCCTTTTTCTTTCCACTTACATTCCGGAATATTTATTCCTCTAATCTTATACATATTACCTTTATCTGTAAACAGAAGCAAGTTATCTTTTGTATTTGATTTAATAAGATATTTTAATTCATCTCCTTCTCTATACTCTATATCCTCTGGATTTGAATTAGATCTTACATAATTCTTTTGAGGTATTCTTTTAATGAATCCATCTTTTGATAAAGTTATCATTACATCTTCAACGACCAATAACTCTTCAACATTTATTTTAGCTTCACTGTCATCTTCTATTATCTCAGTTCTTCTTGGATTTTCATATTTTTCAGCTAATTCCTTAAGCTCATGTTTTATTACTTTTAATAACTCTCTGTCATCTGATAATATCTTTTTAAGTCTTTTAATGGTCTTTTCCAATTCCTTGTATTCTTTTTGAAATGTAGTTATTTCAAGTCCTGTTAACCTATAAAGCATTAACTCTAAAATTGCTGTTGCCTGTGCTTCTGTAAAATCAAATTTACTAATTAGATTTTCTCCAGCATCCTTTTTGGATTTAGACTCTCTTATAGTCTTAATAACATCATCCAAAATACTAATAGCTTTAATAAAACCTTCAACTATATGAAATCTTTTCTCTGCAATTTCAAGTTCTCTCTCACTTCTTCTTTTAATTATTTCTCTTTGATGATTGACATAATGAGTAATAATAGTCTTAAGTCCCATAGTTTCTGGCTTTCCATCTGCTAAAGCTACCATATTAAAACTTACATTACATTGAAGATCTGTCTTCTTAAACAAATATTTTAATACTTTATCTGCTACGCCTTCATCAGCTGATTTTCTAAATTCAATAACTGCACGAATTCCACTTCTATCTGATTCATCTCTAATATCTGTTATTGATTCTAGAGCTTTTGCATGTCTTTTATCACCAGTCATTTCTGAAATTGTCTGAAGTAACTTAGCTTTATTTCTTTTGTATGGAAATTCAGTAATTACGATTCCTACTCTGCCATTTTCTAATCTCTCAATAGATGTTTTTGCTCTACAAGTTACCTTACCCTCACCTGTTTCATAAGCTGATAGTAAAGAATTCTTTCCTATCAAAATTCCTCCTGTAGGTAAATCTGGTCCTTTTATATATTTCATTAACTCTCTAGTACTTATTTCTTGATTATCTATATATGCCAAAACACCATCTGTAACTTCTCCTAGGTTGTGAGGTGGTATATTGGTTGCAAGACCTACTGCAATACCAAAGGTTCCATTTACTAAGAGGTTAGGATATCTACTAGGTAATACTTTAGGTTCTAATTCACTATCTGAATAGTTTGGAACCATATCTACTGTATCCTTGTCTATATCTCTTATCATTTCCATAGCTATATTTGAAAGTCTAGCTTCTGTATATCTCATAGCAGCTGCACTGTCACCATCGATAGATCCCCAGTTTCCATGTCCATCCATCAAAGGCTCCCTAGTTGAAAAATCCTGTGCTAATATTGCCATAGCATCATAAACTGAGGAATCTCCATGTGGATGAAATTTACCTAAAATATCTCCAACTATTCTTGCTGACTTGTAGTAAGGTCTATCCGGATAAGCTTTGAGCAAATAAGCTCCATATAATATTCTTCTATGAACTGGTTTAAGTCCATCTCTAACATCTGGCAAGGCCCTTTCTTTTGCAACTTCTATTGCATAAGGTAAATAATTGTCCGGCATCGCCTCTTCAAGTGGTATCCTAATAATATTGTTATCCTTAGGAATCTTCGTAACTTTTTTAGCCATATTTTACTCCTTTCCTCCTAGAATTCACCATACTTGTACATATAATTTTTTCTAGGTTCAACAATATCACCCATAAGCAGTGATACCATTCTTTCTGCTTTTGCTGCATCTTCTATAGTTACCTGAAATAAAGTTCTACTTTCTGGATTCAAAGTAGTATCCCATAACTGATCAGGATTCATCTCTCCAAGACCCTTATATCTTTGTATTAATGCTCCCTTACCTATCTTCTTCTTCACTTTTTCAAGTTCGTCATCACTATATGCATACTCATGAATATCTTCACCTTTGACTTTTTTATACACTTTATACAATGGTGGCTGCGCTAAATACAAATGACCATTTGCAATTAATGGCCTCATATATCTATATATATAAGTCATCCATAAGGTCCTTATATGGTATCCATCTACATCAGCATCACTCATTATTATTATCTTATCATACTTTAAATCTTCTTCTTTATAGTTATCTAAAGTACCTGTGCCTACCGCTGCATTAAAAATTCTTAGTTCTTCTGAAGCAAGAACATTTTCAAGTTTTTGTTTTTCAGTGTTCATTATTTTTCCCTTTGATGGCATTATAGTTTGGAATCTTCTATCTCGAGCCTGTTTTGCTGATCCTCCAGCTGAATCTCCCTCAACTACTATAAATTCATTAATAGTATTGTCCTTATATGTACAAACTGCAACCTTCCCAGCTAGAGGTGCTGTACCTTTACCTATCTTTTTCTTTTCAGCATCATTTATCTTTTTAATTTTTTCTCTTCTTTGAGCAGCTTGAAGAGCATTATTAATTATACTAGTAGCTAACTCTTTATTATCTTCAATCCATTCTAAAAGTTTTGTATATGCTAAATCATTCATCATAGTATAAGCTTCATTGTTTCCAAGCTTTGTTTTAGTTTGCCCTTCAAAAACTGGATTAGTTATTTTAATTCTGACAATTGCAGTCATTCCTTCTCTTAAATCATCACCTTCAAATTCCTTGTCTTTCTCCTTTACAAGGCCAAGTTTTCTTGCACCTTCCTTAAAAGCTCTAGTCATTCCGGTTTTAAACCCAGTTTCATGAGTTCCTGCTTCTGTTGTAGGTATATTATTTACGTAACTTGCAATATTATCTGTAGTTGAATCTGTAAACTGTATACACACTTCTCCATACATCTGAAGATTATTTACGGTTCTATCTCCTTCAAAAAGTATTGGAGTTTCGTGAATGGGTGTCTTACTCTCATTTAAATAATCTATAAAATCTAAAAGTCCCCTTTCAGAATAATATTCTTTATTTACTTCCTCTTCTTTTCTTCTATCTATTAATTTAAGTTTAATCCCTTTATTTTGAAACGCCAATTCTTGTAATCTCTCATCAATTACATCAAATTTAAATTCTGTTGTTGAAAAAACATCTCGATCTGGCATAAATGTTATTCTCGAACCAGTTTTTTTTGATTTACCAACGACCTCCAACTTTGTCACAGGAGTCCCTGGCATATCTTTCTTTAAACTTTTATCGTATGCATATTCAAATCTTTGGCGATATATATTGCCATTTTGATGAACTTCAACCTCTACCCATTTAGAAAGCGCATTTACAACAGCAGCTCCTACTCCATGGAGTCCTCCTGAAGTCTTATAATTCTTATTATCAAACTTTCCTCCTGTATGAAGTTCTGTAAATACCATCTCTACACCACTTTTTTTCTTTACTGGATGTATTCCTGTTGGTATACCTCTTCCATTATCTACTATGGTAACACTTTTATCTTTATTTAAAATAACTTCTGCAGTATCTCCATAACCATTAGTTATCTCATCAATGGAATTATCCAATATTTCCCACACACAATGATGCAATCCCTTTGTCCCTGTAGACCCAATATACATACCTGGTCTAACCCTAACAGGTTCTAGTTTTTCTAAAGAAGTTAAGTCCGTTACATCATATGTCGTATTAATATCCTTCACCATAACTGTCCTCCAATTTATCTAATGTGAATTATTTATAGTCTATTTGTATAATCTCTAACTTAAAATATACTTTTTTTTAAACATTCTGTCAAAACAATTAAGGCGAAGCAATCTGAATTATCAGTGCCTCGCCTTAATATTATATACAATTATACATCATATATTTCTACATTTCTTACGTGTTTTGTTGGATTCCACTCTTTATTATTCTTTCTTAGTATACCTTGTATTGTAATAGGTATCCATGTCAATGTATATATTCCATATAGTAAAAATCTAAAGAAAAAGAATAAAGCTTTCTTTCCTAAAAGGAAAAATGTTGCTAAAAGGAATCCTCCATAAAAGGCTACATTTACTCCTAAAACAAATAATTCATCCCCACCCTTAGCTACTAATGGAAATATGAAAATATTTGATGAAAATAACACAAACATAGCAAAAAAACCTTTTGTTATTTTCTTATCTAATATAAGCACTAATGGTGTTATTATAAACTGTATTAATGCAAACACTTGAAAACCTATATTATTAAATAAATCATTTATTACGAAAATATTTGCTCCAAAATTACTTTGTATAAAAGTTAGAACAGCAGCTACACCTATAAGTAATGTTGCAAAAGGTTGTAATACATACAATCCAGCATCAAATATGTACCACTTTCTCTCTTTTATTGATTTCTTAAAAAGTTTAACGCAATATCTTGATGCTACATCTGTAAATCCTTGCATCCATCTTCTTCTTTGAACCCATGATTGCTTTAACCCTAGTGGCTTCTCATCATAGATTTTAGCATCATGTGCCCAACCCACTTTTTCTCCATTTAATACCAATTTACAAGTGAACTCTAAATCTTCTGTTAAACAAGTTGCACCCCACCCTAACTCTTTAAGAGTTTCAGTTGCAATTGCAAATCCTGTTCCTCCAATTTGATTTGATAATCCAACATTATTTCTAGCAAGTTGGAACATTCTATTTTGAGACCAAAATGCTATTGAATATGATGTTGCAATCCATGAATCATCTGGATTCTTACTATCTATATAGCCTTGTACAACTTTATATCCCTGATTCATTTTCGAATTAATTTCTTTTAAAAAATCTGTATGAACTAAATTATCAGCATCAAATATGGAAATTGCATCATATTCTTTATCCATCTTAAATAACTTATCGAACATCCATTCTAAAGCATAACCTTTACCTCTATTATCCTTATTAACTCTCTCACATACAGTAACGCCATCATATTTTCTTGCTATTTCAGCTGTCTTGTCTGTGCAGTTATCAGCAATAATATAAATATCAAATAATTCCTTCGGATAATCTTGTTTTTGCATACTTTCTATCAGCTGACCTATTACTACTTCTTCATTGTGAGCTGCCACTATCATTGCAAATTTGTTATTAGGTGTATAATCTTTCACTTCTTTTTTTCTATGCAATCCAAACAAGCCTAATATGGCGTAGTAACATGTAATTACAAATACAAAAATTTGGAACACCGCTGTAATTGTATATATAATATCTCCCATTTTTTTTCACTCCTAATGCTCTAATAAGATTGTAATCTCATTTATTATTTTATCCTATTTATGTCATTGTACATCCTTATTAATATAGTTCAATTACTTTGAAAAATCAAGTAGCTAAATCTTAATTTTAAATTAAACTTTCCTTTTGATATTAGTTTATCTAATATTGGTTTTCATATTAATTTTGTTTATGGCAACCTAGCTATTTAAATCATATTTCAGTTTTTTATGTAAAATATTTTTCAAAAATATCTCACTATAATATATACATAATTTTTATTATATATTCATTAGAACTCACTGTATATTAGAAAATACTAGTAAAAACTTTTTTTACTAGTAAGTAAAAATATAACAGAAATTATCATTCCACCTATAAGTCCTCCAAAATGAGCATAATTATCTATATTAGGTATAGTTGTTCCTATATATATATTAAGCGCTACTACAATAAGAATATTTGTTATAACCCCTTTATTTATCCTATCCTTTTCTTTTATTGCAAACGAAAGTAATGCTCCTAATAACCCAAAAATTGCTCCCGATGCACCAATTGATAATGTATTCGGAGCTAAATAATAGCTAAACAGACTAGAAGTTATACCTGCAATAGTATAAATAATTATATATTTTAATTTTCCAAAAATAATTTCTATCTGAGATCCTATAATATACAATGAATACATATTTGTGACTATATGTATAAGTCCTCCGTGTAAAAAATTACAAGTTATTATTCTCCACCATTCTCCATTGTTAATTAATGGCCCGAATTTTCCTCCTAACAGCAATAATACTGCGCCATCTATATCCAAAAAGTTATCTGATAGTATTCCACTTATTACATATAAAATTATATTAATACTTATTAGCGCTATCGTAATCACATAATTACTTTTATTTTTCTTATGCGGATTTTCACTTCTTCTGATGATTTCTACAGCAGCATTACCAATACCCTCCAAAGATTGATCGCAATACATTATTCTATGACTATTTATATTTATAACTACTCTAGGATAACTACCATGAAACTCTCCTATATATTCACTATTAGTTAAAACAATAAGATTTAAAGAGAAATTCATTCCGCTTTTTAAAAGATGTTCTCTTACCTCACGTTCATCTATATCAGCATTCTTATCATCTGTAATAGCTATTGCAAATATTCCTTGTGGAAACTTTTTTACAGCTATCCATATCTCTCTTTTAGTATAAAGATTTTTGCACTGGTCCATATAAAACCCTTCATTTTTAGTTAGATAGCTAAAAATATTCTTCATCATTTTATTCATTTATCTCACCGACCTCACAAAATTAAAATATTGGATTAATTAAACTACTATGGAAAGTTCAATCAATCCAATATAACTAACACTTATTTTTTTATAATTCTTCTAACATATCCAAAAGTTCATTAAATCTATCTAAAGTGGCTTCTATTGGTTTTGGTGTAGTCATATCAACTCCTGCATCCTTTAGTATATCTATTGGATACTTACTTCCACCCATGCTTAAAAATCCTAAATATTTTCTAACTGCATCTGGCTCCTTATTAATTATAGACTTTGCAAAAGCTGATGCTGCAGAATAACCTGTAGCATATTGATACACATAGAAATCTGAATAAAAATGTGGAATTCTTGCCCATTCTATATCCATATCTTCATCTACTATCATATCTTCTCCAAAATATTTTACATTAAGCTCATGCCATTTAGTATTATAATCTTCAGCCGTAAGTGAAGTCCCTTCATTCAAGGTATTATGACTAAACAACTCAAACTCAGCAAACATTAATTGCCTAAATACTGTTGTTCTTATTTGTTCTAACTCTTGATTTATTAGGAACAACTTTTTATTTTTATCTTGTTCTTTTTCAATTAAATAATGAATTAATAATGCTTCATTAGTAGTAGATGCTACTTCTGCACAGAACAAAGTATAACCTGCATAATAATATGGCTGTGTCTTTCTTGAATAATACGAATGTATAGAATGCCCCATCTCATGAACTAAAGTCGATACATCATTTAATTCATAATTATAATTTAGTAAAACATATGGCATTGTATCATAGCTGCCCCAAGAATAAGCTCCTCCTCTCTTCCCTTTGTTCTGATATATATCTATCCATCCACTTTTTATACCTTTATTAAATATATCTAGATATTCTTCTCCTAATGGATTTAGTCCTTCATGAGCTATTTTTACTGCCTCTTCAAACGTTACATGTTCCTTTTTCACCTCAATGATAGGCACATAAAGATCATACATATGCATCTCATCTAATCCAAGAAGCTTCTTTTTAATTTTTACATATCTATGAAGAGATGAAATATTATTGTTTATAGTTTCTATAGCCTTTTCATAAACAGATAAAGGAATGTCGTTTGGCTCAAGTGATGCTTCAAGTGGTGAATTATATTTTCTAACTTTTGCATCAAAATTAAAAGTTTTTACTGAAGCCGTAAGGGATGTTGCAAGAGTATTTTCAAGTTTTTTATACTCCTTAAATAATTTTTTTAAAGCTTCACAACGAACTTCTCTATTTTTGCTCTTTATAAATGTTGAATAATTTCCTTCTGTTAGCTCTACTTCATCCCCATCTTCATCTTTAATCTTTTCGAAAGTCATATCAGCATTTGTTAACATATTATGAATACTTGATGGAGCATCTAAACAATCTGAAGCTAATGCTAAAAGTTCTTCCATATCCTTTGTAAGGACATGCTTCTTTTCTTTTAAAATATTTTTCAACATGAATTCATACAACTTAAATCTTTCATCATTCTTAATTAAATCTTCTACGAATCCATCATTTAATGCAAGTATCTCTGGAACGAAGAACGCACTATAACTTCCAAGTTCAGCCATATATGCATCAATTTTATTCATATCACCTTGTGCATTTTGATTTGTAGTATCTTCATCACATTTCATATGTGCATATACATAAAGCTTTTCAGCTTTTCTTGAGATTTTCTCATTAAATTCAAGATAATTTAATATCTCTTCCTTATTTCCTAGCTTTCCTTCAAACTCTTTAATTTTCGTACTCTCATTCTTTAAACTTTCAAAATCCTTTTCCCAATCCTCTTGATCTTTATAAATCTTATTAAGTTTCCATTTAAACTCTTCAGATATTTCTTCTCTCTTTTTAATTACTTTATCATTCATTTTGGCGCCAAATGGCTACCTCCCTTCTAATCTTTATACTCATCTTCTTTATCACTTATTGCTGTAAATGCATTCTTCATCTCCTTTTCTATAATTTCTACAACCTTATTTATAGAATCATTCATCTCTGCATGATTATCACTATATTCAAATTTCACAATAAATGTTGGATTATATTCATCTAAATCTTCTTCTATTCTAAATCCCTCTTCTTCGAAAGAAGTTTTATTAAATAAATCATATATAGCTGAGTATTCCCATTCCTCCACATCTTTATTTGTATCAAAGTATAAATTCACTTCATTATCTAGCACAAATAATTTTGTAACGTATAAAGCCCCTTCATTAACTTCAAAACTTCCTAATTCCTTTGTTATATATCCTGTCTCTTTATCTTTCTCCATTAAAACTAAACTTGAAAAATCCATCTTTCTCATCCTTTCAGTACTCTCTTTATTAATGTCTCCTCTTATTATAGAATTTATTGGCTATTTTAATCAATAGATGCTTTAATTAATATTTTATAAATTAATTTCCACCCATTTGGGTTTATGATTATGTAAAAATATGGTAATATTTTCTTAAAAGAATAAGGAGGTATTAAAATGCAGAGAAGAAGTAAAGTAAGTAACAAAAATCCAAATAGCAGAATTATACGTTTAAGAAGGAGAAAAAAAATAAGAAGAATACGATCACTTATATTATTAACTATTATTACTCTTTTATCTATTTACCTATTACGAAAATTATATATAAAAAATAAAAGTAAAAACTTACAATATGCCATTGAATACTCATTAACTTCTGGTAATTCGAAAAATCAATTACTAAGAGTTCAAAATATATCTTTAATATTTAATGATAATAAAAACGCAATAGTAGAAGTTTATGGTCTTAGCAAAAATGAGCCTCACGCTTCAACTAAAATTAGAGGCACCTTTAAAAGAGGTGCATTAAACTCTTGGAATTTAGAAGAATCAAAAATAATTCAAAATGAAACTTAGTAGTTGCAAATTATTTGCAGATAAGTATATAATATAAGTTAGATTATTATGGGAGCTGATTTTGTGATAAAAATTACCAACATGAATTTTAGCTATGATAAATCCCAATTGCTATTGAATAATATAAATTTACATATACCTAAAGGTATATATCTTTCAATAGTAGGCGAAAATGGTAGCTGTAAAACCACATTAATAAAACTTATTTTAGGATTACTTACTCCTAATTCAGGATCTATAGAAGTTAATGCTTCAAAGATTTCCTATGTTCCTCAAAGAGTGGATGGTTTTAACTCTGATTTTCCTATTTCAGTATTTGAAATATTAAAAACACACTCTAAAGCATTACATCTTAACTCAGATAGAGCTATAAACGATGTACTAGCAAAAGTTAACATGGAATCATTTAAAGATAGCCTTATAGGTAATCTTTCTGGTGGACAACAACAAAGAATATTTATAGCTAGAGCACTAATGGGAAATCCAGATTTAATAATATTAGATGAACCTTCAACAGGAGTTGATTTTAAAAGCCAACAAGAAATTTATTCTATATTGAACTATATAAATAAGGAATTGGGTACCACTATTATCTCTATAGAGCACAATATGGATATTGCAGCAAAATACTCTTCTCATATATTAAAAATTAAAGAAGGAAAGGTATCTCTTAAAACATGCGAAGAATTCATGGATGAAATGCCTTTAAGAGGTGCTTAGAATGTTTCAATATGATTTTATGACAAATGCTGTTATTGCAGGGGCTATAGTTTCAATTCTTTGCCCTATAATCGGCTTATTTATAGTACTTAGACGTAATTCCATGCTAGGTGATACACTATCCCACTCCTCCTTTGCAGGAGTAGCTATTGGTTTAGTAATGGGAATAAATCCAATTTTATCTTCTTTCATTTTCACGTCATTATGTGCTATTGTTATTGAAAGCTTAAGAGGATATTTTAAAAAGTATGCTGAACTTGTAATGTCTATTGTTCTTACACTAAGTCTTGGCATAGCTATCATATTAATAAGTTCTGGAAAAACTACTGCAAAAGTAAATTCAATACTCTTTGGTAGCATTTTAACTATTTCATCCCAAGACTTATTAATTATATCTATTGTAGGAATAATTTGCTTAATTGTCCTAGCTATCATTTATAATAAATTAATTTATGTAATATTTGATGAAGAAGGAGCCAAAACAGCTGGAATAAGTGTCAAGCTTATCAATTATTTATTTACAATCCTAGTTGGAGCTACAATTTCTTTATCAATTCAAATAATGGGTATACTCGTTATATCTTCAATGATGATTGTACCAGTGGCAACTGCAATGCAACTTAAAAAGAATTTTAGCAAAACATTATTATTTTCAGTTTTATTTGGTTTTATTGATATAATGCTTGGGTTAATTCTATCTTACTATGCTGATAGTGCTCCTGGAGGAACTATAGCTGTTGCATCAGTAATTATTCTAATATTAATTTTAATTATTAAAAACATTCGAAAAAGGAATAAAATCTAAATGATTGCATTTAGATTTTATTCCTTTTTCGAATGTTTACTGCATTCCTTACATACCCCTGTCATGACCAAATTATGTTTAGTTAAAGTAAATCCTGTTTCATTTTGAACTATTTCTTCAATTTGCTTCATGGGACAAGGGACTTCAACTTCCTTATGGCAAATGTTGCATTTCAATAAATGTTTATGTTCTTCACCTTTAAGTTTATATGAACACATTCCCTCTTTTAATGGAAACTTATCTATTATTCCCTTTTCCTCAAATAATTCTAATGCTCTATAAACTGTACTCAAATTAATATCTACTCCAGTTTTCTTACATTCTTCCAATATAGCATCTGCACCCATACTTTTATGAGCCTTAGTTAGTATTTGTAAAATGGCCACTCTACCTTTAGTTATTTTAAGATTGTATCTTTTTAAAAGATCATTAAACATCACAATTCCACCTACAATTCAAATTGTATAATTATGTTTTTATTATAGCATAATATTTTTGAGTACTTCTACTTCTAAAAAAATATTATTTTTATGGAAAATAGTATAAGTGCAAGACCACCAAATAAATTTGCATATTGTTTTACAAAACTGATTTTCCTGATAAACCTACAAATAGAAAACCCTATTGTACAAATTAGCAAAGTTATCAACCCAATTAATATGGTATATAAAAACAAAACAGAAATTCTTTCTATATTATTAAAAATAGTAAAACCAATAACTAGAGCATCTATACTTACAGAAATACCTAATATTATAATCATAGTTTTTTTCGTTAGTATAGAATCATCATTATTTTTCAAACCATCTACTATCATAAGTATTCCGACACTACCTACTACTATTCCTCCTATAGTACTGGATATAGGAATTAAATAATTATTAAACAAATAACCTGATATACCTCCTATAAAAGATAGAAGAAATTGAAAAAATCCAAAAGAGAAAATATATAGCAACTTCTCTAGCCTTTTCACCTTATCATTTACACCAATTCCCAAAGTAACTCCAAAAGCATCCATAGCTAGCGCTACACTAACAATAATTACATCTACTACTTCCATACTTACCCCCTAAACATAAATATATATTCTATTAATAATAGTTTTAATTTAAAATTATTATGCTTTTTTTTAAAACTCTTTATTAATAGTCATTTTTATTGTATAGTATTAAATAGAGTAGCTATTTACACTATATTGTATAGCACATTAGCCGCATATAATATAAATATTACATATAAAAGGAGTCTATTATGCCAAATTGTATAATTGCACAATCTGGTGGCCCTACTGCCGTAATTAATTCAAGCGTAGTAGGACTACTTAGAGAAAATCAAAAATTAAATAAATTCGAAAAAGTTTACGGTGGTCTAAACGGAATAGAAGGAATTTTAAAAGGAAATATCATTGATTTATCAGCAATACCAGATGAAGATATTAACAAATTCCAATATACTCCTTCTTCAGGGCTTGGGTCTTGTAGATATAAGATGAAAAACATTGAAACATCTACAGAAGAATATGACAAGCTTTTGGATATATTAAAAAAATTAGACATTACAACTTTCTTCTATATTGGTGGTAATGATTCAATGGATACTACAGCAAAGCTTGGAAGATATGCAAGAGAAAATTCCTTAGACATAACATTTATCGGAATTCCTAAAACAATTGATAATGACTTAATGTATACTGATCATACTCCTGGTTTCGGAAGTGCGGCAAAGTTTATTGCAACCTCTACTTTGGAAGCATATTTTGATTCTTCAGTTTATATTAATAATGGAATTTTTATTCTTGAAACTATGGGAAGAGATACTGGCTGGTTAGCTGCATCTGCATGTATGGCGCAATATAACGACAAGCCTGTTGCGGATTTTATATATTTACCAGAAAAACCTTTTGATAAAATAAATTTCATTGAAGATGTAAGAAGAAAATTTGAAGAACAAAATCAAGTCTTCATAGTTGTATCAGAAGGTTTAAGAACTGCTGATGGAAAATTTGTTGCAGAATTTGACTGTGTTTCTCAAGATACCTTTGGACATACACAATTAGGTGGGGTAAGTAACTTTTTAAGACAAGTTATTTTAGATTCTGGAATAACGACAAGAGTAAAGGCTCTTGAACTTGGTATCTTACAAAGATGTGCAATGCATTCAGCATCACAAATTGACATAAATGAAGCTTTTAATGCAGGTGCCGAAAGCTTAAAACTTGCTTCTCCAGAAAATAATGGCTATATGATCTCTATAAAAAGGGAATCAAACTCTCCATATAAAACTTCATATGAGTTAGTTGCTGCTGATAAAGTAGCAAACAATGTTAAATATTTTCCTGTAGATTGGATTAACGAAAATGGAAATCAAATAACAAAAGAAGCTTATAAATATTTTGAGCCATTACTTCAAGGTGTTCCTACTTTATACACACTTAACAATATTCCACAGTATAAAGTGTTTACTAAATAATAATTACCAAATAAAGATGAGACAGGTACTTTATCCTGTCTCATCTTTATTATCCTCTATATATTCATATATAAAAGCCGGTAAAACACTATAACACAGCATAACCCAAATTGTTTCTATTATTAACTTATTTATAATATCAACCGGAACAAGCAAAAATAACAAGAAGAACATAAGAAAAATTGATATCATTAATATTTTACTTATCATGGTAGCTATCAATGTTCTGCCGCAATTAGGACAAATAACTTTTTCCATTGATTTCTGTCGTAATATATATGCTATACTGATTTCATATTTACACCTTTCACATATCTTTCCCAAATTTATAGCATCCCCCAAAGATTATTTGCTCTTTTTTATTATTCTCTCTATGCATTCTAGGAAATAATCAATTTCATTTTCTTCATTATAAATTCCAAAGCTTATCCTTACCATTCCTGGCATTCTTTCGTTATCATCATGAATAAATGCACTTGCAGACTTTTCACTTATATGCATAAGCCTTCTACAATATGGATGAGCACAAAACCAGCCTTGTCTTACCGAAATCCCATAATATTTTGCTAAGGTTTCTGCAACATCTTCATGATATATTGATTTAATATTAAACACTCCAATCCCTAACCTATCTTCTCTATTTTCAATATCTCCATAATTAATTACTTCAGGTATTGACTTTAATCCATCAAACATCCTATCCCTCAATTTTATTTCATTTTTACGAATGTTTTCAAAGCCTATTTTATTTAATTCACTTAGAGCCGTAGATATTGCAATAGCTCCAAAAAAGTTAGGTGTCCCAGCTTCATCTTTTTCAGGTGTATCCAAATATTCAACATTGTTATCCATTACAAATTTTACAGTGCCACCACCTTCATTATCTGGTAAACTTTTATTAAAGTCTTCTCTTAAACCTATAATTACTCCACATCCTAATGGAGCATATACTTTATGTCCTGAAAAAATTAAAAAATCTATCCTCTCTTCATCACTTTTCCCCATAATATCTACTTTTGCATGTGGGATTAGTTGAGCACCATCTACAACTATCTTCGCTCCATATTTATGAGCTATTCTAGCTATACCATGAATATCATTTATATATCCAGTTACATTCGAAGCACCTGTTACAGTAATATATCTAACTTTTCCTTTATGGGAAATTAACTTATTCTCAATATCATCAAATTTTAATCTTCCTTGTTCATCTACTTCTATATAGTCCACGTTCCATCTTCTTCTCCATGGTAAATCATTTGAATGATGTTCCATCCTTGTTAACAGTACAATATCATCTTTCTTTTTGCAAAACGTTCTAGATAATCTATTAATTCCATCCGTTGTATTGTTAACATATATTACAGTATATTTATCTTTATCCTTTATATTGAAAAAATCCATAATATAATTTTTTGATTCATAATATAACCTTGTCGTTATCTCAGCTTTATGTCCAACCCCTCTCCCTATAGAACCATAATAATCACTCAACCCTATAACGGATTCAACAACACTTTTTAAAAGTGGAGCTGTAGCTGCATTATCGAAATTAATAGCTCTTATCTTTTTTCCTTCAACAACATTCACCTTGGAATTTGTTCCTAAAAATAAATCATTTAAATCTATTTTTTTATCCATATCAATCTCCTCCACTTATATAGTATTCATGTAGTCTATTAAGGTTCTAGTAATCATCATTCTCACATATTATTTAATGTAACAACTATATGCTTAGTTCATATATTTATAATAAAGTATTTTTTGGAGGAATATCATGAAACCAGATGAGAAATATATGCCAAGTAAAGTTAGACAAGATGATGATACCTATAATGCTATTGATAATATCATTGACTTCGACAATAATCATGAAAATAATGAGAATGATGATATTAACCTAGTTCCATTTAAAACACAACTACCATATAATGTTCTACCTACTGGCTGGATACCAGTTTTTATTTTTGATAATGTTGGAGGGCCTAATAATATTCCAACTAATTTATCTACTACTATGCCTAGTACTCCTATGGGATTTCAAAGCCCTTTCGGATTACAATTTATTACACCGAATACTCCTAGCATAAGTGGAAGTAACTTTGGCACTCCACCTTTTAATTACACAACTTCTCCTATGGGAGCACCTACTCCTTCGGAACAATTTACCAATCCATATTATCCACTTTCCAATTTGAATACTCCAAATACCATTAAAGCTACGACTGATAATATAGGAGGAATGCCTAATAAACCTTTTACTATGGGCGGCACTACCGGTGGCATGACTGGCGGCACCAGCACCATGGGTAGTAGCTGGATGCCTAGTTGGATGCATCATGGCAACACTGGTACTACCGGTGGTATGACTAGCGGTACTGGTACTATGGGTGGCACCATTGGTGGTATGATTGGCGGTACTGGCACTATGGGTAGTACCACTGGTGGTATGACTGGTGGTACTGGCACTATGGGTAGCACCACTGGTGGTATGACTGGCGGTACTGGCACTATGGGTAGCACCACTGGTAGTATGACTGGCGGTACTGGCACTATGGGTAGCACCACTGGTGGTATGACTGGCGGTACTGGCACTATGGGTAGTACTGCTAAAACAAATCAACCTCCTATTCCATCTTTTAATAACTTTAATGGAAATTCATCTGCTCCAACAAACCTAAGTTTTGAAAATGAACCTATAAATGCAGGTTCAAATTCCATAGTACCCCCAAGTGAAGATCTTACTGATGGGCTTATTCCTTATAATATCCAACCAACTAGTTATTCTTCTCCAAGAATAGATAATGATATAACAGAAATTCTCAGAAACTTTGATCTCGATTTAGATGAAGATTTAGATTTGAGTAGGGTTAATTCAGATAAAAGAATAGATAATATATTTTTAAATATATCAAAAAAACATCCAGAAGTTATTTCTTTGCTAAAAGCTTATAATATTCCATTTCCTATAATTAAGCTTGTTATAAGAAGAATAATAAAACTTTCACTAATTCATGGTAAAAGAACAGATGAATAACTTTTTTTATATTTGATTATATCTTTCATAACATAAAATGTTATTACATCTAACTTAAAAGTAGTCCTTAACTAAGTTTTTATCTTAATTTAGGACTACTTTTTATATTATTCAATCATAGAAAGAATTTTATCAAATAAAATAGGTTTTATTACCTCTATATCTTCTGGCTCTTCTAAAATTATAGAACTATAACAAACACTTCCTACCAATTCAAATATCATAAATAAAGTTAGTTCAGCTTCTAAACTAGTCATCCCTTTTTTTATTAAGTTTTCAATAAAGAAACTAACAATTTCCTCAACTTCTGTATTTTCTTCTGACTTCCTTAATGCTCTCTTAAATAACCCTGAAGATAAGTTTTTATTAATAAGTTTTAAAATCAACTTATTATCTTTTAAATAGTTAATTACATAGTCAATAAAAAATAATGTTCTGTCCTGAAATGCTTCGATTCCCTGTTCTGCGGTTTTATCCATAGCTTCTCTTATAACTTGACTACTCTTCTTAAGTATCAATTTATTAACTATATCATATTTATCCTTAAAGTATAGATAAAAGGTCCCTTTTGCTACCCCTGCCTTTTTTACTATTTCATCTATTGCTGTATTATTAGCTCCTTTTGTTGTAAATAGCTCATAAGCAGCTGTATATAGTTCCTCTTCCTTCTTTTTTTTATTCTCTATTATCTTGCTAATAATTTTTTTTTCTTTAGGCATTTCTTCCTCCTATATGACTAATGGTCATTTATAATTATACCTCAACTTATCATTTAGTCAATGACACAAAATATATCTTATTCTTATAAATTGCTATGAAATCAGTTAAATAGTATAATTATCTAAGATACTTGGGTAATCTTTTTATTATTATCTATAGTTTACCCAAAATTTAGCCGGAGGAAAAGTAAATGATTGTTTTAAGTTGTAAAAATATTAGTAAAAGTTATGGTATAGATGAAATTCTTAAAGATGTAACCATATCCATCAATGAAAATGATAAAGTAGGTATTATTGGAGCTAATGGAGAAGGTAAATCTACTCTTTTCAAAATAATTTCTAAACAAATTAGTTATGATAACGGAGAAATCTTTATAGATAAAAATAAAACAATAGGATATCTTGCTCAACACCTTGATCTTGAAACCGAAAATACAATATATAACGAAATGTTAACAGTATTCTCTGATCTCACAGGTATCGAAAATAAGCTTATAACTCTAGAAAGTAAAATGAATGAACCTTATGATGAAGATAATGCAGATTATCATAATAAATTAATTAAAGATTATACTACAGCTCAAGAACTTTATACAAATAGAGGTGGCTACACTTATAAAGGTGAAATAAGTCGAGTGCTTAAAGGGTTAGGTTTTCTCGAAGAAGATTTTGAAAAAAAAATCATCAATTTAAGTGGTGGGCAAAAAACCAGAGTTGCATTATGTAAATTACTGCTTTTATCTCCAGATATACTACTTTTAGACGAGCCTACCAATCACCTAGATCTTGAAGCCATAGAGTGGCTTGAAGAGTATTTAAAATCCTATAAAGGTTCTGTACTAGTCATATCTCATGATAGATTTTTTCTTGACTCAGTAACTAATAGAACCTTTCAAGTTATAAATGGTCATGTTAATACATATAATGCACCTTATACAAAATATCTTGAACTAAGGAAAAAAGATTATGAAAGCCAATTAAAAGCTTACAACTTACAACAAGCTGAAATTAAAAGGCAAGAAGCTATAATTGAAAAATTCAGATCTTTCAATAGAGAAAAAAGTATTAGAGCCGCTGAAAGCAGAGAAAAAGCACTAGAAAAGATTGAAAAAGTAGATACTCCTGATAAAGAAAAAGCTGCGTCAAAAATTAACTTTGAAACATCTGTAAAAAGCGGATTTGATGTTTTGCACCTAGAAAACCTTAGCAAAAGTTTTGAAAATAAACACTTATTTTCTAATGTTTCTTTGGATCTAAAAAGAGGAGAAAAAATAGCATTAATAGGAGAAAACGGAAGAGGTAAAACTACATTATTCAATATTATAATGAATAAAATAAAACCTGATACTGGTACAAAATCTTTAGGAGTAAATGTAAATGTAGGTTACTATGATCAGGAACAATCTAACCTATCTCAAACCAAAACTATAATTGATGAGGTATGGGATGACTTTCCTGAATTAACTACTTCAAAATTGCGTGGAGTCTTAGGATCATTTTTGTTTACCGGAGATGATGTTTTTAAAACTATTGATAAACTAAGTGGTGGAGAGAAATGTAGAATTAATTTGTTAAAATTAATGCTTTCTAAAGCAAACCTTCTACTCCTCGATGAACCTACTAACCACCTCGATATTATGTCTAGAGAAGCTTTAGAAGATGCTATATTAAGTTATGATGGTACATTAATTGTTATATCTCATGATAGGTATTTCTTAAATAAAGTTATAAGTAGAATTATTGAATTAAAAGAAGGTGGCTTATCTGAATATCTAGGTAACTATAATTACTATGTTGAAAAAAAGAAAAATCCTCATAGGTTTGATACCTTGGAAGCGATAGCAGGTGGAAAAACAAAAACCCAAATAAAAGAAGATAAAAAGAAAAAACGTGAAGCTGAAAAAGAAGAAAAGGCTAAAAAATTGAAAATCAAAAAATTAGAAGAAGATATAAGCTCTGCTGAATCTGAACTTGTTAAACTTCAAGAATCTTTATGTTTAGAAGAAGTTTACTCAAACCCAACAGAAAGTGAAAGAGTTAATAAATCTATCAAACAAACAGAAGTTCTAATCGAAGAACTTTATGAATCTTGGGAAGAACTTGGAGATGAAAACTAATCTTTAAGTATAGATAAAGAAACAAAATCTATTATTAGACAAATGAGACCAAAATAAACACACAAAAAATTCTGTGTGTTTATTTAGTCTCATCTATTCATACAATTCTTTTCTAATTCAAGAAGTTTTTCCTTTATATTCAGCCCTCCAGCATATCCAACTAAACTCCCATTAGCTCCTATTACCCTATGGCAAGGAATTATTATCATAATTGGGTTTTTATTATTAGCCATTCCAACAGCTCTTGCTGCTTTTTCATTTCCAATTACTTTTGCAATTTCTCCATAACTCCTTGTTTCTCCACAAGGAATTTCTATTAGAGCCTCCCATACCTTTTTTTGAAATTCAGTTCCTCCTGGTTCTAAAGGTAAATCAAAAGAACTCCGTTTTCCTTCAAAATATTCATTAAGCTCTTTTACAGCTTTTTTTAGCAATATTGTTTCTGTTTTCTCACCTATATCATCTTGCAAATCTTTATTCACTAGATACACTTTTGTAATTGCTTCACCGTTTTCTTCGATTCCTATCTTTCCTATTTTCGTATCACAATAAAATATATTTCTCATTTTTCCCCCTAGTATAATCTTTAAAAATTTTAATATAATTCTCTCACACTTTTTGCATATAAGCTACATTGAATAAATAAAGAACAAAGAAAACTGAAATAAAAATCAATCTGCCCCTAAATGTCCATATATTATCCACAAATTTATTATATAATTCTTTCTCCTCTTGAATATTATTTACCTTTATCACCTTTTCATAGATTTTATCATAAATTTTATCTTCATTAATCTCTTCTTCTACTAGATATTCACTAATATAGTTATATAATTCATCAGATCTAACTACAGGAACATCAGAATTTTCTTCACCTATAAGAAAGGCTCTATCATTTACTATTACTATTAAATCTATAATAAATTCCTCATCCAATATCTTTGCGAGATAATTTCTATTTTTCCTAACCTCTGTTATAGGGGATATGACTTCGTTAATTCCATTCCTACTATGCTTATACCATCTATTATTTTTCTTAATCTCAAGGTCACCTTTATAATTGCATTTTACTATGTTAAAAACACCTCTATTAGTCACCACTATATTTTCTATTTTAAAATCACTTTTCCTATCTTTTAAAATTACTCCTTCCATAATGTTTGCTTTTTCCTTAAGTTTTTCAACTTCTTTAGTGATCTTATAATTCTCTTCTATAAGACCACTTACTATATTCCCCTTAGCTTTATTGTAGTTTACTATTGGAATCGATAAATATATAGCTAAAGTTGAAAAGAATATTTCCCTAGAAGCTCCATCAAAGCCTACCTTTAAAAGCACAATAGATAGAGAATAAATAAAATATACAGTTATAAATGCATACAAAAAAGAAACTCCTCTTTTTACAATACTAATCATCCTAACCTCCAATAAATATTTTCTATTAAAGATTATCTCCACTCCATAAGCTTTTAAACAAGTACTTTCCATAACTTGTTCTAAAAATAATATAGATGAATACATTATTAGGGTAGTTACTATGCTAGGAGGTATTATTTTGAAAAAGATAAGATTATTATGTATTTTTTTATTAATATTCATTTTGCAAGGTTGTGCTTTTGATGATCCCAAATACATACATCTAAAAGAAAAAAGTGACATTGCCATATACACAAAAGAAATTTATACCAAACTTCTTAAAGATGAACATTTCTCCATTGAATTTTTTGACACTAATTTATATAAAGATATTTCCGTCCCCGAGGATGAAAATCAAATCATAGAAAATTTTATAGGTTCTTTATCAGATGAAAATTATAAAGATGAAGAGCTCCCTAAAGAAAAGGAGCCCTACCAATTAAGAATAAAATTTCAGGATAGTAAATATATTATTAAAGTTTACAATGAAAATTTAGTTGCTATATACCCTTGGGATGGAAATTACAAAGAAGATATTCTCTCTATGAAAGATATACCTAAACATTATAATCTTTATGACTTCTGCAAACATGTAGAAAATCGCGCCAAGGCTTTGAAATAACAACTTTATCATTACTTAAGTTCTTCTAGCATTTTAAATATTCTTTTGTTAAGTAAAGGATGTACTTTATTTGGTGCAATCTCACTTAATGGTTTTAATACAAATTCCCTTTCCTCCATCCTTGGATGGGGGATTGTTATGTAGTCGTCCTCTAAAACCAAATCATCATAAAAAATTACATCTAAATCTATTATTCTTGGTCCCCATTTAACTTCACGCACTCTATGCATTTTCTCTTCAATTTCTAAAAGTTTATCTAAAAGGTACTTCGGAGATAAAGTTGTTCTTATCATTAAAGCTCCATTTAGGAACTCATCCTGATCAACATTTCCCCATGGCTCTGTTACTATAAATGAGGATACCTTTTCAACCATTACTTCTTTAGTTTCTTTTAACATCTTGATTGCTATATTTAAGTTATCTTCTTTATTTCCAATATTACTTCCAACAGAAAGATAGGCTTCATGCCATCCTCTTTCTATTTCAACAGCTGCATAGTCTACATGTCTTCCTATTGGCGCCCATGGTTTTTTTAACTTTACCTTAACACTCTTTATAATAGGATAGGTAGTCAAAGTAAATTCTGCTATCTTTTCAGCTGCAGATTCAATAAGATCATAGCTCTTTTCAGTAAATACCCTTTCAATGCCTAAACAAAGCTCTCCATAATGAACTGACTTTTTCAAATTTTCAGTTTTTCCCGCTTCCTCCAAAGGCAAACTTAATTCTATATCCAAAATGAATTTCTGTCCTAAATTTTTTTCTTCACTAAATACGCCATGATTGGCAAATATCTCAAAGTTCTTTATATAAATCTTATCCATAAATATCACTACCTAGCATTTAATATCTTATCCGTCATAAGACAAACTCTTTTATTTTCAAGAACATCATGAACTCTTATAAATTCGCATCCCTTAATTATTCCTATAACTGTAGTTGCTAAAGTACCTTCAACTCTATCATTTACAGGCAAATCAAGAGTTAATCCTATCATAGATTTTCTTGAAGTTCCTAAAAGTACTGGGAATCCTAAATTTCTAATCATTTCAAGATTGTTCATTACTATTAAATTTTCTTCGTAAGTCTTTGCAAATCCTATGCCTGGATCTAAAATAATATTTTCTCTTTTAACACCTGCCTCAAGCGCTATATTAACACTATCCACTAAATCCATCATTACATCAGTCATTAAATTTTTATAAGGAATACTTTCTCTATTATGCATAAGAATACATGGAACATCATACTTTGCTGCAACCTTCGCCATATCCTTATCCATTTTAAATCCCCAAATATCGTTTATTATATCAGCACCTGCCTTTATGGCTTCTTCTGCAGTTCTTGCCTTATAAGTATCTACCGAAACAGCTATATTAAACTTTTCTTTTATTGCTTTAATTATAGGTACAACTCTATGTATCTCTTCTTCCACACTTACAACTTCAAAATTAGGCCTTGTAGACTCTCCACCTATATCTATTATATCTGCTCCATTTTTTATTAATTCTTCTGTTCTTCTTAAGGCTAAATCAATTTCATTATATTTTCCTCCATCAGAAAAAGAATCAGGAGTTACATTTAAAATTCCCATAACATAAGTTCTTTCTCCCATAACAAAATCTTTATTACCTATTTTCATTTTTCCTACCCCCGTTTTATTTCTAATAACTTATATAAAAGTTTTTCTTATTATCGCTCCAATAACACTCATCTATGGCTTTACAATTAAAACAATTTCTCGATACTTTATCACTGGCATATATAATTTTAGATAATTCATCTTTGCTATCATCTTTTCGATGTGCTTCAATAGCCCTTAGTATGCTATCTTTATCTTCTTGTGAAAAACTAGTATCATCCAATATTTCTTCTGCAATTATAACGCTACCTTCATGATGTGGCACACATTCTTCATATTCTAGAACCCTTCCTATATCATGAAGTAAAGCTACCCCATATATAACTTCCTTGGAATAGTTTAACTTACTCTCAAGAACTTTTATATATGCTATTCTAGCCACATCAAGAAAATGTTCCATTGTATGCCTACAGAACTTCCTATCTTCTTCAAGTAATTCTAATCTCTTTAAATAAGACCTATATCTTAAATCATTTAATATTTCATTGACTTTATCCAAGGTAGTTCTCCTTTTTCTTAGATACTTTTATATAAAAATACATTTATCATACTTATCTTTAATCGCACTTATAAATGTTTCTTTATTATATATGAATCTATCTATTTTATTTACCTTCATTATTCCCATTAGGCTATTGGTTATAAAAACTTCATCTGCCTCTTTTAGATCATCAAATAAAATATCTTTTTCATAAACTTTATAATTCTCAATAACCCATTTTCTTATTATACCACTTAATAGCCCATTCTCCACCTTTGGAGTAATAATTTTGCCACTTTTTATCAAAAATATATTACTGCAACTAGTTTCCGTTAAATAGCCCCTTTCATTCAAAAATAAAGCATCATCAAACCCATCCTTTTTCGCCTTTTCTTTTTCTAATATATTTTCTATATAACATATAGATTTTATATATGTTAACCTAGATGAGCTATTTTTTCTAACTGTTGATAAACCTAGAGTCATACCTCTTTTATAATCTTGACTTTTATACAAAATATCTCTCTTACTTATAACTATGTTCAAAGGAGTTACCATAACCTTTAATGCTTTATTTTGAATTTTTAACTTTTTTAGAAAATCCATAAGCATATCTTCTTCTAACTCATTTAGCCCAATTACCTCCATTGAAGCCCTTAGCCTCTCTATATGTTCTTTTAGGAATACAGGTTTATCAAGCCACAAAATAGTTTCAAAAACACCCTTTCCAAAAACACTTCCTTCATCAAGTAAGATATTCTCTTCTTCATAAATTATCTTTCTCATTTTAAAGTACCTTCATTAAGGCTTTTGCTTTGTCACAAGTTTCACACCATTCATCTTCTTCTATTGAATCCCATGTTATGCCTCCACCTACTCCAAAGTATGCCTTATCACCTTTCTTGATTATTGTTCGTATAATTATGTTAAAATCACAATTTCCTCTTAAATCAAAGTAACCAATTGCCCCAGTATACAAATTTCTTTTTAATTCTTCAAGCTCTTCTATAATTTCCATAGCCCGAATTTTAGGAGCCCCTGTTATAGAGCCACCTGGAAAACATTCTTTTAAACATTCAATCGATGATATCCCATTCTTAAGTATCCCTTCCACCGTTGATACTAAATGAAATACTGTAGAATATTTTTCTATCTTAAATAATTCAGTAACTTTAACTGTATTAGGCTTACATGTCTTACTTAAATCATTACGTTCTAAATCCACTATCATAAGAAGTTCTGATTTATCCTTCTCTGAATTAATTAATTCTTCTCTATAATAATTATCCTCTTCTTCATTTCTTCCACGAGGTCTTGTCCCTTTAATTGGTCTTGTAGTAACTTTTCTATCTTTTATGGATAAAAATCTTTCTGGTGAAGAACTTACTACCTGAAAATCCTCAAAATTCATAAATGCAGAAAATGGAGCTTTATTTATACTCCTAAGCTTTTCATACATTTCAAAAGCTGGTTCACTAGTCTCACACCATATTCTTCTTGTCATATTAGCTATATATACATCTCCGCTCCTTATATATTCTTTAAGCCTAGTGATACGCTTTTTATACTCTTCTTTTGTAAAATTAGAATAGAATCTAGTATTCTTTTCTTTAAAACCAATCTCTTCTTGCTCTTTATAACACTTGAGTTTTTCTTCAACAGCTCTTATGCTTTTATCCCCACTTAATGCTGATATATATGTTTTTTTCTCAATCAAATCAAAAATAATTATATTTTCGTATAACAAGAATTTGCTATCTGGCACATAAAAATCTTCTATAGCTATACTAGGTAAATCTTCTAAATCTCTTCCTATATCATAGGAAAAATAACCTATTACTCCCCCTATAAAAGGTAGATTAGATTTTTCTTTAATCTTTCTATCTCCCAATAGCTTTTCAAGATTTTTAAAAGGATCTTCTCCCTTTAACTTTTCTCCATCTAAATAAGAACTTTTCCCTATAGATTCAAATTTCCATAATGGATTAATTCCTATAAAGGAAAATAATGAAAAAGGGCTCCCTTCCTTAGAGCTGTCAAGAAACACACTATCCTTTTCATCTTTAAAAATTCTATATACATCAAGTGGATTATAATAGTTTTCTAGTTCCTTTATCCTCATTATTAAACCTCTTACATTCCATAATAAAATTTTTTAATATTTTATGCCCATCTTCCGTAAGTTCTGCTTCTGGATGAAATTGAACTCCATATATAGGATAAAATTTATGAGTTAGCCCCATGATAACACCATCTTTAGTTCTGGCTGTTACTAAAAGTTCCTCTGGTAAGTTTTTATCCAAAACTACTAAGGAATGGTATCTAGTAACCTTTAATGGATTTTTAATGCCTGTAAATATCCCTCTTCCATTATGCTCCACATAGCTTAATTTACCATGAACTGGCTCCTTTCCTTTTATAATTTCTCCACCAAAATAATGACCTATACACTGATGCCCTAAACATATACCAAGTATAGGGATTTTTCCTTTAAATCTATCTATAATATCTAAACATAATCCAGCTTCCTTTGGATTCTTTGGCCCTGGTGAAAGAACTATTCCTGAATAATTTTGCTCTTCTATAAAATCTAATACAATTTTGTCATTTCTGTAAACTACTATTTCCTGTTTTAACTCATTAAAATACCTAACAAGATTATAAACAAAGGAATCATAGTTATCTATCATAAGTAACATTTTTCCCTCCATGCATATATGTTGTGAGATGTAATAAACTATAGTAAAATACTAATAATACGTAAATTATAACACAGTTTTATCTTTATAAAATTAATAATAGGGAAGGAGTAGATTTTTTTGATTTCTGTTGATTTTCACACTCATACCACCTTTTCTGATGGAATTTTAACCCCAACTCAAATGGCCAATAGAGCTTATGCTAATGGAGTTAATTTTTTAGCTATAACTGATCATGATACAGTGGGAGGTATTGAAGAAGCAACTTTTGTAGCAGATAAATTAGGCTTAACCATAATCCCTGGAATAGAATTATCAACAACTCATAATAATGAAAGTATTCATCTTTTAGGCTTTTTTAAAGATGCCAATTACAAAGACCCTGAATTTATTGAGATTTTAAGTAATATGCAAAACCATAGGCTTATACGAGCTAAAAAAATGGTCGAGAAACTTAAAGAAATATTTAATATAGAAATAAACTTTGAAAATGTACTACATAGAGGAAAAGATGTTGTAGCAAGACCTCATATTGCGCAAGAAATAATAAGTGCTGGTTATCCTTATGATAATGAATATATCTTTAACAACTTTATAGGTAAAGATTGTCCTGCCTTTGTCCCTACAACAAAAATGTCTACAAAAGAAGGTGTAAAACTATTAAAAAAATTTAATGCTATGGTTTTCTTAGCTCATCCTGTATTAATTAAGAATTCTCCTTTAGATGATTTCTTAAATATAGGTCTTGATGGAATAGAGGGCATATATTTTCAAAACACCTTTGAAGATGAAAAAATACTTTTAACTTTAGCAAGAGAAAATAATCTTCTTGTAAGTGCAGGTTCTGACTGTCATGGAGACATAGAAAATGATTTGCGACATGGCGATATTGGCTGCATGAAAATGCCTGATGACTTACTTAAGAAGTTCTTGTCTCTTTATAATGATGATTAATCTAAAAATAGGCTGTCAAATTTAATTTGGACAGCCTAACTTTATCTTTAATTTTTAGTGTTACTTTGTACTTGTTTATCATCATCTGAATACCACTTACACTCTGTAGTTGGATTGTTTAGTATTCCAAGCATTACTAATATTCCAAGAACTAGATTGGTGATATTTGAATAGTTATCTGGCAATATATCTACTCCTGCAACTTTTAATAATACAGGAATTAAAGCTGCTATAGAAACCCATAATCCATGATTCTTAAAACGAGACTTATCTACCACATAACCGCCTCCTTCTTCATATTATATGATATGAAAAGAAATTGGGTACTGTTCTTTTTATTAGATATTGAACTAATTTAATGCATTAAATTTTGCTTTCTCTCCTTCACTCTGAAGCACTTTATCATCTGAAGTTCCTCCAACAATCACATTAAATTCCCCTGTTTCTTGAACCCAAGCTTTATTATTTTCACTATAAAACGAAAGATCTCTTTTGTTTATACTAAATTCAGCTGTCTGTGTTTCACCTGGATTTAATACTCTTGTCTTTACAAAGCCTTTTAATTCCTTCTCTGGCCTATCTACAGATGCTTGTACATCTTTTATGTAAAGTTGAGCTACTTCTTTACCAGCTACATTTCCTGTATTAGTTATATCAACAGATACAATAAACCTTGAATTATCATCATTTAAATAGAACTTATCTGAACTTAATTTTATATTGCTATACTTAAATGTTGTATATGAAAGTCCATATCCAAACCTATATAATGGAGCTACATTTTTAGTATCGTAATAGCGGTATCCAACATAAATACCTTCCTTATAGTTAACTGGCGTGTTGGTGTTTTTAGGAAAATAACTAGAATCCGGCACATCATAATAATTAACAGGCCATGTAACAGTAAGCTTTCCTGAAGGATTCACTGCACCTTTTATTATATCACCTATTGCATTTGCTCCTTCACTTCCTGGAAGCCCTACCCAAAGGATAGAATCTGCATATTGTTCCCAACTTGAAACTTCCACAGGTGCACCAGTATTTAACACTACAACTACCTTTTTGTGAAGTTTATGATATTCATCCCCCAGAGTCTTTATAAGACTAATTTGATCTTTTGATAAACTCATAGAACCATAATCCGAACCTTCATGCCCAGGTAATCCTATTGAAATAACAGAACTATCTGTAGTAGCAGCTAAATTTGCAGCACCTTCCGTAGATATTCCCTCTACTATATTTTTATTATTAAATTTACTGATTACACTAAATCCTGCATTTTTCAATCCTTGAGTAAGAGAAACAACTCCTTTTGGATCTGCATTTACAGTTGCACTTCCATTTCCTTCATAAATAATTCCTCTATTATCAAAGGCATTTTTTCCTGCCACAGAAATTATTTTGTTATTTCTAATAGGTAAAGTATTATTTTGATTTTTAAGAAGCACTATTCCTTCTGCTGCCAATTCTCTTGATAATGACTGGTTTCTAGTAGCTATTTCTGTACTAAGTGTTGTTTTATTTTTAAACTTCTCTTTATCACCGTATTCCCCTTTAAATGTAGGTGTCTTAATAATAAGTTTCAAAATATTTGTAATTGCTCTATCAAGATCACTTTCTTTTATTGCATTCCATGATGTAACAGCAGGTTTTATCTGCATTAACCATGCTGGCAATAGAATTCCACTCATATTATAAAATCCACCTGGCTGATTCATGTCTAATCCTGCCTTGAAAGCTTCTGCTCTATTATATGCCCCCCAATCTGACATAATCATACCATCAAACCCAAATTCTCCTCTTAATACATCTTCCATAAGATATTTATTTTCTGTCATTCTTGTACCATTGACCTTATTATATGAAGCCATAGCTGACCAAGGATTTGCTTCCTTTGTAGCTTTTTCATATTGTGGAAGATAAATTTCTCTTAAAGCTCTATCTGATATTATTTCATCTCCATCTATCCTGTTATTCTCTTGATTGTTACAAGCAAAATGTTTAATGCATGCTCCTATCCCTTGTGATTGAATCCCTTTAACTGCTTCAGTGCCTAATACACCTGTTACATATGGATCCTCTGAATAATACTCAAAAGTTCTTCCGCCTAAAGGATCTCTAATTATATTCATAGCAGGTGCCAATAAAACATCTGCACCATAACTTCTACATTCTTCCGCCATAGCTTTTCCAACTTTATTTATTAATTCTGGTGACCATGTTGAAGCATTTAATAAAGGGTTTGGAAAGCAAGTAGCATATTTAGTAGGTGCATAGTTAGGTGTAATTACTAATCCTCCCATTCTAACTCCCTGAGGTCCGTCTGTAAGTTCTACACTTGGTATTCCTAGTCTTGGAATAGCAAAAGTAGCACCAGCCCCACCATATGGAGTCATTAACCCTATTCCACAAACCATCTGACACTTTTCATCAAGAGTCATCTCAGAAATAACTTTTGGAATTGATGCTTCATCTGTTAACATTGCTAATTCTGATTTAGTATCTGCAGCAAATCCTACAGTTTCAATCATAGCTAAGGTACTTATGGTTGTTAAAATACTGACTAATATCTTTGTCCTTTTTCTCATAAATCTATCCTCCATAAATTACATATTAAGATATACAACCTATACTTGTAAAACTCTCTATAACATCAAATAAGAATTTACCGTTGCATTACCTCTTCTTCCATATATAATAATAATTTACACTATAATGTATATAATTACAATTATTTCTATAGAAATAATTGATAAATTACATTCTCTCTAATAAAGCAATTAATTGCATAATTTTATATATTAATACAATAACGTTGTACTAACTCTCCATCTTCCAACACTTCATTTTCATTGAATCTACCATTATAAACCTAGCCGCCAATACTTTCCACATAATTATTTGTTCTAACATACATTTTACCCCAATATAATACAAAATCTCCCATGTATTGTATATAGTTTGAATTTATAGTATACTTTTATTGTAATATTATGATAAATATACAATTATGAGAAAGGAATGTTTAAAATGTCGTTTTTACTCAAAAAATCAAAGTTTAAGTGGATCTCAAATATTGTGCCTACGATTAGCTTATTTGCAATTGTATTCGGATGCAACTTATTATTTTCTAAGGCTCTTAAAGTTAGTGCATTAGATAGCATCTCTTTGCCTAATGCTAGTAAGGTAGGTATTAAGGAAATTTCAGCTGGGGATTATACTGTTACATTTATTAAAAATAATGGTACTGCCTTAGGTCTTGGTAATGGTCAAGCACTTGGTACAGGAAGCACTGAGTATTATAAACCTTCAAAATTGTCTGTAGATAATATTAAACAAATTTCCCATGGCAGAGGCTTTTCTGTTATTCTAAAAAATGATGGTACATTATACTCATCTGGTTGGAATGCTACTGGCCAATTAGGAATAGGCTCTACTACAGATCAAAGTTCACCAGTAAAGGTCTCTATATCTGATGTTAAGGAAATTAATTGTGGTGCTGAGTACGCACTTTACTTAAAGAATGATGGGAGCCTTTGGTATTCTGGATCATTTGGAAATAGAAAATCTACAACTCCAGCTAATACTGGAATCTCTGGCATCAAGAAAATGATTTCAGGAAGATACAATTGTATCTTAGTAAGAAATGATAATACTCTACTGTTCGTAGGAAATGCTGATGCCATTGGTTTAAGTAAGACAACATCTGATCCAACAACTATAACTAACTTTAGATATTCTGATCTTAAACAAATTTCTTGTGGTTATGAAAATACACTATACCTTAAAAATGATGGTACTGTTTGGGGATATGGATCCAATAATGGTATGGGAGACATTTTTAGTTATAACCAAACTACATTAAAGCAAATACCTATAAGTGGTGTAAAACAAGTTAGCTGTGGAAAATGGCATACTGTATTTCTTAAAAATGATGGTACTGTTTGGGGCGTTGGCTCAAACATGTCAGGTCAGCTAGGAATTGGAAATACTAATAGTCAAAGCCAGCTAGCTAAAATGTCAATTGACAATGTGGCTCAAGTAATTGCCGGCGATGGTTATACAATATTCGTAAAAAATGATGGTACCATTTGGTTTACAGGAGAAACTTCAGGACTTCGCCAGCTTCTTAAATCAGATAATACTACCACACCAGTATTAATATCAAATATATTTTTCAGTTTAGATCGTGCTACAGAAGCTGTATTAAAAGCAGAAAATTCTAAATTACAATCTGATGTAAATGCTGCTAAAACTCTACTAAATGACTTACCAGAAAATTCTGGAGATGATTATAGTAATTTAACTAATAGACTATATAAAGTACAATATTATATAGATAATTTATCTAATGCGACAAATGCTGTAATTGCTGCTGAAAACACCAAAACTCAAGCTAATATTTCTTCTGCTCAAGCTGCTATCAATTCCCTTCCAAATGGAGATTCTAATAGGATAGCTCTTCAAAAAAGACTTGATGCAGTTAAAACTTATTTAACTTACCAAGCTCAATTATTAAATGCTAAAAATGCAGTCGCTAAAGCAGAAAACTCTAAACTACAAACAGATGTAACTTCTGCCCAATCTCTAGTAACAGCATTACAAAATGGAGCTGATAAAACAGCGCTTCAAGCAAGATTAACATCAGTTCAAAATTATATTAATAATGTAGCTGCTGCAACAACTAAGGTAACATCTGCAGAAACTACTAAAACACAAGCTAGTATTGATTTAGCACAATCTGCTATTAACTTATTACCAGTTGGTGACAATACTAGAACTGCTCTACAGAATAGATTGAATGCTGTACAAGCCTCTATTACTTATCAAACACAATTAGCTAATGCAACTAATGCAGTAGCTAAAGCAGAAGTAACAAAATTACAAGCAGATGTAACTTCAGCGCAAACATTAGTAACAGCATTAATAGATGGAGCACCTAAAACTGCATTACAAACAAGGCTAACAGCAGTGCAACTCTACATTGATAATGTTAATTACGCTACAACTAAAGTTGAAAATGCAGAAAACACTAAAGTGCAAGCTAATGTTGATTTAGCTCAAGCTGCAATCAATTTATTACCAGAAGGAGATAGTAATAGAGATACACTCCAAAGTAGATTAGATGCTATTCAAAATTATATAGATAACTTACCAAGTGCAACTAATATTAAAGTTACCCAAATTGGCAAAGATTCAATTTCAATAAGTTGGCAACCTAATTCTATTAATAAACTAAGATATCAAATAAAAGTAGGCTCTCAGTACGTTGCACTAGATGGTACATTAACAACAACTCCAACATGGATTTTGCTTACTAACAAGAACTTTACTATTAAAGGATTAACTACAAACACATCTTATGATATAAGTGTTAAAGCTCGTAATCAAGAAGGTATAATTTGCTTTGAAAGTGGAACAGTTACTGCAACTACTTTAAATTAATGAGTTTAAATAATTCCAATTAGTAAGGCGTACATATACAAGCTTTAATATGTGAATAATTTACAAAACAAACCTCCAACTATCAACAATAGTAATAGTTGGAGGCTTTTATATAATCACAGAAAAATTTCAACCTCATGGACTTACTAAATTCCATACTTCATTTTAATACGTTCCATCTTTCCTAGCATGGGTTTATAAATAAGGGCTAAAAATATAACAGTAGAAGCACTATGAACTAAATCAAAATAAAATCCTGAAACATATACAGCTAAAACAGCTTCCAAAGTAACCTTCTGCATTGTTATAAATAGAGTGCTTAAATTAATTAATCCTCCATAAATAATTAAGGTGGTTACTCCTCCAAATAAACATAAGAGCCATCTCTTTTCCTTAAGTTTACTCTCACTAAATATCAATCCAGCTAAAAAGCCAACTAATCCAAAGGCGAACATTTGCCACGGAGTCCAAGGTCCTTGTCCAAAGAAAAAATTAGATACAAAAGCTGATAATGCTCCAGTTAAAAATCCTGCTTCTCTTCCAAAACAAACACCTGCAACTATTACTATTGCCATAACTGGCTTAAACTGTGGAATCATGAAAAAAGCCATTCTTCCAACTACAGCTATAGCAACAAGTACTGCTATCAATACCATCTCTCTAGCCTGTAATCTTTTTTTTTCAAATAACATTAAAAAAGGTATAATGCTGAGGATAATAATAAGCAAACTAATAAAATAATATTTTCTATCTCCTAAAATAAATATGCCACAAAAAATAGTTAAAGTGATAAAAAATAAAATTACTACTAGACTAATTATTTTTTTGTTTACAAGTTTTTTCTGCATAAGCTAATCACATCCTTACAAGTCACCGCACCTTTAAATACATATCTACTTATCTTGTTAGCTGAAGTTGTATAAAAATTATTTTCGCTAAAAAATTTCTTAGGCACTCCGCTCGTTACAATATTTCCGTCAAAAAACATTCCACAAGTATCTGAATACTCAGCAGCAAATTCTAAGTCATGAGTTACCATAATTATAGTTTTCCCCTGACATTGAAGTCTTTTTAATATTTCACCAAACTTTTCCTTATAGTGATTATCTAAAGCTTTAGTTGGCTCATCTAAAAGTAGTATTTCAGGTTCAAGCATTAATACCTTTGCTAAAGCTGCTTTTTGAGCTTCTCCCCCACTTAAATCATATGGATGCATATCTAAAATATCATTTATTTCTACTACTTGTGAAATCTTTGATAATTTTCTTTCCTTTTCCTCTTCCTTTATATTTACATCAAATAATATCTCCATCAAATCTTCTCTAACAGTATTTTTTACAAATATAGTTTGCGGATTTTGCGGAAGCACTCCTAAATTCTTATTAAATAGCTCATTAGATGAATATTTTTTAACATCTTTTCCTTTAATATAAACTTTTCCTCTATAAGGCTTATTTATCCCACTAATTAAATTAAGACTAGTAGTTTTTCCTGTTCCATTTCCACCTAATATAGAATAAAATTCACCTTTATGTACAGTTAATGAAAAATCCTTTACTACATTTTCTGAATGTTTATCATATTTAAACCAAACTTCTCTAATTTCTATAATTTTTTCATCAAAAATTTTATCTTCTGCTTCTATTTCAGTTATTACTCTTTCATTATCCTTCAATAACTTCTGAAGCCACCTTCTACCATCTCTAAGAGTTATAGGACAATCTAAATCATTAACTACCTCAGCATATATCTTTGTAGCAGTTGGAAGAGATAAAAACATATCATTTTCACTTTTCTTTAAAAAAGCACCTATATTCTTTGGTTTATCATAAGTTATAACTTTACCTTTTTCCATAACAAGAACCTTATCTGCCATTGAAAAAACTTTATCTAGTCTATGCTCTGTTAATATTACAGTTACTCCAAGATCCTTATTTATCTTTTCAATAGTATCTAAAAATTCATTTGCTGCTATAGGATCTAACTGTGATGTCGGTTCATCTAATATTAAAACCCTTGGATTCATAGCCATAACAGAAGCTAAATTCAATGTTTGCTTTTCCCCTCCTGATAACTCTGTTACATCCTTATAAAACCACTTTTCTATACCAAAATAACTTGCCATTTCCGAAACTCTAACTCTTATGGCATCATTATCATACCCTAAATTTTCTAACCCAAAAGCTAGTTCATGCCATACCTTATCAGTAACCAATTGATTTTCCGGATTTTGATATACATATCCTAGTTCTTCTGCTGCTTTTCTTTCACTTATATCTTCAATTCTTTTTCCTTTATAAAAAACAGCTCCTTTTCTATCTCCATGTGGAATTAATGTAGGCTTCAAATGTTTTAACAATGTACTTTTACCACATCCAGATTTTCCACAAATCAATACAAAATCTCCACTTTTTATACTTAAATTTATATCTACTAAAGCTGGTTTATCCTTAAGCAGATATTTAAAAGTTAACTCTTCTATTTTGATAATTTCCATTTAATCTCCTCCCAAACATTAATAATTATAGGAAATATATTAAGTAAGAAATATGTTAAATATGTTATCAAGCCAATACTTGAAATATTATTTATTTTTATCTTTGGAAAATAATTTGCACTTCCTAACTCAAAGCTAATTCCACATAATGTTATCCCTATGAGTACCAATAATACGCCTAAAATTATTTTATCTCTTAAGCTAAACTTATATAAATAAAAGCTTGTTCTTCCCTTTAAACCATATCCCCTTGCCTTCATTGAATCTGCCGTTTCTATAGCATTTTCTAAAGCCCATGTGATTAACATGGATAAAATCTTTACTCCGTGATTTATTCTTTCAAAGATATTTCCATTAGTAATATCTTTCCCTATTGATTTCTGTCCATTTGATATAACTTTAATTTGTGCCTTAAATCTTGGGACAAACCTTAATACCATAGCTACAATAAGAGAATTCTTTGGCATTACCCTCCCGAATAAGTACATGAATTTATCAGATGTCATAACTACATTATATGCACTAAACCATATCAATACAGAAACTAACATAATAGCTGATGCAACTCCATATATTATAGCTTCAAGAGTTATTGGATTATTATTTATATACAAAATTATTGTAGCTCCTTCATGATTAAATAATGGGTTCAAAATTGTAAGAAATATAATCATTGGCATCATGTATATGACATTAAACTTTAAGGCTTTTATTCCCTTTAAATAAACTGAATATAGCATAGATCCTATTAATGAGATTCCTAAAAAGATAGGATCCATTAAAAACATGCTAAACATTATTACAAAAAGAAAATATGTAAAATTAATTAAAGGATGCAATCTTGAAAAACTATCCATTGATTTTCTATACATAAACTTCACTACCTCAAATCATTTCCATAATCACATGTATATATAAACGCTATAGTATCTCCATTATAAACTTTCTGCTCTGATGCTGATTTCCCCAGCACTTTTCCATTATATTTGTACATCCATCCACTTTTGCTACCACAGTCTTTTTCAAACAAATTATTTATTCCTTTAATGTAACTTCCGTTCAGAGATACAGGAATTCCTGTCTTAATCAAAACATCTAACACGCTTTCACCATCATTAATTTCTATTTTTCCTAAAAAAATATTACCATTGTCTCCAAGAGTACTTTCTTTTCCCGCAGTCAAACTCTCCATATTATTCAAAACATTTTTAGCATCAATAGAAAAGTTAACATATGACTTAGTTTGTTGCGCTTCCTGCTTTGTACCATTACTTGTGCCTGTATTATTATTCCCTTGATCCATAGGTTTATTGTTTGCTGACTCTACTGAACCAGTATTTTCTGATCCATTTGAATTTTTACTAGCAGGTGTTACCGCTTTCCCTGTTTCATTAGATTCACTCTTTTGAGCCTCTTCTTTATCATTACCACTTTCATTATTTACTACTTGATTTTGTGAATTTGAATCTACGTTTTTCTCATCTGTATTTCCACTTTCATCTTGCATCACTTCTACTTTATTACTCGCCACCTCTTCAGGTGTTTGTATTTTAAGACCTCTTATTCCTAGAATTATAGCAAATAATACACATATACAAATAGCTATTACTTTCCAATATCTTCTTATCATTATAATATCACCTCAAATATTACTCTAAACTATACTTATAACTATTCAAAATAAGATCAATTCTTAAGGATAATACCATTAAGAATTGATCTCTAATTATCTAACTTCTTTTAATGATTTCTTTCTAATTACTACCATTACGCCTGTCATAACAGCCATAATAATTAATAACACATTAAAGCTTCCATTGTCTCCAGTTTTAATCTCATTTACTTCACTAGATTTTGCAGTATCACCAGCAGTTACATTAGTAGCTACACTTCTATCTTGAACTTCAATTTGTTGAACTTTAGGCTCTTCTTTTTGAGGTTCCAGTTGCTTTGCTTGTACACTAACATCTATAAGATCATATAAAGAATTTTTCCCTTCTAGTAGTCTTTCATATGATACTAAAGCATATAATAATTGTGTAGATGCAATATTATCAGGAGTTTCATCTGTACTAGAGTTTTTAAATCCCCCACCTTGCACATAATAACTAGTCATAACATCTATTAAATCCATTGTTTTTACAAATCCACTTTGAACTAAAGTAGGATTTTTCTTTAGGTTATCTAAAGCTACAACTACCTGTGCCGCTGTACATGGGCTTTCGTAAGTTTGAGAACCATATACACTTACGTAGTCACCTTTTGCTGTTTGATTATTTTTTAATATATTTAAACATGTATCAACAGCAGTTTTTACTTCTGGTCTATCATAATATTTTGCCAAAGCTTGAACTACCATAGCTGTTGTATCTATATCTGCAGTAGCTGCTGTATTATCCCAACTAAATCCACCATCTCCAGTTCTAAGTGATAACATTTTTGTAATTATAGAACTTCTTGTGTTCTTTGAATTTGCTGGAGCTTCATAATTTTTAGAATCTAAAGCTATTAATGCATATGCAAGTTCACTAACCCCATTATTTCCAAGACCTTCTCTGTTCCATATTAAATCCACTAAATTTAATCCTACCACATTCTTAGGATCTTTTCCTATTGAATTTAATGCTAACACTAATTTTTCAGCATCAGTAATTGATGTCCAATCTGACTTAGCTACATCAGAAGTAAAAGGCACGGCTTTCTTTACTTCCTCCATAATCTTACCTTCTACACTCTTGTAGTATTTATCATAATAACTAGATGGTATACTTTTCTTGGAACGAGCTATTGCAACAACACTCCACTCATTTCCATATAAGGCATCCTTTTTAACTAAATAATCTACAGTTGTATTAATCATATTTTCCAAAGTATTATTATCTACAGCAGCTTGTACTGTTTCTTTTGTTGGTATAGCAATAACTAATGATAAAATAAATATAATTGCTAAAAATCTTGATATTATTTTTTTCATTTTCCTTCCTCCTCGAAGCAAATTTTATGATTGATTTATGGCAGGTCTCCTGGCTTAAAGCATCATACCTACTTTCTTACCTTCCCAAAAATTGTTTTTCAGTGGTTTATTAAGATTTCGTAGCTTAATACAGTAGCGAGGGCTGCTAGGGATTCCGACCCTATTCCCTTTTAGTATAAAACCATATACCTTAGTTTATATATCATATAAGTTCATTGTCAACTAAAATAATTAGATTTGTAACTTTATTAAAAAATAAAATTAATTTTGGCCAGATTAATTTATTTTTCATCCCACATTAACACAATATTCACTACAAATACAAAGAATATCTTTAAGTTATTTATTTATAGGAGGATATTCTTTATACGGTATACGAATTGAAACTCCAGTGTCATCAAATCCATATGGTATCCCTTCTATAGCACTTCTACCATTGAATAAATTAACTCCACTCATATAAAGTACCTTTGCCATTTCATTTGCATCTTGCAAAACAGTTCCTGTCATATATCCTTTATCTATATATTCTCTTGCCTCTGGTATAGCATCCACACCTACGATTGGAATCATCTTCTTTGGATCTCCAGTGTTAAATCCATATTTCTGTAAAGCTTTTACAGCCCCTATAGCCATGGCATCATTATTTGAAATTATAAATTCAATTTTATTTCCGTAACTTAAATATAAAGTTTGCATAAAATATTTAGCAGTATCTTCACTCCAATTACAATATACTGCTTCTAATTCATTTGTTTCTATTCCTGCATTATTTATTGTTAAAATAGAATATCTAGACCTTTCTATTGTCTCTATATTATTAGGTTCTCCTTTTAACATAATATACCCAATTTTACCATCCCCATTTTTATCTATATCTCCTTTGTTACTTTTCCATAGCCTAGTTATTATATTACCTTGTAATATACCTGCTTGACTTGGGTCTGTTCCTACAAATATAGCCCTATTATAGGATCTTATTGAATCTTTTATAGGAGGTTCCCTATTATATAATATAACAGGAACATTTTTCTGTTTAATCATATCTATAACGGTTTTTGCTTCTGTTATATCTACCAAATTTACAAATAAAATATCAATGCCTCCTTGAAGAAAATTATTTATGCTAAGATTTTGTATCTCTTGACTGTTTTTACAATCTACAAAAATAAATTCAACCTTTCCTTCATTTTCTTTTTGAATTTGTTCTAAACTTTTATGTACTTCTAAAATATATTGGTCATCAGATTTATATTCAAGAACTCCAATTTTTAAAGGAACTATTCCATTTGTATTATATACGTTCGAGACACTTTTACAAAAGTTTTGAAATATTAAAGATACTAAAATTATTAAAATAAGGCTTCCTAATATTCTATTAAAATACTTCATTTAGTTCCTCCTTAAAGATAACTATATTTAATAATTTATTTCTTAAAAAATTATTTTACATATTCCTTATATGGTATACGAATTGAAACCCCTGTATCATCAAAATTATATGCTGTTCCATCAATAGCGCTTTTTCTATTAATTAAATTTAAACCACAAGTATAGATAGCCTTTGCTGTTTCCATAACATCTTGAACAACAGTACCTGTCATGTATCCTTTTTCAATATACTCAATTGCAATTGGTATGGCATCCACACCAACAATCGGAATCATTTTATTTGGATCTCCAGTATTGTATCCATATTTTTGTAGAGTTCTAATTGCCCCTATAGCCATTGCATCATTATTTGAAATAATGGCTTCAATTTTATTTCCATAACTTAAATATACAGTATTCATGACACTTTCTGCTGTACTTCCATCCCATGAGCAAAAAACCGATGTTAATTCTTCTGTACCTATACCTTCACTATTAATAGTTAATACAGAGTATCTTGTTCTTTCAAGAGTCTCAATGTTATAAGGTTCTCCTTTTAGCATAACGTACTGAAGTTTATTATCCCTATTTTTATCGATAAGTTTCTTATTGATACTCCATAGTTTGTAAAATATTTTTCCTTGTAAAATTCCAGCTTCTGCCGCATCGGTTCCTATAAATACAGCTCGATTATATGATTTTATAGCATCTGTTGTAAGTGGTTCTCTATTATAGAAAATAATTGGTATATTTTTTTGTTTAACCATATTGATTACATTTTGTGCTGTATTAATATCTACTATATTAACTACCAAAAGATCAATACCTTCCTGAAGCAGCTTATTGATACTTGCATTTTGAACTTCTTGATTATCTTTTGCATCATAAAAAAGGAATTCAACTTTGCCCAGATTATCTCTTTGAATCTGTTCTAAACTTTTATGGATTTCCAAAATATATTGATCGCTTGATTTGTATTCCATAACTCCTATCTTTAAAGTTTTTTCCTCATTTACCTTTGATAAACACAAAGCATTTTTTTCGTTACCTTGAAAAATCACTGTTGCAAAAATAATAATTGCAAAAACTCCTATTATTTTTCTAAATTTATACATATCTCTCCTCCAAGTAATTACAAACTATATCACTCACTAACTTTATTATACTTTTTAATGCAAAAATTTATTCTATAATGAAAATTGAGCAAAAAAATAGAGCCTTTAATCATAAAAGACTCTAATTTTTTTGAATTATGCTTCAAGTAAAAATGCGTAATAACCTCTCATAGTTTCGTATATATCAACTTTACTTGCAATTTCCCAAGGCGCATGCATATTAAGAACAGGCACTCCGCAATCTATTACTTCCATATTATATTGAGCTAAAATATATGCGATTGTTCCTCCACCACCCTGATCTACTTTTCCAAGTTCAGCTGTCTGTATAGTCACATCATGTTTATCCATTATATTTCTAACTTCAGCCATATATTCAGCATTAGCATCATTACAATTATATTTTCCTCTTGCTCCAGTATACTTATTAAATACCATTCCTTTGCCCAAGTAAGCAGCATTTTTCTTTTCCATTACCGATGGAAAGTTTGGATCAAAGGCTGCACTTACATCAGATGATAACATCTTAGAATTATTTAAGCATCTTCTAAGTTTAATTTCTGAATAACCTTCAACTTTATCCATTACTTCCGCTACTGTATTCTCAAAGAATCTAGAGTGCATTCCTGTTGCTCCTACACTACCAATTTCTTCTTTGTCAACTAAAATGCATACACATGTTTTATCTGGCTTTTCTATATCAATTATTGACATAAGTGATGCATAAGAACAAACCCTGTCATCATGTCCATATCCCATAACCATACTTCTATCTATTCCATAATCTCTTGCTTTACCAGCTGGGACAACTTCAAGTTCTGCTGATATGAAATCTTCCTCTTCAAAATTGTACTTTTCTTTTAATATCTTAAGAATATTGGCCTTAACTTTATTCTTCTCTTTTCCTTTTAGTGGCATACTTCCTACTAATACATTTAATTCTTCCCCTTCAATTACCTTATTAGCTTTTTTCTCTAATTGATTTTGAGCTAAATGAACTAAAAGATCAGTTACGCCTACTACTGGATCATTGTCATCTTCTCCTATTACAACATCAATTATAGTTCCATCTTTTTTTACTACTACTCCATGAATGGCTAAAGGTAAAGTAACCCACTGATACTTTTTTATTCCACCATAATAATGTGTATCTAAAAGAACTTGCTCCGTATCTTCATATAAAGGATTTTGCTTTATATCTAATCTTGGCGAATCAATATGTGCTCCTAATATCTTTAAACCATCTTCAAATCTATTTTTTCCTATTATGAATAATGCTATTGATTTATCCTTATTATTAGCATAAATTTTATCATAAACTTTGAGCTTTTCACCGTTTTTTATAACATCTTCAATATTCCTAAATCCATTAGCTTCAGCTATCTTTATAGTTTCCTTAACACATTCTCTTTCTGTTTTGCACTTTGATATGAACTCTTTATATCCGTCGCTAAAATCAAAGACTTTCTTTACACCCTTTTCATCGTACTTTTCCCAAACATTTTTTTCTTCATTACTCATCTGTCTACATCCCTTTCTTACTATCTTACTTCATATTTCTCCCCTCAATCTCCATCCTCTTTTCGATTATATCAACAGGTGAAATGTTTGACATTAACTGCTGACGGTAATTTACTGCTGCTGCTTCAATTATAACTGCTATGTTTCTACCTGGTCTCACTGGCACTGTCAATTTCTTTATGTAAACTCCTAGTATGTCCATATATTCATCATTTATTCCTAACCTGTCATAATCATTATCATCTTTCCAATGTTCAAAATGCATAATAAGGGTTATCTTCTTTTTCTGCTGAACCGAACTTAATCCATAAAGAGCTGAAACATCTATTATTCCTATTCCTCTAACCTCTAACATCCCTATTGTAACATTTGGTGAACTACCAATAAGATCACCATCTATTTCTTTAATATCTACAGCATCATCAGTAACAAGCCTATGTCCCCTCTTAATAAGCTCTAAAGCAGTTTCACTTTTCCCAATCCCACTTTCTCCTGTAATTAGAATTCCTATACCATAAACGTCTACTAATACTCCATGTAATCTTGTTTCTGGAGCAAGCTTGTCTGCAAGATATAATGTAAGCTTACTCATAAGCTTTGTTGTTACAAGCTCACTTCTTAATATCCATATCTCTTTCTTTGCTGCCAATTCTATAAATTCTTCATGCGGTTCTAATCCCCTAGATATAATTATACAATTCATTTCTGAAGTAAAATATTTTTTTAACCTTTTCCTTCTAACTTCAAATTGCATATCATCTAGAAAGCTCCATTCTGCTTTACCTATAACTTGAATTCTTTCTGGAGCGAAATAGTTATAAAACCCCGCTAACTGAAGGCCTGGTCTATTTATATCGTTTACCTTTATTTCTTGTTCTAAATTCCCCTTTACTAAAACCTCTAAATCAAAATCCTTAATAAGCTTTTCTACCCTTACCGCCAACTTTAATCACCTCTTATTTTTTCTTTTTGGGTTCAATTCCTTCTAATTGCCCTCTAAAATTACGTTTAACATTATCAATATATCTTTGTCTAAATTTCTGCTGTAATTCCTTTTCTTGATCTGACAATCCTTCTTCTTGACTTTTCTTATATAACCTATTTATATTCTCTATAACTTCCTCTATCTTCATTGAATCAATATCCATTAATACAACTCCTTATAATATATCTTAAGCTTATTTTACATATTATTCACTATATTATCAACCATTCCTTTTATCAACCTTTCCTTAATGCTGACATTTATTTTTCATTTATGCTACGAAGATTTTTAATAATACATTATCCTATATATTTCTCTCCAATTTTATACTAACTTGTATTTTTATGTAAAATCTTATCTAACTGTTTTAATTTACATTTTTCACCATTATGGTATAATTATCCCATAAATTATTTTTTTACTATATAAAGGGGTGATACTATGAATAGGACAATACTAATAAAACAAATAAATCGTAGAAAAAAGCTAATTAATTTTTTACTTAGATTCCTTCCACCTACTAATTTCTTTATGATAATTTTGTCTAAAAATTTGGACAAGCTAATCTATAAATACCAGAAATTATTATATATAAACCACTGTTCCAAAAGGCGCCAATTTTTTTATCTAGGGTTATCGGCATAAGATTTATATATCACCGCCTAAAACTATATAAAAAAACCTCAATATTAACTATTGAGGTTTTTAAATACAATCAATTCCCAACATGCCGTTTGCTTATACATTCATACCTGCGCCTCGCAGGTGGGTTAAGCTCATCTTACTTCAGCCATCTTCTAACAAAACGGAAGCTCGACATCCATAAAACTGTTGCAAATCCCGTATATAATATGTAGGTTGAACATAGTAAGCTAGGCGTACATCTCAGGATCTCTTTATGTTTCTATTATAACATATAATTTATACAATGCAATATGCAATTCTTGCCTATAAGTAATCGTTTAATGCATCTTCCATATCCCATTCAAAAGTATTATTGCATACTATAACTGCAAACTTAACATATTCAATATTATTAGCATGGCTAGTTATAACTTTCGAAAGACTTGAAGTTCCAAACTCTTCATTCATATCATCAAGTATTTCCTCTATATTGTCCTTAGCCACATCATATAAATATGAAAAATACCACTCTCTATACCACTCATTACTTTCTTCCTCTACGTCGCTTTCTTCATTAGCATATGACCTTGCTGCAGACATCTCTTCTTTGTCAAAATCATAAAAGAAGTTAAATACAACATAATTATCTTCGGATTTTATTTCCTTAATCTCTGATATATCATTATCTTCTAAAAATTCTATAATTTCTGTGATTTCCATTTGATCTATGCTCCTTAATAAATAAGTTTCTTATATTCCTTCTTAACTGCTAAAAATTCTTTATCATCTTCCACCAAATTTAACTCTTCTTTTCCATCTACATTATCTATCCTAAAGACAAAAACATCCTCACTGTCTTTTTCTTCAAGTGGTGCTAATAATAAATATTCTTTCTTTTCAACAAATATTCTAGCTACAGCTTCAAAATCTACCTTATTACCATTCTCATCTCTAAATGACATTATTTCTTTATCTTCCAATTATAGTTCACTTCTTTCTTAATAATAATTCTAATTAAATAAGACACTTATTTAAAAATAAGTGTCTTTAATTACATACATTTTACATTAAACTAATAAAATTCTCAACCATTTCATCTGCTTTTTTATAATCATCTTCTGATGGAACAAAATAAAACTTAAATCCTTCCTCCACTACCTTTAACTTTAACGACTTTAATCTTGCTGTTAGCATAGGAACTCCTTCACCGCTCCATCCATAGGATCCAAAGGCTAATGCAGCCTTACTTCTATTTATATTAACATTAACGAGAGATAATAAATCCCAAGCAGGTTTTACCGCATCTGCATTTATTGTTGGTGATCCTATCATAAATCCTTTAGCTCTCTCAATTAATCTAACAGCTTCTTCAATCGACATAGCTGTTATTTCATGAACATCTGCCTTATATCCCTTTTCTTCTAGCTTATTCCTCATGTAAATTGCTATATCTCCAGTGTTTCCATAAGCAGTTACATAAAATATCTCTACTTTTTTAGGATCGATAGGTTCTTCTGAAGCCCATTCTCTATAATAGTCTAACGCTTTAGCTACATTCTCTCCTTGATGGACTGGTCCATGACTTGTAGCCATCATATCAATTTCTAAATCCTTTATCTTTTCAAGTCCCTTCAAAACATATGGCTTGAAAGGTCCCATTATACAATCAAAGTAATATTTCATTTCATCTAAATAATCGTCTGCTACAAGATCTTTAATTGATTTTTCAGGACAATAATGACACCCAGTAAAATCACAGGTAAATAATAATTTCTTTTCTTTAACATAAGTAAACATAGTGTCAGGCCAATGTAGATTTGGTGCTTTTATAAATTGCAATGTATTATTCCCAATATTTACATCTTCATCAGCTTCTAACCCATTAAAGGGTTCATTCACTATATTTTTTAAGAAATTTAAAGCCATTTTAGTCCCTATGACTGTAGCTTCTGGATAATCTTTAAGTAACATCTTTACAGTACCGCTATGGTCTAGTTCAGTATGTTGCACTACTATATAATCTACCTTTTTTTCTCCAATAATATCTTTTAAACTTTTTTTATAATCTTCATAAAATCCATTTTTACAACTATCTATTATTACTACTTTTTCATCATTTATTACATATGAATTATAAGTAGTTCCTCTTTTTGTTTCCATTATAATATCAAAAATTTTCAATTCCGGATCTTTTACTCCAATCCAATAAATATCATCATTCAATTTCTCTGCTGACATATGATTACCTCCTAATAACAATTCTCTCTTAATAAATTATACTAGTTTTGGTTTCTACTTACAAGCTAATTGAATTGTTTTTTAACAACTTTTATTAATTAAATATGAAATTTTTTCATTTTCAATTATATACTCTAAGTGTAGAGCTCTAGTAAGAGCTACGTACAATAATCTTTCATCTAATAGATTTTCTCCATAATTTTCTTCACTTGGATTTAATATAATCGTACAATCAAATTCTAACCCTTTAGTTATATATGAAGGTAATATTATTAATTCTTCAGAAACTTCTTTCTCTTTACCTTTAATTAATTGGAATTTATATTTGCTCTTCTTTTTAAGATATTGGGATAATTCTAACGCCTCTTCGCTATTTTTAGTTATAATCGCAACTGTATTTTTTCCTTTTTCTTTCACTTCGTCTATTATACTATCTAGAACACTTGCATATTCTTCTTCAGAATCAACTTTTATTGTCTTAGGTTTTTCTCCATGTCTCAGAACTGGTTTTGCATTCTTGAGCCCTAAGTTTTGCGCGAGTAATGCTTTTTCAGCAAAATCAATTATTTCAACAGTAGATCTATAACTTTGTGTTAATTGTATATATGTAGCTTCTCCATTAAATAAACCTTTAGTTATATCTTCCCAAGTCTTTACTCCCTTATAATAATATATTCCTTGAGCTAAATCTCCAACTAAAGTTAAAGAATTTCCCTTTGAAAGTTTATTAACAAGAAAAATTTGAAACGGACTATAGTCTTGTGCCTCATCAACTACAATATGCTTGAATTTCTCCTTTTCCTCTATACCTTCTAATAAAACTCTTATATATAAAAGGGCTGCTAAATCATCTTCATCAATTATATTCTTTTCATAATTTGAATTAAACTCTCCTCTCATATAGTCTGCCAAAATTTCAGGAATTTTATCATCCGTTGCTATACTAAATAATTCTTCATCATTGAAAAAATTATAATAAATATCTTTTGAACTTATTCCTCTCCAATTTTTAAAATATAAATTAAATTCTTTTTTCAAATTTTTATTTATATTATCTTTTATAGCATCCCTTGCATCATATATTGCTATAAGTTTTTTTCTTCTCTCCTCAGAATCTTCTAATTCAGCCTTTACATCTTTAATTTTAAAATTCCATTCTGTATCTATTTTATTTAAGATTTGAGCTAATCTTTCCCTTATTTTAAGATTAAGATATCTTTTTATTTCATCTTTTCTCTTATTTATTGGGTATGACTTTAAATCTTTAAGATACAATCTAATTATCTCTTTTTTACTAAAGATTACTTCCCCTTCAATTGTAATGTCATGTATATCTAGCGCTCTACTTTCAACAAGTGCAATATATCTATCTATCATGGTTTTGTAAACCAAAGTTCCCTTAACCTTACTAGAATTAACTATTAATTTACGTTTTTCTTCATTTTTTTCTTCTAATATACTTTTCAACTTTTCATCTTTGTTATATATTTTCCCATTCATTTTAAGCTTAGATAGTACCAAGTCTTCAAAAGTATTTTGCTTAACCTTATCAGCACCTAAACTTGGTAAAATATCTGAAATATAATCCAAAAAAAGTTTATTTGGAGCTAATACTAAGATATCTTCTCCCTGCATAGTTTCTCTATATCTATAAATTAAATATGCAAGTCTATGAAGTGCAATTGTTGTTTTACCAGAACCTGCTGATCCCTGAACTATAATAGGCAGATTTTTAGGCCATCTTATAATGTCATTTTGTTCTTTTTGTATAGTTGCAACTACTTCCTTAAGCTTCTTCCCCCTACTCTCTTCTAAGTTAACTTTAAGAAACTCGTCGACAAGTTCTGTGCCCTCCTCCCCATTTATCATAAGTTCGTTTAAACCTTCATCAAAAAGTTCTTTTATTTTTCCATCTTCAAATAGAAACTTTCTTTTTAGATTAAGCTCTCCTTCAATAATTCCAGCTGGTGCTTTATAGAAAGCTTCTCCACCTGTTCCACTATAATAAAGGTCAGCAACAGGTGCTCTCCAGTCTACAACTACCTCTTCACCTTTTTTTATATTACTAATACCTTTTTTACCTATATATATGCTTTCCCCAAGTCCTCTATATTCCCTAAAATCAACTCTTCCAAAGTAAGGTTCTTCTAATGCATCTTCGTAGCTGTTTATTTCTCTTGTTAAAACTTCATAAATCTTTTCGGTAGTTTCTTTTTCCTCACTATAACTTCCCTTAGCTTCTTTACTCAAAGCTTTAACTCTCTTCTCTATATCTTTTATATTTGATTTTTTTTCTTCAATTTCTTCTTTAATTAACTTTCTTTTTTTTAGAAGAACTTCATTTTCCTCTTTCATATTTTTATTCATAACTTACCTCAATATTTATTTTTTTGTGTTTCATATTGTAATTTTTTTACTTTTACACAAATACTTATTATATTTGTTTTAAACATAACTAATTTAAAATTATAATATAAAAATATCGCAAATTCAATTTGGAATATTACGATATTCCTAAGCAATTGCTTTTGCATTCATCATAGCTTCTATCCTATAAAAAAATTTACAACAAGGTCATCATACCATATTTTGTATATAAAAATAAAGCCATGTATAAAATCTTATTCATGACTTTACTTGAAAAATATTTTAAGTTAATTGCTTTGTTATAACTTCATTAAAAGTATTATAAATGCTTTTTCTTCTAGCCTTAGCAATTGCCTTTACAATAGCATAAGCAATTGTACTATCAACAGCATGATGTATAATTGTCCCTACACACACTACTACTAGTAATTGATAAACATTAAACCCTACAAAAGGTATAACTACTAAAGCTTCCCCTATACCATGAATCGGAGCTGTAAATATTGATGCCTTAACATAACTTCTACTTCTCTTTATTATTATTGCACCAACAAGCCCTACCAAAATGTGTATCGCCGCTCTAAAAACTATAGGCATTGGTAATCCTGTGAATAGAAAACCAACAACTGATCCTACACCTACTACAACTGCTACCATAGGTGAAACTAACATTGCAATAAACATTGGTACATGAGAAGCCACAGTTGCGCTAAATGGTGGAATTATTACCCTTAAAAATGAAAACTGCACTGGAATTATTATAGCTAACGCTGTCAATAAAGCTGCATATATCATTTCTTTTGTTCTACTATTCATATACTCATCACCTCATTAATGTATATACACCAGTATACTTTATCTTGCCCTTTATGTAAACACCTTTAACTTATCCATTTTACACCAATACTTTCTTTTAATGATTAACCTAATTATTACAGGTACTGATTTCCCAGGAAATAAATTTTTTCTATTTTCTTCGATAGTTTCATCAATTAAATTTTCAAAAAACTTATCAATATTTTGTTCTTTATAGCATAAATACCTAAGGACTTCGCCCTTAGGTATTTATAGTTTCTTAATTTTAAATAGTTTTTATTCACCAAATATGTTTAAAGAAAAACCTCTATCTAATGCTTCTTTTACATATTCCTTAGCTCCAAATAGTGATAAATCTCTGTAATTTCCACATTGTATATCATTTGCTGCTGGAATCTCTTTAGCCTTTAAAACTTCCTTTAAAGAACTTTCTAATGCTTCTTTAATTTCAGCAGCCTCCCTATCTCCCCATATACTTAAATAGAATCCTGTTCTACATCCCATTGGAGATAAATCAATTATTCCATCTAATCTTCCTCTAAGTTCATGTGCTAATAAATGTTCAAGTCCATGCATGGCTGCTGTTCCAAAAGCTTCTTTATTAGGTTGAAGGAATCTTAAATCAAATTTTGTAACTTTGTCCCCTTTTGGTCCATCTAATAAACAACACTTTCTTATATAAGGTGCTTTTACCTTTCTGTGATCTAATTCAAAACTTTCTACTTTTTCCATTTTTACATTCTCCTATCTTAATAAACTTTATTTTCTGTAGCTAAAATAGTTTCAATACTTCCACTAATCTTTTTGGCTAAATATGAATTATTCATAACATATAGATGTATTCCATCAACTCCAGTAGATATAAGATCTACGATTTGCTCTACTGCGTATGCTATTCCAGCCTCTCTTAAAGCTTCTGGATTATATTCATATTTATCCATGATTTTAGTGAACTTCTTTGGGAGTGATGCTCCACTTAATGAAACCATTCTCTCTATTTGCTTTTTATTTGTAACTGGCATAATTCCAGCTTCAATTGGTATTTTTATATTTGCAGCTTTTACTTTATTAAGAAAATCATAATATAAGTTATTATCAAAAAATAACTGAGAAATAAAATAAGCGGCCCCAGCTTCTTCTTTTCTCTTCATATTTTCAATTTCTTTTAGCATACCTTTATTTTCAATATGCCCTTCTGGATAACAAGCTGCTGCAATATTAAAATCATTGTATTTGTTAATGTTTTTAATAATTTCTGAAGCATATTTAAATTCTCCCTTCATTTGTCCATCAGCTGGTATATCTCCTCTTAATGCAAGTACATTTTCGATATTATTATTCTTCAGGGAATTTAAATAGTACTCTATATCTTCTTTAGATGAATTAATACAAGTTAAATGCGCTACAGCTTCTATACCATATTTATTCTTTACCAATGAAGATAATTCTATCGTTTTATTATCAGTTATACTTCCTCCAGCACCATATGTAACACTAATATAGTCTGGATTCAATCCCTTTAACTCTTCTAATGTTCTATAAATAGTCTCAACCGATGATGTCGTTTTAGGAGGAAATATTTCAAAAGAAAAAACAGTTTTTTTATTTTCAAATATTTCGCCTATCTTCATATAAATGCCCCCTTTAATAAAAAATACCTAAAGGTTATCCTTTAGGTATAATAAATTTCTACACTATAATAACCCTTATCTTTCAGCTTTGCTGCAGGATTTAGCACCATCATACACATATTACATATATATTGGTTGCCGGGTTTCACTGGGCCAGTCCCTCCACCTCTCATGATAAGATAAATATTAATTTATAGTTATTATAATATACTATTTATACAATTTTGTAAATATAATTATTTTTTTATCAACAGTAGCAATATAGATAATCCACTGCATATAAAACTTATTGCTAGTATAAGTGTAACTATTTGATTTATACTAAGTCCTCTTTCCTCTAGTCTAAAATGCATTTGACTTCTATCAGCTTGATATACAGGTTTTCCTTCACGGAATCTTTTAAATATGACAAATAAATTGTCAAATATAGGAACTGCCAATGCCAATATTGGCAAAAACAAACTTAAAACAGTAGCTTGCTTAAAAGCACCATCAATAGCTATAATACTTAATAGAAACCCTATAAGATTAGCACCAGAATCCCCCATAAATATTCTTGCTGGATGCCTATTGTAAACTAAGAATCCTAAAATTGCTCCTGCCAGTATAATTGAAAATTGAGCTGATACTCCTTGTCCAAGTATTATTGCAGCAAAAAAGAATGTAACCGAAGAAATTAATGATATTCCTCCTGCTAATCCATCCATACCATCTGACCAATTTATTACCGTAGTAACGCCAAATATCCATGTAATAGTTAATAAAAATTGTATAGTTCTCGATAGCAATATATATTCCCCTGAAAATGGATTTCTAAATCCCTCAAAAACTATACCAGCTTTAAATACTAAAACTGCAGCTAAAACCTGAATTATTAATCTTGGATATATAGGAAATTCTCTCCCTTTAGTTTTAAAATAATCATCTACTACACCAATTAAAAATATTAATGTTGCTGAAATAAATATCCATAGTTCTTCATGTCTATCATCATTAATTGTTAAAAAATATACTATAAAAAAACCTATATAAATCCCAAGTCCACCACAAAGTGGTATTGGTCCTCTATGCTTTTTTCGCTCAGTTGGCTTATCTGTAAATTCCAATTTATGAGCCACCTTCATTATAGGTGGAGTAATTAAGAAAACAATTAAGAAAGTACTTATCAGCGTTATTAAATATTGCATATTAAATCTACTCCTTAAACTTATCTGTCCTTTTTCTTTTATTGTCCTATATGAATTATACTATTATCGACTTTTTTTAGCAATTACAAAAATATTAAAATGCATCTATATTGGCAAAACATCTACAAATATGTTATTATATCAAAAGAAGATTTTAGTAGCAAAACATTATATTTTTATTTTACGGTTGAACATTTTTTTGATTCAAGATAATCTGACTTTCAGGGTGGGAAGTCCTTAGGGACTTTCTGCCTTTTTTTATTTTAATGGAGGTGTATTATGGAAAAAACTTTACTGAGTATTGTCTTAATTCTTATATTTACAAAATTAGGAGGTATAATAAGTAAAAAATTAAAAATGCCTGAAGTTTTGGGTGCCTTAATTGCAGGCGTAATACTAGGTCCTGTTGTATTAAACCTTATACATTACGATAATAATATTAAACTTCTTTCAAACCTTGGAGTTATCATCCTTATGTTTCTTGCAGGACTTGAGACCAATGTAAAAGAATTAAAAGAAGCTGGCTTATCTTCATTTATAATTGCAATAGCAGGTATACTACTTCCTCTTTTTCTAGGAACTTTAGGTGCATCTTTATTTTTTGATAACTTATTAGAAAATATATTTATAGGAGTTATATTAACTGCCACAAGTGTAAGCATAACAGTAGAAACTCTTAAAGAGCTTGGTAAACTTAATACGAAAGCAGGTATAAATATCCTGGGAGCAGCGGTAATAGACGATATTTTAGGCCTTATACTTATATCTATAGTTCTTGCATTTGCACAAACTTCTGGCTCAAATTGGGGGGCTTCAACCTCTTTACCGATTATATATGTTTTTGTAAAAATAATTCTATTCTGTTTATTTTCTATAATTGGAATAGCTCATTTACCAAAACTTATTAACAAATTTGCTAAACAGATAAAACCCGGTAGAGAACTTCTTACATTTTCTCTAGCCTTTGCCATACTAGTAGCATATATTGCAGAAAGTCTAGGTATAGCAGCCATTACTGGAGCTTATATATGTGGTCTTATGCTTTCATCCCTTGAACACAAAGAATATTTAACAAGAAATGTTAAAGCAATTTCTTCAGGATTTTTATCTCTCATATTCTTTGCAAGTGTTGGGATTGAAGCAAACTTAAAAGGAATAAATCTCGAGGTAATCTATATTACTCTAGTCATGTTTATTGTAGCAATAATAGGAAAATTAGTAGGATGTAGTGGCGCTGCAAGACTTCTAAAGATGCCAAGAAGCGAATCCATACAAATTGGAATTGGAATGATTTCAAGAGGAGAAGTTGCTATAATTACAGCTAATATAGGTCTTCAAAAAGGTTTAATTTCTGAAGAAGTATTTCTTCCTACTTTAATAGTTGTAATATTAACAACAATTATAACACCTATTCTGCTTAAATTAGCATTTTCTCATAAAATAGAAAAGAACATTTAAGCATGATAAAAATATGTTAGTAGTATTATTATATAAAAACAAAAGTTGTTCCTAGAAAATGAGAACAACTTTTATTTTTTATAATATTTTAATTAATTCACCATTATTACCTACCAAATAATAAGTATCTTTATTAATTACTATTCCTTTTTTTATATATTCTTCTATATCGATAGAAAACTTTTCTATGCTATATTCTCTAAAGGCATACCTATCCCTATATTTATTTTTTATCTTTTCTTCTTCTCCCTTGTCTATTTTAACTTTTAAAAACTCTGGAATTCCTCTCTTTTTGTTAAAAGAAAGATAATCATATCTTATTATATCTTTTAATACTTCTTCACTGGAATTTAGAATTTCGTTATTAAAATCTATAAAAACTTTATAATACTCTGAATTTCCTATATTTCTATTAAAGTAACCTTTCTTTTCAAAATGCTCTCCAAGTTCATAGAAAAATTTAAATGCTGTATCAAACTTAGGGTAGAAATAATTAAGTATATTATTAAATTTCTGACTATTATAATATTTATCTACAACAGCTTCTACTTTCTTAAGTATTAATATTTCTTTATATGAAATCTTATCTGTTTTTAATATTTCATAAGGTGGATAAGGTGAGTATACCATTCCATACTTGTCACTTTCTTCTCTCATGGAAGATCCTTTTAATAACTTCAAAAAACCCAATTGTATTTCTTCTGGTTTTATACTATGTACATCATTGAATGATTTTATAAAAGATTCTAAGTTTTCCCATGGAAGTCCTGCAATTAAATCTAGATGCTGTTTTATATTTCTAATAGATAATAACTCAATTACTTTTTCTTTAATGTCACTAAAATTTACAAATCTATTTATATTTCTTAAAACTTCATCATTTGTTGTTTGAACTCCAACCTCAAATTGAAATCTTCCATCTGGAGCATTTCTTAATAAATCAATTTCTTCTTGTTTCAATATATCCGCAGAAATCTCAAAGTGAAATTGGGTACTTGTATCTGCTTTAATTAAAAAATCCCATATAGCCATAGAATATTTATGATTGCAGTTAAACGTTCTATCAACAAATTTAACTAATCTTACCTTCTTATCTATAAAGTATTGAAGTTCTTTAAGTACTCTATCTATAGAATGAAATCTAACTCCATGACTGGTGGAAGATAAACAATATTTGCAATTAAATGGACATCCCCTACTTCCTTCATAATATACAATCTTATTATTTAGATCTTCATCTTCCTCATATGGAAAAACTACTTCATCGAACGTCATGAGGGGTCTGGTACCATTAGAAAAAACTTCTCCATTATTTTTGTAATGAAGACCCTTAATATCTTCTACCTTCCTATTTGCTAATTTATATTCAATAAACTCTCTATATGTCCTCTCTCCCTCTCCTTCAATTACATAATCCCCAATATGTTCCTTTAGGAATACTCTGCTGTCATAGGATACCTCTGGTCCACCATATAATATTTCTATTTTAGGATTTACGCTCTTAATTAAATTTGCTAAACGAGTAGCCATCTCTACATTCCAAATATATGTAGAGATGGCTACTACATCAGCATCCTCTTCAATAATCTCTTTTAATATATGCTCTTCCCTGTCATTTATAGAAAATTCTCTTATTTTACAGTCATATTCCAAATCTTTTGTAAATGAATTTAAATATCTAACTGCTAAGTTACTATGAACAAACTTAGAATTTATAGCTGTAAGTAATACCTTCATCTCTTTTCATCCTTCCTCTACGTTAATTTCTTTTTCTTTACTGCTTTAATAAAGAAAATATCTTCCCAAAGTTTAGTTTCTTCTATTTCAGAATATTTTTCAAGAATTTTTTTTATTTCCTCAAATTTACAAGTTATTAAAGGGTTATAATTTTTAAGAACCACTTCCTTTACACTTCCATTTGGCAAAACAGCATTTACATTATAATCACAAAAACCTCCACGCTCTTTATTAATATCCCAAATATAAATTACCCCTTCCTCCTTTAAATACCCACAAATCTCCTTTATTAAGCTTTCCTTTTTTCTTCCACCTAATATATTATTTAAATTAAAAAAGAATGTACATGCATCGTATGTTCTTCTATTTAAAATTTTTCTACTATCAAGATCAACATAATCAACTGATACTTCTTCTTCTGCATCCTTTGATATATTATATATTATTCCTGAGTTCTCCCTTGAAACATCTAATATATCCCCTTCAATATGAACATTATTTAAATTGATTAATATTTTCTTTCCCATAATATCACCTCCACCTCTATATTAACATATTTTACCAACTACTGAAAATATAATAAATTTATCTACCATAAAAAAACTGCCCAATCACATAAAGCAGGCAGTTTTTCTATAATATTTACTTTCTATATATTCAACTTACAATTAGTTAACTTCTTCATAAATTTACTTTTCTAAAAATACTTTTTATTTTCTTTTTTCATCCACTTCAAAACAATTATACATAGTAAAATAAATGAAAGCATAAACACAAATATCCAAATCTCTAAAGGTAGCTTAAACCCTAATAAACCCTCCTTTTCATGGATACTATAGATACATCCTGTTACACTATCAAGTATTAAAAATCCATCCTTATTATAAATTATATCTTCAATTTTACTTTTTTCATTTAGCTTTAAAATTTTACAGTATACTCCACTTGGACTTAATGCCGAAAGAACCTCTTCATCTCTATCCCAAAATAAATAACTGTCTTTATCTAAAAGCTTTCCATTAATATCTATAGATAATTCTCTTAAAGAATCAACAGTTTCATGCTGGTATAGAGGAGATTCAACTACCTTACTTGGAGGATCTTTAAGTAAAGCTTTAACTAATTCATTCCCTTTAAACCGTGGTGAAGTTATAGGATCCCCTCCACTAAAATCAGGCCACCCATACCATTTACCTCTTGCTATTTTGTAGATGTAATCTTTGTCTCTATTTACAGGTCTTAAGCCTTCATTTTTAAATCCTGAAAATATTGCAATTATATTTCCCTTGCTATCTAAATCCATCCCTGTTATTCCTCTAATACCACTTGCATATAAACTACTTCCTTTCTTTTTTAACCCGAAGGAATATAAGCAAGCATTTCCAAATGAAGACCTCTGTATTTTTTCCCCTTCCTCACTTTTTTCTCCAGCTCTTTTGAAAGCTCCTGTCTTTAGGTTACCGTAGTTGACACCTGTTAATGTTATATCTATAGGACTTAAGTCAACTTTATCTCCTTCTGATATTCCAGAATTAGTTACAGCCCCCACTGATAATAGCAAATTATTTTTGCTTAAAAGTAACTTTCTACTAATATTATTCCCACTCTCAGGAATACCACTGTACAATGTATTAACTTTTCCATCATCTAAAGAAAAACTTTGAATACTATCCTTTGATATAAATATAATCTTATCATTATAAAAAACTATATCCTCTATCGACATATCCTTATTTTTATATAAAACTTTTTCTTTCCCTTCACTATCTATAGACTTTATATAATCATTATATGCAACATATATATTTCCTTTATCATCAGTTGCTATAGCTTTTGCTTTTTCACAACTTTTAGTTATTACCTTACAATCTATATCATCTTTTAATATATTTAAACTATATTTTCTTGATACCTTAACTACTGCAAAAGATGTAGTCACTATCAAAATAATAATTATACTAAACTTAAAAAATCTCTTCATAGCACTCCCCCATTTAATCCCTTCTCTAATTTATATTTATTTAGCCTTAAATTATTACCCTCTTATTGAAAATTCTAGACATAATGCTATACTATAACTAATTAAGAAATCCAAGGAGGACAAATTATATGAAAGACCCTAGATATGCTACATTAGCTAAAAATCTAATAAATTATTCATGTCAATTAAAAGAAGGAGAAAAAGTTTTAATAGAAGGAATTGGAGAATGTAAGCCTTTAATTAAGGAACTAGTTAAAGAAGCTTACAAAGCAAAGGCAATTCCACTAGTTACTTTAAAAGATAAAGAAATTGATCGCGAATTACTTATGAACGCAACACAAGAACAACTTGAACTTATGGCTAAATATGAAGTAGAAAGAATGAAAGATATGGATGCTTACATAGGCATTAGAGCTGGTAATAACGCATCTGAAACTGCTGATGTTCCAGCAGAAAAGATTTCATTATATAGCAAATATTTTGCAAATCCTGTTCACATGAAAATTAGAGTTCCAAATACAAAATGGGTTATATTAAGATATCCAAATTACTCTACAGCTCAAGCTGCTAATATGAGTACAGAATCTTTTGAAGATTATTATTTCAATGTATGTAACCTTGATTATTCAAAGATGTCTACAGCTATGGATAATCTAGTGGAATTAATGGAAAAAACCGATAAAGTTAGATTAACTGCTGAAAACACAGATATTACTTTCTCAATTAAAGGAATACCAACTATAAAATGTGCTGGAGAAATGAACATTCCTGATGGCGAAGTATATTCTGCACCAGTTAAAGATTCTGTAAATGGTACTATAAGTTACAATACACCATCTCTTCGTGATGGATTTACTTATGAAAACATAAAACTTACTTTCAAAGATGGTAAGATCATTGAAGCAACTGCTAATGATACTGAAAGAATTAATAATGTATTTGATATAGATGAAGGTGCTAGGTATGTAGGTGAATTTGCTATAGGAGTTAATCCATTTATATTAGAACCTATGAAAGATACTTTATTTGACGAAAAGATAACTGGTTCGATCCATTTCACACCAGGCAGTTCTTATGATGATGCATTTAATGGAAATAAATCAGCCCTTCACTGGGATTTAGTTCTAATTCAAAGAGCTGACTACGGCGGTGGAGAAATTTATTTTGATGACGTACTAATAAGAAAAGATGGTCTATTTGTTCTAGATGAATTAAAATGTTTAAACCCAGAGAATCTAATATAGTTTTCCAATAAAATATTGGCTTAATTGAAATTTAAGGGTAATACTTAAATTTCAATTAAGCCTTTTTAACATATCTATAATTATATAATCCATTATTTTTAGTCTATTTATCCCTCTTCTTGAATATGATTTATTGTAATTTAAAGGAGTGAACAAGCTTTGGATAAAGACAATTTTTTTAAGAATTCATTTTTACTGACAGCTTCTAATATAACAACGGGAGTTATAGGTTTCATTTTCTCAATATATCTTTCACATGTATTAGGTCCTGAAGGTATGGGATTATATAATTTAGTTATGCCAATTTACAATTTATTTATTTGTATGATGTCTGCTGGAATATCAGCTTCTATATCAAAAATTTCTGCTGTATATGTTGAAAAAAATGAAAATAATAATTTAATACGAACAATGAAAACTGTAGCTGTATTTAATATAATATGGGCAATATTTATTGGAATAATGGTTTTTGCCTTCGCTCCCATAATTGGAGAATACGGAATAAGTGATAATAGAACTATTGATGCTATTAGAGTAACTTGTCCTGCTATGGTATTTATCGCTCTTTCTAATATATTAAAGGGATATTTTTGGGGTACTTCCAAAATTACTATCCCTGCAGCAATAGATATTTTAGAAAAAGCTTTAAGAATACTTACCGTAGCCATTTTAATATTTCTATTTCAAGCTAAAAGCATGACTTTACTAGTAACACTTTGTTATATAGCCCTTTGTCTTGGAGAACTTCAAAGCTTAATTTTACTCTATATTTATTATAGACATTGTGTAAAGAAGATGGTTCCAACCTATGAAAAGTCTGAACGAAGATCTCAATTACTATTTAATGTACTTATAATTTGTTTGCCATTAACTTTAAACGGCTTTCTAAGCAATATTTTTAATACATTATCTACGTTAATTATTCCAAGGTGTTTATCCCATGCTGGTTTCACTCATGTTGAAGCACTTTCTATGATTGGAAAATTTACAGGGATGGCTATGATGATTGTTGGAATACCCTTAGTGGTAATTAGTTCCATAAATACTCTATTAATTCCTGATCTTTCTCAAACCTTAAGCAAAGGTAATTATTATGACGCTTCAATAAGAATAAGAAAAGTTATAAAGATAGCCTTTATACTTGGACTAGCTACCACTATAATATGTTTATTAATCCCTGATTCCTTAGGAAAGATTCTTTATCAAAGAGATGACTTAGGTAACTATATTAAATATGCAGGTATATCTGCACCTGCATTTTTCACTTCAATAACTATGTTTGGAATATTAAATGGAATAAATAAACAGATGATTATACTTAGAAATTCACTTATAGTAGCTGTACTAGAATTAATAGGATTATTCATATTTACATCTATCCCTAGTATAAACATATACGGCTACACAATTACTTTATTATTAACTTCTTTAGTTAGTCTTATAATTAATCTTTATGAAGTAAAAAAATCCATAGAAATAAATCTATCTATAACAAATGCGGTTATTTATTGTTTATTAACTCTACTATTTTATTTAGTACTAAATTTTCTAATTAAAAGTGTAATAGGCCCATTAAGTGTACTTAAAACCATAATCATAATAATTTTAACTTTTGGTATTTTCTCTTTTCTTGGAACCTTCGGAGAAGAAAACTCTTAAAAAATATCTAATTTATTATATATTAAAGGGCACATTTCGCCTTACTCTATACGAAATGAGCCCTTTTTCTAATTCTATCTTAACTTTATTCTCATAAACCTTGGAATGACCTTAAGTATTTTAGGTGAAACACCTTCTATATCTCTCTTTGTTATTCCTCCCATAAGAATAATTAAATAAATATAAACAAAACTTCCCACAGATACTAATATCACTGTTATTGGAATTGCCGTAATTCTTGTTAAATCCACAAACCTGTATATAAAACTAAGTGGCATTTTAAGAATATATATAGCTATTGCCATAGCAGCTGATGCTACTATTGGCTTGATAGTTAATCTTAATATTGGCATCCTCATCATCATTGTAGAACATATCTTTTTATGATTTAATACTGCAGGTATTAGATGCCACAAACAGTTACCTATTATTACTCCATATATATTTATTTCTGGAATTCCAACTAATAGAAAGTTAACTATTATCTTCACAACAATTCCTAAACAAAATGTTTTTAAAACATAGTATAACTTATTAATTCCCTGAAGCACTGTACTTTGTATCTGCGTCATTGACATAAGTACAAGTACTATAGAACCATACATCATAATATCTGATCCATTGCTATTACCATATAACGATGTATATACTTCTGTACTAAGCATAGATAATCCTACTGCTGATGGAATAGCTATCATAAATGCCATTTTAAAAGCATAGCTTATCTTTCTTTTAGCTTCCTTCCGCTCTTTTAGCACGATAGATTTTGCTATAGATGGCAATACGGTTGTCCCTATTGCAGTAATTATTACTAACGGAACACCATATAATGTTTTATATTGACTTAACTGTCCATATAAAATATTAGCTCCCTCTTCTGTAAAACCAGCAACACCTAATCTAGAAGATACATTAAGCATATCCACTACTCCTCCAAAATTTTGAAGGCCTGCACTAAGTGTAATTGGAATAGAATATTTTATTACCTTAGATAAAATTCTTCTATTTCTAATTTTCCTATTTGGAATTCTACTTTCTAAAGCTTCTTCCTTATACCCTTTCTTATCATAACAATAAATTACATAAAAACATGCAAATAAAGCTCCAACTGACGTACCTATTTGTGCTCCTGCATTACCCAATTCTATACTGCTTTGAACTAATATAAATGCACATAACAAGCTAATAAACACATTCAAAAATTGTTCAAAAATTTGAGATACAGCTATTGGAGTCATATCATTCTTTCCTTGCATAAACCCTCTAAAAACAGCAAGTAAAGAAGTAATTAATATACAAGGGCCTAGTGCCATTATTCCAATTTTAGACTGAGGGGATTTTGCCACAACACTTAGCATCCCTGCTGAGAATATCATAGCCACTCCAAGTATAGCTCCAAGTACTGCATAGAACCTACTTGCAACCTTAAGTACTTTTACAGCGCCCTTAGGATTTTGTAAAGCCGTATATTCTGCTACAACCTTAGCTACTGCTGGTTGTGCTCCCATACAACTTAATGCATATACAAATAAAAACACTTCTGTTGTCTTTGCATACGCTCCATATCCTACAGGTCCAAGTATTGATACTAAAAACGGTGTATAAAATACAGACATTACCTTTGCAATAATTCCAGCAAAAGAAAGAATAAACATCCCTTTAGCCGCTGAAGCTTTTTCGTTCATACTAATCTCCTATCTCTCTAATTAAAATTTAAAAACATCCTGTTTTATCTTTTTAAATATAGGAGGTAATGATTCCGCAATAGTTTTATTCTTTAAGTAGTTTAATTTACCGCCTACTTCTCTAAATATAAGCTTATACGCATAAAGGTATTGATAATCTAATCCAAATTTATTTCTAAAAGATGAATTTAATTTATTATCTCCATATTTTGTATCACCAATAAGTGGATTTCCTAAGTGAGACAAATGAGCTCTTATCTGGTGGCTCCTTCCTGTAATTAAATGTATTTCTAAGAAAGATATAAGCCCATTACTTTGAATATTCTTAACTTCCATAGCAATTTCTTTTGAATTTGGAACCTTCTTTTCAAATATTCTAGAAATATTTGATTCTTCATTTTTTAATATGTATCCTTTATATAATCCATCTTTTACTCTACCTTTAACCAAGGTATTATAATATTTTTCAACTTCTCCTTCTCTAATTGCTTCATTTAAAACTCTTAAAGCTTCGAAATTTTTCCCAAAAATAACTATACCTGACGTATTTCTATCAAGCCTATTGCATGGTGCTGGAGTAAAAGTTATCTCATTTTCAGGAACATAATCTCCCTTAGCATTTAAATATGAAAGAACATAATCTGTTAGTGTTGCTTCTTTTTTACTACTATCTGGATGAACTAATACTCCTGGCCACTTTTCTACTATAAGTAAATTATCGTCTTCATATGTAATCTTTAATCCACTTGAGTCAACCTTAATAAAGTTTTCCTTAGTTTCCTTCTTTGTTTTTATATATCGTATTTCTACTACATCATTTTCTTGTAGTGAATATTTTTCTTTTTCTTTTTTACCATTAACTCTTACATCACCTTTTCTTAAGGCTTTAAATATTGCACTTAATGGCACATCCTTAAGAAGCTTTCTTAGAAATTTATCTAATCTTTGTCCTGCTTCATTTGATCCTATTTCTATTTTCAAAGTATAATCAACTCCTAGTCTTATCCTTCTGTTTATAAATCCTCATTATATTAGAGTAATATTAAATCACATTGTTGTCAAATATTTGTACGCAATGTCACATTGAAGTGCTACACCTAAGGATAATGCATCTTCATCTATGTCAAAAAGACTGCTATGAGCTGGTTTGTCTGTCTTTTTAACAACATTTTTAGTTCCTAAAAAATAAAAGGCTGCTGGTCTTTCATTTGCAAAATAAGCAAAGCTTTCAACTCCCATACTTGGATTTTTTTGCTCTACTAAATTGTCTTCACCTAAAATATCCTTAGCTGCCTTTCTTACTCTATCTAATACTTTTTCATCATTATATAAACATGGATAGCTTTCTTCTATCATTATTTCTGCATGAGCTCTAAAACCCTTGCATACATTATCTATTAACTCTTTAAATCTTTTAACCATATACTCTCTATCTTCTTTTGTAAGAGTTCTAATAATTCCAGTCATAACTACCTCTTCTGGAATTACATTTTGAGCACTTCCTCCATGAATACTTCCAACAGTTATTACTGATGGGTTTAATGGAGATATTTCTCTACTTACTAAAGTTTGAAGATTTAATATTATTGTCGATGCTATAACTATTGGATCTACTGTAATATGTGGCGAAGCTCCATGTCCGCCACTTCCAATTATATTTACTATAAATGGATTAGATGCTGCATGAACTACTCCATTTTTCACTCTTATTTTTCCACAATCTAAATCCTCTGTAACATGCAGCCCTACTAAACAATCAACATTAGGGTTATCCAAAACACCTTCTTTAATCATAATAGGTGCGCCTCCTGTAGTTTCCTCTGCAGGTTCAAATAAAAGTTTTACATTTCCTGAGAACTTCTTTTTGTATTTATTTAAAATCTTTGCTGCCCCAAGTAATATCGTTGTATGTGCATCATGTCCACAAGCATGCATTTTTCCTGAAACCTTAGAACTATAGACTACTCCCTTTTTATCTTGAATTGGCAATGCATCCATATCAGCTCTAAGTGCTATAGTTTTATTATTATCTCCAACCTTCTCACCTTCTATAACTGCACAAACTCCAGTACCTGCAACCGATATAAAAGGAATCTTTTCATTAGATAAAAACTTCTTTATCATCTTAGAAGTTCTCTCTTCTTCAAACCCTAACTCAGGATGCATATGAATATCTCTTCTAATAGTAACAAGTTCGTCTTTGATATTATTTGCTTCATTTAAAAAATTAATCAAATAACTTGCCTCCTAATTATATAAATTATTCCCAAAATATTTCTACTTCGTCACCTTCAACTAGTACATCTGTGTATCCTGCTTGTTTTCCATTTAAAAGTAAATTAATATTTCCTTTAGGTATTGTTAAGTCAAAATTAATATGAGTAAATACATCTACAAATATATATGACTCTTTTCCACTCAATTTTACTTCTTCTTTATTAACAATCACGCTAATAGGATTCTTTTCCTTTGTTTCTTTAGGTACTTTAAATTCATAAATAACTTCCGATTCAGTAGCAACCTCCTCTTCTTTATCTTCATACTTAGTATATAGTTTATTTCCTTCTTCTAGTATAAAATCTTCATTTAATTCTTCATCATTTATATATAGTTTAATTTTATTTTTTAACACATACTTTTTAAAATCCTCTAATTTGTTAGGCAAAAACACCTTAACCTCATCTTCATTTTTTATAATTTCAGAGATATCTTTTCTTTCACCGTTTATTAGACATACAGGCTCTAAATTTACTATTTTATCATCAATAAAAATAGATATAGAATTTATATTGCTAATAAATTCACTTACCTTAGCCTCTGCATCTTTTCCATTTTGAGCATAAACTACACAAATATCATCACCTGCATTGATTTCACTTTCTATATCTGCAATCTTATTATTTATTTTAATAACTGCATTTACACCCATACCTCCGAAAGCTAATCTCTTCTTTCCATTGACAACAAATCTTACATTTTTCCCAGTTTTACCTATTAATAAGGAAGGATTAACACCAGCTTGCAAAAGTACATCCATAACTGTATGTTTATGAGAATTAAATAAACTTACTGGTTCTCCATTTAAACTTACATCAATAAAATCATTTCCAAGACTTCTTATAGCACTTAACGCTATCCCAAGAACTGTAACACCTGCTGATCCCAATCCATTATCAGCTACGCATTCTGGCACAGCATTCCTATCCTTTATAGCTATTCTTTGGGTAGGAATATTTAACTTCTCTGCAATTCCTTCTAAAAGACCTGGAGTATGAGCTCCTCCCCCAACTAAAAATACCGCAGATGGCGACTTTTCTCCATTAGTCTCTAATATTTTACTTGATATAGCTTCTGCTAACTTGTTTACAACTGGGTTAATAAGCTTCATAACGCTTTCTGAAAGAATTGTATTTTCTAGACCTAATACATCAATATATGAAACTTCTTTTTCTACAGCAATCTTTCTCTTTATTCCCTCAGCAGTATTAAAATCAACTAAATATTCTTGAGCTATTACTTCTGTAACTTCATCACCTGCCATTGGAACCATAGCATATGAACTTATAGTTTCCTTTGAACTTATAGCTATATCTGAAGTTCCTGCACCTATATCAACTAAAGCTATATTTAATAACCTTAAGTTTTTAGGTACCGCTGCTTCTATAGCTGCAATTGGTTCTAACGTTAGGTTCATAACTCTTAGTCCAACTTTATTCATTACAGTATATAATGAATCTATTACTGATCTTGGTAAAAATGTAGCTATAACGTCTACGCCTGCTTCTTCTCCCTTATGTCCTAAAAGGTTTGATATTACATATGAGTTTAAATAATACTCCTTTATAGAATATCCCACACAATAAAGTTTTCCAGCTGTATTTTTATTCACTTCACTTTCAGCTTCTTTTACTGCACTAAGTTCAATTGTTCTAACTATATCTTTATCTATTTCTTCATTTTCATTTAATTCAAGATTTGCTTTAGCTTCACAAGTCCTTAAAAACCTACCTGCAGCCGCTATTGAAACTTCTTCTAATTTTATCTCTAACTCTTTTTCTAGTTTCTTCTTAATATTATCAACAACTTGAGCTACTAGGTTTATATCATGAATTTGACCATCAACCATTGCTCTTTCTTCGTGTTCTTGATATTTTTCACATATTACTTCGAATTTTTTATCTCTTACAACGCCTACCGTTCCAATAATAGAACGTGTTCCTATATCTAATGAAAATATAATATCTCTTGGATTAAAAGTAGTCCTTTCCATATCTAACCATCCTCTACAAATTCTGATAGACACCTATATTATCATAATATAAGTCTAATTTAAATTATATATTATTAACAATTAACATTCAACGAAAATACAAATCACCATATACTGATTACCTCACCATTTACCAATACACTACAAATCAATTTACTTTTACATTTCTCTATTAATTGTGAGTTAGATAAACAAAAAATCTCCACAATGTATTTCTACACCATGGAGAATTTCATTAATCATAGCAAACTGCCAAAGTTATACCTTACCCACTTATTAAGCTCCCTCATTTAAAAATTCATACTGAGCTGAATATAATCCATAATAAGCTTTTCTCTTAGTAATAAGCTCATCGTGATTTCCTGATTCAATGATTCTTCCACCTTCAACCACCATAATCTTATCACAATCCCTTATAGTAGAGAGTCTATGTGCTATAACAAAAGAAGTTCTGCCTTGAAGCAATTTTTCTATTCCTCTTTGAACCAATCTTTCTGTCTGTGTGTCTATATTAGACGTTGCCTCATCTAATATAAGTATCCTAGGATTAGCTAAAAGAGCCCTTGCAAAAGATACTAATTGTCTTTGACCAAGAGATAATCTTGATCCTCTTTCATTAACTTCTGTATCATATCCTTTTTCAAGTTTTATAATAAATTCATGTGCATCAACAGCCTTTGCAGCTGCAATTACCTCTTCATCAGTAGCATCTAATCTACCATATCTTATATTCTCCATTATAGTTGTGGAAAATAAGAATGTATCTTGAAGCATTATTCCCATTTGATTTCTAAAGGATTCTAGTTTTACTTTTCTAATATCCTTGCCATCCACTAATATTTCTCCACTAGTAACATCATAAAATCTACTTAATAATGAAACTATAGTTGATTTTCCTGCTCCCGTAGCTCCTACTAAAGCTACTCTTTCTCCTGGTTCAACATTAAAATTAACATCTCTTAATACATCAGCACCTTCTTCATAGGCAAAACCAACATTTTTAAATTCAACTTTCCCATTAATTTTGTCCATTTTCTCTGCATCTTCAGCATCTTTTATATCAGGTTTTACATCTAAAATATCAAAGATTCTATCAGCCGCTGATAGATTTGTTACTAAAGTATTATAAAAGCTTGAAAGGTTCATTATAGGTCTCCAGAACATTCCTGCATACATGGAAAATGCAATTAAAGTACCTATAGCTATCTCTCCACTAATGACTAACTTATATCCAACTGAAAATACTATTACAGTTGCTATTCCAGCTGACAATTCTACTAAAGGCCAAAACATATCATTTAACCTTACTGCAGAATTCCAAGATTTTTTTAGGTTTTTAACAAAATGTTTAAATTCATCATTTGTATCTTTTTCCTTAGCAAAAGATTGAACAACTTTAACTCCTGAAAATTCCTCATGAGTAAAAGCATTTAGATTTGATCTTTTCTTTCTGTATATTTCCCATCTTCTTCTCGAAAAAATTTCAATGCAAAACATAGCTATTGCAAGTATAGGAAGAAGCGCAATACAAACTAATGCAAGTTTAACATTAAGCATTAACATAGCGATTGAAAGTAATGCTAAATTTAATAGTTGTGGTATTAATAGTTGAATACTTTGGTTAAATAAATTCTTTAATGCATTAACATCTCCAACCACCCTCGCTAATATCTTTCCTACAGGTCTACTATCAAAAAAATCAAAGGAAAGATCTTGAATATGTGTATATAGTTCACGCCTTATATTTAAAAGTATATTATTGTTGATTGAATAAATCTTTTTCCATCTAATAATAGATACTGCCCATGCAACTAAATTTAAAACCAATAAAACTCCACCTATTTCCAAAAGCCCCATTACATCATGGTTTGCAACCTTATCATCTATTGCTATTTCTAAAAGATAAGGGTTTAAAACACTACAAAGCATTACAAAAAGCATAAGACCTATTACTATAGCAGATTCTTTCTTATATGGTTTTAAATAAACTGATAATCTTAATATAAGTTCTTTTTTACTTCTTCTAGTTGTATTCTCATCTTTTCTTATAGTATTTCGAGCCATTATATCACCTCTTTCTCTAGAGAATCAAAGTCTTTAAATTGCTCAGAATAGATATCATAATAAGCTCCTCTTTTCTTAAGCAACTCATCATGGTTTCCTAGTTCTTTTATTTCACCATTTTCAAAGTAGATAATTATATCTGCATTTTTAACTGCTGAAATTCTATGAGCTATAATAAATGTTGTAGCAGATTTTTTTCTATTATTTAAATTCGCTAATAATTCATGTTCCGTTTCCATATCAAGCGCTGAAGTCGCATCATCTAATACTAATATTGGTGCATGTCTAAGTAAAGCTCTAGCAATTGATAATCTCTGTTTTTGCCCTCCTGAAAGCCCTAATCCTCTTTCTCCTATTTCTGTATCAAATCCCTCATCTAATGAATCAATAAATTCAAGACAACAAGCTGTTCTACAAGCATTAACTACTTCATCGTAATCTGCTCTTCCATTACTAAATTTTATATTGCTCATGATAGTATCTGAAAACAAGAATGTATCTTGAGGTACTATACTCATATTTTTTCTTAGTTTATTTAAATCATAATCCTTAACATTAACTCCATCTACAAGCACTTCACCATTTGAAACATCATAATGTCTTCCTATCAAACTAAGAAGAGAAGATTTCCCTGATCCTGTAGCTCCCATAACAGCCACTGTACTACCTGCTGGTATTTTCAAGTTTATATTCTTTAGCACTTCTTCATCTTTATACCTAAAATTAACATTTCTAAATTCAATATCTCCATTAACTTCTTCTGGAGAATATCCATCTTCCTTACTTTTAACTTCAGTTTCTCTATCCATAATGTTAAAAATCTTTTTAGCTGAAGCCGCTGTCCTTGAAATAAGATTGATTAAATCTCCAAGCATTCTCATAGGCCATATTAAATTCCATATATAACTACTAAATGCCATTAACACACCTAATGTAACTTCCTCGTCTAATACAAAATATCCACCTAAAACTATCATTACCACTAAAGAAATATTCGTTAAAAATTCAATTGGTGGAAAGTATCTTCCTATAATATCAGCTTGTTCCATATTTAAATCATAATAGTCATTATTCAATTTCATAAACTTTTTGATTTCATACTTTTCTCTTGTAAATGCCTTTACTAATCTAACTCCAGAAATATTCTCTTGAGCTGATGTATTTATCTCTGCTGTTTTATCACTTATCTTTTCATAACTTTTACCAAACTTATTTTCAAGTTTCATACCTATAAAACCAATTGGAATCATAATTACGACACAAGCCAATGCAAGCTTCCAATTAAGATAGAATAAAATTGCTGTTGAAAGTACAAAATATAATATATTTTCTACAAATAATCTTAGTCCAAACCCTATAGTTTCCCATATTGTTTCTGCATCCTCACCAATCCTTGACATTAACTCTCCAGTATTCATATCATCAAAATACTTAAATTCTAATGATTGTATATGATTAAATAGATCGTCTTTTACTTCCTCATGTACTTCACTACTTGTAATATCATAAAGATATTCTTTAATATATCCAAGAATCGCCTTAAATATTGTTATTCCAAGCAGCATTAAGATGATAGGTATGACTACAGAAGTATCTCCTCCAGTAATCCCCCTGTCTAAAAATTCTTTTTGAAGAAAAGGCACACATAAATCTAAACCTATAACTCCTAACATTGCAAAACTACCTATTACTACCCATGTTTTGTACTTTGAAATATACCTTAATATTCTCTTCATCTCGCCCCTCCTAATTGTTTATTTCCATAGCCCATAGAAAAAAGGCCATGGATATCCCATGACCTTAAAAATTACAATTAAAATCTATCTAAAATTGAAATTAACATAATAAAAAAGGTCATAGGCAATAGCCCATAACCTTGTAAATACAAAGCATAATTATAGCAAAGCTATTTTTCTCTTAACTTCACTATAGAGGTAGGGCTATTGAAAAATTGTACTAATCTTGAAACTGTAAATTGATTCATAAATCTCATTATTTGTTTGTCCATTAAAAACATAATCCTACCTCCTTTCGAATTTCTATAATCTATATTTTTATTTATTATTCGTTTTCTAGTATATTCCATTAAATATATCCTGTCAATACAAATATATATTTTTTAGTATATTTTACAAACATTAAAAAGCAACTTCAACCAACATTGATTCTTTGTTTTTTCACTTTTTTGTGGAAAACAAATAAAACTTCACCATAATATCTAGCATTAATCTTTATTTGTGTTATAATGTCTTTGTAATCAAAATTTTACATATAGAAAATATTCAAGAAACTGGGGTATATATTTTCTTGATAAACCATTACTAAAAAATACTATTAAGGGGTGTGTTTTTACAATGAAAAAATTGAAAATTACTTCTTTATTTATTTCTGCTTTTGTTATCTCTGCTTCTCTTACTTCATTCATTCCGAATGAAACAAAAGCAAACGCTACTACAATTTCTTCAAATGTATCCAAAACTGCAAGACAAATGGAATACTTAGATCGTGGTCTTATTGCTACAAAAGTTAATGATGGCGTATATATTGGATGGCGTCTTCTAGGGACAGATGCTCCTAATATATCATTCAATATATACAGAGAAGGCACTAAAATCAATTCAGAACCTATCACAAATAGCACAAACTATTTAGATAATTATGGAACTCTTAATTCAAGCTACTATGTTAAACCTATTGTTAATGGTATAGAACTTAATGCTAGTGAATCAATAACACCTTCATCAAATTCATATTTATCTATACCTCTTCAAGTCCCTGAAGGTGGAACAACTCCAGATGGAATCAAATATACATACAGTGCAAATGATGGTAGTGTTGGAGATCTGGATGGTGATGGAAAATATGAGTATATAGTAAAATGGATGCCTTCAAATTCTAGAGATAATGTACCTGGATTTACAGGTGAAACTATACTAGATGCATATAAATTTGATGGAACTTTATTATGGCGCATACACCTTGGTAAAAACATAGCATCTGGTGCACATTACTCTCCATTTCTAGTATATGATTTCGATGGGGATGGAAAGGCTGAAGTTGTTCTTAGAACTGCTGATGGTACTATAGATGGAACTGGTAATGTTATTGGCGATAAAAATGCTGATTACAGAACTGATAAAGGTTCTATATTGAGTGGCCCAGAATACCTAACTATATTTAATGGAGAAAACGGAGTTTCTATGTCTACTATTCCTTTTGTACCTGAACGTGGGAATATATCAGACTGGGGAGATAACTACGGTAATCGTGCAGATAGATTTTTAGCTGCTGTTGCTTATTTAGATGGAATTCATCCAAGCATAGTTATGTCAAGAGGATATTATGTTAAAACTTGTCTTAGTTCATATGACTTTAAAGATGGCAAGTTGGTCCCACGTTGGAATTTTGTAGCTGATGAAAATCTTAACAGTGATTATAGAGGTAAAGGAAATCATAATTTAAGCATTCTTGATGTAGATAATGACAGTAAGGATGAAATCGTATACGGTTCCTGTACGATAGATGACAGCGGTAAAGGATTATATCAAACAGGTCTTTCACATGGTGATGCTCTTCATGCTGGCGATTTGGATCCTAACAGAGATGGTTACGAAGTTTTTCAAGTTCATGAAGAAAAAAGCTGTAAATACAATGCCGATGTTCGTGATGCAAAAACTGGTAAAGTTCTTTGGGGCGTGAAAGTTGCAAATGGTGACTGTGGATGTGGAGTTGCCGCAGATATTGATCCTCATTATCCAGGTGAAGAAGTTTGGGCTGCCAAACAAGTTGGACTCTATTCCATAAAAGGTGAAAAAATTGCTGATGCTACACATGCGCCTACTTCTATGAATTTTGCCGGATGGTGGGACGGAGATTTATCTCGTGAACTTGTAGACGGAATTAAAATTTATAAATGGGATTATGAAAATGGAAAAATGAATACAATTTTAGATGCTACTGGCTGTGCATCAAATAACTCGACTAAAGCTAATCCTGTACTTCAAGCTGATATTTTGGGTGATTGGAGAGAAGAGATTATTTGGAGAACTGAAGATAACAAAGAACTTCGAATTTACTCAACTACAGATGTCACCAACTATCGTTTTGATACCTTAATGCATGACTCTGTATATAGGTTAGGTGTTGCTTGGCAGAATGTTGGCTATAACCAACCTCCACATACTAGCTATTTTTTAGGTAATGGTATGAAAACTCCACCTAAATCAAACATATATACTATTGGTAATAAAGTTACACGCTTAAATTTACCAGATTCAATAAATGTAAATAAAAACGAGAAAATTAATTTACCACAAAAAATTGTTGGAACATTTAACAATGGTTTTGATCATGAAGTTACCATTTCTTGGAACAGCATAGATACTTCAAACCCTGGAACTACTTCAATTACTGGAGTTATAGAAGAAACCAATCAAATCGTTACAGAAACTGTAAATATATTATTAAAATCTGAAAAGACCAATGCAGAAATTAATGCTGATAGCATTGCAGTAAAAAGCACTAACAAAATGAACAAGTCTTCTGAAATTCTCAATAAAGAACCTTCCACCACTACAAAAACTAGTGATAATAATCCAATAACTTTTCTTGTAACTTCTTCATTAATGACTTTAATTTTATATTTAACTTCATATAAAAACAAAAAGATTTCAAAATAAATACATATATAATCGCCGTTTTCAGTAAACGATTACCAAATAATATTTTCTAAGGAGTGTGTATTATAAATGCATAAATTAAAAATTATTTCTCTTTTTATCTCTGCTTTTGTTATCTCATCTTCCCTAACTGGTTTTATACCAATTGGAGAGAAAGTAAATGCTGCAACTGTTTTATCTACAATTCCTATTGGGGCAAGACAAATGGAATACTTAGACCGTGGACTTATTACCACAAAAGTTAAAGACGGTGTATATATTGGATGGCGTCAACTAGGAACAGATAATCCAAATATCTCATTTAACATTTATAGAGAAGGTATTAAAATCAACTCTAAACCTATTACAAATAGCACAAACTACCTAGATTCTGGTGCTGATGGAAGCGCTAGATATTTTATTAGACCTATTGTCAATGGTGTTGAATTAGCTGCTACTGATTATGTAAAGCCTTCAACCACGCCTTACATATCTATTTCAATTAAAGCTCCTGAAGGAGGAACTATCCCAGAAGCTGGAACAAGTCCTGATGCTAACTATACCTATGATGCCAATGATGGTAGTGTTGCTGATTTAGATGGAGATGGACAATATGAATATATTGTTAAATGGAATCCAACAAATGCTAAGGATAACTCTCAATCTGGCTATACTGGCAATGTGTATATAGATGCATATAAGCAAGACGGAACTCGTCTTTGGAGAATTGATTTAGGTAAAAACGTTAGAGCTGGTGCACATTATACTCAATTTTTGGCATACGATTTTAATGGCGATGGAAAGGCAGAAGTTGCATTTAGAACTTCTGATGGAACTGTAGATGGGATTGGAAATGTCATAGGTGATAAAAATGCTGACTACAGAACTGATAAAGGTTATATTCTAAGCGGAAATGAATATTTAACTATATTTAATGGACAAACAGGATCTATTATGTCAAATATTCCTTTTGCCCCTGAACGTGGAAATGTGTCTGACTGGGGTGATAGTTATGGTAATCGTGTAGATAGATTTCTAGCTGGTGTTGCTTATTTAGATGGGGTTCACCCAAGTATAATTATGTCTAGAGGTTACTACGTAAAAACTGCTATCTCTGCTTATGACTTTAAAAATGACAAATTAGTTCCTCGTTGGAATTTTGTTGCTGATAAAAATCAAAATAGCGATTACCAAGGTAGAGGTAACCACAATTTTGCTGTTGCTGATGTAGATAATGATAATAAAGATGAAATCATATTTGGTTCAGCTACAATAGATGATAATGGTAAAGGCTTATACCAAACTGGTCTTTCCCATGGTGATGCTCTCCATGTTGGCGATTTAGATCCTACTAGACCTGGGCTTGAAGTTTTCCAAGTTCATGAAGAAAAAACATGTAAATACAACGCCGATGTCCGCGATGCAAAAACTGGTGAGATTCTTTGGGGAGTTAAGGTTGCACAAGGAGATTGCGGACGTGGTATTTCTGCTGATATAGATCCACGTTACCCTGGAGAAGAAGTATGGGCTGCTAAACAAGTTGGGCTCTATTCCATAAAAGGCGAAAAAATTGCTGTTGCTGCACATGAGCCTAGTGCTATGAATTTTGCTACATGGTGGGATGGAGACTTATCTCGTGAACTTTTAGATGATACAAAAATTTATAAGTGGGATTATGAAAACAGTAAAATGAATACAATTGTAGATGCTACAGGTTGTGCTTCTAATAACACTACAAAAGCTACTCCTGTTTTGCAAGCTGATATACTAGGTGACTGGAGAGAAGAGGTTGTTTGGAGAACTGCAGATAACAAGGAGCTTCGTATATATTCTACGACAGATGTTACTGATTATCGTCTTGACACATTGATGCACGATCCTATTTATAGATTAGATGTTGCATGGCAAAATGTTGGTTATAACCAACCACCACACACAAGTTATTTCTTGGGAACAGGAATGAAAACTCCTGCAAAACCTAATATCTATACTCCTAATAATAGAGTAACAAGCTTGACTCTTGCTGATTCAATAGATATTACTCAAGGTGATAATTATACATTACCTCAAAATATACTTGCAACCTTTAATAATGGAAGTAAGAAACCTGTTTCAGTAATATGGGATACTATAAACACCTCTAAATTAGGACAAGCTACTGTAAATGGAACTATTGAAGATACAAATCAAACAGTTGTACAAAATATAAACATAGTAGCAAGCAAAAATGCAACTCAGTCAAATACAGATACAAAGCAATATACAAACGAAGATGCAAATAGCAATAACAACGAAACTTCAACTACTAATACAAACAGTAATACAAAAAATAATATTTCACAAACTAGTGATAGCACTCCTATCATTTTTATTACTTCAGTATCCATATTAACTTTAGCTACCTGCATTGTTTTTGCAACTAAGAAAAAACTTAAAAATAGAACTCAAAAATAAATAAACTCTAATTAAATATAAAAAAAGCTATCTTAAAATAGAATATCTATATTTACGATAGCTTTTTTTATTAATTATTTTATCTATTTGGCTCAGTACTTAATTTTGATAATATTCCCGCAACTACTATTACCGCAATAAACATTTTCATATCTGTGCTTAAACTATTAAACATATTAACTAATGTCATTAATTTATCCATACTCCCCACCCTTACATCCATAAACTTTACTTATCATAAACTTCAATAAGTTTACTTAATATTTATTTATATATATGTATGAGGACAGTTTTAATAATATGTTAATTTTAAAATTATTTAATAAATATATATCTTTATATATGTTCTGGTTAATTCCAAGTTTTTTCACCAATATAAATTTATATATTGAAATTAGTTACAATATGTTCGCAAAAAATTTATATTTTATTTAATTTGTCATACTATTGACACACTACAATTTTATAATAAATAATGTAAAGTAACAAAAGCATTATTTATCCCCTAAAATAGATAATGAAATATATTTTGAATGACTTATCTCCCTTTGATCAAGTCATTCTTTTTTTATTTGAAAAAGACCTGCAAAACCATGCAGGCCTCTTTCATTATCACAAATTAAAATATAAATTAATCTGCTACAGTACTATAAGTTATAGTATTAACATCTACAATTTCTCCATTTTTAATTTCAAATACATTCCATATATCTCCAACCTTATTTGTAGCTATAACATAAGTTTTCACTAGTGTGTTACCTTTATAAACACTTACCTTAGCTCCTGAATTTGATAATATACTTGAAGATGAATTTGATTTATCTGAATAATCAAAAACTGAGTACTTATATGATCCCTTTGAATCTACTGCAACTGTAATTGTTTCTGGTCCATAACTAGTTCTATCATCTACATCTAAACTTGCAACCACTTTCCCATTCTCACTAACTGAGGTATTAGAATAATTTACATGGAATGTTGATCCATTAGCTGTTGTTCCTGAAAGGTGAGAATCCAAATCACTTGGATTTTCATTCCAAGTTAATACTATACTATATTTTTCATCAGTTCTCACTGGTACTAAAGCTGCATTTTGTTGCACATTTTCATTAGCAGCATTAGCTACAATTGAGAAATTCTCAATAATATAACCATCTTTTTGAGCTACTGCTGTATAGCTTCCTTCTGGTAATTCAACACTATATCTTCCCTGAGCGTCTGTATATACTACAATTTCCACTCCATCTTTTGAAAGATATCCTCCAGTAGTTCCATCACCTATTTTAAATCTAATTGCTACTCCTGCCACAACATTACCAGTTGATGCATCTTTAAGAACTCCACTAGCTGTTGATATTTGAATTGAATCTATTATACTTCTTACTCTTTCTTCAACTTCTGCTAAAGTCACTAAAGATGATCCTTTTATTCTTATATTTACATAATATAAGTTAAAATCAATAACTTCGGTGATACCAATTTCACTATAATCCTCTAAAGTCGCATTTCCTTCATTAATGTTCTTTAAAATTTTATATACATTAAGATTTTGCTCAATTCTGACTTTAACCTCATCAGCATTAGTATAATTTTTGCCCTTTAAGTCAGCATTAACATAAACTATTAAGCTAGAATCTAAACCAGTTATACCTAATATTGAATAATCATTAAGTACTGCTTCTCCAGCATTTATTTTTTGTAATGCTCTATAAATATTTAATTGAGCAGCTATTCTTGTCTGAATTTCTTCTACTATTTTACAATTTCTGCCTTTTAAATCCTCATTAACATAAACCAATATATTAGCATCAACATCTGTTATTCCTAATACTGAGTAATTAGCAAGTACTGCATTTCCAGCATTTATTTTTTGTATTGCTAAATAAATATTTAGTCTACTATTTATTCTTTCTTGTATTTCTGCAATTGTTGTATAGTTTTTACCTTTTAAATCTTCATTTATATAAACTAATACATTTATGTCTACACCTGTTATTTTTAATGAATTATAATCACCTATTGTTGCTTGTCCTAAATTCACCTTATTTAAGAATACATATACACTTAGGTTTACATCAATTCTCTTTTGAATATCTTCTATATTTTTATAATTCAATCCCTTTAAGTCACTATTTACATATATTAAGATATCTTTATATACCCCTGTTATGCCTAAAATACTAAAATCCTCTAATGTAGCTTTCCCTAAATTAACTCTTTCCAATGAAGCTTGTATCTTTATTACTACATTTACTCTCTCTTTAATAGCAACTATATCACTAAAATCTTTCCCCTTAAGATCCTCATTTATCGCATCGATATTTACTTCAGTTACGCTTGTAATTTCAATATATCTATAATCTTCAACTGTAGCTGTGCCTAAATTAATTCTCTCCACTATTTGTTCAATCTTAATATTCATTTCATATTGTGCTATGATTGCCTTTACAGATGCCTGAACTTCATTAAATGACTCAAATAACTTACCTTTTATATTTACATTTATATAATCTAAGTTTGCAGAGGTTACCCCTATTACACCTGCTTCACCATAATCACTTATAGTTCCTTTTCCTGAATTAATTCTTCCTAGAACAGTTTCAATACTAAATATTGCTTCAATTCTTTCTTTAATTTCGCTTACGCTTAAATAACCTTTTTCCTTCATATCTTTATTTATCAAGATTAGATTATCTATAGTAACTCCACTAACTCCAATAGTTGTATAATCAACAACAGTTGCTGTACCTGAATTTATTCTAACTAATTCTTCATAAATCTTAATTACTTCATCTATTCTAGCTTGTACTTTAATTATTTCAGTAAAGCTAGTGCCTTTCAAGACACAATTTATATATTTGATATTCTCATTAGTAACACCTTTTACTTTTATAACTTCATAATCTTCAACAACAGCGCTACCTTGACTAATTCTAATATAAGAATTGTATTCTTTAACAAGTACATTTATTCTCTCCTGAACTATGGTTGTTTCAAAACAACTATTCAAATTAATGTTTAAGTTAATATAAGATATATTCTCGCTAGTTACTCCAATTATTCCTATCTTTTTATAATTTTCTACAGTTGCTTGTCCAAGGCTTATTTTTACATAAGATTCATACTTTTCTTCAATTATTTTTATATTACTTTGTAATGATGATAATTCAAAATATTTACCTTCTTTAATATTAATATTAATAAATGATATGTTTTCTCTTGTAACTCCTGTAATCCCTAATGAAGTATATATATCTACAGTTGCTTCTCCTTTATTTATAATTTCATAGTATTGGTATATGCTTATTAATACATTTACCTTAGCCTGTATCTCAGCAACTGTAAAGTATCTACTTTCTTTAATATTTAAATTAATATATGCGATATTAGCTTCTGTTACACCTGTAATTCCTAATGAAGTATATATATCTACGGTTGCTTCTCCCTTATTTACAACTTCATAAGAATTGTATTGACTTACAAACATAGTAACAGCTGCTTTTATCTCTTCAATTGTTGTATATTTTCCAACTCTTAAATGTTCATTTACATATTCTATATTAAATGAATTTACTATACTTATGCCTATAAATTCAAAATCGCTAACATCAGCCTGTCCCAAACCAATTCTGTTAATAACAACTTCTGTATGAGTTATAGATTGGATTTGTTCTACAACTATGTCGATCTTTGCTTGTAGTGTTTCTTTAGTAATCAAATTTCCATTTTTAACATAATCATTTATTGAGCTTATATTAGTTGTAGTAACTCCTGTTACTCTAATATATTGATAGTCTTCTATAGTAGCCTTACCTAAATTAATTCTTTCATATATTTCTTTTTCCTTTATTATAGCTTTTATTGAAAGTATTAATTCAGTTTTACTATAAAATTTCTCCTTTGTTACTCTTTCCATAATGTAAGAAATATTTTTTTCTGTAACTATATCTAATCCTAAATCTTTAACATCTTGAGCAGTAACTTCTCCTTTACTCCATCTCATTAATATTTCTATATCAATGCTAACTTTAGTTATTATTTGTTTAATAGTTTCAGGAGTTGAATCCCCACCTTCAATTATTAATCTGTTGATAAAATCAATATTGTATTCTGTTACGTCTGTATATCTTACAATCCTAAAATCTTCTAAAGTTCCTATTCCATCCTTTATATGCTCATAAGCAGTTCTTACCCTTATTGATACTTTAATTTCAATTTGCATCTCTTCATAGGTAAAGTAATTTTTACCTTTGAATATCTCATTATAGTATGTTACTTCTTCAATTTTTATTTTGATACCTATTTTTATATAATCCTCATATGTTCCTTCACCTTTATTGGCTCTATTATATGATTCATATAATTTTAATGCTTCAGCTACTTTAGCTTTAAGCTCTTCTATAGTTTTGCAATTACTTCCTTTTACTTGATTATTTACAAATGTTAAGTTATCATTTGTAACTCCTGTTATTCCAAGTAAAGTATAATCTTCTATTGCTCCATTACCAGCATTTATTTTATCCATTGCTGCAAGGCACTTTAATGATGATTTAACTGATTCTTCTATTTTTGATTTATTTAAGTTATCTCCACTAGTACCCCTTGCATTTTTTATATCATTTCTTATAAATCCTATATTGTCAGCTGTTACTCCACTAATATTTAAGTTACTATAATCCTCTATAGTATCTGTACCTTCATTAATATTTTTTAATGATTTTATTATAGAATTTATATTATCTTGAAATTCTTTCAATGTTCTGCAATTTCTATTTTTCAACAATTCATTAAGGTCGGCTAAATTACTTTCTGTAGCTCCAGTTAAATTAGCATCATTATAATCACTTACCTTTGCTGTTCCAGCTTTTATTAAATCAGAAAAACTACATACTGTTTCAGATTCTTTTACTGCATCCATTATTTCTGCTATACTTAAATCTTTTCCTTTGATTTGTCTTTTTTCTGCTACAATTGGCTTAACATTTTCTAAGTTATCATCATTTACATCATATATCTTTAGTGCTTCATAATCTGGTACTGTACCATTACCACTATTTATTTTTTTCAATGGTTCTATAATTGAATTTATTTCATTAACTACATTACCAATTTCACTCCAGCCTTTACCATTCAGCCATTCATTAACATCTGATATGTTGGCATCATTAACATTTGTAGCTCCAATAAATTGATAATCATCTAATGTAGCTTGTCCTAAATTAATTCTTTGGAAAGCTAGATTTAATTTATCTAAAGCATCTCCTACTACCTTAGCAATTTCTCTTGAAGTTAGATCACTTCCCTTATTTACCTTTGCACTTTGTATATTTCTATTTAAAAATGGAACTAACTCATCTTTAGCTTTATAAATTTGTAATTGATTAAAATCATTTCCACTTTCAGTTCCATTATTAATATTAGCAACAGAAGTAACTATTTTTGTTACCATATCAGATACTCTGCTTATCAATTGATATCTTTTCCCTTTCAACCAATAATTAACATCCTCTAAATTACTATCGTTTACTTGTGTTATTAGCAATAGCTGATAGTCGTTAACTGTCGCTTTACCTTTATCCATTCTATCAAGAGAAGCACTAATATCTTGCACAGCATTTGTTATGGTATTAGAAATTTCATCTTTTGTTAAATTTGCCCCTTTATTTGTCTTAGCATTTTTTATAGCTTGTGCTATTACCTTAATATTATCTGGTCTTACTTTATATAATTTCAATGAATTATAATCTGATAAAGTTTCAGATCCTTCATTAATACTATTGATTAACTTTCCTTCATCAATTGCTGCTGCAACGGCTAAAACACTCTCTGTACCACTCTTTACTAGTTTATTATCGTCTATTTTTATATTTTTTTCCTTCTGAACTTCATTATCTCTTGCATTATTTTCTATTTGTAGTTTTTCTTCTTTAGCCTCAATTTTGCTTTCCGAAATATTTTCTGCTGCATGCGCTTTTATCATATCTAAATCTATAGACATCTTTGTACTTAATGCTAAGACTGATGCTAGCAGCAAAGTTTTCTTAATATTATTCATATGTTTCCCCCCTAATTAATTTAGTATAAATACAGATATAGGTGTGTTTACACCTATATCTATTAATCATTTTAAGTATATAATTTAATTATCTTTTTTCTTACTTTTTATCACTTGTTATAGTGTTTACATCAACTATTTGTCCATTTTCAACTTTAAATACATTCCATGTAATTCCACTGGCATTAGTAGGAATTACATATGTTTTTAATTCTTGATTGCCTTTATAGACTTTTACTGTAGCTCCTGATAAAGATAGTAAATTTGACGATGGTGTAGAACTATCACTTAAGTCATATACTGAATATGTATAATTCCCTTTTTGATCAACAACAAAAGTTACTGTTTCTGGACCATTACCATCAGTATCATCTCTATCTAGTGTTACAACTGTATCCCCTACTTTAACAGTCTTATTCTGATAATATACATTTATTGATTGCCCATCTCCTGTTTTACCAGTAAAATATGAATCTAAATCATGAGGATTACTTCCCCAAGATAGAACTACACGATATTGGTTTTCAGGTAATGTTTTAGATAATACCATATCTTGTAACATCTTTTCAGCAGACTCACTTGAAATAATTACACTATATATAGTAATATTTCCATCCTTTTTTGCTTCCGCTGTATATGTTCCACCAGCTAAACTAACAGAATATTTCCCTTGTGCATCTGTGTATACTACAACTTCAGTACCATTAACTGAATAGTAATCTCCTGATTTATTATTTTCTCCAACTCTAAATCTAATTGCTACACCTTCTAAAGGATTGCCTGTTTCCGCATCCCTTACTACACCACTAACAGTATATTGAATCATTATTAGTTGAATATTTTGTAATACATTCTTAGCTTTACCATCTGAAGTAATTACAAAGTTTTGAGTAACATATCCGTCTTTCTTAATTTCTACTGTGTAACATCCTTCTGGCAATTGAATACTATATTTTCCTTGTGCATCTATTGTTGCTACAACTGGAACTCCATTTTTAGTGAAATAGTCCCCTGTAGTGTTGTTAGCTCCAATCCTAAATCTAATCTCAACACCTTGTAGTGGTTTTCCTGTTGTTGAATCAGTAATTACACCACCTACATTTGAAAATATCATATTATTAATTATTATGTTAATAACCATTTTAGCATCTGAAACTTGGGATATATTTGCATTTTTTATTCTGATATTCACGTATGAAATATTGTAATCAATTATCTCATTAACTCCAATTGCCCTATAATCTTCTATAGTAGCTTCTCCAGAACTAATTTTTAATAATACTTTGTATATTTGAATATTTTTTTCAATTTGAGCTTTTACTTCATCAACCGTTACAAATTTCTTACCTTGTAAATCAGCATTTACATATATAAGTATATTAATATTTATTTGTGAGAGACCTAAAGCATTATAATCAGCAACAGTTGCTTTTCCTAAATTTATTTGCATCAATGCTTTATAAATACTTATTTTAGCTTGTACTCTATTCACTACTTCATCAATAGTTTTATAGTTTTGCTTTTGCAAATCTGTGCTTACATATATAAGCAGACCATCAGTTATATCTGTCAATCCTAAAGCAGTAAAATCATCAGTTATAGCCTCTCCTAAATTTATTCTCATCAATGCTTCATAGCTACTTATTCTAGCTTGTATTCTGCTAATTATTTCATCAACAGATTTATAATTTTGGATTTTCAAATCTGCATTTACATATACCAAAATATCCTCATAAATATCTGTAATACCTATATTAATATAATCATCAATAATTCCATTACCTGAACTTATCTTATTTATTATCTCTATGTTGCTTATAGTACTATCTACTCTTACTTGTATGTCTTGAACTTTAGCATATTTTTTATTCTTTAAATCTGCATTTATATATATTACGTTCTTTTCATCAACGTTATTTATCCCTAACTTTTTATAGTCTTCTGGAGTTCCTTCTCCAGATACTATCCTTACATATACTTGAGATAATTCTACTATTGGCTTAATTACAATATTAATATTTATTATTGTTATCGAACCATTTTCTTTAATTTTTTCGTTGATAAACTGTATATTTATTTCTGTAACACCATTAATACCTATTATAATGAAATCTTTGACTTCACCATCACCTTTTACAACCTTAGAAGCTGCAATGGTTTTCTTAACTGATTCTCTTATTTCTGCTATAGTCAAATCTCTACCTTTTTCAGCTTTTAATTTTAAAATATCATCATTTACAGCTTGTAGTTTTGACAAATCAACAGCATCTGTTTTTAAATTGTTGTAATCATCAATACTACCTGTTCCAGCATTAATGTTTTTTACCGAATCTAATATAGACCTTAGCTTGTCTTGCAATGATGTTAAACTCTCATCTTTAAGCATATCATTTAATGTAGCAACATCATCTTGAGCAACTTCCGGAAAACCTGCATCTTTAAAATCTTCTGCAGTTGCTTGTCCAGCTATTACACGTTCATAAAATTTTGTTAGTTTTCTAACACTATCTACAACTTCTTTTATTTGATTTATTGTTAAATCTTGTCCACTGTTAGCTTCTTTTCTCTTGAGAACTGCAGCATTAACAACACCGTAATCAAAAAATTCTTTATTCGTATCTATAATATGTGTATTTCCATAGTCAGGTTCATCACCTACTCCATTGTTAATATTACTTAACCAACCTAATATATTATTTATTTCTTGAAGAGCTGTAGTTACATCTCCCCATCTCTGATTCATTGCTAAACTGTTTACATCTTCTCTATGCAGTTCGTCTACATTATCAGCTCCAATAAATTTATAGTCATCTAGAGTACCTACTCCTTGATCCATATTATATAAAGCTTGTTTAGTTCTATCTATGGTGGTATTAACTACACTTGCTATTTCTGCTATTGTTAAATCTCTACCTTTACTTTCCTTTTCCTTACTTATGTACTTTTTCACAATATCGCTATAAATTGAATTATAACTACCTATCTCTAACGTGCTATAATCAGATTCCGTACCCTCTCCATCATTAATATGTCTAAGAGCACTTGCTGCCTTATTTGATACATCTTGGAACTTAAGTACGTTAGTATACCCTTTTCCATTAAAATATTTATTTACGGAATCTATATTTGTTTCATTAACAAAATCTGCTCCAAGTAATTTATAATCATCAACTGTTCCAGTTCCATTATTTATATTTTCAAATGCCTCTTGAATTCCTTCTCCAGTTTGTAATGTTATATCCATAATTTCTGGTAGTGTTAAGTCTCTGCCTTGTGCACTTTTTTCAGCCATTACAGCTTTATTTATGATCTTTAGGTTATCCCTATTAACCCTTGTAAGTCTCAATGCTCTATATTCTGCTATATCACCATTGCCAGCATTTATTTTATTAACTGCATCTGATACACTAATAGCTTTCGAAACTGCCAAGTTATTTTGTATAGCTAAAGATTTACTATCTTTATTAACACCTACATTTGAATTAGACGAAGTTTTTTTAGATTCTAACTCTTCCTCTTTTTTTAAATTCACCCCCTCCATTTTTTTATCATTTGTTGTCTCTTCCTTAGAAATGTTGATTTTATTATTACTTGTAATTTGATTTTTATACGCAGATTCATCAACTGCATATGCTTTTAACGTAGGCTTATCCAATAAAAATGTACTAGTAGCTGCTGATATAGACGCTAGTAGCAATATCTTCTGAATCTTCCTCATATTCCCACCTCCTACATTAATTATAACATTAATTTCATTAATATTCTATAATAGTAAATTAAATGATTTAATTCTATTTTTATGTCACTAAATCCCCATAAAATTACATATTAATTAAATCGTTTGTAATATCATTCCAAAATATGCATCTTCTTTTTCATTAACTTTAACCTATTTATAAAATCATTTATTTCATGGTTATATAAAAAAAATATTTACTTAAGTAAAATTGTGTAAAATGTAATAATTTTAACGCCTTGTTGATATTTTAGTATATTATGTAATAAAATAGAACTCGAAAGGGGTTGATGCAAATGGTAAAAAATAAAATTACATTACTGTTATCAGGTATATATATAGCAGGTTCTATTTCTACTCCTACTTTTGCGTATAGCAAATTGGAAGAAAACTTTACAAACTTACAAAAAAAAGACTCTGCTTATAATGGACTTATGTTTAAAAATGATCTAAATCAGTCACCTTATTCATTCAAAAACTCAAATATACCTAATAACGACATACAAAATACTGCAAAAACAAAAGATTCTGTGAATTGCTCTGCAAATAGCAATACTAGTTCACTACCAAATACTAATATTCAATCGTCACCAAACACCTCATCTATAAGTAATTATCCTAACTCATCAAGTACTAATCCTATTAATGATACTATAGTTAAATCAGCTGAATCTAATTCTACTGAAACCAATTCAGCTAACCAACTTACCTCTTCAAAGAGTGGAGATTTATCAAAACCTGTTGAATCAAATGTAAAACAAACTAACTCAATTGAAAAAAAAAGTTCTTACAATTCAACTAATTCTTTTTCAAAAACTGAAGTAAATTCAGTAGATAACAAATCAGTTTCCAACAACTTAAATTCATCAAACATAGAAAAATCTAATAGCTATACATCTAAATCAATGAATTCTTCTAATAATATTGTTGCTGATAATAGCAACATTAAAAACGGATGGATTACTAATTATGGTAAAAAATACTATTACATTAATGATGTTATGCAAACTGGTTTTCAAACTATTAATAAAAAAACATATTATTTTAATTCTGATGGAATTATGCAAACTGGTTGGATTACTTATAATGAGGATAAATATTATTGCGATGCTTCTGGTATTATGCAAATGGGCTTATCTAATATCAACGGTAATTATTATGGTTTTAGTACTGAAGGTAAATTACTAACTGGGCTCCATTCTATTGATGGTAATAATTATTATTTTAATTCTGATGGAATTATGCAAACTGGCTTTATTACCTATAATAACAATAAATATTATTTTAATACTTCTGGTATCATGCAAACTGGGCTAGTTTCTATTAGTGGTTACTACTATGGATTTGGTACTAATGGTAAATTACTAACTGGACTTAATTCTATTAATGGTAATAATTATTATTTTAATTCTGATGGAATTATGCAAACTGGTTGGATTACCTATAATAGCAGTAAATATTATTTTAATGCTTCTGGTGTTATGCAAACTGGACTAGTTTCTATTAGTGGTTACTACTATGGATTTGGTACTGACGGTAAATTATTAACTGGACTTCAATCTGTTAATAACACTACTTATTATTTTAATGGTGATGGTATTAGACAAACTGGTTGGATTACTATTAATGACAAGGATTACTTCTTTGATAGCAATGGTGTTATGACTCAGAATTGGACTGTTAATGATAATAAATATTCCTTCTATATAAATGGTGTTAAACAAACTGGCCTTTTACTAATTAACAATAAATACTACTATTTTGACATTAATGGTGTTATGCAGACTGGACTACAGACAGTTGATGGAAAGTCATACTATTTTGATACTAATGGGATTCGTCAATCTGGATTTGTTACATACAATAACAATAAATATTATTTTGATGCTTCTGGCATTATGCAAACTGGTTTGGTTAATATCAGTGGTTATTATTACGACTTTGACCTTGATGGTAAATTACTAACTGGCCTCCAAACAATTAATGGCAAAACATATTATTTTGACTCTAATGGAATTCGCCAAACTGGTTGGGTTACTATTAATGGAGATAAATATTATTTTAATTCAGATGGTACCATGCAAACAGGATTGCTTCCCATGCAATACTATAGATATGGTTACTGGTATAACTCCTATTATGGATTTGGCCTTGATGGTAAATTACTAACCGGTCTTCAATCTATTAATGGAAATACTTATTATTTTGATAATGAAGGTATTAGACAAACTGGCTGGATCACTATTACTGGAAGAGATTATTATTTTGATTTCAATGGTATCATGACTCAAAGCTGGATACTTAATAACGGTAAATATTCCTTTAATATAAATGGTATTAAACAAACTGCCCTTATATCCATAAACGGTAAATACTACTACTTCGACAATAACGGCATTATGCAAACTGGATTCCAAACAATTGATGGAAAAACTTACTACTTTGATAATAACGGAGTTCGCCAAACTGGTTGGGTTACTATTAATGGTAAAGATTATTACTTTGATGGCAATGGTGTCATGTGTTATTATTGGGTTTTTAACAAAAATAAATATTACTATTACGTAAATGGCAGTATGCAAACTGGTGCTATATCAATAAATAACCATTACTATGGATTTGACGATAATGGAATTATGCTTACTGGTTGGCAATTCATTAATAACCGTACCTATTACTTTGATGATAATGGTTTAGCTAAAACTGGGTTAATTACCTATGGAGGTAAGACTTATTACTTTAATCCTTCTTATGGATATATGGAAAGAGGATTTATAAACATAAATGACCAATATTATTACTTTAATAATAATGGAATTATGCTTACTGGTTGGATTAATGTTGGATCTCAACGTTATTACCTTAATGAATCTGGTATTAGATTAACTGGTTTCCAAACTATTGATGGTAATAAATATTACTTTGACTACAATGGTATAATGTGTACCAATACAGTTACAGTCAGTGGTAAAACCTATGGTTTTAATAAAGATGGTATTATGTTAACTGGATGGCAAGCCATTGTTTACGACTCAGGATATTCATACTGCAATACTTATTATTTTAATCCTGACGGTACAGCTCAAAAAGGGTTCTTTACTTATTTAGGGAAGACATACTATTTTGATCAAAACTATGGAAATATGTTATATGGCTATCAGTATATTGGAAACAAATATTATTATTTCAGTAATAATGGTGTTATGCAAACTGGATGGATTAATATCGGTTCTTATCGTTACTATTTAACAGAGTCAGGTGCTGCAGCTACTGAATGGCAAACTATTGATGGCACAAAATACTATTTTAATTCTTCTGGCACTATGCAAACTGGCCTAGTTAATATAAATTATGACTATTACGGATTTGATAATAACGGTCATATCCTTACTGGATTACATATGATAAACGGCTATAAATATTATTTTGATTCTACTGGTAAATCACAAATAGGATTTGTCACTTATCTCGGCAATACTTATTATTTTAATAGAATTATGCAAACTGGGTTTATATATGTTGACAATAATTATTATTATTTTGGTAATGATGGTTCTATGCAAACTGGTTGGATTAATGTCAATTCCTCACGTTATTATCTTAATTCAACTGGTATTAGATTAACTGGTTTTCAAACTATTGATGGTAATAGGTATTACTTTAATTCTAATGGTGAAATGTGTACTACTGTAGTTACCGTAAATGGAAACACCTATGGTTTTAATAAAGATGGTATTATGCTTACTGGATGGCAAACCATTGCTTACGACCCAGGATATTCATACTGTAATACTTATTATTTTAATTCTGATGGTAAAGCTCAAAAAGGATTTTTTACTTATTTAGGTAAGACTTATTATTTTGATCAAAACTATGGCAATATGTTATATGGTTATCAATATATTGGAAATAAATATTATTATTTCGGCACCGATGGTGCTATGCAAACTGGCTGGGTCACTAATGGATCTACAAAATACTACCTTGATGTATATGGTGTAGCAGTAACTGGTTTCCAAACAATCAATGGCAATAGATATTACTTTGATGCTAGCGGTACTCTGCAATCTAACCGTGTGCTTTCTATTAATAATACTTATTATGGCTTTAATAACATGGGCATTATGGTTACTGGTCTTCAATATTTTAATGGACATATGTATTATTTTAATTCTAATGGTTCAGCAAAAACAGATTTTGTAACTTACCAAGGAAAAACTTATTACTTCAATCCTTATTCATATAGTGGTTTTCAAACTATTAATAATAATTCTTATTATTTTGGCTATGATGGTGCTATGCAAACTGGTTGGGTTAGCTACTATTATTATGGTTCTTACCGTTCTTATTTTAATGAATCAGGTATAAAACTAAATGGATGGCAAACAATTGAAGGTAATAAATATTATTTTGATTATTATGGTGTAAAAACTGGTGTACAAAATATTAATGGACATTACTATGGATTTAACAATTCTGGTGTAATGCTAACAGGTTGGCAACGTATTAATGGAAATACTTATTATTTTAATTCTGATGGTATTGCTAATACTGGATTTATAACTTATTTAGGAAAAACATATTACTTCGATACTTATGGTTGCATGCAAATAGGATCATTGAATATAAACGGAACTAACTACTATTTCTATACTAATGGAATCATGAAAACTGCTAGTGATAGTCCTAATACATTAGCAACTGGGTGGATTAGAGATAGTTCTTACCACTATTACGTAAACTCAGCTGGCACTAAATTAACTGGATTACAAAATATAGATGGTAAAAGATATTACTTCAACACTAATGGCATAATGTTAACCGGTGTGCAAACTATTAATGGTAATCGCTATGGTTTTGATATTAACGGTATTATGCTTTATGGTTTTCAAACTATTAATGGAAGTACTTATTACTTCAACACTAATGGAGTTGCTCAAACTGGCTGGCTTACACTATCAAACAATAAATATTACTTTGATCCTTATTATGCCACAATGCAAACTGGGCAAATAAACATTACTAATAATTATTATTACTTTAACATTAAAGGCGTTATGCAAACTGGATGGATTACTAATAATTGTGGTTCTAATATTTACTATTCAAATCCGTATGGTGTATTGTTAACAGGATTTCAAACAATAGATGGTAAAAGATATTATTTTGATTCTAATTGTAATATGCTAAAAGATATGCAAAATATTAATGGTAACTGTTATGGATTTGATAATAATGGTGTTATGCTTTATGGCCTTCAAACTATTGGATCATATACCTATTATTTTAATTCTAGTGGTATCGCTCAAAGTGGTTTGCTTACAATATCAGGTAAAAGATATTACTTTAATACTTATTACTATTCTCATGATAAACTAACTGGAGTCATAAATATTAATAATAATTATTATATATTTGGTAATGATGGTATTTCACTAACTGGATGGATTAAATGGGATAATTTTATGTACTATGCCAACTCTTCTGGAATATGTCTAACTGGTTTGCAAGTTATTGACGGAAAGAAATACTACTTTAATTCTTATGGTCGTATGCTAATTGGTATTGTGTCTATAAATAATATTTATTATGGATTTGATAATGATGGTTCAATGTTATACGGTTGGCATACAATTAATGGTAATACTTATTATTTCAACACAGATGGCACTATAAAAACAGGATGGATAAACTACTTAGGCAAGCTTTGTTACTTAAATAAAGATTATGGATATTTAGAAAGAGGATTTATTACTATAGACAAAAATGTCTATTATTTTGGCAATGATTATTCTATGAAAACTGGCTGGCTTACTCTAGGTAACTCAACTTATTATCTTAATGAATCTGGTATAAGGTTAACTGGTTTCCAAGTAATAGATAAAAACAAATACTATTTCAATTCTGATGGAGTCATGCTAACCGATGCACAAAATATTAATGGAACTTATTATGGATTTAGTAAAGACGGGGTTATGCTTACTGGATGGCAAATTATAAATGATAGTACTTATTATTTCAATTCTGATGGCACTGCTAAAACTGGTTTGAATACTTACCTCGGAAAAACTTATTACTTCTATCCTTATTATGCTTATATGCAAACCGGTTTTATTAACATTAACGGCACTACTTACTACTTTGACGAAGACGGATCACTAAAGACTGGTTGGATTAAATATAATTCATATCAATACTATCTTGATTCAAATGGAATTAGACAAACTGGTCTTCAAACTATTAATGGTAAGAAGTATTACTTTAATTCTAATGGCATTATGGCAAATGGCATTGTTTCTATAAATAATACTTATTATGGATTTGATAATGATGGAAGCATGCTATATGGTTGGCATACTATAAATGGATTAAACTACTATTTCAATTCTGATGGTATTGCTAAAACTGGATGGATACCTTATTCAGGGAAGATGTATTATTCAGATCCTTCCTATGGATATATGAGTATTGGCTTTACAACTATCAATAATAATACCTATTATTTCGATAATAACGGGGTTATGGAAACTGGTTGGATTACTGTTGATTCCTACAAATATTACTTGAATTCATCTGGAATTAGACAAACTGGATTTATGACTATTAATGGTAAAACCTATTACTTCAATCCTAATAGTAATGGTATTATGCAAACTAGTACAACTTCAATTAATGGTAGTTACTATGGATTTGATGATAATGGTGTCATGCTTTCTGGTTTACAAAGACTAGACGGAAATATTTATTTCTTTAATAGTACTGGTACTGCTAAAATTGGTTGGAACATAATAGGCTCCGATAAGTATTATTTTAATTATTATGGTTATGCACTTATAGGTACACAATCTATAGATGGACATTATTATTACTTTAATGATAATGGTATTATGCAAACTGGTATAGTTAAAGTAGGTAATACTGTCTATGGTCTTGGTAGTGATGGTATCGCCCTTACTGATTTACAAACTATAGGTGGACATACTTATTACTTTAATTATTATGGTTGTGCTAATACTGGTTGGATTACAATTAATTCAAACAGATATTATTTTAACTCTGATGGTTTTATGCAAACTGGAGTTCAAAATATTGGTGGTTATATTTATGGATTTAATAGTGCGGGAATATTACTTACTGGTTTACAAACTATAGATGGACATACTTATAACTTTAATGCTAGCGGTTATGCTAACACAGGATGGATCGTAATTTCTAATAAAACTTATTATTTCAGCCCTACTTTAGGATATAAATTAACTGGTTTTATTACCGTTGACAATAAGAACTACTATCTAGATGCTGACGGTGCTTTGCAAACTGGATGGATTACAGTAAATTCAAACAAATACTATCTAAATTCAAGTGGTATAAGACAAACTGGTTTCTTAACTTTAGATAATAAAAAGTACTACTTCGATGATAGCGGTATTATGCAAACTGGTTGGCAAACTATTAATAACAATACCTATTATTTCGATAATGATGGTGTTATGCAAACTGGTTGGGCTAATATTAACTATAATAAATACTATTTTGATTCTACTGGAGTTAGACTTAGCGGTTTCCAAACAATTGGTGGTAAAAAATACTACCTTAACACTAATGGAATTATGGCTACTGGTACTATTTCCATAAATAATAAGTTATATGGATTCGATAGTTATGGAGTTATGCTTACTGGATTACAAAATATAAATGGATATACTTATAACTTTAATTCAGACGGAACTGCTATTACTGGATGGATTAAACTTTCTGATAAAACTTATTATTTTAGCCCTTCCCTAGGATATAAATTAATTGGTTTCCAAACTATAAGTGACAAAACTTATTACTTGGATAATGACGGTGCTCTTCAAAGTGGTTGGATTAGCCTTGGTTATAATAAATATTATCTTGACTTAGAAGGCGTAGTAGAAACTGGTTGGCTAACTCTAAATAATAAGAAATATTACTTTAATTCTAATGGTGCTATGCAAACTGGTATTGTATCAATAGGTGATAATAACTATGCTTTTGATACCGATGGTGTCATGCTTACCGGAATGCAAATTATAAATAATCAAACATATTATTTTAATTCTGATGGCGTTATGTTTACTGGATGGCTTAAAGATGATAATTCTTATGAACACTATTTTGACAATAATGGCATAATGCTTATTGGCTTACAAAATATAAATGGTAATATATATTACTTTGATTCTAAAGGTGTTATGCAAACTGGCTTTGTCACTTATAATAATAGTAAATACTATTTTAACGAATATGGTATTATGGCTACTGGATGGCAAATCTTAAATGGTCATAAATACTTCTTTAATGAAAATGGCACTATGCAAACTGGGATTACTACTATAAATGATTCAGTTTATGGATTTGATTTAAGCGGCGTTATGCTTACTGGATGGCAGACTATAGACTCTAAAACTTACTACTTTAACTCTACTGGTATTGCTAAAAACGGCTGGCTTAACTATCGTGGTAAAACATATTATTTCGATCCACAATATTCTTATATGATAACTGGATTTAAAACTATTACTGGCAAAACATATTACTTCAATGAAAATGGTATTATGCAAACTGGTGTTATATCTATTAATGGAACTTTTTATGGATTTAATTCTCTAGGTTTCTTACTAACAGGATGGCAAACTATTAATTCTAATACTTATTATTTTAATCCTGATGGCTCTGCTCCTAAGGGACTTCAATCAATTAATGGATATCTTTATTACTTCCATCCTGATAATGGATATGTTGCGAAAAATACTAATATAACTATAGATAATGTTAGCTATGTAATAGATGAAAATGGTATTGTTAATAAAACTAAAAATATTTAAATTTAACAATTAACTTTTTTCTTAAACATTCCTAAACTAAAAGAAAGACCTGCAATTAATTTGCAGGTCTCTTTTTGTCATAAAATAGTATTTTAATTATTATATTGATATTTTAGCTCATTATGTAATAAAATAGAAATTGAAAGGAGTTGGCATAAATGTTAAAAAATAAATTCACATTGATAATGTCAAGCATATATATAGCTGGATCTATCTCTACGCCTAATTTTGAATATGGAAAATTAGTAAAATCTCTTTCAAATGTAGAAAAAAATAATTCGTCATATAGCGATTTTTTGTCATTAAATAATCATAACTTATTTAATGAACTTACAAAGAGTTCAAATGCAGACGATAACACAGCCACGAATACTATAGCTTCAAAAGATGTTAATAATGGAAATTCAACTTTGCAACCAAGTAATGTTATGAAATCTAATAATACAGATTTTTCTGAAGAGCCTAATCTGAATTCTGTAGAAAATAACTCTCCTAGCTTAGATAATTCTTCAAATAAAGAAGATGTCTCTACTAAAGTTGCCTCAAGCTCTGCTTCTAATTCCTCATCTAATCAATTTAGTCCAGCTAGTAATGAAAACGTTTCAGAAAAAATTGATTCCAAATCTACTTCTGATGCTAAATCTAACCTAGTTAATGCCCCAAATAATGAGGATTCTAAAGAATTAATTAGTTCGTCTTCTGGAACTAATACTCAAGAAATTCAAAAAAGCAGCAAGTCACAAAATAATTATTCAGAAACTTCTACTAGAACTAATGCCATTTCAGGAAATATAAGTAATTCCATGTCAAGTAACATAAATACTAATGATGATACTACAAAAAAAACAGGTTGGGATATTGTTAATGGTAAACACTATTACTATGTTAATGGTGTTATGCAAACGGGATTTAAATCAATAAATAAAAGCACCTATTATTTTAACGCTGATGGCGTTATGCAAACGGGATTTATTGATTTTGAAAATAATAAATATTATTTCAATTCCAATGGTGTTATGCAAACCGGATTAGTTAACATCAATAATACTTTTTATGGATTTAGTGATGATGGTAAATTATTAACTGGACTTCAAACTATTGATGGAAGCACATATTTCTTTAATACTTCTGGTATTAGACAAGTCGGTTTTGTTACATACAATAATGACAAATATTATTTTAATTCTAATGGTATTATGCAAACCGGATTAGTTAATATTAATAATACTTTTTATGGGTTCGGTGCTAATGGTAAATTGCTAACTGGCCTTCAAAACATTAATGGCAACACATATTTTTTTAATGCTTCTGGTATTAGGCAAGTTGGCTTTGTTACATACAATAATGACAAATACTATTTTAATTCTAATGGTGTTATGCAAACTGGATTAGTTAATATTAATAATACTTTTTATGGGTTCGGTGCCGATGGTAAGTTATTAACTGGTCTTCAAAACATCAATGGTAATACTTATTTCTTTAATACTTCTGGCATTAGGCAAACTGGATGGATAACTATTAATGGAAAAGATTATTTCTTTAATACTTCTGGAATAATGACTGAGAATTGGGTTATCAATGATAATAAGTGTTCTTTCTATATAGATGGTGTTATGCAAACTGGGCTTTTATCTATTAATAATAAGTATTATTATTTTGATACCAATGGTATTATGCAAACTGGTATTCAAAATGTTAACGGTAAAACTTATTACTTCAATGATAATGGAATTAGACAAAATGGGTGGATCACCTATAATAACGACAAATATTACTTTGATTCTAATTATAATATTCAAAACGGATTAGTTATTATTGGTAGTTACTACTACGGATTTAATTCTGATGGAAAATTATTAACTGGTCTTCAAACTATTAATGGTAAAACTTATTTCTTTAATACTTCTGGTATTAGACAAAACGGTTGGATTAATATTAATGGAAAAGATTACTTCTTCGATAATAATGGCGTTGCTACTCAAAATTGGGTGATTAATGATAATAAATACTATTACTATATAAATAGTGTTATGCAAACTGGCTTTATATACATAAATGGCAAATACTATTATTTTGATTCTAACGGTGTTATGCAAACCGGATTGCAAACCATTAATGGAAATACATATCTTTTTGATAGTAATGGAGTTAGACAAACTGGCTGGATTACTATTGATGGTAAAGACTATTACTTCGAGAGTAATGGTTTGATGACTAGGTATTGGATTACTAAAGATAATAAATATTATTACTATGTAATTAATAGTATGCAAACTGGCTGTATATCGATAAATGGGAAATATTACGGATTTGATGACAACGGAATTATGCTTACTGGATGGCAAGTTATTAATAATAACACTTACTATTTTAACGATAATGGTATTGCTCAAACCAGATTTATTAATCACCTAGGAAAAACCTACTATTTTAATCCTTCTAATGCAGTTATGTTAACTGGATTTGTATATGATAACTATCAATATTATTACTTTAATAACAATGGAGAAATGCAAACTGGTTGGATAAATCTAGGATCTTATCGTTACTACCTTAATGAATCAGGTATTAGAGTCACTGGCTTGCAAACTATTGACGGTAATACCTATTTCTTTAATTCTAATGGTACTATGTGTACTAGTTTAGTTACTATTAACAATAAAACTTATGGTTTTAATAAAGATGGTATTATGCTTACTGGATGGCAAAATATTAATAACAACCTTTATTACTTTACTTCTGATGGTACAGCCCAGACTGGACTATTTACTTATTTGAATAAGACTTATTATTTTCATCCTACCGCTGGGAATATGTTATATGGCTTTCAATATATTAATAATAAATATTACTACTTTGGCTATGATGGTACTATGCAGACTGGTTGGATAAAATATGGTTCAACATATTATTATCTTGATGCCTCTGGAATTCGACTAACTGGTTGGCAAACTATTAATGGCATTAAATATTATTTTGATGCTAATGGTGCAATGCAAAATAATTGTGCAATTTCAATTAATAATACTTATTACGGATTTGATAATGCCGGTCATCTAGTTTCTGGTTTTCAAGTTTTTGGCACAAATATGTATTATTTTAATCCCGATGGTTCAGCTAAAACAGGGTTTGTAACTTACTTAGGTAAAACATATTATTTTCATCCATCAAATGCTTGTGCTCAATACGGATTTCAGAATATTAATAGTAATATTTATTATTTTGATACTGATGGAGTTATGCTTACTGGTTGGATAAATGTAGGTTCTAATCGATACTATCTTAATGAATCTGGAATTAGATTAACTGGTTGGCAAACTATTGATGACAATAAATACTATTTTGATGGTAACGGTACTATGTCTACTATTACAGCAAATGTTAACGGTAAAATCTTTGGCTTTAGTAAAAACGGTATTATGCTTACTGGTTGGCAAAACATTAATAATAATATTTATTATTTTACTTCTGACGGTTCAGCCCAAACTGGACTATTTACTTATTTGAATAAGACTTATTATTTCCACCCTACCTCTGGGAATATGTTATATGGCTTTCAATATATTAATAATAAATATTACTACTTTGGCTATGATGGTACTATGCAGACTGGTTGGATAAAATATGGTTCAACATATTATTATCTTGATTCCTCTGGAGTTCGACTAACTGGTTGGCAAACTATTAACGGCACTAAATATTATTTTGATGCTAATGGTGCAATGCAAAATAATTGTGTAATTTCAATTAATAATACTTATTATGGATTTGATAATGCCGGTCATTTGGTTTCTGGTTTTCAAGTTTTTGGCACAAATATGTATTATTTTAATCCCGATGGTTCAGCTAAAACAGGTCTTGTGACTTACTTAAATAAAACTTATTACTTTAGCCCTTCAAATGCTTGTGCGCAATATGGTTTCCAAAACATATCCAATAATGTTTACTATTTGGGAATTGATGGTATTATGCAAACTGGTTGGCTAAATATAAGTTCTACTCGATACTATCTTAATGAATCTGGAATTAGATTAACTGGTTGGCAAACCATTGATGGGGATAAATACTATTTTGACTATAATGGAATCATGCTCACTGGTGTGCGTAATATAAATGGTAAATACTATGGCTTTAGCAGTAATGGCATAATGTTAACAGGATGGCAATATATCGATGGAAATACTTATTATATTAATTCTGACGGTGTTGCTAATACCGGATTTATAACTTATCTAGGACAGACATATTACTTTAATCCATCTAATGCATGTATGCAATTAGGATCAATGATATTAAATGGAACTAGCTATTTCTTCTATCCTAACGGTATTATGAAAACTGCTAGTGATAGTACTTCTAAATTAGTCACTGGTTGGATTAAAGAAGGTTCATATAGATATTATGTAAATTCAACTGGAACTAGATTAACTGGATTACAAACTATCGATGGCAACAAATATTACTTTAACACTAACGGAATTATGTTAACTGGTGTACAGAATATTGCTGGTAAATACTATGGATTTAATAATAATGGTGCTATGCTCTTTGGTCTCCAAACTATTTATGGCAATACTTATTACTTTGACTCTAACGGTATTGCTCAAACTGGATTTATTACATTATCAGGTAAGACATATTACTTTAATCCATATAACGCTGTAATGCTAACTGGGGTACAAACTATCAATAACAATATCTACCATTTCAATACAGATGGTATTATGCAAACTGGATGGATTTCAACATATTATGTTACATCATATTATTACTCAAGATATAACTATGGAACAATTTATCATCTTGATAGATACTACCTAAATTCATCTGGTATAGCGCAGAAAGGTTTACAAACAATCGATGGTAAAAATTATTACTTCAATTCAAATGGTGTATTACTTACAGGAGTACAAAACATTAATGGTAAGTATTATGGTTTTGATAATAATGGTGCTATGCTTTTCGGACTTCAAAAAATTAATGGAAATCTTTATTATTTCGATACTAACGGTATTGCTCAAACTGGTTTTATTACATTGTCAGGAGAAAAACATTATTTTGATCCATCTTATGCATACATGCAAGTTGGACTTATAACTATAAATAACAATATTTACTACTTTGATAATAATGGTGTCCTTCAAACTGGATGGGTTACATCAGGTGGTAGCACTTACTATTTTAATGAGTCTGGAATAAAAGTTATTGGTCTTCAAATCATAAATGGAATTAAATATTATTTTAATTCCAATGGGGTTATGCTAACTGGTGTGCAAACCATTAATGGTAAGTATTATGGTTTCGATAATAATGGAGTTATGCTTTTCGGACTTCAATTTATCAATGGAAATACCTATTTCTTTGATGCCAATGGCATTGCTCAAACTGGTTTTGTTACATTATCGGGGAGAACATATTACTTTAACCCATATAATGCTACAATGCAAATGGGTTTACAAAATATTAATAATAATATCTACTATTTTAATGCAAATGGTTTTATTCAAACAGGATGGACTTCAAAATATTATGTCACATCATATTATTACTCAAGATATAACTATGGAACAATCTATCATCTTGATAGGTATTACTTGAATTCATCAGGTATAGCACAGAAAGGTTTCCAAACAATCGATGATAGAAATTATTACTTTGATTCAAATGGTGTATTACTTACAGGAGTACAAAAAATCAATGGTAAGTATTATGGTTTTGATAATAATGGTGCTATGCTTTTTGGTCTCCAAAAAATTAATGGAAATCTTTATTATTTCGATACTGATGGCATTGCTCAAACTGGTTTTATTACATTGTCAGGAGAAAAACATTATTTTGATCCATCATACGCATATATGCAAGTTGGATTTATAACTATTGACAAAAATGTCTATTATTTTGACTCTAATGGTGTCCTTCAAACCGGCTGGATTAAATCAGGTGGAAACACTTACTATTTTAATGAATCTGGTGTAAAACTTACTGGGCTTCAAACCATAAATGGCATTAATTATTATTTTGATACTAATGGTATTATGCTTACTGGTGTACAGAATATTAATGGTAATTTCTATGGATTTAATAATGATGGTACTATGATGTACGGATGGCATTCTATAAATGGATATAACTATTACTTTAATGTTGATGGAAAAGCTAAAACTGGATGGGTTCCTTACTCTGGGAAAATGTACTATTCACATCCTTCATATGGTTATATGATGATAGGCTTTGTAAATATAAATAATAACACTTACTACTTCGATACCAATGGTGTTATGCAAACTGGCTTTATTACTGTTGGTTCTTACAAATATTATCTAAATTTATCTGGTATTAAACAAACTGGTTTCAGAACAATTGATGGTAAGACTTATTATTTTAATCCTAATAATAGTGGGATTATGCAAACTGGTAGCACTCTATTAATTAACGGAAGTTATTATGGATTTGATGATAATGGTATAATGCTTACTGGTTTACAAATGTTAAACGGAAATACTTACTGTTTCAATTCTGATGGTATTGCTAAAACAGGCTGGATTACCATTGACTCTAATAAATACTACTTTAATAGTTATGGTGCTAGAGTATATGGATTACAAAGTATAGATGGGCATATCTACTACTTTAATTCAAATGGTTTAATTCAAACTGGTATAGTTCACATAAACGGATATATTTATGCATTTGATAATAATGGCTTTATGCTTACTGGATTGCAAACTATTGATGGACATACCTATTACTTTAACACTAACGGTATCGCTATTACTGGTTTCACTACAATTAATTCAAATAGATACTATTTTAGTCCAACTTTAGGTTATAAATTAACCGGTTTAGTTAATATAAATAATTACTTTTATTATTTTAATGATGATGGTATTTTACAAACTGGTTTTATCACTATTGATTCAAAAAAATACTATTTCAATCCTTCAGGAATTCGCCAAACTGGATGGCTAGTACTTAATAGTAATAAATACTATTTTGATGCTAACGGTATTATGGCTACTAACATCCAAACTATTAATGGATATATTTATGGATTTGACGTTAATGGTATTATGCTTACTGGCATGCAAACTATTGATGATCATACCTACAATTTTAATGCTGATGGTACTGCTAAAACTGGTTGGACTGTAATTTCTGATAAAACTTATTATTTTAGTCCTACCTTAGGATATAAATTGACTGGTTTTATTACTGTTAATAACAACAGCTATTATCTTGATAATACTGGTGCTCTCCAAACTGGTTGGGTTACTGTTGACTCAAATAGATACTATCTAAATTCTAGCGGTATAAGACAAACTGGTTTCTTAACTTTAGATAATAAAAAATATTATTTTAATGAAAATGGTATTATGCAAACTGGCTTCTTAACCATAAATAATAGTACATATTATTTTGATAATGAAGGAGTTATGCAAACTGGTTGGATTACTGTTAATTATAATAAATATCATCTTGATGCTTCTGGTGCTATGCAAATTGGTTGGTTAACTTTAAATAATAATAAATATTACTTTAATTCTAATGGTGTTATGCTTACTGGAATTACTTCTATAAATAACAATTTCTATGGATTTAATAGTGATGGTATTATGCTTACTGGAATTCAATCAATTAATGGACATACTTATTACTTTAATTCTGATGGAATTGCTAATACTGGTTTAATTGCACTTTCAGACAAAACTTACTATTTTAGTCCTTCTTTAGGATATAAATTAACTGGCTTCCAAACTATAAATGATAAGACTTACTATTTTGATAGCGACGGAGCTATGCAAACTGGTTGGATTACTGTTGGCTACAATAAATATTATCTTGATACCTCTGGTGCTATGCAAACTGGTTGGTTAACTTTGGCTAACAATAAATATTATTTCAATTCTAATGGAAGTATGGCTACTGGCGCTATTTCCATAAACAATAATTTCTATGGATTTGGTAGCGATGGTATTATGCTTACTGGAATTCAGTCAATTAATGGACATACTTATTACTTTAATTCTGATGGAGTTGCTAATACCAGCTTAATTACACTTTTAGATAAAACTTATTATTTTAGTCCTTCTTTAGGATATAAATTAACTGGCTTCCAAACTATAAATGATAAAACTTATTATTTTGATAGTGATGGTGTTATGCAAACCGGTTGGATTACTGTTAGTTACAATAAATATTATCTTGATGCTTCTGGTGCTATGCAAACTGGTTGGTTAACTTTAAATAATAATAAGTATTACTTAAATTCTAATGGTGCCATGCTTACTGGGATCGTCTATATAGATAATAAATATTATGGATTTAATTCAGATGGTATTATGCTTACTGGAATTCAGTCAATAAATAATAATACTTACTATTTTAACGAAAACGGTACTATGTTTACCGGTTGGTTTAAAGATGAGAATTTTAGCCAACATTACTTTAATTCAAATGGTATTATGCTTACTGGCTGGCAAAATTTAAATAATAATAAATATTATTTTAGTTCTGATGGTGCTATGCAAACAGGATTTATAACTTACAATGCTAGTAAGTACTTTCTTAATACTGATGGCATTATGCAAACTGGTTGGCAAACTATCGATAATCACAGATATTACTTTGCTCAAACTGGTATCATGCAAACCGGAGTTATTACTATTAATGGATCAAATTATGGATTTAGTGATGCTGGTATCATGCTTACTGGTTGGCAAACTATAAACTCTAAGATTTATTGTTTCAATTCAACTGGAATTGCTAAAACTGGCTGGCTTAACTATCGTGGTAAAACATATTATTTTGATCCACAATATGCTTATATGGTAACTGGATTTAGAAATATTACCGGTAAAACATACTACTTCAATGAAACTGGTATTATGCAAACTGGCGTTATATCAATTAATGGAACCTTTTATGGATTTAATTCTTTAGGTTTTTTACTAACAGGATGGCAAAGTATTAATTCTAATATCTATTATTTTAACCCTGATGGCTCTGCCCCTAAAGGACTTCAATCAATCAATGGATATCTTTATTACTTCTATCCTGATAAGGGATATGCTGCAAGGAATACCACTATCACTATAGATAATGTTAATTATGTAATAGATGAAAATGGTATTGCTAGTAAAAATTTAGTTCTTTAGATTTTACAAAGCAAGCTGAATTTTACGAAAAAATATTTTTGATAAAGAACCATATAAATCAAAAGATTTATATGGTTCTTTTTAAGTATATCTACTGCTTTTGTATATAATTATATTTTTTTCACTTTTTATCATTATTTGACATACTTCTTTTGTCGTTGTATTCTTAAAATATATAATTTATTTATTATATATTTTATAAAATTTAACTTAACAGGGGGTAAAACAATGAAAAAACACAAAAGTTTATTAACATTATTAATTGCAACTATTTCAACGATAGGGCTTATATCTGTAACACCAACTGCAGCAAGCGCTGCATACTCATTCGATGTCATTTCTGACACTCATATAGGACCTGATGATGATCCTTCACCTAATGGTGCTTTTCATCCTAATGCAAATCTAAACACTACCTTTGAATCTATAAAAAATAACATAAAAAACGGAAAATATAAAAATGAACAATGTATTGTTATAAATGGTGATGTTGTCGATAACTCTCAACAATCATCATATAATAAATTATATAATATAGTAAATCAACAAAAGGATGGTCTTCCATACATATATTTTAATATTGGTAATCATGAATATGATGCTAATCCTTATGTTCAACCAAATATTATAGAAGACTTTCATACAGGTCTTAATAGATTTAACAGTAATACAAATAATATTCGAAAACTTCTAAGTGCAAATACAAAGGGTAAAGTAACTGATACTGATCGTGATAATTCATATGATATTCAATATATTAATAATAAAAATGATAGGCTTTTATTCCTAGGTACTGATGAAATACCTACTAATCCTTGCGCTGCTTACCTTAATCCTGATACTCAACTTAATTGGCTACAAGGTAGAATTCAAGATAATACAAACGAGGGTGGAGATTCAAAAAAACCTATGTTTATCTTTTTACACCAACCATTATATCAAACAACTTATGGATCTACTTTTGATGATTGGGGATACCTTTATCCAAATAACACCACCTATGTTAAGCAGTGGTTAACTGGACACCCTGAAATCGTAGTATTTACTGGCCATACTCATGAACAATTTAAAGAAAATGATGAATGGAATAGCGATAATTTCTTTTCTTTAGGGGATAATTCTGCTAGTATATTTAATGTTCCTTCAATTGGAAATGATTCAGGCAAAGGCCCTCAAGGATATCATATTACAGTTTATAGCGACGGCATAGTTGTAACAGGCGTTAGATATACAAATGCCGGTTGTCAAATAGTAAATACACGTACTGTTGATTTCTAGAAATTTAATAATAAAATTTAAAAGAGGATATTATTGAGCACTTTCTCATAATATCCTCTTTATTTATTTCCATAATAAGTTCCTCTACTATTATATGCATTAATTTTTCTTCCATATTTCATAGCTCTAAACGAAACTGCCACATCTTTGTCATAATATACTTCTATAATTAGACTCATAAAGTAGTTAAAGCATTATTTGTTTCTCTTTAAAAATTCATTTTTTAGAATGGCTTATCTCCCCCTTATGTTAAGCCATTCTTTTTTATTTATATTTAATTAAGGCATTATCTTTTTTCATTCTTAAAACTTTCTCATATTCAATTTACTTATTAAATAATTATTAAAAAATTTCCCTTCATAGAAATAGTTTTATTATTTAAAACTATTTACTATAAAGGGATAATATCATTATGAAGAATGCTTTTTCTATTTATTTTATATAACAAACTCCATAGTATTTTCTCTGTATGCTATTCACATGAAATTTTTAATTGCTTACACTACATAAGACCATCGAAAAAGCACATTTGATCACTTTCTGGAAGACCTCTTAAGCAATCGAATCTTCTAAGCAAATCTATAGCAGCATTTCCAATCTTTGAACGTTTCTTTACATCCTCTATTGAATTAAATGTTTTTTCTTTAGCAGCACTTGCTATACTTTCCGCTGCCACATTCCCCATACCTGATATACTATTTAAAGATGGTCTTATGCCTTCCTCCTCAAGTTGGAACTTTGTAGCATGAGATTTATATAAATCAATTGGAAGAAATTTAATTCCTCTCTCATACATCTCAAGAACTATCTCTAAATCATCGTACATATCTTTATCCTTAGGTCCAGCTTCATTACCCATAGCTTGGATTTCCTTCATCTTTTCCTTAACTTTTTCTTTTCCAAAAATCATAAATTCGGCATCAAAAGCCTTTGCTCTAATACTAAAGTATGTTGCATAATAAGCCTTAGGTATATGAACCTTAAACCAAGCTATTCTAAAGGCCATCATTACATAAGCTGCAGCATGGGCTTTAGGGAACATGTATTTTATTTTTTTACAAGATTCTATATACCACTCTGGCACATCATTTTCTCTCATTAATTCTTCATACTCTCCCCATTTAGGTTCCTTTAATGCTTTTCCCTTACGGACAGTTTCCATTATCTTAAAGGCAGTGTTTGGTGGAAGCCCTTTTTTAATTAAATAAACCATAATATCATCTCTTGTACATACTGCATCACTTATGCTGGTAATTACTCCATTATCAATTAAGTCCTTAGCATTTCCAAGCCATACGTCCGTACCATGAGAAAGACCTGATATACATAATAAATCAGAAAAAGTTCTTGGCTTTGTATCTACAAGCATTCCTCTAACAAACTTAGTACCAAACTCCGGAATCCCAAAGGTTCCAACCTGTGAATTTATCTGCTGCGGAGTTACCCCAAGAGCCTCTGTAGAGAAGAATAAGGACATAGTTTCTTTATCATCCATAGGTATCTCATGCGGATCAACTCCAGTTAAGTCTTGAAGCATTCTTATAACTGTTGGATCATCGTGTCCTAGTATATCGAGCTTCAAAAGATTTTGGTCAATTGAGTGATAATCAAAATGGGTTGTTATAATATCTGAATTAGGATCATCTGCTGGATGCTGTACGGGACAAAATTCAAAGATTTCTCTTCCCTTTGGCACAACTATAATCCCCCCTGGATGCTGTCCAGAAGTTCTTTTTATACCAGTACACCCTGTTGAAATTCTTATTGTCTCTGCCTTATTTATTGGAATATTCTTCTCATCATAATATTTTTTAACATACCCAAAAGCTGTCTTTTCAGCTATAGTACCTATGGTTCCAGCCTTAAATGTTGTACCTTTCCCAAATATAACCTCTGTATATCTATGAGCTTTTGCTTGATATTCTCCTGAGAAGTTTAAATCTATATCAGGTTCCTTATCCCCATTAAACCCTAAGAAAGTTTCAAATGGTATATCTATCCCATCCTTATGTAGATTTTCTCCACAAACAGGACATACTTTATCAGGTAAATCGAAACCATTTAATACACCATAATCTTCAAAGTCGGAATACTTACATTTGGCACATCTATAATGTGGTGGAAGTGCATTAACTTCTGTTATACCAGTCATATTGGCAACAAAAGAAGATCCTACAGATCCTCTAGACCCAACCAAGTATCCATCTTCATTTGATTTCCACACCAATTTTTGAGCTATAATATACATTACTGAGAATCCATTTTTTATGATTGAATCAAGTTCTTTATCAAGTCTTGCCTGAACGATTTCTGGTAGTGGATCTCCATAAAGTTCATGTGCCTTTCCATATGCAATATCCTTAATTGTCTGCTCACAACCTTCAATATGTGGCGGACATTTTTCTGGAGATATAGGACTTATTGGCTCACACATATCTGCTATCTTATTAGTGTTTGTAACTACAACCTCATAAGCTTTTTCTCTTCCTAAATAAGAAAATTCTTTAAGCATTTCTTCTGTTGTTCTTAAATATAATGGTGCTTGCTCATCTGCATCTTTAAATCCCTGTCCTGCTTCTAATATACGTCTATATATTTCATCCTCAGGATCTAAGAAGTGAACGTCTCCTGTTGCAACTACTGGCTTATTTAATTTTTCTGCAAGTCCTATTATTTTTTTATTAATCTCTTGTATATATTCTTTATTTGGTACTTGCCCCTGCCTTACTAAATAATCATTATTTCCTAGAGGTTGAACTTCTAAATAATCATAGTACTTTGCAATTTCTTCTATCTGCTCATCAGATCTTCCTAGAAGAATTGATTGAAATAGCTCTCCTTCACTACAAGCACTTCCAAGAATTAAACCTTCTGAATATTTTTCATACATACTCTTTAAAATACGTGGTTTTTTATAAAAATAATCTAAATGAGAGTATGATACAAGCTTGTAAAGATTCTTTAATCCTACATAATCCTTTGCTAAAATTATAGCATGATAAGTCTTAACCTTTTTATAAGATACTTTCTTAGATTCTTCATCAGAAGCATATATATCAATATCTTCTAAAGTCTGCGCTCCTCTTTCCTTTAACTTGTCAATCATTATGTTAAATACCTTAACTGTAGTATCAACATCATCTAAAGCTCTATGAGCTGCCTCAACCTTTATACCAAGATTCTTAGCAATTCTCCCTAATTTATAAGTTTTAAAATCCGGAAAAATTTCCTGTGCTAGTGATAATGTATCCATATAAGTAAAATCAAAATCGTATCCTAAAACCCTTGCATTATGTTTTAGAAAATTAATATCAAATTCAGCATTATGAGCAACTAAAACAGTATCTTTAATAAAATCCAAAAGTTTAGGAAATACCTGTTCTATAGTTTCCGCATCACTTACCATATCATCAGTTATATTAGTAACCTCTATAACCCTTGCAGGAATTGGCTTTTGAGGATTTACAAAACAGCTAAATTTATCTATAACCTTTCCATCCTTGACTTTCATAACACCTATTTCAGTAATTTTTTCTGTTACTGGGGAAAATCCCGTAGTTTCTAAATCTAAAACACAATATGTAGTATCAATACTTTGACCTTTTATATTGGTTGTAGATGGCTTTTTATCAGGTGCTAAATAAGCTTCCACCCCATATATTACTTTCATATCTTTGTTATCTCTTCCAAGTAGCTTGTGTGCTTCAGGAAATGACTGTACAACTCCATGATCTGTTATGGCAATAGACTTCATTCCCCAGCTCATAGCCCTTTTAATCAAATCAGTAGCACTAGACATGGCATCCATCTGACTCATTTGTGTATGCATGTGAAGTTCTACCCTCTTCACCTCTGAATTATCTTGCCTTTTAACTCTCTTAATTCCATCTGTTTCAATTACAATATTTGCAATAAGTTCAACTTCATGAGAGAAATTGCTATACCCTGCATTTCCAGCAAGCTTAACCCCTTTCGCCTTTTTAAGTCTAGATAACACTTCTACTTCTTCACCAGGCTTGCAAAACACCTTACAAGTTAAAGAACTTGATCCATCATATAAATCAAAAGAAATCAATGTTTTTCCACTTCTTAATTCCTTTGCTTCTATATTAGATATTTCTCCTTCTATTACTACTCTTCCTTCGTTTGGTGTAATATGGATTATTTTTACTACAGGATCTTTAATATTTGCACTTCTCCCCAAAATCAAGAATGGATTTCCTTTTTTACTATCTCCTTTACCTTTTGTTTCCTGATTATTTTCTTCAACTTTTTTAGATTGTTCAACAGCTGCATTAATATTTTGTATATTTTTGATCTCATTTTTTATATACTCCATCTCATTTGCACGTTTATCTTCTTCCATCCTTACTATATCTTCAACGCTTACTTTATCAATAAAATTTATATTATAAGTTTTGCCATACATATTTTTTATAACATTATGAATTTTTTTATCATATTCCATAGTTTTGAAAAAATTTGCTATTGGAATTCTAAAATTGAAGTTAATATTACTTCCCTCTACTTCATATTCACTATTATTCACTGCAGCCTTTAATACTGGATGCTTTTTCGCCATATAAAGTACAATGTTTTTCAACTCTTCTTCAATAGGTTTTACAGTTATTCCATCTGAATATTTTACAGTTATTCTAGAATCATTTAATTGAAATTTTTCCTTTATAAATTTACTCAGTTTATCAATTTCTTCTATTTCAATATAATTGCCTGAACTAATTTCCATTTCTAAAATTCTAGTTCTCTTTCGTATAGCTACAGATTCTATAACGGCAGTATTTATGTTTCCATACATTTTATAATCACTAAAAACTTCGCCTACTCTTTTCATACTACTCATTATCCTTCTTTTTTAATTTTTTGTCATATTATTATTATCTATAGAATATATTTCATTTAATTTTATCACAAACACTTCCCATTTTGTATTCTTGAATATAATGAATAATTATTTTTTCGAACATTATGCCTCCACTAAATCATAATTTTAGCAATTTCTAATAATATTTCTATATTATTTAACTTATTATTCCTTATTATCTTACTTAGCTCTATTCCCAACCCTTTGTGCCATGATTTGACATTTTTTTATTATTGTTATATAATTTCAATATTAAGTAAGTGTATTCTAATCACTTATAATAATTAGGGGGTAATCTATGAAAAATAAAAAAATGTTTTTAAAAACTTTAATTGCAACTATCTCTACTATAGGATTAATTTCTGCAACATCAATTTCTGCAAGTGCAGCATACTCATTCGACGTTATTTCTGATACGCATATAGGCGCTGATAAGTCCTGGGATACTTCTACGAAGTTAGAAACTACCTTCAATGCTATAAAATATTCTATGAAAAATTCCAGTTACTACAAAAATGAGCAGTGTATAGTAATTAATGGTGATGTAGTTGATAATTCTAAAACTGAAAATTATGATGAATTGAAGAGAATTGTGAAAAACTGCAAAAATGATCTTCCATTTGTATATTTTAATATTGGTAATCATGAATATGCATCCGAAAGCAGCCCATATACATTAGGACCTTATAGTTACGGTCTTAACTTATTTAATAGCAGAATAAATGATATTCAAAGTTCTCTAGATACTAGAGGTATAGTAACAAATTTTCAACGTAATAACTCATATGATTCACAATACATTAATAGCAAAAATGATAGACTTGCATTCTTAGGAACTGACGAAATACCTGTTAATCCATGTTCTTCAAGTCTTTCTAGTAATCAATTAAACTGGTTAACTTCATTTATTGGAGATAATACTTACGAAGGAAGTAAAACAGCCAAAGGTAGAAAACCTATGTTTATTTTCTCACATCAACCTGTATATGATACAACTTATGGATCTAATTTTGATTCTTGGGGATACATCTATCCAAATAACAGTAATGTTATTAAAAGTGCACTAAGTGGTCATCCTGAAATTGTAATGTTCACTGGACATACTCATAAACAATTTAGTAATAATGATGTATGGAATTTTGATAATTTCTATTCTTTAGGTGATTCATCATCTCAAATTTTTAGTGTTCCTTCAATTGGAGAAGTTGATAGCAATGGGCCTGAAGGATATCACGTTACAGTATACACTGATGGTATAGTTGTGACAGGTGTTAAATATACAAATGCTGGCTGTAAAACAATAAATACACGTACTGTTGATTTTTAATAACAGATTATACTGAAAATAATTTAGATATAAATCGTTGTACTAAATCTTGTGTAAACTTAATAAAGACAACTTCTTCTTAACAAGAATAATTTATTATAAGAAGGAGTTGTTTTTTTATACTAAATTCTCCAAAAGAATTGTTAACAAATTATATAAAAAAGAAGAACTTAATTACTTCTACTTTTAAATATTTTATTCATTTCACATTATATTCCCACAATATCCTTATATAATAAAGCCATAGTAGTTAATCATTATTTGTTCCCCTAGAATTAAATAATGCAATAAAGAAGAATGGTGCCCCCCTATATACGCCATTCTTCTTTATTTTCTAAATAATTTTTTTATAAATTTCTATCAAAAATTCTTTGTTATTTAAACTATTATCTTCTATTACCTTATCTAACAATATATTAAGCAACACTCCTATTTCTTTTCCTGGCTTTACTCCTAAATTAATTAAATCACTGCCATTGATGGCTAGATCTTTTATACAAAAGCATTCTTTTGCTTCAAGAATTTCATTCAGTTTCTGTTCTACATTAACTAAGTTTGTAAGTCTATCTTTAGCATATACTAAATTTTGTGATAATATATCTGCCCACTTTACCTTAATTAAATCTCTTAATAACTCCTCTCCTATTCTATTCAACATTTTTTTAACACTTTTCCTACTTCTTAGTTCTGAATCATGATACTTCACTAAAGTTAAAACTTTTTCTATAGTATCATTATCATATTTTAGCCTCTTCAATATTTTTTCAGCAATTTTAGCTGATTCATTAGGATGTCCATAATAGTGAGCTATTCCGGCATCATCTATAGTCTTTGTATTAACTTTTCCTAAATCATGTAATAGCATCGTTAATTTTAAATGCAATGTATTTTCTACTAATTTAGTAGACTTAAGTGTATGATCAAATAAAGAATAAACATGATTCGGATTATCTTGGCTAAACTCCTCTAATCCATTTAACTCTGACACCCAGCACTCTGTTAATTTAAAAACATATCCTATTTCTAGTTTTTCACTATTACTAATTAGAATTTTATTAAATTCTTCTCGAATTCTCTCTACCGAAATTTTATTTAAGCTTTCATGTAACTCTTTAGAAGCTTCTGTAATTTCAAAGTCAATATCAAAATCTAATTGTGCTGAAAATCTTAGTGCTCTTAACATTCTTAAGGCATCTTCACTAAATCTATCCTTAGCCCTCCCAACACACCTGATTAATTTATTTTTTAGATCTTTTATACCTTCAAAAGGATCTACTAAACCAACTGCATCGTTATAAGCCATCGAATTTATAGTAAAATCTCTACGTGATAAATCTAGTAAAATTGAAGTTACATACTCTACTTTACTAGGATGTCTACTATCTTCATACTCTCCATCTTTCCTAAAAGTGGTCACTTCATATCCCTCATCATTAATCATGACAGTAACAGTTCCATGTTGTAATCCTGTTGGAATAATCTTTTCAAATAACTTTATTATTTCCTCGGGCCTTGCTGATGTAGTTATATCCCAATCATTAACCGATCTATTTAAAATACTGTCCCTAACGCATCCGCCAACTATATATGCTTCATAACCATTATTTTGTAATGTCTTTAAGATGAGATTTACATCCTCAGGTATATTAATTTTTATACTCATTAAGTATCACCTCACTATTTATCTCAATAATTATTTTTTTCTACTTTATTGTAACTTGATTCATTGGATTACCATAATTAATCCATTATTCATAAGAACATTTCCTGAAAACTTTCTCATTATTCCATCATCAAACTTAATTTTAACTTCATCACCATTAACCTCATCAACTCTTCCACTTCCAAAAGTTCTATGGTGCACTTCTGTTCCTTTCTTTAAACTATGTTGTGAATTGCTTTCTTCAATAAATCCACCTTCTATGATAAATCTAGAAGCTTCCTTAAACTTCCCCTTTCTCATTTTAGGTACAAAAAGATATAAATTGTCTATTGCTCTAGTCATACCAACATAAAAAAGTCTTCTTTCCTCTTCCAAATTATTTTCCTTACCAGACGCATGAGGGATTGTATCTTCATTACAATTAATCATAAAGACATTCTTAAATTCCATTCCCTTCACTCCATGAATAGTGCTTAATAACACTCTATCTTCATTTCTACTTTTCTTACTTTCTTCAAGCTTTTTGCTTACCTCATCTATATGTACAAAAAATTCTTGAATACTTCTAAAAGCTACTGCAGAAGTTTTGAATTCCTCCAGTATATCCTCTAAATCTTCAAAATTACTTTTAAACTTTTCAGCATATGCCTTTAAATAATCAATATACCCTAAATCAGTTATTATAAATTGAATACTACTACTTAATGAAGACTTTTTTAGATAATTAAAATCACTCTTAAGTTCATCTAACTTTTTCTTTTGAAAAGGAGGCGTATCTGTTTTGTTTATTAATATATCAAAAGGATTTTTTTCTTCCTTATACTCTCTTACATATGCTAAGGCAGTTTTACTTATATATCTAAATGGTTTATTTATTATATTTATAAACGCTTCCCTATCATAAGGATTATTTGCTAATGATAAGTAAGCTATCAAATCTCTACATATAAAATGATTAAAAAAATTAAACTCTTTATCAAGCATTGTAAAAGGAATTTTATATCTTATAAATGCATCTACTATACTCATTGATTCCATATTGGTTCTATAAAGAATTATGTTATCACTATAGGTATATTCTCCGCTTGCTTCAAGATCTTTTATACATCTATATATCTCTTCCCCTTGAATTCTTTCATCATACGGAGCTACACAATTTATTATTCCCTCTGTTTCCTTATTTGCAAAAATCTCTTTATTATTTCTTTCATTATTGCAAGCTATTACTTTTTTCGAAGCCTGAATTATATTTTTATTACTTCTATAATTTTTTGAAAGATAATACTTTCTTCCGCCTTTAAATATCTTATCAAAAGTAACCATATATTCTGGCTTTGACCCTCTAAATGAATAAATACACTGATCTTCATCTCCAACTGCAAATAATGAATTAGTATCATTCATCATTTTTAAAAACTCTATTTGAAGTTCATCACAATCTTGAAATTCATCTACCAATACATATTTGAATAACTCCTTATAACCTTCTCTTAGTCTTTCATTTCTTCTCATTAGATCTAAAGTTATAATTGCTAAGTCATCAAAATCCATAAGATTATTTTCTTCTTTATAAATTTTATATTTATTATAACATTCTATGAATATTTCTTTTGTTATAGATGGTTTAAACGCTTCTATAGACATGCCTGATGTTTTAAATAAAGATATATTATTTATAGCTTCTTTAATTTTATCTTCACTTACATCATCTGAATACTTCTTGAGTACACCTTCTACAATCTTATTAGCCATGTATCCTTGAATTATATTTATCTTATGCCCTTCCCTTAATAAAATCTTATAAAACAATCCATGAAATGTACCAAAGAAAGGACTTCTATCTCTTTTAAACCTATCTAAATATCTATTTTTCATGTTTAGCGCTGCAGCTTTAGTAAATGTTAAGACTATTATGTTACCTTCATTTATAGATAAATCTTTAACTAAATAATTTATTCTATTAATTATTACTGTTGTCTTTCCAGAACCCGGTGCTGCAACTACTAGTATATTTCTTTCTTTTGCCTTCACTGCTTTTAACTGATATTTATCTAACTTCATAATAATCCTCCTATTATTGAAGTATTACCTTATTTAATTAAACTAAAACTCCGTCAACATTTCCTCACTATATAAATTAGAATAACCAAACATAAAATTGAGACTTCCACTTATCATTGTAATAATTTTCTCATAGAGGTACAATAGGCATAAGTATTTATTTTGAAAGAGGAGATTAAGATGAACAATATTTACTCATTTGATGTACACAATGATAGAAATCTAACAATGCTTGTTGACTTCTATGAATTAACTATGGGAAATGGATATCTTGAAAAAGGGCTTCAAGATAGGATAGCATACTTTGATATGTTTTTTAGAAGAGTACCTGATGGTGGCGGATACTGTATAATGGCAGGAGTTGAAGAGTTAATTGAATATCTTAGTTCATTAGCCTTCTCAGATGATGATATAAAATATTTAAGAAATAAAAATATGTTTTCTGAAGAATTTTTAACTTATTTAAAAAACTTCAAATTTTCATGTGATGTTTGGGCAGTTCCAGAAGGAAATCCTGTTTTTCCAAATGAGCCTTTAGTTACCGTGCGAGGCCCAATTATACAAGCACAATTTGTTGAAACTATGATTCTATTAACTGTAAACCATCAAACATTAATAGCTACTAAAGCAAATAGAATTTGTAGAGCAGCAAACGAGCGTCCTGTTATGGAATTTGGTTCAAGAAGAGCCCAAGGATATGATGGTGCAATTTACGGTGCTAGAGCTGCTGTTATAGGAGGCTGTAGTTCAACTGCTTGTACTATTTCAGACAAGCTATTCAACATACCTGCCGTAGGTACAATGGCTCATAGTTGGGTGCAACTGTTTGATACTGAATACGAAGCTTTCAGATCATGGGCTGAAATTTATCCAGATAACTGTGTACTACTTATTGATACTTATAATGTAATAAAATCTGGATTACCTAATGCAATAAAAGTATTTGACGAGATACTAAAACCACAAGGGATTAGGCCTGCAGGTATTAGGATAGACTCTGGAGATATAACTTATCTAACTAAACGTTGTAGAAAAATGCTAGATGATGCAGGATATACTGATTGTAAAATAGTCATCTCAAATTCTTTGGATGAGTATATAATAAGGGATGTATTAGAACAAGGCGCTTGCATAGATTCATTTGGAGTTGGTGAAAGATTAATTACAGCTAAATCAGAACCTGTTTTTGGTGGAGTTTATAAGCTTTCTGCTATTGAAAAAGATAGCTCTATAATTCCTAAAATTAAAATAAGTGAAAATGATGAAAAAATAACTAATCCAGGATTTAAAAAGGTAGTAAGAATATTCGATAAAGAAAATCATATGGCTTTAGCTGACGTTTTGACATTACATGATGAAGAAATTAATGAAAATGAAGTTTTAGAACTATTTAATCCTGTTCACACTTGGAAAAGAAAAAAACTCACCAATTTCTACACCAAAGATTTATTAATTCCTATATTTAAAGAAGGCCAACTAGTTTATAATAGTCCTACTGTTTTAGAAATTAAAGAATTTGCTAAAAAGGAAACAGAAAAAATTTGGCCAGAAGTTCTTAGATTTGAAAATCCTCATACTTATTATGTTGACTTATCAGACAAGCTATGGAATTTAAAGCAAGATCTACTTCATAAATATAGTAACATCTATAAGTAAATCATCAAGGATTCTACTTATAGAGAAACCAAGGCATAAAAATTACAAATCCCCTAAATCTGTAGTTTTTATGCCTTATTTAAATTCTCTATTCTTTTAAAATTACTATTTTGTCATTTCAGAAATAAAATCAATTTCTGGTTCATCATCAAAAGAGTATTCATAATCACCAATCTCTTTAAAAGAAATTTTACTATTCGATAGATATTCTTTAAAAGGACAATTGTCCTCTATAGCGAAAAATCTATTCATTGGACATTCTCCATAACATTCTACTTTTTCTTTCCCAGTTGACCAAAATGGACATTTACTCATAAAATCCTCACCCTTTAAATTCCTCATAATTAATTATGACATATTTTATACAACTACTCATTTTAAGTAAACTCTGTTATTCCCTCTTGTTTATCCATAGTCAAAGCTAATTTAAATTGTTACCATTTTATAGTTTACTATTTCTTTCATTATATTATAGATTTATTAAAACATAAAGGTAATAATCTGTTTATAATAAAAAAGTAATAAAACAAAAAAAGAAGGTTGTAAACCTTCTATCTTTCTATGCTAGTATTCTTAAAAACTGATATATCAATAATTTCATTTTGGAAAGCCTTTAATAAAGCTTTTTCTAAAACTTTTTCTTGATCAAAGTTCTCTATATCTGAACAAATAGCAAAAACCTTATTCTTTTGTCCTTTGAAGTTTCTATATGTTAATGTTACATTTGGCTTATCATATTCAACATTAAGTATCTTTATACCCCAAGAAAACTGTGCATAATCATCCTCTACAGTTAAATGTGTTAATTCCTTTAGCTTTCCTTTTTCTTCACTAGGATCATTTACTATTATCAATTGTTCTCCAACTTTATATTTTGCCATATTGATTCCTCCTTGCTTACTCTCTTATTAAAGTTTAGCACCATTTTATTACAAAATCAATGATTTATCGATATTCATTTTCTTGTAAAATTTAATAGCAATTATTATTTAGTTACAACACTCTATGAATAACAATTGACTTTTCTTATCCCATAAACTATAATAAATTATACTATAATGGAAGGAATGTATTTAATGGATACTATAACTGCTATATTTAAAGAAAAGAAATTAAAGCTTACTCCTCAAAGATTAGCTGTATATAAATACCTTATGCAAACCACAGCTCATCCATCAGCTGAAAAAATTTATAATGATCTTCAACCTGAATATCCTACAATGAGTCTAGCTACTGTTTACAAAGCTTTAAAAACTCTAGTTGAGGTAGATTTAATTCAAGAAATTAATGTGGGTGAAGGGAACTTTAGGTATGATGGAAATGTAGCTTCACATCCTCATATACAATGTATAAATTGTGGTAAAGTTGAAGATTTTACTTCTTTTGAGTTAGACCACTTAAACATTGAAGCAAGTAAACATACAAATTTCAAGGTACTCTCTAATAAAGTTTATTTTTATGGAGTATGTCCAAGTTGTAATAAATAAAGATTGCCTATATGGCAATCTTTATTTATTATTATCTGTTTTACAATAGTTAAATTATATTCTTATAAATCATTTCATATAAATTATGGAGGTGATTTATTAATGAAATTAATTATTATATCTAAAAAACAAATTCTCTACTTTTCTATTTTACTTATTTACACAATTATGATGTTTTTGTTACTAATCCCTGATAACTCTTCAAAATTTGCTGATGTCTTTAACCCAATAAATATAGATAAAAATAACCAAATTGATTTAACTGGAGATGGAAAAAAAGACACGTTATCAGTTATCTCTAAAAATGGTTTTAGCGATGTCCAAATCACTTCAAATAATAAGACTTATTATTTAAGTAATTTTTGCAATAATAATATTTTAGCCTCTAATTCTTCTTATTGGCCAATATCCTTATATGTTAAGAACTTAGGAAGAGGAACCTGTCCTCAAATAATTGTCCAAGGCACTAAAGATAAAAAAAACATTAATTATATATTCACTTGGGAAAATGGCAATTTCAAGAACATATTAACAAGTGAAAAAAATATTTTGGGAATTATAAATTCAAATTGTAATAAAACTCCTGAGGTGTATAATGTCAATTCCTTTGACAGCACTTCCTTTTTTACATCTTTCATGATAATCAACAATAAACTCTTGGATATTACAAAAGATACAAAAACACCTCATAGCATAGATATTATACAAGATTTTATAAATTTAATTCAAAAAGATTATGAAGTAGATGCAATACCAAATATTTTTAAAGAAGGTATGTCAGAGAATGAATTAGCTCTACTCTGGAATTTAGATAAAGAACATAACACTTATAGCTTTCAAAATGGTTTCTTTTATGATGAAAATATAGATAATGAAGGCAACATATCTTCTATGAGATGGAAATTGAATTTTGAAAAGTTTATTAAAGACAAAAATGACTCTTTTAAATCTCAACTGACTATTCAACTAATTTGTCAGCGAACAATAGATGGCTCTTTTAAAATTTCATCTTTTTATAGTAATTAATCGAGTAGGAGGTAGATAATTATTTTATCTACCGACCTCTCACACCACCGTACGTACCGTTCGGTATACGGCG
>NZ_JACSRA010000020.1 GCF_014836335.1 Clostridium cibarium
ACAGGAAAGTTAAGCTCTACAGCGCTGATGGTACTGCATGGGAGACTGTGTGGGAGAGTAAGACGTTGCCAGGTAATTGAGAAAAGGATAGTGAAAACTATCCTTTTTTTGTTATATAAATATTTAACTATCATTGATTTGTTTAGCTTTATATTATGTTATATATTGACTATTTCTGTAATTAGATATTTGTAATTTATGTATCCTAATAGAATGTAATATAATATATAAATTTCAATCACATAAAGTTCACATAATTATTCCATAATATTGCAACAATTCATAGCTATAATGAGGTATGAATTGTAAGTGCATTATAATTAATATTTAAATAAAATGGAGGAATAGAAGATGTTTTTTAAAAAGCACATTTTGAAGATAAGCTTAGTTTTTCTACTAATATCCTCGGGAATTTTTTGTGGATATACAATATGGAATCATAGTAATAGTCAAAGTGTAATCGAAACTCAAATGGGTGAAAGAAATATGCCAAATGGTATGGAAAAATCGGATTCAAGTGATTCTAAGGAGATGGATCGAGGACAGACTCCACCATCAATGGGTGAAGGTGAAATTTCAAGTGAAGGACAAGCTCCATCTGCAATAGATGGACAAAAGCAAGGATTAAACGATTCAAGTAGTGAAGATCAAGGTCAAGAAACACCATCATTTGGACAGGATGAAGGAAATCAAATGCCAAATGGAGGAGGTGATGGAAATAAGCCACCACAAGGGCAAGATCAAGAATCAAACTCTAATGGTGGGTCAAAAATTAAAAATTTCATGCAGCAACGTTCAGGAGGTAAAAATGATAATTCTGGTTATGGTGCATCACTTGTAATATACTCAATAATATTTTTTGGCTTAGCTATAGGTGCTTATTTTATTATGAAATATAAAAAGATAAAGGTAGATCCTAAAAATCAAAAGTTAATAATTTTTACTGTTTTAGGTGTTGGGTTGTTCTTAAGGATTGCTTTAGGAGTATTAGTAGAAGGCTATACAACTGATCTTAACTTCTTTAAAACTTGGGCAACTAAAGCAGCAAATAGTTTGTCAGAATTTTATTCAGGATCTAGAGCAGCAGATTACCCACCATTTTTTATTTATATTTTATGCTTTATAGGAAAGCTTACAAGTATTTCGAGTTTAAGTGGATATAGTACATTATTAATTAAAATTCCATCAATACTAGCAGATATAGTAACAGCATATATCATTTATAAATTAGCTAAGAAATATATATCTTCAGAGATGAGTACATTGCTTGCAGTATTTTATATATTTAATCCAGCTGTATTTATTAATTCAGCATTATGGGGGCAAGTAGATTCTTTCTTTACAATGATTATAATAATTGCAGTGTATTTAATGTCAGAGAATAAAATAATATTATCTACTGTAATATTTACTGTCGGTGTACTTATGAAGCCGCAAGGGATTATATATCTTCCGATACTTTTCTTTGAAATAGTAAGGAGAAAAGATTTTAAGTTGTTATTAAAAATGGCAGCAGTAGCTATTGTTACCGCACTAATTATTATAATTCCATTTTCAATTAATCAAAGCCCATTATGGATTTTTAATTTATACTCAAATACAATATCAGAGTATCCATATGCATCTGTTAATGGATTTAACTTCTTTAGTTTAATTGGAGCTAATTATATAAAAAATAAATCAACATTGTTTATATTTAGTTATCATACTTATGGAATGTTATTTATAGTTCTTGTAACTTTATTTTCTTGGTATATCTATGCGAAAGGAAATGCTATTAAGTTTGCTCCATTAGCAGCATTAATTCAAATTGCAGGAGTATTCACTTTTTCAGTGGGAATGCATGAAAGATATTTATTCCCAGCTGCAGCTTTAGCTGTATTAGCTTATATATATCAAAAAGATAAGAGATTTTTACTTTTAGCTGTTGGATTTAGCATTACAATATTTATAAATACTTATGAAATTTTATGTGGAAATTCATTTTTGATGAATGGATTGACTTATGGACTTACACTTATAATGGCATCACTTTTAAATGTATTGTTATTTGGTTATCTTGCTAAGATAGGATGGAATTTAGTGCATAATTCATCGCAGCTAGAGGATAATGTAAAGGACACAATTAACAAAGTGTAGTTTTGAAGTTAAAAAATGAATAATTAGAGTAGTGGAAAATTGAGAATTTAGGCATGAGAAATGCTATATTCTCAATTTTTTATTATTATCACACAAAGTTCACATATTCTTTTGATATTAGTACAACAATTCATCTCTATAATTAACACCATAGAGATACAAGTTAGTTAGACGAATTTGTATAAAAATATAATCAATGAATGGAGTAATAGAAAATGAAGAAGGAAATTATTTATTCTGTTATAGTCCCTTTATTTAACGAGGAACTTGTAATTAGAGAAAGTTACAGAAGATTAAAGGAAGTTATGGAATCAACTAAAGAAGTTTATGAAATTATATTTGTAAATGACGGAAGTATAGACAAGACAGAAAAAATAGTTGAAGAAATTTGTGAACTGGATAGTAGCATTGAGCTTGTTAATTTCTCAAGAAACTTTGGACATCAGGCTGCAATAACAGCAGGAATGGATATATCAAAAGGAAAAGCTGTTATTGTAATAGATGCAGATCTTCAAGATCCACCAGAAGTTATGCTAGAGATGATTAAAAAGTGGAAAGAAGGATACGACGTAGTATACGGCAAAAGAGCTAAAAGAGAAGGCGAAACATTCTTTAAAAAATTTACAGCAAAGACTTATTATAGACTTTTAAAAAGTATGACAACAGTTGATATACCAGTTGACACTGGAGATTTTAGACTTATTGATAGAAGAGTATGTGATGCTTTAATATCTTTGCCAGAAAAAAATAGATTTGTAAGAGGACTTGTTAGCTGGCTTGGATTTAATCAAACTTCAGTAGAATTTGTAAGACAGGAAAGATTTGCAGGAGAAACAAAATACCCTTTAAAAAAAATGTTAAAACTAGCTTTTGATGGAGTAACATCATTTTCATTTAAACCGCTTATGATAGCAAACTATATTGGAGGTTTGTCGTTATTTATAGGATTTGTTTCATTTATTGGTGTAATCATAAATGATATAGTTAAGAACCTTAACATATTGAATTTAGGTTTTGTTTTATCAATTAACCTTATTATGTTTGGGTTGATATTCGTATTTATAGGAGTTATGGGACAATACATTGGCAGAATTTTTGATGAAAGTAAAAACAGACCTTTATATATAGTAGATAATATTGTAAATAAAAAGGAGGTTAACAAAGCTTATGAAATTAGAAGCTGATGATATAAAGCATTTATTTCACGGAAAACTTAAACATGTAAGCAAATTTTCACTTGTAGGAATAACTAATACTTTAATAGATTTTTTGGTATTTATAGTTTCTAATGAGTTACTTGGAGTAAATTATATTTTAAGTCAAGTACTTGGATATAGTTTTGGTGTTATTAATAGTTTTATCTTAAATAAAAAATGGACATTTGATGATCAAAGGTCCAGTAAAAAAACAGTTCATGAGCTTGTACAGTTTACTGTAGTTAATTTAGTTTCATTAATAATAACTATGGTAGCCATGAAGCTTTTAGTAACAAATTTAAATTTAAATCTGTATATTTCAAAGGTATTAGTAACATGTATAGCTCAAGTAACAAATTTTTGCGGATATAAATTATGGGTATTTAGCTAGAAGGTATAACGGGAGGAAATAATAATGGAAAAATTAAAGAATTTTAAACTAACGAAAGAAAAGATAATGCTAGGATTAATTTTAATATTATCTTGCATTTTAAATTTTACAAACTTAAGTATAGATGGATATGCTAATGAGTACTATGCTGCTGGGGTAAAGAGCATGACAACAAGTTTAAAAAACTTTTTCTTTGTAGCATTTGACCCAACAGGTTTTGTAACTATTGATAAGCCGCCTCTAGGGTTTATGATACAAGCTATTTCAGCTAAGATATTTGGATATAGTGGATGGAGTATAATTTTTCCACAAGCGCTTGCAGGAGTAATTTCAGTTGGTGTTATATATTACTTAGTTAAGAGATCATTCGGAACAGCAGCAGGTTTAATTTCAGCCTTAGCTCTTGCAGTAACACCAGTTTTTGTAGCAGTAAGCAGAAATAATACTTGTGATAATTTACTTGTTTTAGCATTATTATTAGCTTGTGTAGCTTTAACTAAAGCTGCTGAAAAAGGAAAACTATCATATCTTTTAATGAGTTTAGCTATTGTTGGTATTGGGTTTAATATAAAAATGCTTCAAGCATATATGGTAGTACCAGCTATATATTTAACATATTTAATCTCAAGAACAGTTTCAGTTAAAAAAAGAATTGTACATTTAATTTTATCAACAGTTGTTTTAGTAGTGGTATCTTTTTCTTGGGCTTTTGTTGTAGATTTAGTACCAACTTCAAGCAGACCTTATGTAGGAAGTAGTACTAATAATACTGAAATGGAACTTATTATTGGACATAATGGATTGGAAAGATTAGGACTTAGTGGATCTTCATCTGGTGGACCTAGTGGAGGTGGTGGAGAAATGCAACCTCCTGGGCAAGACGGAAGTAATAGTGAAATGATGCAAAACCAAGGTAGTAATGGTAATATGGGAGAAATTCAAATACCGCCAGATCAAGATGGAGATATGCAAACACCACCAGACGAAAGTGGAGAAAATAGTCAAATGCAAGGTGGTCCAGGAGGTCAATTTAGAGGATCACAAGGCGAAGATGGAAAAGGATCTAGAGAAGGTGGACCAGGTGGTCAAGGTGGTAGTGGACAAATGGGAGGACAGGATACACCAGCGAGCTTAACAAGACTTTTCTCAAATAATAGTTTATCTGATCAAATAATTTGGTTATTCCCAATAGCATTTATCGGATTTATAGCAGCAGCGATACAAGAAAAATTAAAGTTTCCAATAGACAATAGAAGAAAGCAAGCATTAGTATTATGGTTTGCATGGCTTTTGCCTGAATTTATATACTTCAGTTTTACGACTGGATTATTCCACCCGTATTATTTAACAATGCTTTCAGCACCAATAGCAGCATTATTTGGAATTGGAACAGTATCTATGTGGAATTTATATAAAGAAGGTGGCTGGAAATCATGGTTTTTACCAGGAGCTCTTGCAGTAAATGGAGGAGTTCAAGTACTATTACTTTCTTATTATTATAGTACAGTAAGCATTGCTAAGATACTTATGATAGCAGTTGCAGCATTAGGTTTTATATCTTCCATAGGACTTACTATTTTAAACTTAATGAAGAAAGATACTATGAAATTTAAGAAGATATTAATAACTACAGCATTAATAGGCTTATTTATTTCACCAGCAGTATGCTCTGCTACTGCTATTTTTAAAGAGATGGCAGGAAGTTTTCCATCAGCTGGATTGAGCTTAATGTCAAATAAAGGTCAAAAGGGACAGATGGGTGGAGCTTCACATGAATCAAGTGGTAGCACTTCGAAATTAATAGAATTCTTACAAAAAAATAAAACAAATGAAAAATATATCCTTGTAACTTCATCAACTAATGGTAGTGCTTCAGAGATAATTATAAAAACAGATGAATCAGTAATGGCGCTTGGTGGATTCTTTGGAACAGATAAGGTAATTACTTTAGATGAATTTAAGGAACTAGCTAAAAATGGTGAGATTAGATATGTAATGACAGGAGGCCAAGGAGGAAATTCAAGTGATATCATGAATTGGGTTCAAGAAGTTGGTACAAAGGTTGATAGTAGTGAATGGAGCGACTCAAATAAAGTCAGTAATGAATTAAAAGCTGAAGATGAGTCAAGTCAAAATAATCATAGATTTGGTGGAATGGAAGGAAGTCTTTATGATTTAAAATCCTTTACTGATAGCCAAAACTAAAATGAATAGAAGAAGGGTTCTGAGAATATGAAAATAAGAAAAGCAATAATTCCAGCGGCTGGGTTTGGTACAAGATTTTTACCAGCAACAAAGGCACAGCCTAAAGAGATGCTACCTATAGTTGATAAGCCAACAATTCAATATATAGTGGAGGAAGCTGTAGCTTCTGGAATAAAAGAGATATTAATAATAACAGGAAGAAATAAAAGAGCTATAGAAGATCATTTTGATAAATCAGTAGAACTTGAAGATGAGCTTGAAAATAATGATAAAGAGGAACTGTTAAAACTAGTGCAAAATATAAGCAATTTAGTTGATATATATTATATACGCCAAAAAGAGCCGAGGGGTCTTGGTCATGCAGTAAGCCTTGCAAAAACATTTGTTGGAGATGAAGCTTTTGCAGTAATGTTAGGAGATGACATTGTAGATAGTAATGTTCCTTGTCTTAAGCAACTAATGAGCTCATATGATCAATATAAAACAACTATATTAGGAGTACAACCAATAGATATGGCAGACGTGGTTAAATATGGTATAATAGATGGTGTTAAAATTGAAGATGATGTTTATAAGGTTAAAGATATGATAGAAAAACCTAAAAAAGAAGAAGCACCAACTAATATAGCTGTTTTGGGAAGATATATAATAACACCTAGTATATTTGATGTGCTTGAAAAAATTGAGCCTGGAAGAGGAGGAGAAATACAGTTAACTGATGCACTAAAGGAAATTGCTAAGAGAGAAGCTGTATATGCCTACTGTTTTAAAGGTAAAAGATATGATGTTGGAGATAAATTTGGATTTTTAGAAGCTAATATAGATTTTGCGTTAAAGAGAGAAGATTTAAGAGACAAGCTTACGTCGTATATTTCAAGTATTAAATAGATTATGGGGATATTCCTAAGGTTATTAGGGATGTCCTCTAATTTTTTATTAAATAATCACATGGAAGGAAGAAAAAAATGAGTTTAATTGAAAATTTTATTGACGTAGTATTACATCTTGATAAATATTTAAGTGTAATAATACAAAACTATGGAATATGGACTTATGCTCTTATATTCATAATAATATTTTGTGAAACTGGATTGGTTGTTACTCCATTTTTACCAGGAGATTCAATTTTATTTGCAACAGGAGCATTAGCGTCTATAGGAGATATGAAATTAATAACATTATTTATAGTGTTCTTTTCAGCAGCTGTAATTGGAGATACAGTAAACTACTTTATAGGGCAAAAGATTGGAGTTAAAATTTTAGAAAAAGAAAATGTAAGATTTATAAATAAAGAATATCTTAAAAAAGCTCATGTATTTTATGAAAAGCATGGTTCAATGACTATTGTAGTAGGAAGATTTATACCTATAATAAGAACTTTCGTACCTTTTATAGCTGGAATAGGGGAAATGAGTTATTCCAAATTTATTACTTATAACATATTTGGCGGATTTCTATGGGTTACTTTATTTTTAGGTGGTGGATATTTATTTGGAAATCTACCAGTAATTAAAGAACACTTTTCATATGTATTAATTGCTATTATATTTATTTCGCTTATTCCTGGAGTTATTACATTTTTTAAGGAAAAGAAGAGTGGCAGAAAAGAAGCTGTAGATGAATAAAATAAAATTATTTTTATTCATTCCAAAACCTAGAACAACACTTATATTAGTATTGTTCTAGGTTATTTTAGTTTGTAGATATTTGGAGAAAAACTTATAGATATAAATAAAAGAGAAATTTAATCAATAAGATACTATTTACCCAAAAAGAAAGGTTGTGGTTTTTAATGCTAATTTCGACAAAATAAGCGTTGTGTTTTGAAGAAAAAGATAATATAATTATAAAAGTATTAAAAAGGGTTTACTTGTTGAATATTAGATATTCAACTCGAAATTGATATCAAGTATAGATTGACACTAAAGATGATTAAGTATCTTGATATACTAGTTTAAATGAAGGAGTAGATTATGAGGAGTATAAAGGGAAAATTAATAGTATTTTTGGGGGCATTAATAGGAGTTATATGTATAGGGCTAGGAGGAATTTCGTTTATTATTTCATCAAATGCATTAACGTCTAATATAGGAAAAACACTCCCTAAAATTGCAGAACAAACTGCGAGTAATATTCAAGGAAGAATTGAAGGGAGATTAAGTTACTTAGAGGCTGTTGCTGCAAGAGACGATATAGAGAATCCTAACAATTCGTGGGAGAACAAGAGAACAATTCTTTTAGATGAAGTTAAAAAAAGTGGAAGCATTAGAATGAATATTGCAGATATAAACGGAGAGGCAAAAGCTAGCGATGGAAAAACTTTTAACATTAAGGATAGAGAATACTTTCAAAAGGCTTTAAGTGGTAATAGTAATGTATCAGATCCAATTGTGACTAAGACAGATAACTCTGTATCTGTTTTGTATGCAACACCTATTAGATATAATAATCAGATTGTTGGAGTATTAGTTGAAACACGAGATGGTAATGCGTTAAGTGAATTAACTGATCAAGTTAAATTTGGACAAACAGGAACTGGGTTCATGATAAAAGAAGATGGGACAACTATAGCTAATCCAAATAGAGATTTAGTGTTACAAATGAATAATGTAATTGAGGATGCAAAAAAAGATTCTGCCTTGCAATCTTTAGCAGATATTCAAAGTAAGATGATTGCTAAAGAAACAGGAATAGGTGAATATAAATATGATGGGAAAGATAAGTATATAGGTTATGCACCAGTAGGTGGAACTGATTGGTCTGTAGGTATTGTCGTAGAAAAAGGTGAAATATTATCAGAATTAAACAGTTTGAAAGTTTCAGTTGTGTTAGCATCTACAATATTTGTAGTAATTGGAGCTGCTATTATTTATATTATTGCTAATAATATAACAAAAGGAATAAAATCAACTTCAAAACATTTAGAATTGTTAGCAGAAGGTAATCTATGTGAAGAAGTTTCTCCTAAGTATTTGAAATCAAAAGATGAAGTTGGGGATATGACTAACTCAATGAAGGTAATGCAAGAAGCATTAGGAACGATGATTAAGCGAATAAAAGAAAATTCTTCCAATATTAATGCTCAATCAGAAAATTTATCCTCTGTTTCAGAAGAGATAGCAAGTGTATCGCAAAATGTCACAGAAACAATTTCTGAGGTTGCAAAAGGAACAAATACCCAATCTGAGGATTTAATAAATATAACAGATATTCTTGATGATTTTAGTGATAAGTTGTCAGAAATGGTTAAGGAAATACATGTTGTAGATTCAAATTCTAGAGAAATAAGTTTAATGGCAAATGATAGCAGTAGTGAAATGAACGGATTAAATCAATCTGTAGTAAATGTGAGCAATTCATTTAAAGAATTTTATAGTAAAATCATGGCACTTGGAAAAGATATAAATGAAATAAATGAAATAACAAGTTTAATAAATAGTATTGCAGAGCAGACAAATTTATTAGCACTAAATGCAGCCATTGAAGCAGCTAGAGCAGGAGAAGCAGGAAAAGGGTTTTCAGTAGTTGCAGAGGAAATAAGAAAACTTGCTGAACAATCAAAAACGTCATCAGAGAACATTAGTAAATTGATTAATGCAATATCTAATAATACTGACACTATAGTTAAAGAATCAATTACAATGGATGATGAAATAATGAATCAAGCTAAAACTATAGACAATTCAATAATATCTTTCAAGAAGATAATACAAGCAGTAGATGAAGTAATTCCTAAGATTGAAACAGTTAAAGGTTCGGCTGAAAATATAGAAAATGATAAAAAGACTATTTTGAATAGAATAGATGCATTATCTTCAGTTTCACTAGAAGTTTCAGCATCAGCAGAAGAAATTTCAGCATCAGCAGAAGAAATGAATGCTTCAACAGAAGAAGTTGCTGCTTCAGCACAAATACTTAATAATATGACTAATGAAATGATAGAGGAAGTAAATAAATTTAAAGTTTAACGTAAAGAGTTTAAATAAGAAACTAGAGTCTAAATTGGATTCTAGTTTCTTACTATTTATTGTTCTATTAGAGAGTTTAAAGATACCTCTTGTTTGTTTGTAGGTTGGCCAAGTTGATGGATACAAGCAGTTTCCTTATTGTCATCGACACTTTCAATATAAACTTGTGCTCCATTATATGTTACATTAGCCATTGTTGTTGAGGAAGCAATTGTTTTTGCACGTTCTTTATTCATAATTAAATTCTCCTTTTATAATTTTAGTAACAGATATAGTTTTTCCGTAGAATTTATAAAATATTCTAGCGTTTGACTACATCAAAGTTTTCTTCTATAAGGAGCCAATTTTGAGGAAACGAAAGACCTAGTTTCCAATAACTGATACCTCGTAAACCTAGTTCTTTTACAAGATTAAATTTGGCTTGGATTGAACGTGCATCTTCAAACCATACAATATGATTACTACCAGTTGTATCTCTGTAATTAAAATAAGGAGCCTCAGCAGTATAATCGTAATTAATTGGTACATTATTTTCTGAGGCAATTCGTATAGCACGTTGAGGGCTGAGAGATCTTGCATATCTTTTCTTCGGTACGTAAGGAAGTGTCCAATCGTATCCATAAAGGTTTTGTCCCATCATAATTTTAGAAGCTGGCATTTCTGTTAAGGCATATTTAATTACTTGTCTTACTGGACCTATTGGGGACACAGGCATTGGTGGACCAGCACTGTAGCCCCACTCATAAGTCATTAATACAACAAAATCAGCAATTTTACCATGGGCTTTGTAATCATGGGCTTCGTATAATGTACCTTTTTGGGTGGCACTTAGTTTAGGTGCTAATGCTGTGGAGAGAAGTAAGCCTTCATTGGATATCCTATCTTTTGTTTTTATCAAAAAGTTGGTATAATTATCTTTCAATTCCGGAGGTAAATACTCCATATCAAAATGAATATCACTAAAGTTATATTTTCTAGCTACTTGAAGGATGTTGTCAATTATAGCATCTTGCACTTTTTCATCGGTTAAAATAACTCTTCCAAGGGAGGTGCTAAAAGTTCCTTTCTCAATATTAGTGAGGACCATCATCAAGGTTGCATTGTTGCTACTAGCAATAGAAGTAAGATCATCTAATATAGGAGATTCAAATGATCCATCCCTTTTAATTTCAAAACTAAATGGTGCAATATATGTTAAAAAAGGTGCAGCTTCTCCATCTGTTTTTTCTAATTCAGCTGGAATACTCCCACCAGCAAGTTGAGCGTATGCATTTATTTCAGTTCTTGTTTTAGGCATTTCAGGAATATATAATCTTAATCCAATTGGCAAAGGTTGAATTAGGGAAATTCTATTAATTTCAGCAAGTTTTCTGTAATTTATTCCAAATTTACTTCCTATTTTGTACAAGCTATCCCCAGGTTCAACCCAGTAATAGCTCCCTATTATAGGAATTACCAATGCTTGACCTACTACCAATTTATTAGGGTTTTGAATTTCGTTAGTTTTTGTAATTGCTGATACTGTAGAATTATAGGTTGTAGCTATCTGGAAAATTGATTCTCCTGGTTGAACTATATGAGTTTGCATAATATCTCCTTAAATTTTAAAAATTACCTATATCATTATATGGAAATAAAAAATATTTGTACTAATCGTGAAATTTACTTTTTAATTATGAGATAGTTTGTAAAATTAATTAATAGGCACGTGCCAATCTTTGGCGTTATTATTATCCCAATTACTACCGTCGGTAAAACAAAAATCCAATCTAGTTGCAGCTTCTAATGGTACAGTTATAGTAGCTATCCATATATTTTTATAAATAGAGGTCATAGGAGTACTAGTAACCTTGTTAAAACCATCGTATCCCCAATGTAGATTCATATTAGAAGAATTACTTAGTTTTCCATAAAAGGCGTTATAAGTTATTATTAAGTTTCCACCTACAGTTGGAATAGAAGGAATCAAGGAAACTATATCTTTGTTAAGTTGTTCGCTAGATAAAATTATAATTGAGTTTTTAGGTATATTTCCATTAATTACATTACTTGAAACTGTTAATGTGCAATTGTCACTGCCTTGATTTTTGTAACATCCATTTCTCAAATTAGTTGGGGAGTTAATATAGGTGCTTGAACCAGCATTTATAATTACAGTGCCAGAAGATCCACGATCAATAATCATAGTTGAATTATTATTTGTCCATCTTAGATATTCATTTTCTTTTAGCATAGAGTTATGAAAATGGTTAATTGCAGCTATATCAGGATCTTTCCACAATGGATCGCCTTCAGTACCTATTGAACTAGTAGGCCTACTGAAAAATAGAGGAGTAGAACCTGCACGAGATGCAATAATAGCCCATCCTAATTTTATTTGAGTATTTGTTAAATCTCTACTTGTGCCATCTTCATAGGTGTCATGAGTTTCAACAAAGGTAACAGCTTTATCAGCAGGGATTTTCATTGAATCTGGGTTAATTAGACTTAAATTGTTAGAGCGAAGAGCATCTCTTAATGTATATCCATAAGAAGTGGCAGTGATATCCATAAAGGATTCATAGGCAGAAGTATTATCTGCTAGACTGCTTTGAAGTATTTCACCGTATATAAATAGATTTGATTTGTTTTTTAAGTTATTTAGAACATTGTTCCAATAGTTCCCAGACCAGGGCTGGTTGTAATCAAGACCTAGATTAGTTTCAATGTGTTTTGCAGCATCAAAACGAAATCCATCTGCACCAGCATCTATACACTGATTTAAGAATGAGATAGCTTTGTTTTGGACTTCAGGATTTTGAGTATTTAAATCTGGCATACCAATACCTTTTTGAGTTATATCATGTCTATTATTCCAATCAGTACATTGTCCATCTTTATGATAGTAATTAGGATTTTTAAAATTAGGATCAAGGTCAGATGATAATGAGTCGCCTGTTCCTGCCATATGGTTCATAACTACATCAACTATAATAGAAATTCCATATTTAGAGGCTTCGGAGCAAAGTGATATAAAATTATCATAACTTCCAAGTTGAGTATTACCTATTGATTCGTTAGTTGGTTGGTATAATAGCCACCATTTAGAGGGATCAGTGCTTGGTTCTTTAGTTCCTTGAATTGGTGAAACCTGAACAGATTTATATCCTGACTTAGAAATACCTTCTAATTCATTTTTTATGGTGGTAAAAGACCAATTAAATGCATGGAGAATAGGCATGTTTTCAGAACTAGATATTGAGCTAGTGTTTTCATTTTGCATTTATACTCACACTCCTTAATATTTATGGTTTTTGGAAAAAGTTTTGATAGGCCATAATGATACATATATTTATATTAAAATATATGTAAAGCAGAAGTGAAAATATGTCAAGGATATAGAAATTAAAGTTGTATATTTAAGATAATTATAGTATTTTTTAAACATTACGTAATAATATCTTTAAATACTCCATTATATAAGGTAAATATAATATTACTTACAAGTTGTGCTAACTCTTCAGGTGTTTCTTTCATTCCACTTTTTATCCATTTCTGAATGATACCAAGTTGAGCAGAGGAAGCAAAAGGAGCTATATATTTGATAGGCATTTTTTCAGCATCATGACTTATTGATAAATTTTGAATTAAAGAGTTTTCTATAAAGGTTCTAATTTTCATTTGAAAATTTAAATCTCCATTAGGACCTAATATAACTTTCATAAAATCAGAATTTTTTTCCACATATGTGTATACAGAGGTAAAGATATGGATTAGCACTTCTTTTTTTGATGGTAGTATAAAGTCATAATGAAGTTCTTTCAATACATTATTTAAGATATTATTTAATTCTTCTAAAACTTCGTTTTCTTTTTGTTCTAGCAGATCATATTTATCTTTGAAATGAAGATAAAATGTACCTCTATTTATATCTAGTTCATCAGTTAAATCTTTAACCGTTATTTTCTCAAAATCCTTTTTCGAAATTAGCTTTACTAAGGCATTTTTAAGTAAGTTTTTAGTTTTGTCACTTTTTCCATTCATGTACATGTCTCCTAAATTATATTAATTATAATGATACTACTAATATGTATGACTTCATTATAATGGTAAAACCAATATACAATCAATAAAAAGAAATTAAGATAAAGAGCAGAAAAGTTTGAAAAATAAAAAAGGCTTGTCCTATAAAGTATAGATATTGTTTTAAATAATACCTATTTGAAGAAGGAAGCCTTTTATATGTAAAATGTATTAAATACATTAATACACTTTTAAATTATATTCTATAATTATTTAATTTCGTTTATAGAATCTACAAATTCAAAATGATCTTCTATGTTTGCTGCTTTTAGAACTCTCTTTATTTGCATTTTTGTAACTATTTGTTCAGGGTTTACAACAAAAATTTTTTTGAAGTCAGTATAGTCTTTGTATATATTGATAAGATCATCTTCTGCATCTCTAGGAAAAGCTTTAAGAGTCCCTCCAATAAGAATTAAAATAGTGTTTTTTACATCAACAGAATTTTTTAAAGATTTATAATCCTTCATAAAGTTTTCAATCATTTCTGGCTTTGCAAATCCTTCAAAACTAATTATTACTTTTTTTTCTCCATCTTTCCTTTCAATAGAATAACCTAAATTATTTGATGTCATAATAAAATATCCTCCTCATTAATACAATTTATTACATTATAACATATTTATTCAATAAATGGTATTATATTATCTAATGAATGACATTTCTTTTTAAGTGTGATATATTGGTATTAAAGTATAAAAATGTATGGGAGGTGAAAATTATCCAAATATTTTGTGAAATATACAGATTATATTTGAGATAAGAAAAAAATGAATAATATACAAATAAGAAATATTGAAATTTATCATGGATCTAAAATTGTTGGTAATGAATACTACTTTGAACATTTCAAAAAGCTTGGAAAGGATATAAAACATTTTATTGAAGATGTTATGGGGAGGAAGAACAGATATTTGTTAGATTCGTCAAAGGAAAATAGTTTAACTATGGCGATAGAAGCTTCAAAAAGGGTATTAAGAGCATCAGATTTAAATGGAGAAGATATTGATATGATTGTATTTTCTAGTGTATTACCTGAGTATGTAAGTCCACCATCTTCATTTATTCTCCACAATGCAATTAGTGGAAAAGAGAATTGTTTATGTCATGACATGAATGTAAATTGTATTGGTATGACTTATGCTTTAAATTTAATTAATGGATATATGAAAGCAGATTCAGATATTAATACAGTTTTATTAGTTGGCTCAGATTTTCTTACCCCACAGGTTGATCCAGATAATGAATTATGTTATGGAGAATATGGCGATGCAGCTTGTGCAATTGTATTAGAAAGAACATCTCGTGATTGTGGTGTAATTGATTGTAAGGTATCTACTCAAACTATTGCTGTAGATGAAATTAGATTTCCAAGATGCGGTTTTTCTAATATGTATGATGCTGAAAAGAAAGATTTATATGCTAAATGGGATTCATATCAGATTCATTGGTTTGATAGTGTAATAAATAATATGAATTCTATTTTAAAAGAAAATAACCTATCGGTTGAAGATATTTCCATGTTTTGTTTCTCACAATTTTCATATAGCAATATCGTTAAAATAAGGGAAACTATGAATATAGGTGAAAGCAGAAGCCTTTACATAGGTGATACTTATGGATATACTGGTACATCAAGTCCGTTTATTGTTCTTTATGAATCAATAAAAAATAATAAAGTTAAACCAGGTGATTATGTAATGTTTTGGACTATTGCTTCAGGTACAAGCCATATGGCTTTGTTGTTTAAATATTAATATATATAAATAAATTTTGGATTAGAGGTGCATTACTCATGATATTAATTAATGAAACTATAGGATCATATATGGATAACATTTTTGAAAAATTTAAGGAGGAAGAAGCCTTAGTATATGTGGAGGATAATAGACGATATACATATAAAAGTCTAAGAGAAGAGGTAGATATCATAGCTAAGAGTTTAATATCTATCGGAATAAAAAAAGGGGATCACGTTGCGCTATTATCATGTAATTCACCTGAGTGGATTATAGTGTTTTTAGCTACATTAAAAATAGGAGCTGTATTAGTTTGCTTAAACTACTCTTCAACAGAAGCAGAAATAGATTATATGTTAAAGCAATCTGATTCAACTATATTAATTGTAAGTGATAAAGATATGATTGAAAAAGTTGATTTGGAGAAGTTTGATTATCTTAAAGTTACTGTGAAAATGAAAACTCTATTCAGTTTAGGGATTATAATGTCTCAAATGAAGAGGGTGTTAAATGAAGAGCTAGAGAATGTTTCAAAGAATGTTTCGCCAAGTGATATCGCAACAATTATTTATACATCAGGAACTACAGGGACTCCTAAAGGTGCTGTTTTTAGTCATTGTGCTGTTTTAAATGGGGTTCTTTCATTTATAAAAAATTTTGGTTATACTTCAAAGGATAAAATTTTAGTTACACTGCCATTACATCATATAATGGGTGGACTTTATACAGCATTTCTTGGACTTCTTGCTGGAAGTACTGTAATACTAATGAAAAAATTTAAAACTTACATTGCACTTCAGACAATTGAAAGTGAAAAATGTACTGGATTTCATGGCGTTCCAACTATGTATGAATATTTATTAAACAAATGTGAAGCGTATGATTTGTCTAGTTTGAGGGTGGGAATGATCGCTGGGGCAGTTTCTTCAGAGAACTTTATCAAAGATATTATGAAAGGTCTTAAAATCAATGAAATAAGCAACGATTTTGGACAAACTGAAACATTAGGAGTTACACAAACTATAATTAAGGATAAAGATGATCCGAAGATAAATACTGTAGGGAAGCCAGTTAAGCATGTACTTTTAAAAGTATGTGATTTGAAAACAGGGGATATACTATCACCAAATGTTGAAGGTGAGATATATGTAAAAAGTCCATATTGCATGATAGGATATTATAACAATTCAAAAGCTACAGAGAGCACAGTAATTGGAGGTTGGGTTCATACTGGTGATATTGGATATATTGATGGAGATGGATATCTGTATATTAAGGGACGATTAAAAGATGTAATAATTAGAGGGGGAGAAAATATATCACCAACGGATATTGAAATTCACTTAAATGATCATCCTGAAATTGAAAATGCAGTAGTAGTGGGAGTTCCAGATGAAGTATTAGGAGAAGAGATATTTGCTTTTATTAAGGCTAAAAAATTATTTAAGTTAACTGAGAAAGATATATTTGATCATTTATTAGGCAAAATATCTAGATATAAATTTCCAAAGTATATTGAATTTATAGATGAGTTCCCATTAACATCAACGGGTAAAATTAAACGAAGTTCCCTAAGGGAAATTGCAATTGATAAAATTAAGCTTCTAGAATTAAATGAGGTTGCCATAAGTTGAATTAGAAAGAATAGTTTGAAATAATTAATTGATTTCAAACTATTTTTTTTATGATAATACTTTTTTAGACATATTACTGTTATGTGTTTATAAATGAACAGATAGTATTTAGATGATTATTGCTAATATAGCCTTATTTAATATAATGAAGTTAGCATAAGAAAATCAAATATAAAACGTTCATAAGGAGGAAAAGATGGAGGTTGCAAAGGTTTCAAATGTAGTTAAGAAGTATTCTTATATAAGAATTTTGAATGGGATAAACTTAAGTGTGAAAGAAGGAGAAATAATAGGGTTAATTGGTCCATCAGGTTCAGGGAAAACTACTTTAGTTAAATCAATAATGGGCATGGAAAAAATACAAAATGGAGAAATTAAAGTGTTTAATGAAAAAATTCCTAGTATTGATGTGCTTAATAAAATTGGATATATGGCCCAATCAGATGCTTTATATGAAGAATTAACAGGAAAACAAAACTTGGAGTTCTTCGGAAGGTTGTTCAGGCTATCTAAGGGAGAAATAGAAGAAAGGATAGAATATGTATCCAAGCTTGTTGATCTTGAAGATAACCTAAAGAAGAGGGTAGGAAATTATTCAGGTGGGATGAAGAGAAGATTATCTTTAGCAGCTTCACTAATACAAGATCCTAAGTTTCTTATATTAGATGAGCCAACGGTTGGCATTGATCCAAAGCTAAGATTTAGTATATGGAAAGAATTAAAGGAGTTGAAGGATAGGGGGAAAACAATAATGATAACAACTCACGTTATAGATGAGGCAGAAAAATGCGATAGATTAGCTTTAATGAGGGAAGGAAAAATAATGTCTACTGGTAGTGTAAAAGAGTTAAAAGAAAAATATAAAGTAAATACTGTTGAAGAGATTTTTATTTTATAGTAGAGGAGACACAAAATGATAGTTATAGCATTAGTTAAAAGAATATTAATTCAAATCATAAGAGATAAAAGAACATTAGCACTTATGATTTTAGCTCCATTAATACTTTTGTCATTAGTAAACTTTCTATTTACTTCTAATGAAACATCAAGGTTAAAGGTAGGAGTATATAACACCAGTGATGATTTTAATAAAGAATTGGAAACTAATGATATTGAGGTAATAAAATATGAGGATAATAAAAATCTAAAAATGAAGATAATTCAGGAAGGCTTAAAGGCTTTTGTTAGTAAAGAAAATGAAAATTTGAATATAACTTATGAGAATAGTAATCCTACTGATAGTACTCAAATTAGGGCAAAGGTGCAAGGAGTTTTAGGGAAAATTCAAGTAACAGCCTTAAAGGAAATGGCTGGAAAAGCAAATAAGAATATTGGAAGAGTTCAACAGAATATTTTAATTGAAGATAGATATATTTATGGAGACGAACACTTATCTTTTTTTGATACTATCAGTCCTATATTAATAGGGTTCTTTGTATTTTTCTTTGTGTTTTTAATTTCAGGAATATCACTTCTAAAAGAAAGAACTTCAAAGACCTTAGAGAAAATATTAGCAACTTCCATTAAAAGAAGGGAAATAGTATTTGGCTATCTTTTGGGATATGGAGTATTTGCAGTAATACAAACGGTAGTGGTGGTCTTATTTTCAATTTATATACTTAATATAAGGATGGAAGGAAATGTTTTATTGCTACTTTTAACGAATATTATTATAGCTTTTGTAGCGTTATCATTAGGTATACTACTATCTACTTTTGCTAATTCAGAGTTTCAAATGATGCAATTTATACCACTTATAGTAGTGCCTCAAATATTTTTTACAGGTTTAATACCTATTGAAAATATGGCTAGTTGGCTTCAGAAAATTGCTCATGCTATGCCTTTATATTATGGTGCGCAAGCACTTAAAGGAATAATGATCAAGTCGTATAATTTTGTAGACATACAATTTTATCTTTTAATTTTGTTTTTATTTGCAGTAGTATTTTGCGTATTAAATATTTTGGGATTAAAAAGATATAGAAAGATATAGTTCAGAGAAAGTAGTATAATTTTATTGTAATAATTCAGGATGATTTAATATTGGGGGGATAAAATTGTACGATGAGATAGCTGAAAAACTTAAAGGTATTGAAAGTGGATTTAAAGAGATTGAAAGAGAATCTAAAACTTTTTTGAAAGAGAATTCAATTGAGCAGTGTTTTAATATTGCACAAAAGTTTTATTTATCTGAGTTTTATCAGGTTAGGGAATTATCAACATTTATTTGTGGATCAATAGCTAGTAGGTTAGAGGAAGCACTAAGGTTTTTAAAGGAAAAGGTTAGTAGAGATGAAAACTGGAGAGTTCAAGAAGTACTAGCTAAAGCATTTGATACCTATTGCAAGGATATAGGTTATGAAAAAGCATTACCAGTAATTAAAGAGTGGTTAGGTGACAATAATCCAAATGTAAGAAGAGCTGTTACTGAAGGACTTAGAATTTGGACAAGTAGAGAGTATTTTAATGAAAATCCAGAAGTAGCAATTAATTTGATATCTAATTTAAAGGATGATGAAAGTGAATATGTTAGAAAATCAGTTGGAAATTCATTAAAAGATATAAGTAAGAAACATGGAGAATTGGTTAAGAAAGAACTTGAAAAATGGGACGTTTCAAAGAAAGCAGTTAATCAAGTTTATAAACTTGCAAGTAAGTTTATAAAATAAGAGGAGTTAATTTATATCACAGCTTTATTATTAAGATAAGTATGGATTGAGTGGATTATTGTGTATTAATATGCAGTTTTTGGAATAAGTGTGATAAGATATAAAAAAAGTTTAAGTATAGAAGGAAAAATAAAAATGGGGATAAATTTTAAATTAAATTCATTGTATATTTGTGTTAAAGATATGAAGAGAGCTATTGATTTTTATGAAGAATTACTTGAACAAAAAGTTTCGGTAAGAGATGAATTATTTAGTATATTTGACATTAAGGTTTTAGATTTTGTTTATTCAATAATGGAAAGGCTAAAGAAGAAGTTTGCTGGGGAGACAATTGTTTACCAAGTTTTCAAGTTAATGATATAAATAAATTAATTAATAGATTAGAACATTTAAATGCAGAGATAGTTTTTCCTTTAACTAAAATAAATGATAATTTTGTCCTAGAATTCAAGGATACAGAAGGAAATGATATTGAAGTATATATGAGAGATCTACTAAATGATTAATGTTATTTAGATGAGGAATCTATACATTTTGTGAAATTATTAAAATAAGGGAGGATGTTAATAGATTTAAAAAGAATACTGGAAATTTATCAACTCCTGTTGTTTTCTTGAATTTGAATAAAATTGCTTTGAATTTGTAAAAATAAAAAAGATAGCATTATTAAAATAATTATAAGAAAAAGGAGTGAAAATATATGAACTATGGATACTATAGAAAGATTAATAATGGGAAAACATTAGATGAACCTAAAGAGAAGATAAATCATGAAGAGAGAAAAGCTATTTATGAATGTACCGTTTGTCAGTATGTATATGATGAGGATATTCCTTTTGAAGAATTGCCAAAGGATTATATGTGCCCAATGTGCAAACAGCCGAAATCAACATTCGAAAAAATAAATATTTAGGTTGTATTATTTGGAATGGTTTCCCTTGATATTATTTGTTGACATTAACATAGCTCGTTGATACCATAAGATATAAATAAAATTACAAGTGAAAGGAAAGTTTATGGGAAAGTCAGAATTATTTCAGCGAGTTAGAGAAAAAATAAACTTTAAAATGTTGATAAAAGGTATAGGTTTATTTATTTTATTATTTTCTATAGTTCTTTTTGCAATTAAAGCCCATGATAAGAAGAGGTCTTGGGAGTACATAGTTAACAATAGTAATAAAATTTATGAATACAAGGCGTTTAATAAAAAATATATATCGAATTTAGATAATGATGTTCAAGAACTTTATAAAAGTGCTAGAGTTCTTTATGGATATTCTAATTTAGAACATTTGTCAATAGAGAGTAATAAGATAGATAATAAAGTAATTTATGGTTGGGATTCATCATATTCAAGTCATTTAATAAACGCTATGGATAATATTATATGGTACATTAATGATTTAGATTTAGAGACAAGCTATAATAATCGAGAGCAGAAAATAGTAACAGAAAGTTTAGAAATGATAAGATATTTTTGTAATAATCAACAACTTATTAATAGGGTAAGATTAAAAATGGATTTAATAGGAAATTATCAAAATATGGATGGATCCATAGAGATTTTACTTATCGATGAAGGTGGGGCAGAATATTTTAAAAATTATGATGAAAAGATGAAGAAAATAAAGGGTGTATTTGAATAAATTGGAACTGAAATTTAAAAAAATCTTAAGAAAAAAAGAAATAATTGAAGTATTGCATTATATTATATATAATTAGGATTAATAAAATTAAGGAGAGAGTATATGGATTTACTAAAAAGTTTTATTGATATTTTTTTGCATTTAGATATTTACTTAGGTGGGGTTATCAATGAATATGGAGCTTTAACATATGCTATACTATTTTTGATAATATTCTGTGAAACAGGATTAGTCTTTACACCATTTTTACCAGGAGATTCATTAATTTTTGCAGCAGCGGCTTTTGCAGCTCTTGGAGCACTTAATATAGCTCTTTTAATTTTTGTAATTCTTGTAGCAGCAATTTTGGGTGATGCTTTGAACTATTTAATAGGTAATAAGCTTGGACATAAACTTATAGAAAGAGAAAACAGGTTTATAAAGAAGGAATACATAGACAAGACACATGGTTTTTATGAAAAGTATGGTGGTAAAACTATTGTAATAGCAAGATTTGTTCCAATAGTTCGTACCTTTGCACCTTTCGTAGCAGGTATAAGTGATATGAGTTATAACAAATTTTTGTCTTATAATGCAGTAGGAGCAGCTCTTTGGGTTGGAATTGTATCGATGGCAGGATATTTCTTTGGGAATATCAAATTTGTACAAGAAAATTTCACTACAGTTGTATTAGGTGTAATATTTATATCAATATTGCCAGGAGTTATACCAGTAATAAAAAATAAGTTTTCAAAGAAAACAGCAGTTTAAAATAGAAATGAGTTGTTCCAAAATTTCTTAACAGTAAAACTATAAAGTAATTTAGTTTGTTAAGCTAATTTTTGAGGTAGCTCATTTTCTTTTTATTACATATAAATTTTTAGAATAGGAGAGTTAGGATGCAGTTTATACAAAATATAGATGATTTAATACTAGTTTTCATTCATAATAATATATCTAATTCACTTTTTGATAGAGCAATGCCTGTAATTACAAGCTTTGCAAATGGAGGAGCTCTTTGGATAGCAATAGCATTAATACTGATTTGTAGTGATAAATATAGAAAAAGTGGCTTTATACTGTTGGGGGCTTTAGCATTATGTTTTGTTATTGGAAATTTGGGAATAAAGCCCTTAGTAGCAAGAATTAGACCTTTTAATGTTGATACGTCAATACATTTATTAATTTCAGAGCCAAAAGACTTTTCGTTTCCATCAGGTCATACAATGCACTCATTTGCAGCTGCTACAGTCTTGTATTATGCAAATAAAAGAGCTGGAATAGTAGCATACTTGTTAGCTATAGCGATTGGATTTTCAAGATTATACTTATATGTTCATTATCCATCTGATGTTTTAGTTGGTATGATTGTTGGAATATCAATGGCTTTAGTATCAATTAAAATATTTGAAAAAGTATATAATAGGATTAATGAGTATAGGGAAATAAAAGAAATCAAGAATTAGAAATATAAGTTTTATAATGCTTCATGAATCTTTAATATTTAGGTTGATGAAGTATTTTTTGTAGATTTATTTATGAAATGGTGAAAATAGATAAAAAAAGTGTATACTCTTAGTATATTATATTTTTGATTAGGAGTTTTGGGGTAAATGAATTATAAAGTAATGTGTTTGGGAATGGAAAAAAACGATTTTAGCTATTTAAATGAAGGCGAATTGTTATGCATAAATTCATCGGTTAGGAAAATATATCATAAAATTCATGATAATAAATTTGAAATTTTATTTATAAATGAAAAGAATAGAAAGCATATTAAGAATTATAAAAATACAAATGAGTTTTTAATAATATTAGTTGATAAATTAAATAGCGAAACATTTTCATTTATAAAAGATATTAATAATAGTAATAATGTTATGATATTTGTTGGTGAAAATGAAAAATATGAAGATTATAAGTTTGAGAATATTGCTTATTTCAAGCAGTTAAGTGATAAAGAAGATCTTCAGTTAATGCCTTTATTATTCATGTTGACAGAATATTGTGCTAAATCTAGATTAAGAGAAGAATTATATGGAGCGTCAATTATCGTGGGATATGGGAATGGTGAAAATCCAACTTCTGATATAATTCTTAAAATACTAAAAAGATTTTCTTCAATACAAACTCATAAAATTCATTGCTTAAATTTATTAAGTGGGAAAAAATTAAATATAGAAGAGATAAGTTATGTTGAAGATCCTTTAAAAGAATATCTAGATTATAAATCTAGATTAATAATTAAACAATTAACAAACAAAGATTTTAAAGAGAAAATATTCTTTTCTTTCATTTCAAAAAGATAAAAATAGTTATAACACCTTAGTAATCAATTAAAGTATGGATTACTAAGGTGTTTTTTTATTATAAAATTCAAGAAAACTTTATTAAATAAAAAACTGAAGTTATTTAAAAAACTTAAATAACTCTTTAAAAACTTAAATAAATTGAAGTAGGATTTTGTGGAATATACAATAAAATTGTAGAAAACTTCAGATGAAATAACACGCAATAGAGTGTTAAAAAAAATACAAAGGGGAGAGAAAAATGTTAGAAATTTTGACAAAAACATTAACGGATAAGTCTATCCTAGGGGCTATAGTATCATCAGTAGCAATTATATTTTTAGGGTTTTATTTGAGAAAAAAAGACATAATGAGTTCTGCAGGTGCAAAGATGCTTACAAAAGTTGTTATGACAGTATCATTACCAGCATTAGCGTTTACTTCATTTATGAAAGATATAAATGGAAAAGAACTTAAGCAGGGGTTAAGTATATTAGTATGGGGATTTGCAATTTATATCATATTAATTGTACTAACAAAGATTATTTACTTAAAGGTCAAGGGAGATAAACAAGATGTATATAGAGTTCTAACTATATTTGGATCAACTACATTCTTTGGTACACCAATAGTTACGGCTGTATACGGTGCAGTAGGAACTATGTATGCAAATATCTTTAATATAGCTTATAGAGTGTTCTTATATTCATATGCATTTATTAAAATGTCTGGTAAAAAGATGGATAAGGAAAACCTAAAGAAGAATATGAAAGAAATATTCTTAAATCCAATAATTTTAGCAACATTATTCGGCTTATTAATATGGTTATTCCAAGATATGCTTCCACAAGTAAGTGTAGCAGTTAAGGATGGAACTAAGAGCTATGGATTCTTAAGAATTGACCAAACATTACCATGGCTTTATACACCATTAACATATTTAGATAAATTAGCATCACCACTTGCATGGCTTGCAATAGGAGCTACTTTAGCAGAAGTTCCATTTAAAAAAGCAGTTTCACAAAAAGATGTTTGGGGTTATAGCCTTATAAAGATTATTTTAGTACCTGTTATTAATTTAGTGTTACTAGTAGTTTTAAATACTACAGGAATATTACCAGTTGCGTTTGAAGGCGTTGCTACTACAGTAATAATGATGGCGGCACCAACAGCAACAGTTGCAGCGGCGTATGCTATAAGCTTTGATAGAGAATCAGTATTTACATCAAACTGTTCTTTATTATCAACGGTAGTTGCAGTAATTGCTATGCCAATATGGATAGTTGCATTAGAAGTTATTAAAAACATAGGTATATTTTAAGAACAAAGCTGCTCTACAAAAATGTAGAGTAGCAAATTTGCATTTAAATATTTTTAAATTTAGGAGGAAAATATTATGACAAAGATAGTTTGTTTTGGTGTTAGAGAAATAGAGGTTCCTTATTTCCATAAGTTAAATAAGGACTTTGGTTATGAATTAGAATTAGTTACTTCAGGGCTTACACATGAAAACGTAGAGGTTGCTATGGGAGCTGAAGCTATAATGGTTAGAGGTAACTGTAAAGCAGATAGAAGAAACTTAGAGTTATTGAAGAATAATGGCCTTAAATATGTTTTGACAAGAACAGTAGGGTTTGACCATGTAGATTTAGAAGCAGTAAATGATTTAGGATTAGAATGTGCAAGAGTTCCAGGTTACTCACCTAATGCTATAAGTGAACTTGCAGTTTCACTTTCCATGATGTTATTAAGACATACAGCTTATGCAGTGGATAGAACAAGTAATAAAAACTTTACTATAGATAAATTTATGTTTAGTAAGGAAATAAGAAACTGCACAGTAGGGATTTTAGGAACAGGTAGAATAGGTTTAACTACAGCAAAGTTATTTAAAGGACTAGGAGCTAAAGTGGTTGGTTATGATATATTCCAAAGTGATGCTGCAAAAGAAGTTATTGAATTTATGAGCATGGATGATGTAATAGCACAATCTGATGTTATTTCCATACATATGCCATATATTAAGGGAAGCAATTATCATATAATAAATGATGAATTTATATCAAAGATGAAGGATGGAGCTATATTAGTAAATACGGCAAGAGGAGAACTTCAAGATATAGAAGCTATAATTAGAGGAATAGAATCAGGAAAAATTGGTGGGTTCGGTGCAGATGTACTTGAAGGAGAAGGAGCTGTATTCTTTAAAGACTTAAGTGGGAAAACTTTAGAGAATGAAACATTTGAAAAGTTAGCGAATCTATATCCAAGAGTTTTAATAACTCCACATATGGGTTCATACACAGATGAAGCTTTAGAAAATATGATAAGTATATCATATGAAAATTTAAGAGAATACTTAAAAGAAGGAACTTGCAAAAATAAAATAGCTTAATGTTTTAGTTGAAAAACTCATAAATTACCCTCATAAGACCTTGATCTTGTGAGGGTAATTTAAATAGTAAAAAAATGTTTGTTGTCAAGTTTGTAAATACACATTATATTTTTATAAGGTGGTGTTTTATGAAAAAGATAAATTTTGAGAAAAAAATAATTTTAACAGCCGTTTTGATAACCTTTATTCCACTTGTCTTATCTTATATAGTGTTTCTACAAGATAAGCTGTCCTCTAATGAGAACAGAATAAAAATGAATTTAAAAACTACAGCTGTTAATATGAGTCAAAGTAATTTAATACAGGAAAAACTTTATAAGAGAGAAAATGATGGGTCAATACAAGAATACACTAAAAAGTTTATAAATGATCTTGGAGATATAGATTTAATAGTTATTGGAGATATGACCGGAGAAAAGTATTCGCATTTAGATGAAACACAGGTTGGGAAAAAATATGTAAACAATGATAATAAAGAAGTTATTGAAAAAGGGACTAGCTATTATTCAACCATGGAAGGATCAATGGGATATACTTTAAGACGCTTTGAACCTATTATGTACGATGGTAAACAAGTTGGGTTTGTTATGGTAGGAAAGTATTCTGATGATATAAGTCTAACTACTCGAAAGATTACTTTAACTTATACATTTTTGCTTATATTATCATTATCTATTGCAATTGTTATACATAAAAGTCTAGCTAGAAAAGTTAAAAAGGCAATGCTTGGCATGGAGCCAGAAGAAATAACTATGCTATATAATCAAAAGAATATTATTATAAATAGTGTAAAGGATGGAATAATTGCTCTAGATAAAGAAAATAAGATAACTGATATAAATAATAATTGTTATAGACTTTTTGAAGATTTTTCTCCTGTAAAGACTATAGATAAATTGTGGAGTTATATTGAGGCAAAAAAACCTTTTACGATGAAAGAAATGATAATTCAAGGAAAAAGAATATTTGTAACACTTAATCCTATTATTGAAGAGAAAAACTATTATGGAACTGTTATTACACTAATAGATAGAGAAGATATTAATAAGGTGGCAAAAGAGATAACAGGGATAGATGAAGTAGTAAAAAATTTAAGAGCTAATGTTCATGAATTTAAAAATAACTTACATGTTATTGTAGGGTTACTTCAACTTAAAGAGTACGATGAAACTATCAAATATATACGAAAAATACAACAAGTTCAAGAAAATAATACAGTAAAATTCTTGAATATTGAAGATTACTATGTAAGAGCTTTAATGCTTAGCAGAGAACTTGTAGCTAAGGAAAGAAATATCGAGTTTGTTATTACAAAAGATTCTTTTTTATATGGAAAACATAATTTTATAGATTCTTATGATTTAGTAACTATTTTAGGTAACTTAATAGAAAATGCCTTTGAAGCTTGCACTATTGGAGAAAAAGATCGGAATAAAGTAGAAGTTTCGTTATGGGAAGATGATGATATAATTAAAATTATTGTTAAGGATAATGGAAAAGCTATCGACAAAGAAATAAAGGAGAAAATATTTGTTGAGGGAGAATCAACAAAGGGGCAAGGAAGAGGAACGGGACTCTATTTAGTGAAGAGTAGAGTTGAACTTTATAATGGGGATATAAAGATAGATGAAGATAAAGATGGAAAAATTTTTATTATAACTATTTTAAAGGGAGAATAAACTGATGATAAAAGTATTGATAGTGGAAGATGATCCTATGGTATCACTAATAAATAGGAGATATTTAGAAAAGTTAGGTAATATAAAAATATATGGCCCAGTTACTACTGAGGAGGAAATAATTACAAACTTAATAAATGAAGAAATAGATTTGGTTTTGCTAGATATCTTTTTGCCTAAAAAGAGTGGACTGGATATTTTAAAGTCACTGAGAGATAAGAAGTATTTGGTTGATGTTATTATGATTACTGCAGCTAATAGTGTTGAAGAGTTAAAGAGAGCTTTTGCATATGGAGCTACAGATTATCTAGTTAAGCCTTTTGAATTTCCGAGATTTGAGGAAGCATTTAAAAAATATAAAAATAAGTATGAGATTTTAGTTAATGATAAAATAGTTAATCAGGAAGATATAGATAGTATTCAAAATCTAAAGAATAGAGAAAAGGAATTAGTTCTTCCCAAAGGGTTAAATCAAAGGACTTTGGATAGAATTATCATGTTCTTAAATGAAAATTCAAATGAGATTTGGACATTAAGAGAGATAGCAAGCAAAATTAATATTAGCAATGTAACTGTTAAGAAATATATGGATTACCTTGAGGAGATTAATAAAGTTGAGGTTAAGCCCACTTGTGGAAATGTAGGAAGGCCTGAATTGAAATATATTGTAAGAAATTAAAAGTTGTATCTTAAAAAGTATACTTGGATCTTCGCAGATTGATGTTGAATATTGTAAATAATAGGAGTATTATGTATATTATGATATACAATGTGTAATTGAAGGTACTGAAGTTATGTATTATGCTCCTGTGGAAACTTTAGAAATGTATGAAAATAACTTAGAGGAAAAGGACGTAGCATTTTTCAAGGATATAGAGCATAGTTCTAAATTAGAAATAAATAGTGGTGAATATGCAATTTTCTTTCCAGAAGATGGGCATAAGCCATGCTGTGCTTTAGATGCTCCTTCTAAGGTTAAGAAGATTGTAGTAAAGGTTGCTTGTGAATAGTTTTATAAGGTAAATTAAATATTTATCAATAAAGAATTGGTCGATTATGTCATATAGCCAGTTCTTTTTTTATATTAAAAAATCAGCTAAGGCATCTTGAATTTGTTTTTAGTAGTTAAATGAAGAATAAATTGATAAAAAGATTAATAATCATGTCAAAGACAATATTTAAATCAGCAAATATTTTGTATAATAGTAGCTAAATTTTCAACTCTATGACTTATTACTTGTGAAAAATTTAAAAATAATAGCGTTTCATTTAAAAGATGTTGAACTTTTGGTAAAATGTAAAATGCAGTTCTTTTATTTTTGAATTAGATAATAATAGGAGGAATTACATGATACAAGAAGAAAAAAAATTAAGATGGTATAACCTTGCATTAATGGCCTTTGTTGCAGTTTGGGGATTTGGTAACGTTGTTAACAATTTTGCAAATCAAGGACTTACAGTTATAATATCTTGGGTATTAATCATAGGATTATATTTTGTTCCATATGCCTTAATGGTTGGTGAACTTGGATCAGTATTTAAAGATGGAAAAGCTGGAGTAAGCTCATGGATAAGAGAAACTATGGGAGCTCAACTGGCTTATTTTGCAGGGTGGACATACTGGGTAGTTCATATACCATATTTAGCACAAAAACCTCAAGCTATTTTAATAGCATTAGGGTGGGCTATTGAAGGTGATGGAAACTTAGTTAGTGGAATGAATACAATGGTAGCACAAACAATAATATTAGCTGTATTTTTATTCTTTGTATGGGTAGCATCGAGAGGTATTACTTCATTAAAAAGAATAGGAACAATAGCTGGAACTGCAACGTTTGTAATGTCCATGCTTTATATTTTATTAGTTATTACAGCACCTGCACTTACAGGAATGTCAATAGCCACTACAAAAATAGGTTTTGACACAATAGTACCAAAGTTTGATTTTACTTATCTTACAACTCTATCAATGTTGGTATTTGCAGTTGGTGGAGCAGAAAAGATATCACCATATGTAAATAATACAAAAAATCCTACTAAGGAATTTCCAAGAGGGATGATAGTCCTGGCTATAATGGTTACTATATCAGCAATATTAGGATCAATAGCTATGGGAATGATGTTTAATGCAAACGCAATTCCAAAAGATCTTATGATGAATGGGCAATACTATGCATTTAAGATGCTAGGTGAATATTATGGAGTAGGAAATGTATTCTTAATAGTTTATGCTATAGCAAATATGACAGCTCAAATATCAGCTTTAGTATTCTCAATAGATGCACCACTTAAAGTATTGCTTGCAGATACAGATGATAATTTTGTACCTAAAGCATTAACAAAAGTGAATGAGCATGGGGCACCTATAAATGGATATTATATGACTACTACATTGGTAGGAATATTAATAATTGTTCCAGCATTAGGTATTGGTGATATGAATGAGTTGTTTAATTGGTTATTAAAACTTAATTCAGTTGTAATGCCACTTAGATATCTTTGGGTATTCTTGGCGTTTATAGCGTTGAAGAAAGCTGCTGATAAATATAAATCAGAATACAAATTTGTTAAAAACAACAACTTAGCTTTAGGAATTGGAGTATGGTGTTTTGTATTTACTGCTTTTGCTTGTATAATGGGGATGTTCCCAACAGGTATGGAGACATTTTCTGGAGATTGGTGGTTTAGACTAGGATTAAATGTAGCAACACCATTTGTACTTTTAGGTTTAGGGCTTATTTTACCTAAAATTGCAAGAAGAAATAAAGCTTATTAAATATATTTTAATTTTTAGGGTGCTCGAAAGAGTGCCCTTTTTTAAAAAATGTTGCGTTAGATTTCATTTAAAAAAAGAAGAACTTTAAGTAGACAGATTTATAAGGAAAAGGTGATAAATGAGATTATATTAAGCTCCTTTCACTGTAAAAGGGTATAAGATGATGTTGAGTTCTCAGGCTATGGCAGCTAATGCAGTATTTTGATGAATTTTTCAAGAAAATATAATTTGATTGGAGTTAGTAGAGAAGAAATTGGACTTTATAGAATTGTATTTAAGTTGATATTTTAAGAAAATATTAATGTATTTTTGTCTTTATATCGTCAAATTATAATTGTATAATAAGATAAAATAATTAATACGAGCAGAGGTAAGGCATATGAATAAGATTGATTTTAAACCTATTCTATATATTTTAATTGGAGTTTTAGCTATAGGGCTATTTTTTAAGGTACTACCATACTTGCTTATTGGAGGGTTTGTAATTTATGTAGTTTTAAAAGTTTATGGATTCTTTAAGAGCAAATCTATTAAAAATAGTAATAAATCAGCAAGCTATACGTATGATACTAATACCCAAAGCTATGCTGAAGACGATGTTGATACTAGTGAGGCAATTGATGTTGACTATAAGGATGTTTAATTAAGAAGAAAGACCGTAAGAGGTCTTTTTTTATTATTTTAGTATAATTTAATAAAAAGTATTCTCAAAGACTGTCTCTTGTAGTAAGAGGCAGTTTTTTTCTAAATTGCATTCTATTGATAGAAAAAAGATATAACTTATATGATAAATGTTATGAAATTTAATTATGCAGAGCATATAATTTGTAGGTATAAATAAAAAAGGTAGGTAAAAAAACGCGAAAATTTCCTAAAAACTATTTACTTTGCTAAAAAAATGTAATAGAATATGTATGTAAAGATTTTCATGGAAGAAATAATCAGTATATCATATATATTCATAAAAAGTATATATATAAATATAATGGTGTAATTATAAAAACAAGAATATAGTAAATGTAATTCAATATACTAATATAAGTAGAATATTAAATAGGAGGGATTTAAAGTAATGAGTAACGTATTAGTTATAAGTAAAGGAACTGGACAAGCTAAATCGTTTCAAAAATTCATGGATGATTATACTGTGAAAAATAACTTGCCAATTGAATGGATTTATTCAACGGATAAAAATTATCTTGATGAAATATCATCAAAAGAAATAAAAGTAGTTATAATTTCACCAGAAGTAATGTTGGTTGAAGAAACCATAAAGTCTGAATTAAATTCAAAAGGAATAAAATATATTTCAATTAAGCCATCGGCTTTTGGATTGAAACAAACTGAAAAGTTCATGCCAGATGTTTTAAAATACATTGAAGAATAAAGTTTATTAGGGTGATAAAAATGGGAGATGTCATTTTTACTAGAGAATATCAAAATGTACAAAGTCTTTCAGATTATAAAATAATTATAAATGAGAAAGAAGTAAATTCTATATCCAATGGATCTAGAAAGGTAATAAGCTTAAAACCTGGAGAGTACGAGATTTATGTGAAATGTATGGGAGCACAAAGTCCGATTAAACAGGTGAGAATAAATAACAATGAAACATTAAGATTAAGTTGTGGATCAAATGTTACTGGACTTAAGGTAGCCTTTAGTTGGTTATTTATGTTTGGTAAAAAAAGTCTTTATTTGAAAGAAACGATTTAAACATTATGTTCTAAAATTAATAACATAGTAATAATTATTTACTATGTAGAGATTTAAAGGGTTAACATTTTTAGGGAAGAAAAATGTAAATGATTAAATTTGCTATGTATGATTTTTTGTTTAGATTTTTTACTAATAGTAAAAGATTTAAGTAGAGAACATTCATATATATCAAAATTATTATTAGGGGGGAAAAAAAATGAATTTTATGGACAAACTTTCTGCATCACTTGAAAAATTCTTATTACCAATTGCACAAAAAATTGGTAGTCAAAGGCATTTGGTTGCTTTAAAAGATGGATTTATTGCTATTTTAACTGCTAATATGGCTGGAGCTATTGCCGTAATGATCAATTGCGTTTTCTTGACAAATGATTCGTTAATAGGTAAACAGTTAAACAATTTAGGTTTTTGGAAGGATACTGTACAACCATTTCTTGATAAATGGATTATAAATATTGGTTGGGCTGTTCAGCAAGGAACACTTAAGATTATATGCGTATTATTACTAGTAACAATTGCATATTCTTTAGCAAAATCATATGAATCAGATGCTTTATCGGCTGCTGTAATTTCAGTTGCATCATATTTTGCTCTATTACCATCAAGCCTTACTAAGGATGTATTTACAATGAAAGATGGTAGTTATGTTGAAGGAGTTAAAGATGTATTTTCACTTAATTTTATGGGTGCAAATTCTATGTTTGCTGCTATTATAACTGCTTTTATAGCAACAGAAATTTTTGTTAGAATCACTAAAAAGGGTTGGGTTGTTAAAATGCCTGAAACAGTGCCACCAGCAGTGTCTAAGTCATTTGCAGCAATAATTCCAGGATCTATAACTTTGGTATTTTTTGGATTTATAAATGTTTTCTTTAATAATGTTTTCAGCAAAGATCTTCCAACTTGGATTTTTGATACTATTCAATCACCATTGATGAGTTTAGGTCAATCACCATTTACGTATATATTATTAATATTTATTGCACAGTTCTTATGGTTCTTTGGTTTACATGGTATGAATATAGCAGAAGGTGTTCTTACACCAATGTATAAGCCAGCACTACTTGAGAATACTGATTTGGTATCAAGGGGATTAGAACCAAAATATATTTTAACTAGAAACTTTGTTGATGTTTATGGTTCATTAGGTGGATCAGGTGCAACAGGTGCATTAGTAATTGCAATATTTATATTCTCTAAGAAACAAGAATCTAAGGAACTTGCAAAATTAGCTACAGCTCCTGCTATATTCCAAATTAATGAACCAGTTATATTTGGTTTACCAATAGTTTTGAATGTAGTTTACTTTATACCATTTATACTTACTTCACCAATATTACTAGGTATTGCATATTTCTTTACATCCATAGGTGTTGTAGATTATATTTCTCAGGATCCAGGTTGGACTTGTCCTCCAATTTTCTCAGCTTTCTTTGCTACTAATGGAGACTTTAAAGCAGCAATACTTGCAGCTGCGTTATTAGCTTTAGCTGTAGTTATATATGCTCCATTTGTAATAGTTTCAAATAGAATGGCAAGTGTTGAGGAAGAGTATGATGCTGGAAACAGTACAAATGCTTAATTTAGTGTAAAATTATATAATATAGGAATGCATAAGCTTTGCTTATGCATTCTTTATTAGTATAATAATAGCAAAAGAATAAAAAAATGGAGGTTTATATATGGCGTTCTCAAACTCAGCGATAATTAAATATTCAGTTGAAAAGGTTTTTAATGTATTTGTAAGATCTGCAAAAAGAGATTTTCCTAAATTTAATGAAAATAACCCAATAGGGGTTTCTGTAACAAAGAAGGTTGGAGCGTATTCTGCTCAAAATTCCACATTGAAGGTTGAAATTACGGATTATAAAAAGAATGAATTATATCAAATCACAAGTACAAGTCATGATAGAGTATATTATTCCACTTATGAATTTGAAGTAGTAGATGAAAATTTTACAAGGATTACATTAACAGAAGAAGATAAAACTAAAGGATTCTTTTCTTGGTTTAATGTGATAATGCAAAATGTTCTTTTCAAAAATAGAGTGAAGAGGAGATTTAAGTTTTTTCTAGAAGGTCTTCAAAGAGAAGTTGAAATATATGATGAGAAGTTAGCAAAGAATTCTAGGTCGAGAGCTGAAGAAGCAAAAAAAATTGAGGAAAAGGCTGAGGCTAGAAGAGCTAAGGAAGCTGCATTAAAAGCTGCAAAGGAAGCTGAGGAAGCTAAACTTGCAGCCGAAAAGGCTATTGAAGAAGCAAAATTATTAGAGAAGCAAGCAGAGATAGCTATGAAAGAGACTGAAGAAAAGGCTGTAGAAGAAGTTGAATAATGTTGTTAATAAAAAGCATGGGACCAATATCACCTATGCTTTTTTAAATTCTCTATTTTCTGTACTAGATAGAGGTGTTGGAATTTGCATAATATATAATGATATAGTCCTGCTAAAAATATTATCTTTTTTTATAATTTAAATGAATAATGATTTTAGTTAGGAAAAATAGTATAATAAAACCTAAGGATATATAATGGTTTGCCCTATTTTGGAAAACTGTTATAAATATAGGAGGAAAACATGGAAAGATTATTGATATTAGATTCTAACTCACTTATGAATAGAGCATTTTATGCATTACCACCATTAACAAATAGTGAGGGTATTCATACTAATGCTATTTATGGTTTTACCAATATGTTATTAAAGATGAAGGAAGAATTTAAGCCAGACTACATAGTTTCTGCATTTGATAGAAAAGCTCCTACTTTTAGGCATGTAGAATACGATGAGTATAAAGCAGGCAGAAAGAAGATGCCAGATGAACTAAGAGAGCAATTTCCGTTAATTAAAGAGATATTAGAATTATTATCAATTAATATTTATGAAATAGATGGATTTGAAGCAGATGATATAATAGGAACTGTAGCTAGAATAGCAGAAAAAAACAATATCGAAGTTTATGTAGTAACTGGAGATAAAGATGCACTTCAGCTTGCTAGTAAAAATGTTAAAGTCGTTATTACTAAAAAAGGAGTGACTGAAACTGCAATTTATGATGAAAAAACTTTTATAGATGAATTTAATGTAACTCCAACTCAATTTATAGATGTAAAAGGGCTTATGGGAGATAAATCAGATAATATTCCAGGCGTTCCTGGTGTTGGTGAAAAAACTGCATTTAAGTTAATTCAAACTTATGGGTCAGTTGAAGAAGTACTAAACAATATAGATAAAGTTGCAGGTAAAAAGTTAAAGGAAAACTTAGAGACTTATAGTGAACAGGCAATTTTTTCAAAGAAGTTAGCTACAATTATGACAGAAGTACCAATAGATATAGATTTGGATGAGATTAAGAGTAAAGAAAATTACGATAGAGAAAAACTTAAAAAGTTGTTATTTAGATTAGGACTTAAGAGTATATTAGCTAAACTTAGCGATGGTTTAGAAGAAGTTGAAGAAGATAATATAGAAGTTGAAACTATTAATACTTTACAAGGAATGAAAGAGGTTTTTTCTAAAGAAAAGGAAATTTCATATATAGTTTATTCAACTTTAAACTCTTCAGTTTATTCTAAAATAGAAATAGATAAGCTTATTTTAGGTTCAAAAAATAAGGGAATAGAAATTGCTGTTAAGGATATTTTAGATGAAACTAGAGAAGAAGGACTTAAAGTAATTAAAGACTTTATGGAAAATGAATCTATTAAAAAGGTAATTCATGATGCAAAGGGATTAATCACTATATTGACTAAGGAAAATATAGAGTTAAAATCCTTTGAATTTGATACAGCCATTGCAGCTTATCTAGTTGACTCTTCAAAGGGAGAGTATAAGTTAGGTGCCTTAGTGAATCAATATTTAGGAGAAGATCCAAAGGGAGAAGAACATGAAATTCTAGTAAAACTTTCTTCCTATATGAGAGAAATATATAGTGTTCTTAGTAAGAGAATAACAGAAGATGAAATGGAAGAACTTTATTATAAAATAGAACTTCCGTTAGTAACTGTATTATCATATATGGAAAGTCAAGGTTTCAACATAGATAAAGATATGTTGGATAAATTAGCAGCTAAGTTTAAGGATGAAATAGAAAGGACTCAAAAGGAAATATTTGAACTTGCAGAAGAAGAGTTTAATATAAATTCTCCAAAGCAGCTAGGTAAGATACTTTTTGAAAAACTTGACTTGCCAGTTATTAAGAAAACTAAAACTGGATATTCAACAAATGCAGATGTATTGGAAAAGCTTCAGGATAAACATCCTATAATACCAAAGATAACTTTCTTTAGGCAAATTACAAAACTTAATTCTACTTATGTTGAAGGACTTAAAAATGTTATTGATGAAGATGGATTTATTCACTCTAGTTTTAATCAAACTGTAACTACAACAGGAAGACTATCGAGTACTGAGCCAAATCTTCAAAATATACCTATAAAATATGAAATGGGTAGGGAGATAAGAAAAGTATTTACTCCAAAGAAAGAGGGGGATATACTTTTATCTTGTGACTATTCTCAAATAGAACTTAGAGTTTTAGCACATATGGCTGGGGATGAGAATATGATTAAAGCTTTTAAAGAGCATAGTGATATTCATACGAAGACTGCTTCTGAGGTGTTTAATGTACCAATTGATGAAGTGACTTCACTTATGAGAAGTAGAGCCAAGGCGGTTAACTTTGGAATAGTGTATGGAATAAGTGACTTTTCATTAGCTCAAGATTTAAAGATAACTAAAAAAGAAGCTTCAGAATATATGAAAATTTACTTTGATAGATATCCAAAGATAAAGACCTATTTAGAAGAAGTTGTTGAAAAGGCTAAGGAAGATGGTTATGTACTAACAATATTTAATAGAAGAAGATTTATACCTGAAATTAAATCATCAAATAAAATTGTAAAAGCCTTGGGAGAAAGATTAGCTATGAATGCACCTATTCAAGGAAGTGCAGCAGATATAATAAAAATAGCTATGGTTAATGTATATAATAGGCTAAAAAGTGAAAAACTAAGAAGTAGTTTAATTTTACAGGTTCATGATGAACTTATATTAAATGTTAAGAAGGATGAAGAAGTTTTAGTTAAAGCTTTAGTTAAAGATGAAATGGAGAATGCGGTAAAACTTCATGTTTCTATGGAGGTAGATGATAATGAAGGGTATACTTGGTATGAGGCTAAGTAGTAAGGAGGAATAAAAATGATTAAGGTAGGATTAACAGGTGGCATTGGAACAGGTAAGAGTACGGTGTCTAGCATGTTAATTGCAGCTGGATTTAAGGTTATAGATGCAGATTTGGTAGCAAAACAGGTGTTGAATAACTATCCACAAATCCTTGATACTGTTAGGAGTGAATTTGGTGAAGGTTTTTTTGACTGGAGAGGTCAATTTAGAAGAAAAGAATTTGGGAATCATATATTCAGATTCCCAAAACAAAGAATAAAATATGAAGCTATAATAATACCTTATATAATAAAGGAAATTAATTTAGCATTTGAAAGATATGAAAAAAATGGTGAAAAGCTTGTTGTGCTTGATGCACCTACCTTGATAGAAAATAATCTTCATAAAGATATGGATTATGTAATATTGGTTTGGGCGGATAATAACACTCAAATTCAAAGAGTAAAATTGCGTGATAAGGTGTCTAATGGCGATGCAATAAGTAGGGTTAACGCTCAGATGTCTCTAGAAGAAAAGAAAGAGTATGCTAATATATTAATAGAAAATAATGGGGAGCTTGCAAAGACACAAAAGCAAGTGGAAGATATAATAGATTTTTTAAAAATAATTTAATAAAAAGGAGAATCCATGAAGTTTAGAAAACTGATTGCATTTGTAATCTTAATAATCATTGCTTTCTTTAGTGGACAATATCTACTAAAAGAGTGTATTTTTCCTTTTAGACATAAGGAAGCAATTATAAAATATTCTAAGGAAAATGATTTGGATCCTTATTTTGTGGTTGCCGTCATAATGGCAGAAAGCAGATTCGAAAAGGATGCAAAATCTCATAAAAACGCTTTAGGATTAATGCAGATAACAGAAGGTACTGGTAAGTGGATTGCTGAAGAAATGGAACTGACAGATTATTCTCCTGATAAACTGTATAATGAAGAGTATAATATCAAAATGGGATGTTGGTATTTAAATAATTTACGAGAAGAATTTGGTGAGATGGACTTATATATAGCTGCTTATAATGCAGGAAGAGGTCGTGTTAATGAGTGGTTATTAAATAAAAACTATTCTAGTGATGGCAAAACATTAAATTACATACCGTATAAAGAAACTAAGAAATATGTTGATAAAGTTAAAACCTACTATAGGATATATAAGATGATGTATGAATAGATAGATAAAGTAAAGGTGGAAAAATGATAAAGAAGAATAGAGTTGTCCTTGTGATTTCAACTATAATTTTAATTTGTATAGTGGCATTTTATTTTAGCTTGCCATATATTAAACCTATAAATAGTAAAATTGTGTGGAAAAACAATCCTGTAAGTGAAAAGGAACAAATATTACTAAACTTTGTTAATTCAAAGCTAATGAATGAGGAATATGGTATAAAAACTAACTATAAAGAAGCTAGTTCTAAAGGGGAAATAACTAAAGGAGATTCCGTACTATCTGAGTCTCAAGGGTTGATGCTTCTATACTATATAGATAGAGATAGAAAAGGGGAATTTGATCAAATATTATCTTATATAAAAGATAATATGATTTTAAAAAACGGACTGTTAAGTTGGAGAGTTGAAGGGGAAGAAGCTGCTGGAGTAAATTCAACGATAGATGATTTAAGAGTGGTAAAGTCATTGTTACTTGCATCAGAGAGATGGAATGATAGAAGCTATAGGAGCTTAGCATTTAAAATCTCCAAGGGATTTAAGAAAGAATTAAGGGATGATAATTTACTAGCTGATTTTAATGATGGATATGGAAAGAGTAGTAAAACTACATTGTGTTATTTAGATCTTGAATCACTTAAATTATTAGCAAATCTAGATAATGAATTTAAACCTATATATGAATCTTCTTTGATAATTATGAATAATGGTTTTATAAGTGACAATTTGCCATTATATAAGAAGGAATATGATAGACAGAACAAAGTTTATGATGATGGGGATATAGATATGGAGTTAAATTCCATAATATTATTAAACAGAGCTCAAGTAGGCGAAGATGTTATAAAAAGTGTTAACTGGATTAAAGGGCATTACAAATCTGACGGAGGAATATTTGCTAGTTATGATAAAAACACAGGAATACCTAAAAGTAATATAGAAGCGACTTCTATATATTCAAATTTGCTTCAAGTTGCAGATTTAATTGATGATAATGATTTATACAATATATGTAAATATAAGCTTGAAGGTTATCAAGTAATTAATGAAGAAAATGAAATTTACGGAGCATATGGAGATTCAAATACTTACGAGGTACATTCATTTAATAATCTAAATGCTTTACTTGCATGGAGAAAGGTTCATTAATTTTTCACATTGAAATGGAATGAAATTTAGGGTATTATATACATAAGGTATATTTTATTTCAAGCAGGTGTGCTGGAATCGGCAGACAGGCACGTTTGAGGGGCGTGTGTACTAGTTACGTACGGGTTCAAGTCCCGTCACCTGCACCAAGTTATATATTTAAAGTGAGTCTATTGCTTCGTTAAAAGGCAATGGGCTTTTTGTTTTTAGACAAATCTTGTCTGTTGAGCGTAATTGTTGTATGATATAAGTATAAATGCAAATAAATTACTGATAATTTAATGTGATTATTTAAATTATTTTTAGAATCAACAAACTTATTAAATATCAGAATTAAAAGAGGTAATATAAATGAATCGTAAATTATGTTATGAGATATTTATAACTTTGCTATCACTAATAGTTTGTATAATAATTTTTGTAGAATTGGCATTTGACTTAACAAATAACATTGCTACAATATTAAATATTTTAGATGATATCATATGGATTATTTTTATAATTGATTATGTAGTAAGACTTATTTACAGTGAAAATAAAATGAGATTTATCAAAAATAATAAAATAGACCTTATTTCAATAATACCTTTTAATTCAATGTTTCAGTCATTAAGAATTTTAAAAGCTGGGAAAGTGTTAAGATTTGCAAAATTATTTAAGCTGTTTAGGCTTTTAATCTTTTTATATAAATTTAAAAGTAGGGCAGATAAATTTTTGAGAACTAACAACTTTGAGTATATATTGATAGTTACTGTCTTAACGGTTTTTCTTGGGGCATTTGGTATTTCTGTTGCAGAAGATAAAAATTTTGCTGATTCTATTTGGTGGAGTTTTGTAACTACAACTACGGTTGGATATGGAGATATAAGTCCATCAACTAATACTGGCAGAATAATAGCATCAATATTAATGTTAGTTGGAATAGGGTTTGTTGGGATGTTAACAGGAACTATAGCAACATACTTTTTAAATAGTAAGAAGAAAGAAAAAACATATAAATATGAAATTATCGAAGATATTAAAGAAAGATTAAATGATTTTGAATCATTAAGTAAGGATGATTTAAATGATATGCATAAAATTTTAGTTAGTCTTAAGGATAGAGATTAAGTAAATAGTGATAATTTACTTATTATAAAAGGATAACAAGGTTCGGCTTCACAATGTCCTAAAAAAGATTCTTGTAATAAATGTGTTAAATAAAATTTGTTAAAAATAAAGTTGTTCAGAATCTAGTTTTTGCTAGATTCTTTTATTTTTTGTAATTACAACAAATAAAAAAATGGCTAAAGGGGAAGCCATTCTTTGTATGTACATTTCACAAAACAACAGCCTTCTATGATATATTTATTTTATCATAGCAAGCTGTATATTTTGTGATTTGCTATATTTCTGTAATAGAAATTGCAGAAAGGGTTACATTTACAGAAATATGTTCTCCAATAACAAGACCATTTTTACAATCAATTCTTGTATCATCGTCTATAGCAATAGATAAAGTTTCTCCAGAATCTGTTATTAGTTGTAAAGTATGCATTGCACTACCCTCACCTACTTTTCCGTTAATTATCATACAAACACCTCCTTATTTCAATGATGTGAACATTATAGTATATTCTGTATAAAACTCAAATATTTCACAATAGACTTGATTTAGAAATTATTTAAGTAGAGCGGCGACTAGATGAAGAATAATTACTATATTGTAAAGATATTAAGAATAATAAGTTTTATTAGCCTCTATAGAAAAGTAATCAAATAGAGGACGAGGTTAGAATAAAGATTTATATAGATACATTATAGAGTTTAAATTTAATTATATTTCGAAATGTAGGATATAGAATAAAGGACAGAATACAAAACTAAACATAAAAATGTAAGGTTTTTATTTTTTAGAAAAGGATAGTTTAACAAAAACTATCTTTTTTTGGTTTTTCCATGCAAAATAGTGTAAAATAAAATCAGATAATCATGGGGGGAAATTGATGAAAAAGAATGATAGATTTACGGAAGCTTTATATATTGAAAGAGACAAGTGCATATACAGTTCATGTTTAGCAGCAATTATATTCGTTACATTTACAATAGTATTTAATGAGTACAAGGAACTAACAAAATCAATTATAAGTATTATTGTTATAATTGGTGCTTGTTCAGTTATTATGTTGACAGCAGCAGTGTTAAAGATATATGAAGCAGCATATTATAGGATAATGTGTTCCTTCTATATTTTCGCTGCTCTTGCCAATATAGGTAATTTAATATTTAAAGAAGAATTTAACTATATATGGTCTAGTAGTCAAGGTACTAGATTAGCTGGACATACGTTATTCATATTTATTCTTACATTGATATGTTTAAAAATGACAGAATGTGTAGATGAGGTTAAAAACAGAAAGGTAGGAAAATATTTATTTGGTGCCATATGTATTGCAGTAACTTACTATAGTTCTAAATATAATTATAGATATTTTGTAATTGAAGCTACAAATATAATTGTTTTATTTTATGGACATCTAATCAATAAAGAATTAAAGGAATTTGAATTTAGTAATGGAAGCAGAATTAACACAATATTATATATTCTTTATAGTAGCAGGATTATTATTACATTAAATATAATTAATGTTGCACTAAAAGGTAAAATTGAATTAATTGACTTAATAATTAGGGTTTTAGTATTTGCGTGCTATATAAGCAATTTAGTAATAACAATAGATAAGTTATTAAATAGACCTTATAAGGTATTGTTTAGTGATTTATATAAACAGAATACAGAAATGAATGAGCTTAATAACGAAGTTGTTAGAAAGAATAGAGAATTAGAATTTTCACAAGCAATAATAAAAAAGAAAGAAAAGATGTTTAAAACTTTTTTTAGCAGTGTTCCAGTGCCATTAGCTATTATTTCTGAAAAAGGAAGAGTCACATTTATAAATTCAAGTTTTAAGGAACTTGTTGATGAAGACAATATAAAGAATATAATTAATAGAAAAATAAATTCCATAATAAAAAGTAAAAATGAAGATGATGGAGAATATTCATTTATGAAAGAACACAGTATTATAAGCGGTGTTTTTGAAGGCAAAAAAGAACAAAAGTATGTAGATATGGAATTGGTTGATATATCAAATAACAAAGAAGAATGTTTAATTATATTTAATGATGTGACTTCAAAAATAAAAATAGGGCAGCTTAGAGCAGAGATGGAGAATAATATTTTTCAGGAGAGGATAAAGAGAGATTTTCTATCAAATATTTCACATGATCTAAAAACACCAATTAACGTAATATATTCAGCAGCTCAGCTTATAAGCGTTTATATTGATTCTGGCAATAGAGAAGCATTGAAAAAGTACAACTTAATTTCTAAGCTTAACTGCATCGCTTTGATTAGACTTACAAACAATCTTATTGATAGTAGTAGAATTTATTCAGATTATTTATCTGCAAATTTGCAGGTTAAAAATATTGTAGAGATAGTTGAAGAAACAGTAACTTCATTAATAGACTATGCTAAAAATAAAGATATTAACTTATTGTTTGATACAGATGAAGAAGAGATTTACGTAAACTTTGATGATGAATTTATGCAAAGAATAGTGATAAATCTTGTATCAAATGCAATTAAATTTTCAAGAGAAGGTGGAAAGATAGAAGTAATTATCCAAACTCTTGAAGAAAAAGTTAAGTTACTAATAATAGATAATGGAATAGGTATGGAAGAAGAATTTATAGAAAGAGCTTTTTCAAGATATGCTATGGGGAAAAATAATGAAAATAGAAGCGAAAAAGGTACAGGCATAGGGCTTTTTGTTGTGAAGAAATTAGTTGAAAAGCAAAATGGAGAGATTTTTATAAAGAGTAAAATAAATGAAGGGACTGAAATAGAAATGCAATTCAACAAGGAGTTATATAATGGTTGATAAGAATAATATTATTACGGATACATATAAAAGAAAAGAAAAAAAGATTATTACATATGCTTCAATAATAGTTCCTATTATAGTTATAGTAATTTCTTCTTTGCTAATGAAAAATAGTGAACATATATTGCTTCTATTAGTGGAGATATTTTGTGCTACTCTAGGAGTTAGTGTTGGGATAATTGCTGTACTAAATAAAGATCTACAGGAAGGATTTTTTTATAAAAATATAGGGATTGGATTTTTATTCATAGGATTGGTTACATTTGTTACAATAATTATCTGTTGTAATTTTGAAGATGGACTTAATGGAAAGATATTTATGAATTTAAAGATTACTACATATTATTTGGAATACTTAGTAATAGTATTTGCATATGAATTTGCAATAATAAAGGAAAATGTAACATTTAATGTAACAGTATTTGGTATGCTTTTCTCTGTTATATTAGTTTTTATAGCAGTAATATATATGAATAATTTAATTAATATCTTTTCTGAAATTTTGTATTCCAGCGTGATTTTTACTATTCCAATATTAATTATATTATGGATAAAGATTTATTTAGATGAGAAATGTCTTAGTTCAAAAGAGAAGAATCGAATATATAAATTTATAGTTTTTGTTGCACTTCATCAAATAACATTTATATTATATAATCATGTAAATTATAATTTGATTTTTATTGCAGGGATATTTAAATATCTAGCTTATTATGAAATGTTTGATTTTATTTCAACATACGTATTAAAGAAATCTTATATATTAATGAAGAATAACCTAATTGAAGCTCAAAAAACTGAAAAAGAATTGAACAATTTATTAAAGAAGAGAAATAAAACTTTGGTTGAATTGGAACATTTAATAGAGAAAAGTGGTAAAAGGTATGGGGAACTGATAGAAGGTATTTCTGACGGAATAATAATGTTTTATTTCGATAAAGTATATTACATCAATGCGGAGGCTACTAATATAATAGGAAATTTAGGAGGAAATGAGTTTAGTAAAATAAAATTTAAGGAATTTACTGAGTATATACTCACTAAAAAATTAATTATAGAAAATTATACAGCTATAAAGGAAGGAATTAACCAAATTGAACGAATGGATAGAGAAAGCTTTAAATTTGATGTTACTAGTTATTCTGGTCTCCAATACGAAATGTATTTTCTAAATATCGATAGTATAAATAGGTTGGTTTATATGAAAAATGTTACGGAGGCTAACAGAAATTATGAATTTAAAAGAAAATACGCTGAGTATATGAAGGGAGAAGAGTTGAAAAATGAATTTTACTCAAACATTTCCCATGAACTTAGGACTCCAATTAATTTAATTTATTCAGCACTTCAATTAAGTGAGATTAATTTGAATGATGACAAGCTTGAAAGTATAAGAAAGCAAAATTTGACTATAAAACATAATTGTTTAAGGTTAATTAGAACAATTAATAACTTTATTGACACTAATAAAATATCAGAAGGATATTTAACGACTAATATGAAAATACATAATATAGTTTCAGTGGTTGAGAATATATCATTAGCTTGTAGTAAATATATAGAAAAGATAAATAATAACTTAATATTTGATCCTGAAGAAGAAGAATTCTATGTAGAATGTGATAAGGATATGATGGAAAGAGTTATTTTAAATTTATTATCTAATAGTGTTAAGTTTGGTCGTGATGGAGGAACTACTACTGTTGATATCTCAGCTAATAAGGAAACAGTAACAATAAGGATTAAAAATAATGGATATATAGTTGATGAGGAAATAAGGCCATTTCTATTTGATAAATTTACAAAAATAAATAAGTCTTTAAATAGGACAACGGAAGGTAGTGGATTAGGATTATATCTAACAAAAGCTCTATTAGAACTTCAGGGGGGAGACATAAGTTTAGAATCTAGTGATGAAATAGGAACAGAATTTATTATCTGTATGCCTAGATCATATGATGAGGATAAATGTGAACCAGAAGAAGATTTTGAAATGATGAATCCTATTAATGAAAAGGTAGATATAGAATTTTCAGATATATACATATAAAAATATGGAATAATGAACTTCTTTAAACATAATTATAAGTATTAATATGTTTACGAGGTGTTTATGAAGAATATATTTAAAGTGAATGGACATGTTAAGGTAATACCACTTATAATTCTTGTTTTTTTACCTTTAGTAGGAGGGTATTTAGTAAACCTAGTTACAAGGAATAGTGCTACTATCTATGAGCAGCTGGAGAGACCATTTTTTGCACCACCTTCAATGGTATTTGTAATAGTATGGCCTATACTTTATATACTTATGGGAATAGCTTCTTATAGGATCTATATGATTAGGGATCAAGGTGAAAATATAGGAACTGCTCTTTTTTATTATTTAATTCAGTTGCTACTTAATTATTTTTGGAGTTTTTTATTCTTTTCATTTAGACTTTACGGATTAGCATTTATAGAACTTATCATTTTATTAATATTTATAATTATTACGTTTATAAAGTTTATTAAGATTGATAAAATAGCAGGGATATTACTAATTCCTTATATAATATGGGTAAGCTTTGCTGGAATACTAAGTTATTTTATTTGGGCAAAAAATGAGATGTGATTAATTGTAAGAGATTACTTGTTATATCAGTAATCTCTTTTATTTTAGATTGCAATTTATTATAATAGGTTAAAGAGATTAATTGAAAGTAGATGGAAATAGATATGAAGGTTACTATAAAAGATGTGGCGAAAGAAGCAGGGGTAGCAACTTCTACTGTTTCGAGAGTATTATCAAATAGTGATAGAATAAGTGATGATACCAAAGAAAGAGTGAATGAGGCGATTAAAAAACTAAATTACATACCTAATGCTATGGCTAGAGGATTAGCGAATAATAGGACTAATATTTTAGCTGTAGTAGTACCTCAAGGGGCTGAAAATTTATTTGAAAATCAATTTTTTATACAAGCAATGAAAGGTATAAGTATATATGCTGAGCAAAGAAATTATTATATAATGTATGCCTTTCAGGAAGATAACAGTACTGATGAAAATTGGATAAGAAGATTTACAGATAGTAAGTTAGTTGATGGAATATGTTTACTAAGGGTTAGCGAACATGATAAATATGTTGACTATTTAAAAGAAATAGACTTTCCTTTTGTGATAATAGGAAGACCAGAGGAAGCAGATGAGGTTCTTTGGGTTGATAATGATAACTTCAAAGCTATGTATGACCTAGTAAATTTGCTTTTGGATAGAGGACATAAAGATATTGCTTTTATAGGAGCACAAAAGAGCTTAAATGTATCTATAGATAGGTTAAGAGGTTATGAGGAAGCTCTATCAAGTAGAGGGTTAAAGATAAATAATAATCTTATTTATGTAGGTAAAGAATTTAATGAAAAGTGTGGAGAGTTAGCAATAGAAACTTTTATGAAAAAGGAATTGCCTACAGCTATTGTAGCAACAGATGATATGATAGCATTTGGGGTACAAAATCAGTTGAAGAAATGCAATTTAGAGGATATTTCAGTAGTTGGTTTTAATAATGTTCCTTTATCAGTACATAGAAATCCTTCGCTAGCATCAGTAGATATAAATTCAGAAAAACTTGGATATTATGCTACAAAACTTTTAATTAATAAGATTATCAAGGAAGATATAAGTAAAAATTATTATATTATTGATACTAAATTGGTTGAAAGAGAATCGCTTAAGTAAATGGTTATCAAAAAAATTCACAAAACTTAATATATAAATTTAGTATTAAAAATGAGTATTAGTGAAATTTATATAGGAGATTTTATATGAAAAAATTAAAAATTAAAAAAGATAAATTTACTTGTGATCTTTGGAATGTTATTACAGAAAAAAGATATAAGCAAGAAAAAATTGTAAGTGATGATTTTATAGGATATGTTTCATTAATAAATCTGGATAATGTATCAACGCCTCAAATATGGGAGGTTAAAGGTGAGAAAATAATCGTTTGTGATAATGGAATGAAATGGCTAAGAATTTTGCCTGAAGGTGAAAATTATACTATTATGGCAATAATTAATGAAAAAGATGAAATTGTCATTTGGTACATAGATATCATTAAAGATTATGGAATAGATGAAGATGGAATAGTTTATGTTAATGATTTATTTTTAGATTTAATTGTTAATAAAAAGGGAAATGTTAAAATTGATGATATGGATGAACTTGAAATTGCTTTAAATCAAGAGGTTATTTCATTGGAATTGTATAATTGCGCATTAGAGACTAGTGAAAAAATAAAGAATGATATTCTTTTGGATATAAATAGATTTAACGAGTATTGCACAAAACTTTTAAAAAAAGTTATGTAAAAGAAATGCCCTATAGAGAAGTATGGAAATACACATGATTCATTGTGGAATAGTTTGATTAATTATTGTTGGGAAGATTACAATAGTAAAGTGGGAATGGTCTTCTTCAATTGTAGGAGTAAATAAGGTTAGTTTAATTAATATGGATTTGTTAAAAACAATTTATATTTCGCAAGTACTATCTAATAAAGAGTAAGCTAATAGTGAAACTAAGCTTCAAATACGGGAAGTGTAAACTGGGGCTGTTTAAATTGAGTTTTTAATAGATGAGTTTTAGGATAAATAATATATATGGATATGAAGGTATTACATAAGAATCTTCATATCCATTTTTCATTAAGAGGAAATTAATTTTATTCGTGCAAGCGTTTGCATAAAAATGAGATAATTGAAGATAGATTGAAATAATCAAAAAATTTAAAGAAAAACAATGATAAATAAACTTTGTAAACTTTTTCTTAAGGTGATATTCTAAATATAGAAAGTTAGTCCAATTAAATAAAAAAACAAAGCAGTATTTTGCGCATTTGAGCAAACGGTTGCACGGGAGGTATATGTGAAAAGAAAATGGTGGAAAGAAGCTGTAGGATATCAAGTTTATCCGAGAAGCTTTATGGATTCTAATGGAGATGGAATAGGAGACATTCAAGGTATTATATCTAAATTAGACTATTTAAAAGATCTAGGAATAAATGTAATATGGATTTCTCCTATGTATAAGTCACCTAATGATGACAACGGTTACGATATAAGTGACTATAAAGACATTATGGATGACTTTGGAAGTATGGAAGATTTCAATGAGCTATTAAGGGAAGTTCATAGAAGGGATATGAAGCTTATTTTAGATTTAGTAGTTAATCATACTAGTGATGAACATAAGTGGTTCATAGAATCAAAATCTTCTAAAAATAATCCTAAAAGAGATTGGTATATATGGAGAGAAGGGAAGGAGGGAAAGGAACCTAATAACTGGGAAAGTATATTTAATGGTTCAGCTTGGGAATATGATGAAGAAACTAAAGAATATTACTTACACATATTTTCAAAGAAACAACCTGATTTAAATTGGGAAAATCAAGAGGTAAGAGAAGAAATCTATAAAATGATAAACTGGTGGCTAGATAAAGGAATAGATGGGTTTAGAGTTGATGCTATAAGTCATCTTAAAAAAGAAAAAGGCCTTTTGGACATGCCAAATCCAGATAATTTACAGTATGTTAATTCTATTGAAAAATATATGAATGTAGAAGGAATTCAAGAAATGTTAGCGGAACTAAAAGAAAGGACTTTTTCAAATTACGATATTATGACAGTTGGTGAAGCTAACGGAGTAAGTTCTGAGGAAGCAATAGAGTGGGTTGGAGAAGAAAGAGGTAAGTTCTCAATGGTATTTCAATTTGAGCATCTTTATCTTTGGAATAATGATAATGATCAAGAATTCAAGCCAAGGGAACTTAAAGAAACCCTTACAAGGTGGCAAAATGCTTTAGATAAAGATGGTTGGAATGCTCTATTTATCGAAAATCATGATATTCCAAGAGTTGTTTCAAGTTGGGGGGATGACAAGAAGTACTGGAGAGAAAGTGCTACAGCTTTAGCTTTAATGTACTTTATGCAAAAAGGAACACCATTTATTTATCAGGGACAAGAGCTTGGAATGACTAATGTACCTTTTGAGTCTATTGAAGAATTTAACGATATAATGAGTATCAATATTTATAACAAAATGGTTGGGTGTGGAAAAGATAAAGGAGAAGTTTTAAAAACAATAAAGGCAACTTCTAGGGATAACACACGTACTCCAATGCATTGGGATGATACAAGCAATGCTGGCTTTACAAAAGGTACACCTTGGATAAAAATTAATGATAATTATAAAAAAATTAATGTAGAAAAAGAAAGTAAAAGTGAAGATTCAATATTAAATTTTTATAAAAAAATGATTAAATGCAGAAAGGAAAACTTAGCATTAGTTTATGGAGAATATAGTTTAATACTAGAAAATGATGAAGATATATATGCTTATACAAGAACCTTAGATAATGAAAGGTATATTGTTATTACAAATTTGTCAAATAAGTTTGTTAAGTATAAATATATTGAGGCAAAACTTAGTTACGAAAACTTGTGTTTAAACAATTATAATGTAGACCCTCATGAAGAAATGACAGAATTTATGTTAAAACCTTATGAAGCTAGACTTTATAAAATTTAGGTATTATATAGTAGGGGGAATTATTAAAATGGGAAAAAGTAAAAAGAAATTATTGTCCTTTGATTTTTGGCAAAAGTTTGGTAAGGCATTACTTGTAGTTGTTGCTGTAATGCCTGCCGCAGGTATTATGATATCCTTAGGTAAAGTGGTTGCAATGACTACGGATATAACTGCTATTGATGCAATAGGAAGAGTTATGGAAGACATAGGGTGGGCTATTATTAACAATTTACACATCCTATTTGCAGCAGCTATTTCTGGATCTTGGGCTAAAGATAAAGCAGGTGGTGCTTTTGCAGGTGTTATTTCATTTATTTTAATTAATAAGATAACTGGATCTATATTTGGTGTAACTACTGCCATGCTTTCAGATAATACAGCTACAGTAAATTCGCTTTTTGGATCACAATTAATTGTTGCAGATTACTTTACTAATATACTTGGCTCTCCAGCTTTAAATATGGGAGTTTTTGTTGGAATAATTTCAGGATTTTTAGGAGGAACTATTTATAATAAGTTCTATAACTTTAATAAACTACCTAAGGCATTAGACTTTTTTAATGGTAAACGTTTTGTTCCCTTTGTAGTAATAGTTGGGTCTGTAGTTTCGGCTGTAGTGCTTTCTATATTATGGCCATTTGCTCAAGGTGCATTAAATAGTTTTGGAATTTGGCTTGCAAAATCAAAGGATACAGCTCCAATACTTGCTCCATTTGTTTATGGTACATTAGAACGTTTATTATTACCTTTGGGATTACACCATATGTTAACTGTTCCAGTAAACTATACTGAGCTTGGTGGAGTATATCAAGTGTTAACAGGTTCTGGTGCAGGATCTACAGTGGCAGGGCAAGATCCTTTATGGTTAGCTTGGATTACAGATTTAGTTAATTTAAAGGGGGCAGGAGATACTAGTGCATATAATAATCTACTTACAACAGTTACTCCAGCAAGATTTAAAGTAGGACAAGTTATTCTTTCTTGTTCATCATTACTTGCAATAGCATTTGCTATGTATAAGAATGTTGATAAAGAAAAGAAAAGCAAATATAAGAGTATGTTTTTTTCAGCTGGACTTGCAGTGTTTTTAACTGGTGTTACAGAACCAATTGAATTTATGTTCTTATTTGTATCTCCAATACTTTATGTGGTATATGCAGTATTAACTGGTATAGGTTTTGCACTTTCAGATATTATTAATCTTAGAGTACATGCCTTTGGCTTCATAGAGTTATTGACACGTACTCCTATGATGATTAATGCAGGAATTACTAAGGATATAATTAACTTTATTATTACATGTGTTGTTATGTTTGGAGTAAACTTTACTGCATTTAACTTCTTAATTAAAAAGTTTAAGATTGCTACACCAGGACGTTTAGGAAATTATATAGAAGATGAAGAAACTAATTTAGATACAACAACTTCAAATGATTTGCAAGCTGTAAATATAATAAAATTACTTGGTGAGAAAGAAAATATTGAGGATATAGATGCATGTATGACAAGGCTTAGGGTAACTGTTAAAGATATAAGTAAGGTTGCAGAGGAAATTGAATGGAAAAAAGATGGAGCTCTTGGACTTATATTAAAGGATAAAGGTGTTCAAGCCATTTATGGACCTAAAGCAGATGTGTTAAAATCTAATATTCAAGATATTCTTGGTATGTAATTATGAAACTATTAACTTTAAATTGTCATTCATGGAAAGAAGAGAAGCAATTAGAAAAGATAAAATATTTAGCTAAAACAATTGGAGAGGAAAAGTATGATGTAATAGCATTGCAGGAGGTTAGCCAAAGAATAGATGAAAAAGGAGAAATAGCTAAAGATAATTATGCTTATATGTTGATTAAAGAACTGTTTATTTTAGGGATGAAGGAATATAAATTTATCTGGGATATGAGCCATATAGGATATGATATATATCAAGAAGGCTTGGCTTTAATTACAAAACATAACATAGTAGATTATAGAAGTTTTTATGTATCAAAAAGTAGGGATATTAAAAATTATAAAAGCAGGAAAATAATTAAGGCTAAAATAGCTATAGATAATGAATATTTTGAATTTTTATCTTGCCATCTAGGTTGGTGGCAAGATAAAGATGAATCTTTCAAGAATCAGGTAGATAATTTACTTAGTAATGTTAATTATAGCAAAACTTTTATTATGGGAGATTTTAATAATGATGCCTTTATAAAAGGTGAAGGATATGATTATCTATTAAGTAAAGGGCTTTATGATACTTACAATTTAGCTAAAGAAAAGGATAGCGGGGTAACGGTTAAAGGGGAAATAGATGGCTGGGAAGAACATTTTAAAGAAAAAAGATTAGATTTAATACTAACAAATAAAGAACTAGAGGTTAAAAATTCAAAGATAATTTTTAATGGGAAAAATAAAGAGGAAATATCAGATCATTACGGGGTTCAAGTGGTTTTAGAATAAATAAAAATATAAAAAGTATTGAAATTTAGTATATAAAAAAATATAATTATAACTATGATGCAGATAGTTTGTTATATATAAATGTAGAAAAATAGGCATGTCTAATGCCTATTTTTTAGCGTACAGGACTTTAAAACAAAAAATCAATGTAATTAAAGATTATGGAAGCTTTAAGGTTTGAGATTTTTTATATACTTCTAATGTAAATCTCAATGACATTATTTACTGCACATTTAAAAGAAAGGGAGTATTTATGAGTAAGGTAATTATCGCAGAAAAACCTTCTGTAGCAAAGAATATAGCAGAAGCATTAAAAGTAAAAACTAGAAAAGATGGATACTTTGAAGGTGAAGGATACTATATTACTTGGGCATTTGGTCATCTTTTTCAATTATATGATGCAAAGGATTATGATGAAAACATGAAAGGATGGAGAATGGATAAGTTCCCATTCATACCTGAAGAGTTTAGGTATAAGATTAAGTGTGATAACGTAGATAGGTCATCTGTAGATAAAGGAGTTCAAAAGCAAATAAATATTATAAAGAGTTTAATAGAAAAAGAAGATGTTGATGGCGTTATATCTGCCACTGACCAAGACCGTGAAGGAGAACTTATTTCACTTGAAGTATTTATGTATTTAAATCAAAGAAAGCCAATATATAGATTGCTGTTAAATGAGTGGACACCAGATGAAGTAAAAAAAGGAATGGCAAACTTAAAGGAAAATATAGAGATGAAGCCACTTCAAGATGCAGGGATAAGCAGGCAATGGGCAGATTGGATAATTGGAATTAATTTAACTTCCGTCGCAACACTTAGATATAATCCAAATGATAAAAAAATATTAAATATAGGGAGAGTTTTACTTCCAACTTTAAAGATAATTTATGATAGAGATAAAGAAATAGAAAACTTTGAAGCTTCAACTTATTATAAATTAGTAAGCACTTTTAAAACTAAGAATAATGAGGAATTTGAAGGAACTTATTATATAGATAATAGTGAAAAATTTGAAGATAAGAAAACTGTAGAAGAGTTAAAAAAACTTTTAAAAGATAAACAAGCAGAAATAGTAGAAAAGCAAGTAGAAAAGAAAAGAGAGTATGCACCCTTGTTATTTAATTTATCCAATTTGCAAGGATATATAACTAGTAAATACAAAGGATGGACATCTGATAAGGTGTTAAAGGTAGCTCAATCTCTTTATGAAAAGAAGTTTACAACTTACCCAAGAACAGGAAGTGTAGCTTTGGATGAAAGTCTAAAGGAAAAAACAAAGAAAGTTTTAGATGTAGTAAAACAAGGATTGTCTTATGAAAGGGAAATCAAATTTACTGAGAGTAAAAGAGTATTTGATAATTCAAAGGTAGAAAGTCATAGTGCAATTACTCCAACATATATAAAACCAACAGGACTTTCTAAAGATGAAGAAATAGTATATATGGCTATTAAAAATAGATTTATAATGCAATTTATGCCTATAGCACAGTTTGAAGAAACAAAACTTGTTTCAAAGGTTAATGATGAAGGATTAAAGGGTGAATTTATTTCTAAAGGAAGAGTTCAAATAGTAGAAGGATGGCGTGTTGTTGAAAAGATAGAAACTAAGGATACAATATTGCCTTTAGTTAATGAAAAGGACATGGTAGATGTGGTGGATAGCAAGATAAATGCAGTTACTAAGAAACCTCCAAAGCATCATACTGAAAAAACATTGTTAAGGGTTATGGAGACTTGCGGAAAAAGCTTTAAGGACGAAGAGGATTCAGAAGAAATGATGGCTTCAATATTAAGTGGGTTTAGTATAGGTACACCAGCTACAAGAGCAGAAACTATAAAGAAGCTTAAGGATACTGGATACATTAAATCTAAGGGGAAAAGTCTTACTTGTACTGAACTTGGAAGGACTTTGGTTGAAATATTTCCTGTAAAAGAATTGCTAGATTTGCAGTATACAGGTAGACTTGAAAAGACACTATCAGATATAGAAAAGGGAAGATTCCAAAAGGATGACTTTTTAAATATGATAAAAGAATTTACTGTTGCTGCAGTAGAAGATATTAAAAAAGATACATCAATGCTTAGTAGATTTAAAGTAGATTTGCCAGAAGGTTCTGAAAGCCTTGGTAAATGTCCTATCTGTGGTAATGATGTTATTGAAAATGAGAAAAACTTTGGTTGTGTAAACTGGAAAAATGGATGTAAGTATACTATATGGAAAGATGATAAGTATATTACAGCTAGAGGAAAGAAAGTTTCCCGGGAAATGGTTCAGCTTCTCCTTAGAAATGGAAAGGTTGGATTTAGAAATTTGAAGAGTAAGAAGGGAACAACTTATTCAGCATATTTTAGATATGAAATAAATAAAGAGACTGGATATTTTAATTGGAATGTGGAATTTATAAATTAATCTGTATTATTTTTATGCATAGTTTTTGACATAATAATCTTTGAAATTTGTTGTTTTTATTTGTTATATAATATAACTTTATTATTGTTAATTTCATATAATGAAGTAATAGAATTAACTGTCAAAGGAGAGTTAAGAAAGGAAGTATATTTTATTATGTCGAAATATTCACTTAAAGCATATATTGACACAGAAACTGTTTCTTCAATATATGAGAGTGGTCAAAAAATAGTAATCGTTAAAAAAAATGATGGTCCTGAAGCTAATATAGCTTGGGTAACTTTCAATCCTTTTGAAATTAATAATGTCACTTGGGAGTCAGAATATGGACTTTATGCTTCAAATACTCAAATGCAAAGTGGGGCAATTATTAATACTGCTTCCTATAAAATAGCTTCGGTTAAAAATATATATCCATTTTCAAACGGAGTATTTGGATCACCTGTAGTTGACTCAAGTCTTAATGATAATGAATATGGAATAATCAATAAAGCAAGAGATTATGAGCATCTAACTTTTGGTTTAGCACAAAATGTAATTGCAAATAGTGTAGTTTATGAGGGAAATCCTATTAATGCAAAATCAGTTTTATATAATCAAATTTCTTCATTTATTCCTCATGAAAAAATTTGCATATTTATAGAAAGTAAATTTGATAATGGAGCAGTTATTACTCATATTCGAAGCAATTCTCTTTGCTTAGATTTTTCTGTCCAACCAAATATAATTATAAAATATGATAAAGTTATTGGTGAATTCGTTAAATTAAATTAGAAATATAAAGAGGATGTCTCATAAGATAAAGTTTAAAATTATCTTAAGGTATCCTCTCTTGTTTTATTATAGTTCATTTTTAAAATGTATTCATAAAACTATACTAACATTACAGCATAAAAATATATTCCTTTAAATATATATAAATAGAATTTAATAAAAAGAAAGGAAGTATATTTTTTATGCCCACATATTCACTTAAAGCTATTATTTCGCCTGAGATTGTTTCGTTCCTAAATAGAAATGATCAGAGGATAGTAATAGTTAAAAAAAATGAAAAATCTAAAACTAATGTAGCTTGGGTAACATTTAAGCCATTTCAGGTTAATAATGTTACCTGGAATACGGAGTATGGTATTTATGCTTCAAATGTGCAAATTCAAAATGGAGCAACAATTGATGCCTCATCTTACTCGGAAGCTTCAGTTAAGAATATGTATCCATTTCAAAATGGAGTATTTGATTCGCCTATATCTGACTCAGAGCTTAAAGATAATGAATATGCAATACACAATAAATCAGATGAGTATGAATATTTAACTTTTGGATTAGCTCAAGACGTAACTGCAAATGGTACAAATTATGAGGGAAATCCTATTAATGCAGAATCGGTTTTATATAATCAAACAGTTTCTTTTATTCCTAATGAAAAAATTTGTGTATTTATAGAAAGCAGTTTTAATGATGGTACAATTATTACTCATATCAGAAGTAATGTACTTAATTTAGATTTTACTGATGATGCAAACGTAACTATAAAATATGATAAAAGTATTGGTGGCTTTGTTAAGCAAAATTAGGGGAAATGTACCACTTTAAGTAGAGTTCAAAAAAAATGGTTTACGTAGCGCATAAAAGATGATTTTTGTACTTTTCAGAAGTCATCTTTTTAGTTTCTACTGTAAGTGGTTAATATTGCGATAGTTTACATAAGAAAAGAAGGTACAGCCTTTTTTGAACTCTACCTTCTCAAGAACACTTTCCATTTTCTTGTTTATTGTTTATTGACTTATGAGGGTGACAACTATTTTAAAATTGCTTATATGATAATAAAGTAGTGATAAATTTATGCTTGTTTAAATCCACCAATGCTACTATCATACACTACATCTATAGTAGTAATACTTCCACCAAAAGTTATTTCCAATGGTTGACTATCGATTTCAGTAATTACGGAACCAGTAGTAACTCTTGATTGTAAGAATACAACTATTTGTTCATAAGGTGTAAATTTAACAATTTGATTTAAAGGTACAATTGATGCATTAATTGGACTTCCAGGTATTGAATTACCATTAAACTCAACTTTTTGTGCTAACCCGAAGACTAAGCTATTAAATGAATTCATTTTATTAGAAGCAATATACTGACCTTCTTCTGCACCAGGGAAGGTTTCAGGTAAATCAAAAGTTCCTTTGTTAAACTTATATAGTTGTTTAGGTGTTGCAGCTACTTCAGATAGTTTTACTATTGTAGCTCCAGCTTGTATTTCTGTATTTGAAGCATAAAGAGAATAATTTTCTTCCCAAGAAACATAATTGCCTTCAAATGGTAAAAATGTTACCCATGCGATAGGAAATCCTGAAGATGTTTTCTTTAATATAACAATTTTTTCTTGGGCATCATAAATTGTTTTTATATCTACTGAATTAATGCTTAAATTTAATCTATAGTTGGGCATGAAATTAAACCTCCAATTAATAGTTTCATATTATATAAATATGTAAATTAAATTTGTTTTGTGAATTATTATGGAGAGTTTTACATGAATAAAGTTGCAAGTTTTGGTGTTACTAATATAGTATTACTTTCTGAAGTAAAACATATATATTAATAAACTTTCTTTTAAGTATAAATATTTATATAAGGAGTGCTTATTTTTGAAATGTGATGCAAAGAAAATTGAAAATGTCTTTCAAAAAAATAAGGATAAATTGTTAGCAGTGAAGGGATGTACAGGTGTAGGTATTGCATTAAAAATAAAGAATGGCAAGACAACTAATATTCCTTCAATAGTTGTTTTTGTGAAAAAAAAGCTATGTAGCTTACCAAAAGAGGAAGTGATTCCTGAAAAGTTAGAAAATGTTCCTACAGATGTGGTGGAACAATTATTTGATATACAGTTTAATGTACCAAAAACCACTAAAGATGAAGTGAAAAATATTACAGTAAATAGTGATCCGCTTTTTAGTGGATTACAAATTCAAAGCTTATTAGGAAAGCTTGATGGTATAGTAAAATTAGGAATTGGTACTTTAGGCTGTTTTATTTATACCAGTGGTAAAGCTGCAAGTGATGGAAATGATAAAATAGAAGCTGGTGATTATATGTTGACATGCAATCATACATTTCTTTCTAAGATGATAGAAGGTGAAAAACCAGCATATAATGAGTGTTATGAGCCAGATTATAATAATCTTTGTGGATATTATACTTATGGTTTTTTAAACCTTAGACTAGGGTATGATTGTGCAATAGTAAAGGTTAATAGGAAGTACAAAAATGAAGTTCAAACTCCAAATCCAGCTGGTCCAGGATATATAAAAAGTAAATTAAATGGAGTATATAAAGTTACAGTTAATGATTTGGGAAAAGAAGTATATAAATATGGTGCTAAAACTGGTTATACTGTAGGAAGAATAAAAACTTTAAATGTAACAGTTCCACTTCCAAGTGGGAAGACTGATTTAGGAATACTTATTGAAGGAAGTGCAGGGCATAAAATTATTGACGAAGGAGATAGTGGTTCAGTAGTAGTGCTAAAAGAAAATAATAATGTTATTGGGTTGCTTTCTGTAAATGACAATGGTTATATTAATAGATGTTATTGTTTTGATATAATAAATCAGATGAAATGCTTTGTTGACAGCGGTGGTGAAGTTCGTTTATCACATACAGTGTAGTATATGGAATTTTAGTTTTTATGAATTGAATATAAAATGGTACACATTGAATCTGTAAAAGAATGAAAAAGTAAAAGGACATATTAAATTTCCGTGTATTATAAGACGCATATAAATTCTAAGGGTGATGGTTCGTGATACTGAAAATAAATTATAACAAGTAAACTATATTTTAATATGGTGAGAATAGTGTTATAATTTTTATTGGTTGATTGATTAGTCATTCATATATATAGATCTTTTGTAGAGATCTATAAGAAATATAAAAGATAACTTTTTAAAGGAAAGTTATTTGAATAAGGGGAAATTTAAATGGATTTTTTGAATGGATTAGTAAATAATTATAGTCAGTTTTTTTCTTTAGATGTGTTATTATCAACATTGTCTAATCCTTCAAACTTGATGATGATATTTAGTTTAGCTATTTTAGAAGGGCTGTTATCTTCAGATAATGCAATAGTACTAGCAATAATGGTTAGGCATTTACCGAAGAAACAACAAAAGAAAGCATTATTTTATGGAATATGGGGAGCATATATTTTTAGGTTTATTGCAATAGGTGTTGGAACATATCTAATTAAAATATGGTGGGTAAAACTATTAGCAGCTTTCTATTTACTAAAGATGACATATGCTCATTTTGTCAAAAGAGAAGATAATGAGGAAGTTGATGAGTCAAAGGTTATAAATAAAGGTTTTTGGGCTACTGTAGCAAGTGTGGAAATGATGGATATAGCATTTAGTATAGATAGTGTTTCGGCTGCTTTTGGAGTGTCTGATGAGGTTTGGGTTTTATACTTAGGAGCAGTTTTTGGAATACTGGCAATGAGGGGAGTTGCTAAGATATTCATATCTTTAATAGAAAAAATTCCAGAACTCGAAGGCTCAGCATATGTTCTTATTGGATTTATAGGGGTTAGAATGCTATTAGGCATAATTAACATTGAGATATCTAACGTTATTTTCTTTACAGTTTTAATATTTATTTTGGGTGGTACTGTAGTTTTGCATTATATGAAACCTAAGGTTACTAATACTGATTCTGAAAATGCTGTTGATTCCGAGAAATAAATTAATTTCATATTGAAGTTCACAGAATAAACAATATTTAAATGTAAAGAGGTGCCTTATGAAATAATTGATTATTTTATAAGGCATCTTTTTATATTGCATCATAATACAAATTTTAAAATTAGAAAAGATGTTATAATGATACTTATATATTTTAAGTAGAGATAGGAGGTTCACCCTTGGAAGATAGTGTTATATTGAAAATAAAAAGAGGTTATTTGAACGAAGATTTCAAATTTTTTCATTTAAAAGATAAGAAGGCTGAAGAACATATCTTTCACTATCATGATTTCAATAAAATAGTAATTTTCATTTCGGGTAATGTAACCTATGCAATTGAAGGAAAGTACTATAAGCTTAAACCTTGGGATATTCTTTTTGTAAGTAGTAACGAAGTTCATAAACCAATTATTGATCCAGATGAGTATTATGAACGAATTATAATTTGGGTAAACTCTAATTTCCTAGAGGAGCATAGTATTGATGAAGGCAATTTGCTTTCTTGTTTTCTGGTAGGAGAAAGAGAAAAACTTAATTTGTTTCGCTTAAGGCCTAATAATTTAAATATAATTAAAGATAACTTATTTCTATTGGAAAAAACAATAATAGATCGAGAATTTGGATGGAAAATACTTCGTAATTCTTTTTTTATGCAACTTATAGTTTATTTGAATCGATTAATGTTGGAGCCTAAAAAGGAAAAAGATGAAAAAGACATCAAATATGATAAAAGAGTAGTAAAAATACTTACATATATTAATGAAAATCTAAATGGTAATTTGTCTATAGATAGTATTGCTTCGAAGTTTTATATAAATAGATATTATTTAATGCATAATTTTAAAAATGAAACAGGCTATACCATTCATAGTTACATATTAGAAAAAAGACTAGCTAAAGCCGCAACTCTTATTAAAAAAGGGCAAAAGGCTACTAGTGTATCAACACAGTGTGGATTTAATGATTATTCGAGCTTTGTGAGAGCTTTTAAGAAAAATTTCGGTTTATCGCCAAAGCAGTATTATAATGCTATTGAGTCTATTAAGGAATCTTATGTTAGTGATATATTTGAGGATATAAGTTTTTACCCTTACAGAGAATAATCGTGAAAGTTAGAAGTAGATAGTTACAATGATTTATCATATAAATTTGTGTTGTTAAAAAACAACAGGTAATCTAAATTCAAAAGTAGAAATTAGATTACCTGTTTCTAATTTATAAACCAGAATAAATTAATTTTAAATTATGACTTGTACAATTATAAATAATTTAACCTATTTTATGATTGTATAAATATAATAAGAAAGACTATAAACAAGTGGCGCAAGAAATACAGTCATTATTCCAGCTATACCAATAGATAATCCGCTCATGGCGCCTTCTGTTTCACCAAGTTCTAAAGCTTTAGTGGTTCCAACAGCATGAGAGGCGGTCCCTATAGAGATTCCTACAGCAACACTATCAGTAATCCTAAATAATTTACAGATAGTTGGTCCTACAACAGCACCTATTATACCGGAAATGATTATTGCTAAAACTGTTACTGGAATTACTCCTTCAAGTTGATTTGATAGCTCTATACCAATTGGAGTAGTAACAGATTTAGGTAATAAAGATTTAATAAGTGTTCCATCAAGACCTATATAGTGAGATAAAACCACAATTGAAAACATTCCAACAATGGAACCAAATAAAATTCCTACAAGAATAGAAGCTGCATGTTTTTTTAATAGTTCAATTTGTTTATACAAGGGAACTGCTAATATAACAGTTGATGGTCCAAGAAACATATTTATAAATTTTGCTCCTGAATTATATGTATCAAAATCTATGTTAAATGCTATTAAAAATGCTATTACTATTCCTATTGCAATGAGTAATGGGTTAAATACTGGTAGTTTTGTCTTTTTGTATATGTATAATCCAATTTCAAAAGCGACTAATGAAAGTATAATACCAAAAAGTAAATTGTTTGTAAGTGTTTCCAAAATTATTTCTCTCCTTGCTCTTTTTTTATTCTTCTTGAGATAAACTGTACCATTAAACCTGTGCTAGCTATAATTATTATCGTTGTTATGACGCAAACTATTATAAGCTTAAACCATGTATCTTTGATTATTCCAAAGGATGTCATAAGGCCAACACCAGCAGGAATAAAGAAAAAAGCAAGGTGATCTAGGAGAAAGTTTGTTGTAGTTTCAATTTGTTCTGTTTTTATAACTTTAGTGCATAAAAGTAATAATAAAATTATCATTCCTAATATATTACCTGGAACAGGTAGGCTGAGAACTCTTGAAATTATTTCTCCTATTAGATAAATACCTAGTATAATAATTGCTTCTCTAAAAATTTTCATTTGTATCCTCCTTATCCTATATCTATATATAATTTATCACTTTGAAATATCTATGTAAACTTACATAATTAAGAATTATGTAAAATTGAGAAGAGAAAATTGAAAATTGCTAATTAAAGAGGAAGTTCTTGTAGAATTCTGAAACGTGTTTTATATTTATTGACGCATAAAGATGAAATAGGTCAAAAACTTGATTAATTTTAATATTATAATTAACGTTAATTGAGGCATTTGTTTTTTTAGAAAATACCAATGTTATAAAAGTAATTTCAATAATTTTTATTGTATTCAAAATAGAATATTATAAACTAAGACCAGAAAATTGATTTTCTGATCTTAGTTTCAGAATCTAAGAATTTTTTACATATTTCTTTTCAATTAAAAAAACCAGCTTGTACATTATGAAGGCTATAATAGATAAGATAATTATGCTCATCATTACCATATCAAGCTGAGAAACTTGACCGCCATAAACTATTAAGAATCCTAATCCTTCACGAGCTACTAAAAATTCACCCATAATTACGCCTACCCATGATAAACCTACATTTATTTTTAAGGCTGAAATTAAAATAGGAATAGAGTAGGGAATTATTAAATATCTTAATATTTGAAGTTTATTAGCTTGGAAAGTTTTCATAAGCAGTAGCTTTTCTATATCTACTTCTTTAAAGCCTGTATATACACTTATTATCGTGGTTACTATAGATATTAACAGGGCTATGACGATTATTGCAGTAATACCATTACCTACCCAAAATATAATAATAGGAGAAAGAGCAACTTTAGGTAATGCATTAAGGACTACTAAATAAGGGTCTAAAACCTTTGCTATAAAAGGACAGCTCCACAAAATTATTGCAACTAATGTCCCTAGGATAGTACCTAGGGTAAAACCTAATATAGTTTCATAGCAAGTAACCCATATATGATTAAAGAGTTGACCACTTTCATATATACTAATTAAGGAATTAATCATCCTACTTGGGCTTGAGGTTAAGAATGGATCAATCCATTTATAGTTAGCAGCAACTTCCCAAAGGACTATGAAGAATATAAGAATAAAAATTCTAAAAAAAGTCACTTTGTATTTTCCTATCTTTACTTTCTTTATATAAAGTTCATGTTCTTTTGTCATCTGCTATCAAGCTCCTTCCATAAGGTGTCAAAGTATATTTTAAACTCTTTTTCACTTCGTCTTTCAAGTGGGGTTTTATCATTATTAGCAAATGTTATTGTAGTATCAGATTTTATTGAAGCAGGTCTTTTAGTTAAAACAATTATTCTATTAGATAGAGATATGGCCTCACTTATGTCATGAGTAACCATAATTGCGGTTTTCTTTTCTTTTTTTATAATTGAATGAACATCATCACAAACATTAAGTCTTGTTTGAAAATCCAAAGCCGAGAAAGGTTCATCTAAAAATAAAACTTCGGGGTTTAAAGCAAGAGTTCTAATTAAAGCTACTCTTTGTCTCATTCCACCAGAAAGTTCTTTTGGATAATGGGTTTTGAATTTTATAAGTCCATACTCATTTAATAAATGTTCAACTCTATCCTTATTTTCATTAGTCATTGAATTTTTTATTCTAAGACCTAAGGTAACATTATCCCAAACTGTATCCCATTCAAATAGATGATCCTTTTGGAACATATAGCCAATTTTATTTAGGTTTTTGTGTATGTCATTTCCTTTAAAAAGAATTTCACCTTTAGAAGGCTCTAGTATTCCACATAAGATATTTAGTAGGGTGGATTTACCACAACCAGATGGTCCAAGGATACTAAGAAATTCACCATCTTCAACTTGGAAGGTTATGTCTTTTAATGCTTTAGTTTCCCCTTTTAATGAATGATAGCTCATAGATATATGATTAATACTTAGTAAATTCATTTTTTCACCACCTTATTTTATATGTATGAAAGGTGAAAAGGTTAGATGGATGGAAGTTTTTATGTATAACTTCCATCATCCACTTTGTTCGCTCTGTTACTACTTTTTAATTTATGACATTTTCAGCAAAGGAGCTATTAACTATCTTTTCATAGGCTGGTCTAGATGGGATTAGTGATGAGTCATAGGATTGAATAACCTCCATCAATTTGCTTAAATCTTCTTCTTTTAGCTTAGGATCTGCTGAAAAAGCATCAATATTTTTATAATTATTGATTACTTTTATTATGATGTCTTTATCAGTACCAGGAAAGTAGGACTCAATTGATGAAGCTATTTGATCACTTGAGTGTGTTTGAACCCATTTTTGTCCTTTATATATTGCTCTAGTAAACTTATCTAAAGTTTCAGTATTTTTATTCATATATGACTTTGTAGAAAAAAAACAAGTGTATGCAACATTACCAGTTGATTCTCCTATTGATGAAACTATACTTCCACCACCTTCAGATTCAAGCATGGAAGCTGTAGGTTCAAATAGAGCTACATAATCAGCGGAACCAGATTTAAAGGCACCGGCTGTTGCAGTGAAATCAATATTAGTAACCATTTGAACATCTGTCTTTGGATCTATTCCATGTTTTTTCATTACATATTCTAGAGCCATTTCGGGAACACCACCTGGTCTTCCACCAATTATCTTCTTACCTTTTAAAGATTCCCAAGTAAAGTTTGATTCTGTTTTTTTGGAAACTAGGAAAGAACCATCTTTTTTAGTAAGCTCTGCAAAGATGATAGGGTAGTTTTCTCTACCTTGGTTGTTAATATAAACTACTTGCTCAGGTCCACAAAAACCGATATCAGCATTATTACTAAGAACATTTTGCATTACCTTATCTGCACCTTGACCGGTGGTTAGATCAATGTCAAGTCCTTCATCTTTAAAGAATCCTTCATTTAAAGCAACATACATTGGAGCATAGAATACAGAACGAACTACTTCGCATAGACGAACTTTTATTAAGTTACTATCACTTTTCTTACTGCAGCTAACAAAGAGGGAACTGAGGGTAAAAACAAAGGCTAAGAACAGTGATAGTTTTGATTTTTTCTTCATCTGTATGTCCTCTTCCTTTAATACTTATGATGTATAGTATGAATTAAGGTGATATATTGTTAAAGGTATGTGGAAAATATATTAATAATTGGTTGTATATATCGTTATATGTAATTCGTTATTCAACAATAGTTAAGTTGACAAGCTAAAGGTATAATTTTAAGATTGAATAGAAGTGATATTAAAATATTATAAAGAATAACTTATAATTATATAAAGAGATTTTAGGTTTAAGAAGAAAGAAGAGATTAATATGTATAATGTTAAATCAAAAATAGCAACTGAATTTATTGATGAAGAAGAGATATTGGAAACTCTTGAATATGCAAAGGAAAATAAAAATAACAGAGATCTTATCAATAAAATTCTTGAAAAGGCAAAAGAATATAAAGGAATTTCACATAGAGAAGCGGCAGTTTTGCTTGAGTGTGATTTAAAAGATGAAAATGAGAAGATGTATAAGCTAGCTCAGGAAATTAAACAAAAGTTTTATGGTAATAGAATAGTTATGTTTGCACCATTATATCTTTCAAATTATTGTGTAAATGGATGTGTTTATTGTCCATATCATTATAAGAATAAGCATATAGCAAGAAAAAAGCTTACTCAAGAAGACATAAAAAAAGAAGTAATAGCTCTTCAAGATTTAGGGCACAAAAGACTTGCATTAGAAACAGGAGAAGATCCTGTAAATAATCCAATTGAATATCTCTTAGAGAGTATTAAAACTATTTATAGTATAAAGCACAAAAATGGAGCCATAAGAAGAGTTAATGTTAATATAGCAGCTACAACTGTTGAAAATTATAGAAGACTTAAAGAAGCAGGAATTGGAACATATATCTTATTCCAAGAAACCTACAATAAGAAAGCTTATGAAGAGCTTCATCCAACAGGGCCAAAGCATGATTATGCTTATCATACAGAAGCTATGGATAGAGCTATGGAAGGTGGAATAGATGATGTTGGATTAGGTGTATTATTTGGACTTAATATGTATAGATATGATTTTGTAGGTTTACTTATGCATGCAGAACATTTAGAAGCAGCTATGGGAGTTGGACCACACACTATTAGTGTACCAAGAATTAGGCCAGCTGATGACATAAATCCAGAAGAGTTTACTAATGCCATATCAGATGAAATTTTTTCTAAGATAGTAGCAGTTTTAAGAATTGCAGTTCCTTATACAGGACTTATTGTTTCGACAAGGGAATCACAAAAGTCAAGAGAAAAAGTGCTTCATTTAGGTGTTTCTCAAATAAGTGGGGCATCATCTACAAGTGTTGGGGGATATTTTGAAAAGGAAAAGGAAGAAGAAAACTCCGCTCAATTTGATGTGAATGATAATAGAACATTAGATGAAATTGTTAATTGGCTACTTGAAATGGGCTATATTCCAAGTTTTTGTACTGCATGTTATAGGGAAGGAAGAACAGGGGATAGGTTTATGACTCTTGTGAAATCAGGGCAAATAGCAAACTGTTGCCAACCTAATGCACTTATGACGTTAAAGGAATATTTAGAGGATTATGCTTCAGAGGATACAAAGAGAAAAGGTGAAGAGGTAATAAAAAATGAAATTCATAAAATACCAAATGAGAAGGTTAAGAAGATTGTATTAGAGCATCTTGAAGATTTACATGAAGGAAAGAGAGACTTTAGATTTTAAGAAAGATTAAAATTTTATAAACTTATATGGCTTTAAGGATTACTTAAATGAAATGAAAAAATTGAGCTTAGGGATTAATTTTGATTTCTAAGCTTTTCTGTTTTTGTTTTAAAGTACGAATAAATAGTATTTGGTAGTTATTGTAACAGTATGTAAAATATGGTGATGTATATATGGATAAAAGTGTAAAGGGAGAGATGATGATGAAGAAAAAGATTTTATCAATGATTATAATTTTGCCAATAACATTAAGTTTAGTTTGCGTAAATAATACAAAAGTACAAGCAGGTACAATAATTATAAGTGATTCAGATGGAGGAGATATAGCAGATACTTATGAAACTAACGATTTTTCTAAGAATATGAATATAACTAATAAGTTTACTGATGAAAATTTTAAAAATGCAGTATATGATTTAATAGGTAAAGATAAATCGTCAGAGATATTATATTCTGATGTGAGAGATATTAAATCTTTAAGAGTTAACAATAGTTTTATTAAAAGTTTAGATGGGATTGAGTACTTTACTTCTTTAACTAGTTTATATTGCGGTGGAAATGGATTAACTACTTTAGATATAAGCCATAATAAATCTTTGATGGAGTTAGATTGTTACGATAATCAGCTAGTAAGTTTGGAGGTAAGCAAAAATAGATTATTAACTAAATTAGCTTGCGGGAGCAATCAGTTAATAAGCTTAGATGTAAGTAAAAATACAAGATTGAAATCTTTATCTTGTGAAAAAAATATGATTACAGACTTAGATGTTACAAGGAATATATGGCTAAGTGATTTGAATTGTAGTCGCAATAAATTGATGAAAATAAATCTAAGTAATAATACAAGATTAAATGTTTTTTTGGGATATGATAATAACCTAACAAGTTTAGATGTAAGTAAAAATAAATTATTAACTAATATTGCTTGTGGAGGTAACAAGATTGAGAGCATAGATTTAAATAATAATAAGATGTTAACGAATCTAACCTGCCAATCTAATGGATTAAAAACTTTAGATTTAAGTGAGAACATACTATTAACTGAATTGTATTGTTATGAGAATAATTTAAAAACTTTAGATTTAAGTAAAAATGTTAATTTGCAGATGTTTGATTGTGGATATAATGAAATAAAAACTCTTTATTCAAATAATAATACATGGCCTAGCAGTTGGTATGAAACTCAATATGGGGATGAAAATCATACTTCTACTATAAAGGACTTAAGAATAACAATTAAAAATTAAATTTGTTTCATATAGTTGGAATTTAGTTGACTTTTAATCAGGGAGCCATCAGTTTCTCTAAGGATTCAATATAAATTTTCAGCAATATAGTTATGGAAATCTTGTGAGCGTGCGTGATGAGGGTATAAAAAAGAATGACTTACTAAGAGAAGCCATTCTAATAAAGTGTATTATTATCTTGAAGGGGAAAATAATGATTTACTACTTTATGATGTTAGTATACAGCTATTTTATGTCATTAATATGACAAGCTATATAAAAGTCCTTTTTATGATTAGGTAAAGAAAAGGTATTTTGAATAAATCTAGGTTGTAGAATCAGGTAAAACTATTTATGCAATAGGTGGTACTTACAGATATTCAACAACAATAAATCTTTCGAAGTCAGGAACCGAAACAGCTAAAATAAGCATAGCTACTTATCCAGGTGAAAAACCAGGCTTTGATTTCTCAACACAAACTTATGGTGCATAAGCTAGAGGTTTTCATATAAAATGCATAATGGTAAAGGTAACAAGTTTATAGGTTGTCGTTCTTAGAGAAATGGTGATGATGGCTGGGATTTGTATGAAACAGACTGGGGGATAGAAATAACTAATTGTTGGACGTGGCATAATGGAGATAAAACAGATTTTGATGCAATATATCAACAAAAAATGAAAAAGAAAATGAGTTCATATCAAGGAAATGGTAATGGTTATAACTATATGTTTGAGAAATCTGGAACCACACAATTTATAAATAATATTTCTTTTAGTGTACGTGGTTCATTAGATCATGAATTTGCTTCTGATGCTATAGAAAAGAACAATAGTTGGAATTTAAAGGTTAATGCAAATGCAGGTGATTTTGTTGGATTAAGTGAAGAATTAGCTAAGGCTCCAAGAAATGCAGACGGGAGTTTACCAAGCAACGGATTTGCAAAGTTAGTTGATGGCAGTGATCTTATAGATAAAGGGATAGGTATAGGATTACCTTATTTAGGAGCAGCACCAGATTTGGGAGCATATGAAAATCATTAATATATAAAGGACTTACTAAAGTTAAGTAAGTCCTTTTTTAGTGTTGTATAAATTATTCTATTTGAAAGGATAATAAAGTTATTGAAGATAATTAAAAATATGGAGGATGAAATGAAAAAGATAAAAGGAATAATAGTAGTTTTTATACTTGTATTTACCATTAGTACTATGTTACAAGATTGCGGTGAAAAAGTTTTTACAGCCGTTTCAGGGAAGAGAGGACCGATCAAAGTAGCCGCATTTTTATATGATTTTAATGATGACCTTATTTCTGCTATACGTAAAAATTTAGAAGACATTCAAAAAGAAAATAATAACAAGGTAGAATATGTGTTTTATGACAGTAAGTCAGATGAATCTATACAAAATCAAAATATCGATAAGGTCTTAAATGAAGGAACTGATCTTATATTGTTAAACTTAGTTAATAGAAATAATGCACAAGCTATTATAAATAAAATTAAAGATACCAATATTCCTGTGCTTTTATTTAACAGAGAGCCTACTACGCCGGTTCCTATGCAATCGTATAATAGATCGTTATTTATAGGAACAGACCCTAAACAAGCTGGTACATTACAAGGAAAGATGCTTATAGATGCTTGGAATTCTAGTAAGGAGTTTATCGATAAGAATAAAAACAATAAAATGGAGTATGTCATGTTGCAAGGTGAAAGAGATAATATAGAAGCAATTGAAAGGACTAGATATTCGGTTTCTACAATTGAGGGGGCAGGAATTAATACACAAAGGCTTGCAATTGAAGTCTGTAACTGGCGTGAGGATTTGGCTTATGAGGCTATAAAAAAGTTACTTTCAATACATGGTAATGAAATAGAAGTAATAATTGCAAATGATGATACCATGGCTATAGGAGCGATAAAAGCATTACAAGAATTTGGATATAATAAAGGAGACAAAACAAAAACAGTACTGGTAGTAGGTGTTGATATAACGCCTATGGCTAAAGAGCTTATAGAAAAAGGAGATATGTTAGGGTCGGTGTCTCAGAATCCTAGAGAATATGCGGAAGCTTTATATAATTGCGGATTAAACCTAGTAAATAAAAGAAATCCCATATATGGAACTAGATATCAGCTAGATGAAACTGGAGTAGCAGTTCGAATTCCTCAAATAGAGTATATGTATAAAAATATATTTTCTTAATTTAGAATGTACAGGTTAATAGTTAATCTGTATATTTTTTATGGGAAGAAATAAGATTAACTATAAGTTAAATTAGGGAATGTTGTTAGGTTTTAATAAAAAATATAATTAATGATGTTGAAATGACAGATATATAATTATATACTAATAATTGGAAGAAGAAACCTGTATGATGTATTACTTTTATACAGAAAATATTAAATTTGATGGATAAGTAAATTGGACAGAGCAAGAAAACAACAGAGAACAAATGAGTTAGTTAAATATAAAGAATTTGGGAGATGAGAATATGAAGTTATTTTGTTTACCTTATGCTGGCGGAGCTTCAACCATTTATTACAAGTGGAAAAAAAATATTGATCCTAGAATTGAGATAAGAGCAATTGAATTAAAGGGAAGAGGATCAAGATATGGAGAAAATTTATATAATGATTTAAGTGAAGCTGTGGAAGATATATATAAAATTATCAAGGAAGAAATAACTAATGATGATTATGGTATTTTTGGACATAGCATGGGAAGCATATTATCTTTTGAACTATATCATAAAATAATTGGAGAGGGGATGCCTAGACCAAAGTGGATGTTCTTTTCGGGACATAGAGCACCTGATTTTATAAAAGAAAATAAAATATATAAATTACCAGATAAGCAGTTTGTGAATAAGGTAGTAGAGTTTGGAGGGACTCCTAATGAAGTGGTAGAAAATAAAGAATTGATGGATTTGGTTTTACCTATACTTAAAAGTGATTTTAGAATGCTAGAAGAATACATATGTGCAAAGAAAGAAAGACTTATAGAATGTAATGTAGCAGTTCTATTTGGAAAACAGGATAAAATTACTTTAGATGAATTAAAGGGGTGGGGGAAATTTGTTAATAAAGAAATAAATTTTTATCCTTTTGAAGGAGATCACTTTTTTATAAATCATGAGTATGAAAAAATAATAGGGATAATTGAGGAGAAATTGTTAAGAAAGTGAAGCTCAATATAAATAGGCTTTAGGGATAGTTAAAGAATAATAGAAGGTAGTAAACATTATAAAGTTTTCTGCCTTTTTATTATATAAAAGTTTAGGCAGAATTATTGAAAAAAGAATAAAAACACTATTTGATTATTAAATATTCAAGGAATAAAATAAAAGTTTAATGAGTTATTAGAAAATGCTTTGCAAATATAAAATATATGTAATATAATAAATTCAATACAATAAGATTCCATAAATGGGATAATGTTTTAATGCTTTTGTAAAAAATTTAAGGAGATGGGATTATGATTAATAAAAGAGTTACTTTACTTATATCTATTGTATTTTTAGCTACATCGTTATTAGGGGTTATGCCTGCAAAGGCTATTAATAGTGCTAATGAAAATACTATTAAGTCAGTAGTTGATAAAGATGGCACAGGGAAAAAGCTAACAGTTATGGTTTATAGTGACGGTGATAATAATTTAGAAGGAAGTTTGTTGGGCGATATTCAGCAAATGAAAGAGGGATATGTAAACAATCCTAATTTGAATTTAATTGTTTTAGTAGATAGAACACCGGGTTATTCTGCAGACAAAAGTGTACTTGGGCAAAATTTTACCGATACAAGAATGTATAAGATAGAAAGTAATAAGGCTATTAGAATTAGTGGAGGAGATGAGTTCCCTGAAATAACTAAAACTAGTCGTTATGAAGCAAATATGGGAGATGGTAATACATTAAAGAAATTCATAAACTCTTGTAAAGCAAACTATCCAGCAGATAAATATGCACTTGTTATTTCTAATCATGGTGGTGGAGCAAGAGATAAGAATGAAGGAAAAAAAGTTAAAAATCCGAAGGCGGTATGTTGGGATGATACAAATGGTGGTGATTGTTTATATACAGCTGAAGTGACAGATAAATTGACTAACAGAGAATCTGTAGATGTATTAGCATATGATGCTTGTTTAATGGGAACAGCAGAAGTTGCATATCAATATAGGCCAGGGAATGGTGGATTCCAAGCTAACATTATGGTAGCATCAGCACCAGTAGTTTGGGGAGATGGATATGATTATAAAGAGATATTTAGCAGACTTAGAGCAGGTGGAGGAAATAATGGACAAGTTGATTCAACGGTAGGTGGAAAAGAATTATACTATGATCCTTCCGAAGTAACAGATACTGAGCTTGGAGAAATAATGGTTGAAGCGCAAAGAGATTCAGTTAATGCAGCTGGAGATACTAGTCAAGTATTAAGTTGTTTCGATCTTAATAAGATAGAAAATGTAAAAAGTTCTGTAGATAAGTTATCTAGAGCTTTATGGAGTGAAAAGGATAAAGCTTTTATAGAGAAACTTAGAGGAACTGGCAGCGAGACATCCTTGCTACACTATTTTGATACAAGAAGTAGTGAAGAATGGTTAGATTATCCTTACTTTGATTTATATGATTTATGCAAAAGAATAAGTACAAGCAGTGGCTTTAGTGCAAATGTTAAAGCTTTAGCTAAAGGCGTAATGACAAATGTAGATGATTTGATTGTTTATTCATATGGTGGATCAGATTTTTCAGGTTTTACTGAAGGTAAAAGTGGATTAAGTATTTTTTTACCAGATGGAGGCAAAATATATAGAGATAATTATTCAGGGACAAGCTATACAGGGTGGCAAGCTCAAAGATGGTATAATTCAGTAGATACATCTAAATATCAGTCGGATTTCCTTTATGGGAAGTTAAGTTGGTGCAAAGATGGACAAACTCCTAAGATTAATGATGTAGGGAATTGGTTTGAACTTCTTGATTCTTGGTTTGATAGCTCAAATGGTAGCGATGGTGGAGTAAACTGGTATCAATGGTAAACTAATTACAAATGAGCCTTGACTAATTTGTTAGTCAAGGTTTTTTTGTGTCAAGCTTTGACCCATGTACAGAAAATTTGTTTCATATATAATGACAGTTTAACAGGAAGCTTTTGATAAATCTGTGATATAATCTATATATTAAATTAATTATGGATAAATAATATGGAGTGAAAAAATATGATATATGAAGATTTGAAGGCGGATTGTAAAAAATGTTTTGGTTTTTGCTGCGTAGCATTATATTTCTCGTCGACAGAAGGATTTCCTGAGAACAAAGATGCTGGGTATCCGTGCACAAATTTAGAAGATGATTTTAAATGTTCCATTCATAAAAAGTTGACACAAAATGGATTAAAGGGATGTACCGCTTACGACTGCTTTGGGGCAGGACAAAAAGTTGCTCAGGTTACATATAGTAAAAAAGATTGGAGAAGAAATTCAGATAAGTCAAAGGAAATGTTTGATGTATTTTTAATTATGAGGCAACTTTATGAGATGATATGGTATCTTACAGAAGCATTTAGAATACAAACGGATAGTACAATGAAAGAAAAAATAAATATAGCAATAGATAAGACAAGAAACCTTACGAATCTAGATGCTGAATCTCTCATAAAACTTGATTTAGTTGTATATAGAAATAATATAAATAGGTTACTTTTAGAGACTAGTGAAAGCATAAGAAGTAAATTCCCCAAAGGACAAAAAAACAATTTGAAAGGAAGAAAAAAAATAGCAGGAAGGTTAGATCTTATTGGTGTAAACCTTAGAAAAGTCAAATTAGCAGGAGAAGATTTAAGCGGAGCATTAGTTATAGCAGCTGATCTTAGAGGAGTGGATTTAAGTGGGACGGATCTTATTGGAGCAGATCTTAGAGATGCAGATATAAGAGGTGCAAATTTAAAGAATAGCATATATATTACTCAAATTCAGATTAATGGAGCTAGGGGAGACTCTAATACTAAACTACCTATATCTCTTGTTTATCCTGATCATTGGGATAAATAATAAAAATAGCTGAGGCATTAGCTTCAGCTATTTTTATTATTTAGGTAGACTTGTTAACATTTTTGCAAGAGTAGAATATTCACTTTTTAATTTATTATCACATTTATATAGACCAACTATATCAATATGATCTGTAGATTGTCTTGTGCCAAGATAATTCCATGTACCTTTCTCGGGAATTCCATTGTATGGAGTTATCTTATCCTTTGACCCCTCATGAGGACCTTCTGCAGATAAAACACTTACTAAGCCATCATTTGCCCACCAGTTGTTAGTAATTTGAACTTCCCCAGGATTATTAGAAATACAAGATCCTATATATTGTGACGATGGGATAAATAATGGATTCATATTTATATCAGGAACTTGATGATTTGTTAATGAGTCTTTATGAGTATCTTGACAAGATAATGAGAAGTAATAAACATCATCTTGTGCAGAAACCCAAGAATTTAATTCTTTGGATCCTTCAGGGGTTAGTTCCCATAGACTGAAGTCTTTTGTTTTATTCCATAAGCTACTGTTTGATACTCTTTCTTTATAGTCTTTAAAGGATTCATTTGTTTTTTTGTGAAGGCCCCATTGATCTAATCTGTAATCAAAGCAAGGATTATCAGAATCAATAACACCAACTTGAGAGCCAAGGCGTGCTACAAACTGTTGAACATTTGGTAAAAATGTAGATGTTTCTCGTGCAGTTGGACTTCCATCATGTGGTGTGGAAAGAGTTGTTACACTGCTTATCCATGACTTTCCACCACTAAATAGTTGAGAAAGATTATTTTGTGGTGTAGATAATTCATCTGTGCTTCCTTTTTCTAATAATTGAGTAATAAGTCTAGCGGTTTGTCCCCCCATACTGTGTCCAATTAAATGAATCTTTTTTATAGATCCATCATTAGATTTACTACCGATTTCTGGATAAACACCAGGATAAGTCCTTCCATAACGAGCATGTCCGTATTTTTTGGAATGAGCCTCACCATAGTCGACAGTACCACCTTTTAAATAAGCATATAGTTCACAAGCTCTATCCCAGTTACTTGTGATGGAACCAATGGTTGGAGTAAAAACTGTGTAGCCCTCGTTAGTTAGGTGATCTTTTAAACTAGAAAAACCACCCCAATAATTAAGACCAAACAATTCTGTATTTCCCCAGCCCATAAGCCCGTGAACCATGACAATAGGATATTTATTGCTTGATGAAGTATTAGATAGCTTATCCATTTCTTCATTTGCTAAGGTATAGATATTAGGAGAAGTGCCTAAAAATATACCTAGACTTAACAGTAAAGTAATTAATATTTTATTTTTAGCCTTTAACATGTATTGAAAACCTCCTTTTTACTTTAACATACAGAATTATACAACTTAAGAAATAAAATGTAAATAACAGGGGGAAATACAAAAAAATGATTATGAGATTTTATGGTGAACTATTCAAAAACTTGAAAATTAACAATTCATATCATATAATGTGGTTATATTTACTTCTTAAGGAGGCATTATGAAAGGTAATAAGTTAAATACCAATGCGGTAAAGTCTTGGTTTATATCTAGAGCAATAGTAACAGCTATAATTTCAGTTATACTAATAGGAGGAGATTATTTCCTTATAGCAAGATTACAAATACTTGAAGGGAATCCAAGTGTATATGCAAATGTAGCAATAGCAATAATAATATTTCTAATGTTATTAAATACAATATTATATCCAAGGTTGGAGTACAAGCAGTGGCGTTATAGAATAAGTGAAGATAAGATAGAATTTTCAGAGGGAATATATTGGATTAGAACTGTTGTAATTCCTATAGTAAGAGTTCAACATATGAAGATTAATCAGGGACCAATAAATAGAAAGTTCAAACTTGCAGATCTTCAAATATATACTGCAGGAGGAAGCTATAAAATCCCTAATATTGAGATGGCTAAGGCAGAAGAAATAAGTAATTTCTTAAAGGATAAAGTTAAGGAAAAGGTGACAGAAAATGATAGATAATCCTACTAGAAATCACTGGATTATTATAGTTTACGATATAATTAATTCAATAAAAAATTTTTGGGTTTTACTTATACTAATGCTATCTTATAGAGAGAAATATTTATTTATTGGAATAGCAGTAGTTTTAGTTGGTATAATAGCTGTGGCTATAAAAAAATGGCTTAATACTGAGTTTTATCTTAATGACAATATGTTAGTTTATAAAACTGGCATATTTGAGAGATCAAAGCAAGAAATTCCTTTTAACAAGATAAATACTATAGATATAGGGAAAACTTTGCTTGATAGGATTTTTGATATTTGTACAGTTAAAATAGACAGTGGAAGTGCAGTTGAAAAAAAATCAGAGTTTAAGATAAAGTTACAGTATGTCTTAGCTGAAAATCTAAGAGATAATATATTAAAGGGCAAAAATAATATAAATATTGAAAAGTTTGAAGAAAATAAAAAAGGAGAACCTATTGAAAGGATCATTACTATAAAAGAAATTATAATATATGCAGTTACAAAAAGTAAATTGGGTTGGGCTATAGGAGGTTGTTTTGCTTTATTTAATTTTACAGATAATGTTAAAGGTTTTGTTAAAACATCTGTAGTTAAAGATCTAAGTCAATCTATTAATATTAGTGATTCGTTTTTAGAAAATAGGACTAGTCTCATAATTATAATAATATGTATGATTGTAATAGCTTATATCATTGTAATTCTATTATCAATTATATATGAAATAGTTAAGTTATATCAATTTTCTATAAAGGTACAAAATAAAAACTTTAGTATAAGTTATGGAATGTTTAGCAAAAAAGAGTATTCCATACCTATAGAAAAGATACATGCATTAAAATATAAACAAGGTATGCTGCAACAATTACTAGGAATATATACCTTGGAGGTTATTACTATAGGTTATGGAGATGAGAGGAATGAGAAAGCAATATTGTATCCTATAGCAAATGATAAATTTAATAAAGAGTTTTTAGGAAAGATATTACCTGAAATGATTTTCTTAGGAAAGGTAAATAAACCACCTAAAAGTAGTATAAAAAGATTTATTTTTCTAAGAGTGATAACTACTTTAATAATATTAATACTTCTATATTTTATTATTAAAGCTATACCTAGTGAATTAAAATTAGGGATTATAGTTATTATAACTTTAATTAATATATTACTTGGATATTTTAATTACAAGAATACATCTTTAGGGGTGACGAAAAAAATAATACTGGCTAGTAGTGGTAGTCTAACAAAGACAACAACTCTTATTAAGCAAAGTAGTATTCAATCTATAGAGAAAACTGAAAATCCATTTCAGAGAAAAGATAAAGTTTGTGATTATAAGATAGATATATATTCAAATAATTTAGCTGAAGCTGTTGAGGTTAGACACATGAGCGAAGAGCTTGATGGTATATTATATAAAAACTTGATTATATAATAATTACTTGAATACAATAAAAGGTTATGTTATTCTAAATTAGAAAAATGTGTAATTAACACAGGGGGGCTGGATTGGCTAGCTGAGATTGAGAACCTTAATTCTTTGACCCTAAAACCTGAACTGGATAATGCCAGCGTAGGAAGTTGTTTATTTAAATTTATTAACACAGTAGTTTAAACACAAATCCTATAGGTTTGTGTTTTTTTGCATTTAGTAGGTACAAGAGATGAAAAAAAGTATTAGCTATTTTACAGGTGTTATTTATATATTAACTTGGAGGTGGATCAATAAATGGAAATTAACAAAATAGTTTCAGAATCATTAAGTGCAGTAAGGGAAAAGAATCCTTTAGTACATCATATAACAAACTATGTAACAGTTAATGATTGTGCAAATATTACTTTAGCAATAGGTGGGTCACCAGTTATGGCAGATGATATTAATGAAGTTTATGATATGGTATCCCTTGCTTCATCTTTTGTAATAAATATTGGAACTTTAAATAGTAGAACTGTAGAAGCTATGATTAAGGGTGGGAAAAGGGCTAATGAATTAAATATTCCAGTTATTTTAGATCCTGTTGGTGCAGGAGCAACGCCTTATAGAACAGAAGTAGCTAAAAGAATATTGGAAGAAATAAGAATATCAGTTATAAGAGGTAATTTGTCGGAAATAAAAACTCTTTATGGTGTGAAAACAAAAACTAAGGGAGTAGATTCAGGTGATGTAATAGATGAAAATGCTGATGAGTTTACAAAAGCAAAGAAGATTTCAAAGGATTTTGCAAAAAAGCTAAATACAGTAGTTGTAATTACTGGAGCAGTAGATATTATTACTGATGGAAATAACTTATATAGTGTTTATAATGGACAAAAGATTATGTCTAAAATCACTGGTACAGGTTGTATGTGTACATCACTTATTGGTTCATACTTAGGGGCAACAGAAAATGTTCTTGTTGCAGCTTTATCAGGAATTGTGTCTATGGGAATTGCTGGTGAAATAGCTTGTGAAAATTTAGATAAAAGTAATGAAGGCACAGGAACATTAAAAGTAAGAATAATAGATGCTATTTTTAACTTGAATGAAAAAGTAATAATAGATAGAGGTAAAATAATGAATGAAGGATAGTAGAGATTATAAACTTTATTTGGTGACGGAAAGAATGTAGCTAATTATATATTAAATAAACCTTCAGCATAGGAAAAGCAATATCATCTTATTAGATATTGCTTTATATTTGAGAAAATTCGTGATAAATATGGTTAATTATTTTTGCATAAAGAACTTTGAAAATAAACCTTGCTTTTCATTAATATTTACTTTGTCAGCTGAGGTGTTTTTAATGGTACTTTTATCAGTACTTTTCATATTTTCCAAAGTTTCTTTAATTAAATTTTTTTGGTCTACAGCTAAATCTTTTAATTTTCTGTCTATACCTGGAGATGTAATTACTTCTCCTAAATATCTTAGAGATTCTTCATAATGACCTAGTTGTCTATCTAATTCACCTATCAAGTAAAGAATTTTGAATTTATCCATACCATATATAGGAAAACCTTCGTTTAAATAGGCATCTTTCAGGCCTATTAAAGCTTGTTCTCTAAATAGTAGTTCATTATTTTCGTCTCCAAGTTCTCTATATAACCATGCAAGTTTTAAGCAATTTATAGCTTTTTTGCTAGATTTAGAATTTATTATTGAAAGATTAAGTAAGGATAATTTGTATCTTTCAATTGCTATATTTATATCGTATATATCAGGATATTTTTTTCCTTTCCAATTTGGTGTGATTTTTTTTACTATACTTTCTTTTTCATAGCTTTTTATTTTAAGAAAATCAGCTTTCATAGATGCGTATCCGCATACATTACATAGCCATACGTCATAGAAGTATGGATTTATAAGACTATATTCTATATAGAAATCACTCTTCTTTTCTTTTATTCTATAAGCATTTGTCTTAACAGTACGAGCTGTAAATTCATTACTACATACTGGGCAAGTTACTTTCCTATCATACAGGTATGAACTTTCATCTGTGGTTTCAATTTCTTTTTTTTGTATATTATCATTATTTTTTTTTGTTTCTTTGATTTCGTAGATATTTACATCTTTTATATTTTTAAAACCCAGTTCTTCCAATCCTGAAAAAATATCTGAACCCTTATCCATAATAATTATATTCCCCTTTATCTCTGTTAAACATTTGAAGGTTATATATACTTATATTAAAAAGTAGAGCTTATGCAGTTTTCACTCTAATAAATTTAGCAAGTATTAATCTAATTCAAATGTTTTGTATTTTATCGTTTGCCTAATAATTATAACATAATTTACAAGAAAAATAATATCATAAAGTATCTACATTATAGGAAAATATGTTAAATATAAAATCGCTTTTGATAATAATTAATGTCGATTTTCAATACGCAGGAACTTAGTGGGTGAAATAAAGCGCAAAAAAGAATCTACAGCAAACATTTAGTTAATGGATTGCTATGTTCTATATAAATTATTACATAAGATGGATTATATAGTGTAATATGAAAATAGAAAAAGTTAAGGAAATAAAGTTTTATAGAGAGGATGGGAAAAATGGATAATAAAATTAAGTTTGTAGAATTTCCGGTGATAGAAACGGATAGATTGAAACTAAGATTAATTACAAAAAAAGACTCGAGGGATTTGTTTTCAATACTTTCATCAGAAGAGGTGATGGAATATTATGGTGCTTATCCAATGAGAGATATTTCACAAGCAGAAGTATTAATTGAAAAGTTTAAGACTTCTTTTGAAATGAGTAATGGAGTTAGATGGGGTATAGAGATAAAAGGTACAAATAAAATTATTGGAACTTGTGGATTTCATAACTGGAATAAAAAGCATTATAGAGCGGAAATTGGATATGAACTTAATGATGGATTTTGGAGACAAGGATATGGGGAAGAAGCAGTGTTGGCGGCAATTAAATACGGTTTTAATGAAATGAATTTAGTAAGAATAGAAGCAGTTGTATATCCTGAAAATATAGCATCAGAAAATATGCTCAAGAAGATGTGCTTTGTTTATGAAGGACTTTTAAGAAAGTATGCGTTTTTTAGAGATAAATATCAAGACTTGAATATGTTTTCTATAGTAAAATGAATTACAAGAAAGTATAGGGACAATTGAAAATAACTATAAAAATGTAGATGTAATTAAAGGCAGATGATAAATATGGTAACAAGGGAATGTAGAAAGAGGATACATTATGACAAAAATAAATGATACGGTACATAGGAATGATAATAACCTCAAAATTAGCCATAATTTTTGGATGACTATCTTTATGGTGATATTTTAATAATTAAAGTAGATTGAGTATATCAAGAAGATGTTCAATCTACTTTAATTTTTTTCTATAAGATTTAAATTCATCAGCTATATTGGGATTTGTTTTTATAAACTCTATAAAATCTTGAAAGCATTTAGTTGTCTGTTTACTTATTGTATGCTCGATTTGTTCAGTTTGATTTAATATGTCAGATTCTGGAACGTCAAGGATTCTTAAAAAATCTTCAATAACATTATGACGGTTAAGAAGCAATTTGCCGAGTTTTTTACCGTTTTCTTCCAGGACAAGTACTCCGTATTTTTCATATTTTAAAAGCTTTAACTGTGCAAGTTTTTGAACCATTTTTGTTGCAGAAGGAGGTTGAACATTAAGTGTAGCAGAAAGATCATGAATCCTTGTAAATCCTGTTTTAAAAGATAATCTATATATCATTTCAAGGTAATCTTCCATAGAAGCAGTTAGAGAATTGTTTTCTTTTTTCATATATTCAGTAAAAGTGTAAAAGTCGTTTTCATTCATATTTTCACCAACATTTTGAGAGAAGCTCTTAATTAATTATATGCCGGAAAAATTTAAAATTGCATACTGTAACATTTATAAAAATAATTCATATTTTATATTATAATTTGAATTTAGTCTAAACTAACAAAGTTAACTAGTTATAACAGTTTTATACATAAGAAATTAAACTAGGAAAGGTAAGTAATTTTATGGATTACAAAAGAAATATAGCAGAAACTAGAGATATATTGAGATGCCGAAAAGAAGTGATTGGAAAATCAAACAGGTTTAATAAGGTTAAAGAATTGTTTAAATTTTTGGGACCAGCTTTTGTCATTAGCGTGGCATATATAGATCCAGGTAATATTGCTACTAATATTAGTGGAGGATCAAAGTTTAATTATACACTTATCTGGGTTATTTTATTTAGTAACTTAATGGCCATATTTTTGCAAACTATGTCAGCGAAGATTGGTATAGCTACAGGCAAAAGTATTCCAGAAATGTGTGCTAATATATTTGATAAGAAGTTAAATTGGTTGTTTTGGATTGTTGCTGAAATAGGTGCTATGGCTACAGATTTAGCAGAGTTTCTTGGTGGAACATTAGGATTAAACCTATTGTTTGGAATCCCTATGATATATTCAGGTATTATAATAGGTGTAATTACATTTGTAATTTGTTACATGGAAAAGTATGGACAAAAGACCGTTGAAATAATAATAACAGTTCTTGTTTTAATAATATGTGTTGCATATACAATAGAAATATTTCTCGCAAAACCAGATTTATTACAAGTTGGCATTCATACAATAGTTCCTTCCTTGCCTAACGGTGAGTCTGTGTTTATTGCCGTAGGAATGCTTGGTGCAACAGTCATGCCTCATGTAATATATTTACATTCTCAACTTGTTAAGCATAGATGTGTAGATTGTTCAGATGAAGGGAAAGAAAAACATTTAAAGCTTGAAAAGATAGATATATCCATAGCCATGAATATTGCTTTTGTGGTAAATGCAGCGATGGTTATAGTAGCAGCTTCTGTATTTTATAGAAATGGGATAGTTGTTGATTCTGTGGAAGAAGCACATAAATCTCTTGAGCCTTTATTGGGATCATTATCAAGTGGGGCTTTTGGAATAGCATTACTTGCATCAGGGTTATCATCTTCCGCAGTTGGAACACTAGCTGGACAAACTATAATGAAAGGGTTTGTTAATTTAAGCATACCTGTCAATGTAAGAAGAGTAATAACTATGCTGCCAGCTTTAGTTGTTATAGCTTTTGGAGTAAATCCTATGAATGTTTTAGTTTTAAGTCAGGTTGCGCTTAGTTTTATATTACCATTTCCTATCATTCAAATGTTATGTATTGCTGAACGTAAAGATATAATGGGAGCCTTAGTTAATAAAATATCTGTAAGGATTTTAGGTGTTGCAATAGCTATGGTTATAATAGTGTTAAATGGGGTTCTTCTGTATCTGTCATTTACAGGTAAGAGCTAGAATACTGAGGATTTATGATTACATGATAGAAAAACAATGAATAATTTAAATATTCATTGTTTTTTTGATATTTTATATATGAATTTTAGAGAGTTAGTAGAAAATGAAAATAATATTTCAAAAGATGTTGACATATGTTGAATGGGGTGATAATATAATAAAGTCGCTTGGGTAGACAAGCAAAGGTGATCTTTGAAAATTGAACAGATATAAAATAAGTTAAAAACCAGCAATTCTTTTAGAGTAAGTTTTTTGAGTAGATTAAACTTTTTATTGAGAGTTTGATCCT
>NZ_JACSRA010000021.1 GCF_014836335.1 Clostridium cibarium
AAAATATAACTGGAAATGAAATTTCCAGTTATAAAACATATCCAATATTCAATTTACACAAGTTATTCTACATCCTCCCATCCAACTTATCTTACTTCGTCCTATATCAAAATTTAAATTAATACTTGGAAAATTAATTGCTAATTGTATTGCTGTTATAGGTTGTATTATTTCTTTTGATTTAATAGCTTATATATCTTCAGGATTATTATGGGGATTTGGTACTCTTAAAGCACCTGAATTAATTTTTTCAAAATTCGCAAGCAGTACTACTTTAAATACAACATATAATCAATTTATTTCGCCTATTGATAATACTGCATCTTATATTTCAGCTGGAAATTTAATATTTAAAGCACTACTTCTTCAACTTTTATTTGCAATAAGCTGTATATGTTTCTGCACATTAATTTCTCTTTTATTTAAGAATACACTTACTGTAATTTCTATAAATATTTTATTTCCTATACTTACTTTACTAATTTCTGTTTCAAATAGTTTTAATGAAATAAAAAAAATCTTTTGTTATCTATTCTCATTTTTAGGAGACTCCGTCAGCATAGTCGATAGATCCATTGTAACTTCTACCGGTGGGTGTTTCGTAACATATAAATTTGCAATATTAGTTATTACTACTTGGATAATAGTTTTTATTATTTTAATGTATCTATCAAGAAATAGGTTAAAATCAAAATAAATACAATATAAATAACGAATTCAATAAGATTTCCAACTAAATATATAAAATTTTTTATCTATTAATTTTGCTTCTCCACGTATATGGTTCACCATTCATTATCCTAAAACATCTTTTAAATATTTGTGTTTATGAAATAAGAAACAAGCTCTTATAATCCAATTTTTAAGATTACAAGAGCTTGTACAACATTGATAATAAAATATTGAACTAAAAACTGAATCCTCTTAATCTATTCAATTAATGTCTCTTCTGTGACTGCCAATCATTTTTACTATAAACATACTCAAATGACTTAAAAGTTTTGTTAAGTGATTTTGAATAAAATAGGCCTTCTTGCTCAAAAGTAAAACCACATTTTTCGATTAACCCCTTAGATGGTTTGTTACTTTGAAAACAACAAGCATACACATATTTTATATCCTTAGAAAATAGATAATCCAGAATCTGATAAATTACTTCTGTCATAATTCCTTGGTTCTGGTAGTTACGATTCAATGCACATCCCAATTCTTTTGTATCTTCTCTTCCATTCTCAGAATCGTTATTTACTGCTATATGTCCAATCACTTTTTTATTTTCTTTATTTTCTATTGCAAAAATGTTCTCATTTTGAATATTTCTATCAAGCACTTCTTTTGAAGTTAGCAAGTTACAGTGCTGCTTCCACCCAGCCATTTCTCCAACACCATCTTGGCTACAATATTCATCTAAATCCTCTAAGTCTTTCTTTTCAAAAGGACGAAGAATTATTCTAGAAGTTTCTAATCTCATATATGCCACTCTCTTTCAAATTTCAATTTATATTTATAAGCATCATAAGTAGAATTATAATCTGCCAACCAATAGTTGTTTTTAAAACACTGATAATTGAATTCCTTATCAGAATTACGTACCGATATAAGTTAGAAATTATATTTCTAGTTTATATCTTAAAATTATTTCTGTAGTTCCATCCTCAAATTTACTGCCACCATCTGGTTTAAACCCATGCCTTTTATAAAATTCCCTTGCAGTATAGTTTTTTTCTAATACCCAAAGAAATATTTTTCTTATATTTTGCTTTCTGGCATGTTCAATGCAATCTTTTATTAGAATACTTCCAATTCCTTGTCCTTGAAAAAAAGTATCAACATAAAGCTCATAAATCTCAATACTACTTTCAATATCTTTGTTACCTACTTTTCTCCATTTAATAAGTCCTTTTACAATTCCATCATCATATACATATAAGTCATCTAATTTGGATTCTTTATCACGAAAGTCTAATGCCAAATCTAAAACCTGCATTTCATTAAATGAAACAATATCGTTATTAAATATTTGTCTGTAAGCAGTTCGTTTTGCAAAAATCAATATTTCTGCTAACCTTGATAAATCTTTTACTTCTGCTCTTCTTATCATATTAATACCTCATCAAATTGGAATTTGTCATTATTATATAGAACCATAATATTAAATCATTAGATTATACACCTCTTTAAAAAACGTGATATTTTCTTAAATGTATTTAATGATTTTCCTATACAACTCCTTTAGCCTCGGCTGGCTCCCACTACCCAAGGCATCTAAGCCAACACTTTTACGAATATCCCGGTCTTCAACTTCAAATAGTCTATGAAAATCATCCTCTACTTCTATATATACTGATTTATCATAATTCAAAAAATTCGAATTATATTTAAACTGATCGCCAGTAATATCTATAATAATATGATTATCATACAACAACCATGCATGAGACTGGTGATTTTCAAACGAACCATCTCTATACGTACCACAGACACAATATGTTCTGATACCGTTTCTCAACAAAAATTCAGCTAACAAATCACTAGTATCATCACAGCATCCACTCGGGAATTTAGAAAATGAACGGTCCTTATTAAAATCCCCTTCATCCTTAGCCATGTCTATCGCATGTCGAAATTGGTTGACCAATCGCTTAATATCCTTCATTAAATCCTCCAATAAATTCTAATTTCGAAATTTCATTGTTTATAAATTTTCTTCATAATTTAATAATAATCAAATCGATAAATTACTATTTATCTTTAAATTAATATTTTAAATAACCTACAAATTTCAATTTGTACGCTACATATTATTATATAAAATATACTTTTTTAATATTTCTTTAGTTCTATATAATTGCACTTTTCCTCCATTCTTTGTCCATGGTGGTGTGGTACCTCCCCATACAATATTAATTTTATAATTGCACAGAGGATAAAGGATTCTTTGGATGTATACGTAAAAATCTCTTCATGCCTTCACATTCTTTATACGTTGGAACTTGTGTATATACTTAATAACGAAATTATTTACATCCAATCTGGCAAACTATTTAAATCCATAATTCTACGAATATCTTCTTTTGATTGATTCTTAAATACTATCTGTGAAACAGCTATAATAAAATTTTTTAACTTTTCAAAAGCTACATCAGTGTATATATCGTCTTCATCCCTAATTCTATTAAATATGCTCATAATCCATTGTAAATATTTATATGGAATAATGATGTCAGAAATATCTTCCCATCCATTTACATACCCCTGATTAATGTAATACTGTGTCAATTTGTCATCGCAAGTACCTTTACATGCCCAATATATATCTACAATTTTCGTTTTTTCAAAATCTGCCGTAAATCCTTTATTTAATCCACTCTCCTCTACAAAAACAATAACTCCAGCATAATCTTCTAAGAGGTCTCTTTTCAGCAAATCTTTACCACAACATGCACACTTTAAAGGCATATATTTATTTAGCAAATTTGAAGGTGCTTTGTCATCCAATCTCTGATACGACTTAGGAAAAAACCGTTTTATTAAGTCTTTCCCTCTTTCATTCATAAGAAGTAATCCCTCAATTTTTTCATTATCAAAAGTTTGAACTTCAAATTTTTCTTTTAGACTTTCAAGTTTTCTATTTAGTGGTGAGCTAACGACAGTGGAATAGAACCCAATAAAACCATTACAATTATTCGCTAGCACTCTGTCAGCTATATCTTCTTCATCATTAACAATTACAGAACCTCCTGAGTGAACTTTATGTTTACAACTAACTAGCCATCTTACCTTCGTATCGTTTAATAATCCTATCCTTTTTTCTTCTATAATTAGATCTCTTCCCCCATCTTGTCCCCTATCAGGATTAACTAAAATTTCAAAACCTAACATATTTAATACTTCTCGTGCAAATAACTCAAAAGTATCTTGATTCCCATTTGCATTATTAGCCTGTGGTATCTCTTTAAAATCCAACATTCCCATATACATTAATCTCCTAATTAATTTTCTTATAATTTAATATTAAAATTCAATTTTCATTTTTCGAATCCAAACTTTTCACCGATTCAAAATATGTATAACATTATTTTTTGATAATATCTAAACTAAACACAAAACATTGCGGTAGCTATTAACATTTTCAGTTACTGTATGCGCACTTTATCTAGATCTAGTTTTTATTATAACTAAACACTCATTTATATTTTCACTATTAATTCCACATAAACCCATAATCAGATTATACCAAGAAATGTCGTGTGTTAAAAACAAAAATATTGCAAATTTTATATGTAATTATTTTTTTATAACAATATCTAAATTCAAAGTACTTATTCCAACATTTCTGAGTATAAAAGAAGAAAGAGTACCTTTCAAAGATACTCCTTCTTCATTGCTTGAAAAGTTTATTAAATTTATCATATATAATAACTTCTTCTATTAATCCCTAGTTGAACTTTTAGTCAAAACCTTACTAAAGTTCTCAAAAATACTTTTAATCAATTTATATGGTAGTTCTTAATTAACATTATCTAAAAATATTGCTAATAATGGTACTTTCCCTTAGGATATACTACTTGATAACATAATAAGGTTAAGTCTTATACTTGAAATAATCTCAAATAACTAATCAAGATACTTACTACTTTATAAATTTATTTTTAAAACATATATCCATATTGTTATTAAAAATTTTTAAATGAAATCTCCATAAATTTTTCTTTACTGAATATCATTTAAAGAGAACATTTTAACAATATATCCTTCTTTTACATTTATTTTTAATTTTTATCCTACTCTTCTTGTTTCTTATAAACTAAAAATTAGACACCCTTATTAAGATGCTCTAAAGCTAAATATATTGGGATAAATCCCTGTTTACTTGATGTATTTGCTTCATTTAACGTAACAACTCCTGCTTTAATTATACCTATTACCTTATGATTCATATTTAACACCACACCACCACTCGAACCATGCACTATCCTTCCACTAATTGTGTACAAACATTCCCCTAAAAAGTTAGTTCGACTTATAATATTACAAGTTTGAATGTTAGGAGAATCATTGTCGCAATATTCAGGATATCCTATAACAACTATTTTATCTCCTACCTTAATATTTTTAGAATCCCCTAATTCTAAACCAGAGACTTTAGAACTTTTCAATTCATATAAAGCATAATCAATATCTATATTAGAATTAATTTCGTTTAATCCTTTCGATATAATGCCTAATTTTTCCATCTTGTATGTTTTTACAGAATAAAATTCATTATTCTCTGTAACATGATAATTAGTAAATAATCCTATATCTTTAATAAAAAAGCCAGACCCTTGTACAATATTATCTGTATTCGTAGTTTCTAAAATTACTACATTATACATAAATTCATCAAGAAAATCTAAATTAAATATTTCTTCATTAAATAATAAATTTAATTGTTGCGCATATTTTAGAAATATATAATCATTCTTTCCTTTGATTTCTCTAATAAAATTAATCTTACCTTTCAAAACACACTTGAACCAATTATTTACATACTCTTTATTGTCTGAATTCTTTATAATATCTTTCTTCTTACCATGACTCTTCTCTATATATTCTAGCGCTGTTTCGTATATACCTTTTTTACAACAATTATGTAATATAGCTCTTAAATTTTTTATATATTCTCTTTTAACATTCGGGAACCTGTTAACAATAAGCCCTGTAACTTCTTGCCTTGTAACATTGTTATTCAAAAACACCTTGTCCGAGTTAACACTAAAACTATTTTTCTTCAAAATATTTTCAAGCTCGCTACCAATTATTAAATTACTTACATCTCCTTTTATAATAGTTTCTGAAAAACTATCATTAAAAGTTGATAATGTAATATCATCAACATATCTTGTATATACTATTCCATGTTTTTTTGCAAGTCTAATAAGTTGAGTATCCAAAGGACTACAAATCATATTCGTTATAACTGGTGAAGACGGTGACCCTTGTGATAAAACTCCATTAAAGCAGGCTAATTGTGCAATAACTGTTGCTGCCTCTTGTCCAATACTGTAAGGCTCATGCATTAACATTCCTCTAACTCTTCCAAAATGCACCTGATTAAAAAAATCCTTCAAATCAAGATTTAAAATTATTTTTTTTCTTACATGTTTCTTAGCATTATCTTTTATATTTTTTTTAGGAATGAAACCATATGCTGAAGACTTTACCTTATAAACTAGATTAAGAACATATGCTAACTTTCTTTGAATGCTTTTTAATTCTTTTACGGGAGCACTAATCTTTCTTACTCCTCCTTTTTTCTTAGGTATTTCAAAAGTAGTGTACATATCTTCATTCTTTTTAACATAAAGAAAATACCTTAAACTTTTTTCTTCTATTTCAAGTAATTTTGCCACATCTTTTCTAGTGATTAGATTATAAAATTCGTTTTTAAGTTCCTCATCTGACTTTTTAAAAATTTTACTCACCTACTTAAATATAAAAAACGTATATAGAAGAACTCAACCTTTTGCACAAATTATATAATACTACATAAAGCAATCATAATACAATTATAAATAGGTATAGTATAGGAGCATATATCCTACACATTAAATAATATCGTTACGTAACGTTAACGAAAAGCAATTCTTCTATATACATTTTCATTATATGCCACTTTTATACATATATCAACAAATCACTATATAATTATTCATTTTTTGTAAAGGTATTAGACTTTTCACCTAACTTTCTGCACTATCAAACTATTTGCCAATCTGTAGAAACTATATCTTCGTGTGAAGGACACCATCTTTGTGATCCATGCCCATCAAAATATATTATTTCCTTATTTTCTTCATCATATGATATATCCCAAGAAGGTAACCACGCCTTTCTTGATATAGTTCTTTTATTATCTATTAATTCTTTAAATGCCTCATCAAATCTCAAAATTTCCATATCCCTTCTATCATCTCATATTCCTATCCAAAAAATTTAAACTTATCAGCAATAAGAACAAAAACAGACACCCCTAAAGAAATCAAAATCATTGCTATAAGTTCCTTATCCCTTTTAACTTTCACATTTGGAACATATCTTTTTATATACCTAATCATCATATGAGGTGCATGCAAGATTTTATATTCCTTATGACAAGTAATAACTGTCAAACTGCAATATCGTTCATATGGATCAGCTACCCTTGAAAAAGAAATTAGGGTATTATATCTGATTTCTTTTATTTTATTCCAAGGAATAACTCCACTTTTTGTATAGATTCCTTTTTCATTTATAACTGCTACAATCTTTCCTAAAAATTTTCTATTAAAATAACTAGCCAAAAGCAGCACTACCACATACATAACTACTAAAGGTACTAATTCTTCATAGCTTTTCATCATAAATCCATACTTTAACAAGCTACCTATTTGAAATATTATTGTTATCCATACTGTGATTCCTAACATCAAGTATAGAATTTTAGTACTCCACATTATTCTAAACTTTATACCATGAACTTTCTTTAAGTCTAGAATATTATTATCATTTGTCATGAATTTAAATCCTCTCTATATCTAATTACCATGTGTCAATATTTTCTTCTTATGTAAGTATCATGTCATTTAGTATATTATACTATAGAAAATATAGAAGTTTATCATAAATACCATCACTCTTAAAATAATATTTTTTTCATCAATCCAACATAAACCATAACTTCTACAAAGATATAAAGCATGCTGTAAATAATGGGAATTACAAGTATACTTAATGAAAAGTTTGCCATATTCATACAAGAGTTAGTTAGATTGTTTATAGGAGGAACAAGCCATGTAATTATTTTTGTAATTGGATATTCATTTGCCATTGGAATCTTTACAACAGACATGATTACACTTAAGAATAATACCAATATTGCCCTATTTCGATTTCCAAGAACCTTCCCTTGGAAAATCATTCCTAACAGTGTTCCCATTAATGCAGATAAGACGAGAATAAGAAAACCTAATACAATATCATTTATATTAATCTCATCATTTGAAAAAACGCCATTATTTATACAGCTAATAATTAATGGCCAAAGTACTCCAACTAATGATATGATACTTTCTATAATAGACATGAATATTATTTTTGAAATCCAATATAAGTTTCTGTTATTTGTCTTAAGAAATACAATTTGTTCTGTTCTCCAGTCTTGTAATTCGCAATAACTAAATCCCATCCAAGTCATTATACAAAATACTACACTGGCGCAAACTATAATACTAGGCACAAACTTTTCTGAGCCTGTACTATAATAAATTAACTGAAATAACAAATAAAATATTACTGGTATCATAAACTTATTGTATTTCATATATATTTTATAGTTATACTTTAATAAAGCTATCATAATGTTCCTCCATTTATTACTTGAAATATTTTAATGTAAACCCATAGTTTAAAGCACTTAAAAGAACTTTATTGCTACTTCTTTCTCTTACTTTTAATTTCACTACTCCTTCTTCCTCATGGCATTCTAAAATATCTCCAAATTCTGATGTTAATTTATCTATATTACTTTTTTCTTTTTTCTCAAAAATTAATATATTATATCTAACCCTTTCTATTTTAGGTTTTACTGATTCAATTATCTTTTTATTTTCAATTTTGAGAACTCTGCTAGATAATTCATCTACTAAAAATGGCTCATGGCATGACATAATGACAGTTACGCCTTCAGATATTAGATCTTTAATGATCCTGATAAAGTTCGCTTGGGAGTTAACATCTTGTCCAGACAAAGGTTCATCTAATAGTAATACATCCGAATTAGAAATTAACGCTTGAATCACTGCTACTTTTTGCAGCGACCCCTTAGATAAATTCTTCATTGGAACATCTTTCATACTCTTTAGATAAAACTTTTCATAAAGCTCTTTAACCTTTGCCTCAAACTCTTCTTTTCTTATATTATCTAAGTCACCTATACATTTTAAATATTCTTCTATTGTTAAATTAAGCTTTGAATAATTCTCTGGTATATAATTAAACTTTACATTTCTATCAATTATTATCTTTCCACTACTTAAACTTGTAAGTCCAGAAATTATTCTAAGAAAAGTGCTTTTCCCCATCCCATTATTTCCAAGAATAGCTACACTTTCCCCTTTTTTAAACTCAACATTTACTTTATCAAAGATTATATTTTTTCCAAACCTTTTGGTTAAATTCTCTACCTTAATTATGTAATCTTCCATACTCATAGCTCCAATCTAAATGTTCTGAAATTCCTATCTACCTATATTTTACAGCAATTATAGTGTTCTGACTATATTTGCCTTATGTCTACCATCCAAAATAGCTCTAACCTTATTTGCTTCCTTAGCCATTTAAATAAAGCTTATCAACTTCTGAATTTCATTTAATAAAACAGGGAAATCAGTATATCCATCACGAGCAATAAAATGTTTTCCTGATGAAAGAATCATAAGATTTGCATCTAATTCTTTGGCTAATTTTTGTGTTGCTTTGGTTGGAACAATATCATCATCTTTTGCCGTAATAACAATTCTTGATTGAATTAAACTTTTTATTCTTTCAATATCAAGTGGTCCATCTACAAATTCTTGTAATCCTTCTGTTTGCTCATCCATGGGATTTTCATTTATAAAACCTGAAACAAGTATCGCCCCTTTGATTTTTATATTTCTTTCAAGTATATATCGAAGTGCCATAATACATCCGAGGCTATGCCCGATAAATATGGTATTTTCATCAATGTCCAAAACATTTTTACGAAGATGCTCAAGCCATGGTTCAAGATGTGGATTGCTGGAATCAGGCATGTTAGGAATATAAATTTTGACAGGACTATTTTTAAACTGTTCCTTTAACCATGGAAACCACTCTGCTTGGTTTGAAGATGTATAACCATGGATAACATATATATTTGTATCTTTCATTTTCTTATTTCTCCTAATTATATAAATAATTTTCACTTCATAATGATTTAATTAACTAAAATTAATGAACCAACTTACTTAAATTTCAGTTGATTCATTTCATCTTTTCACTATATTATTTAGATTATGCTATCAGTTTATTATGCATTCAATTATTTACTGTAGTCCACACATCCAATAAACTTCAGTTCATTATCTCCATTTTTATAATTATCTCCATTATGCTGATATTCAAAGTCATATAACAATACTATAGAATTATACATTCCTCCACTATATTTTTCATTTAATCTAGGTATTATCTCATAATCATTAGAAAAGCCTTCTAATAAAACCTGCAAATCATTTGACTTTTCCTCCATATAATCTATTTCTGAAAAGTCTATATCATAATAATCTATCTTAAATTGCTTTTTAAACTTTGATGGTATTAAGTCCCCATCATCGGTATATTTAATCTCCATAAATTTTCTGAAAGTTTCTTCATCATTAAAAATCCCTAGCCATAATGATACCTTACCTTCTTTTTGCATACTCATCTCTCCTTTAACTTATTTCCGTTGTAATCCCTTAGGCAAAGATTCTACACCTCCATCCAGTCTATAATTTGCCCAATTATTCAGCCTTCTTATAAACGTATCATAGTCTGCTGAACTATCAATTATCTTTAACAATTCATTATGAGCAGTTGTTGAACCTCTACCCCCATGTATTCCTTTAGGATTCACGAATTTAACATCTGTTGTTAAACTTCTTAAATCTTTAATTTGCTCTGCTGTTACATACCAATTCTTAAACTGAGGAGTCCTAGAAACTAAATGCCATTCATGTAATCCACCTGGTTGTCTTAATCTGTCCTCTATCGTTTCTCTCAGCTTAGGGTCTTTCCATATCTCATCTAATTCTTCAGAAGTTAATGAATTAAAGAACTTATTAAATTCACCATTTCTTACAGATGGTATATCTTTAGTTGTTAATCTGTAAAGGTTACTTGCCCCCTTTTCATCAATAAACCCAAGAATCCTGTCCTTATCTCCCTTATATTTTACAACAACTTGTGCTAAGTTTTCTATAGTTTCCTTATCTCCACTATCCAAAACAGCTCTAACTCTCTTTGATTCTTCAGCAGTTAACCCAAGATTATCAACCTCAGTTACTATCTTTCTCAAGTTCTCGTTACTTCTATAAATCCTCTCAAATTCTCCAGCTCCAAGGCTGCTTAGCCTTAAACTTTTATCCTTAGTTCCATCTTGTATGGTTTTCATAAAAGTTTTATAAGCATCTGGAGTTTCTATCCTTAGGTTGTCTAAAAAGCCTCCACTTTCAACTCCCTTAACTCTAGCAGAAACTGTACCTCCATATCTTGATACTCCCATAGCACTAATTCTAGTTCCCTGATAAGCAAGTAGCCCTACCCATGGTGGTAGCCCTGCTTTTTCTGCTGCTTCCATAGAAATATAGCCTGTCCCCATGGCACCTACATTTCTTATAAGTTCCTTTCCCGAAACCTTAAGTAATTCCTTAGCACCATATTTACTTCCTACCTTAATTAGCACAGCTCCATCTCCTACTAGAGGTATTGCTGACAATGCACTTAAAGCTCTCTCTGCATCTGATAACTTTCTTTGGGTTATTAAATCCATTCCTATAACAGCTTCAACCAATCCCTTAGCATCTCCTACTATTGGGATTACATCAAGACCAAGGGATACCCACTTTTCCCATGCCTTTTCATAAGTTACATCTGCACCTTCTATAGTTTGTTTTAGATACTTACCATACTCATCGATATATTCTTCATTATTATTTTTAGCATTTTCCTTATATTCTTCATATTGCTTTTTCATAACATCTGATACGCCTTCGTATGTTAACAAATCTTGAAAAGTTAACCCTGCCTTTTCTCTTGTGTATTCATAGCCTTCTTCTGTTACGCCAGATTCTTCTATTCCTAAGTTATTTTTTACAGATATATCTTCAATCCTTATAAGCCCCAAGTCTTCTAAGGCATCTTCCTGCTCTGAAAAAAAATCACTATCAACACTGCTATCATAGTATCCACATAGCCCTTTAAAAACTGTATACCTTTGAGACCAATTAAAAAGTTCATTAATCTCATTATCAAGAGGAGAATAATCTATGTATCCAAGTCCACCATCACTATTAATTAATTCTACTGCTTCTTTTGCTACTCTATTTGCCTCATATAAACTTCTGCCACAATTATTTAAAGCGTACTCAGCATTAGAGCATCTTGAATTGACTTGCTCATCTATTGAAAAATCCCTCACCTTGCATCATCCCCTAATGCCTTTAAGTAAAAATAACTTTTCATTTTATAAAACATCTTATCACCAACTTTTCAATAAAAATAAAAAAAGTTAGCACTAAAAAGTGCTAACCCATGTTTCTACGTAAAATGTTTTTATTGTCTGCAAGTAAGGTTTCATAGTGAATCAACATCCCACATATTTCTCACTATTTCCTAACAAATTATACCATGTTACCATTTCTAATTGCAAGAATTATTTATTTATTATTGAATCATTATACTAATAATTTTTTTATCAGTTTCTTTCATTCCTTCTTTTGCAAGTTTCCCAACACTTGATATTGTAGCTTCAACATCCTTTTTAACAATACCATCACCATCTCTAAATTGTTGCCCTTGCTTGTACATATGATATCCTAAAATTCCAGCATCCACACCTGCAGCAATTTTAGCTGCACAAGAAGCTTTAGCACCATCACAAACTATCCCTGAAACAATAGATAATGCATTAACAATTGTATGTGCAATTTCTTTATATCCACCGCCATAAAGATATGCAATACCTGCACCACTTCCAGCTCCAGCTGAAATAGCTCCACAATATGCTGATAGTCTTCCTATCCCTGTTTTTTGATGTATTGTAATTAAATCTGAAAGAACTACAGCTCTATAAAGTTTCTCTTTTGAAACATTTAACTCATTAGCATATTCTATAACAGGAAGTGAAGCTGTCATTCCTTGATTTCCACTACCTGAAATTATAACTACAGGAAGCTCACATCCATTCATTCTAGCATCTGATCCAGCTGCTGCTTTAGCCTTTGCTCTTACCTTTACATCTGATCCATATGTAGAAAATAGAACTTTTCCAATATTTGCACCATAGCTATTTTTCAAACCTTCTTCTGCAATTCTTGAATTATACTCAATTTGCCTTCCGATAATATTTTCTATGTCCTTAATATCAACAGAATTTGCAAAATCAATAATATCTTCTACATTTAATAATGTTTTATCACTAAGTCCTTCTTCTTTAGATGCATTTGCATCTTTTTCATAAATGACTTTTCCATCCTTTTCAATTAAAACAATATTCGTATGATAATTTACTATTCTTACCTTTACATATGAATCTTTATAAAATGCATTAATTTGTATGTAAAATATAAATGAAGTCTCTTTAAATTCAACTTCTATAGAATTATTTGATAAATATTCTTTAATAAGTTGTTTATCTTCTTCTTTTACACTTGAAATAACCTGCAATTTCATTTCAGCTTCGCCAGCTATAATCCCAGCAGCTACCGAAGCTTCTATTCCTTTTAGACCTCCTGTATTAGGAACTATAACACTTTTTACATTTTTTATTATGTTACCACTGGCTTCAACCACAACTTTTTCAGGTATAGCCCCTAATGCTTCTCTAGCCTTTGCAGCTGCATAAGCAATAGAAATTGGTTCAGTACATCCCATTGCTGGAACTAATTCTTCATTTAGAATTTGCAAATAATTTTTATATTTTATATCATCCTTCTCCATTTTTACCTCAATCTTAATTAATTTAAAATTTTATAAACTTATACTAATGTGTTACTTGAAAAATAATAACATGAATAAATAAAAGATTAAAGACAAACTTAATTATATATTAAGATGTTCATCTATAGCTTTTGCTAAGATTTCTGGGTTATTAATTAATTTAAGTCCACCCAAAGCCATGCACTTAGCTACATAAATCATACTTTTAAAGCCAATTGTTGAACCAGTTTGTGCTGTAAAGGCCCAATGATGTAAAGGAGTTCCTTTGCATGCTGTAGCTGCATTTAATGTAACAGTAGGAACCTTGTGACTTACATTAGATACATCAGTTGAAATATATATATCTTTTGCTCTTCTTTCATATTTCTGTAGTCCATCAAAATATTTACCTTCATTATCTAAATTTGCAGCTTCACTAATTGATTTTGCAAATTGAATTTCTTCTTCTGTATATTTAGGTACAGGAACTTCTGTCATAGCTTCATAAAATGTATCTAATAATGTGAAATTCAATTTTGTTTCCTTACAATTAGATACTAATTCACTTTCATACCTTGTATCTGTCATAAGGGCTGCCCCTTGTGCTATACGCTCTATACGCTGAGATGCATCATCAACATGTTTACGACTATTACCTCGAATATAATATGATGTTTGTGCAAAGTCAGGAACTATATTTGGTTTTACACCAGCATCTAAGTAAGTGTAATGAATACGGACATCATCTGTTACATGTTCTCTTAAATAATTTACTCCTACATTCATTAATTCTGCTGCGTCAAGTGCACTTCTACCTAAATGTGGGCTTCCAGATGCATGAGACGTTACTCCAAAGAACCTAAACTTTTTACAATCCATAGCTTGATAAATATCTTCTCCAACTCTATTTACATCTGATGGATGCCATGTAATTGCTGCATCTAAATCATCAAAACAGCCTTGTTCTGTCATTATGATTTTCCCATACATAATCTCTTCTGCAGGACAACCAAATAGCTTTATAGTTCCACTTTTACCACTTAACTCAAGCTCTTTTTTAAGAGCAACAGCAGCTGCCGCTGCACCAACCCCTAGCACACTATGTCCACAACCATGGCCACAACCTTCAATTTCAGAGCGCCTATCTACTGGCTTCTGTCCTAAACCTGGTAATGCATCATATTCTGCTAGAAAGCCTAGTACAGGCTTACCAGTTCCCCATGTAGCAACAAAAGCTGTTTCCAAACCTGCAACTTTCCACTCAATTGAAAATCCTTGATCTTCCATAAAATTTGCTAAACATCTACTTGATTTCTTTTCTTCTAATGATAATTCAGGATTTTCAAATATAAATTCTGCTATTTTCCATACATCAGAACTATTTTCATCAAACCATTTATTAATTTCATTCATAATTTATTCTCCTTATATTAGTTTCATCAAATAATAGTTAATCTTACTAATTCTCTAATTAATATCAACTTCTACCTCATTATCAAATTTTCTATTTTTTACTCTTAATTCTTTATAGATTATAAAACAAGTAAAAATAATAGCTGAATATCCTGCTAAAGGATATAAAATATTCACCAATTTATCAAAAGGGAGTATACCTCCAAAAATCATACCTATAGCAGTTAATATTATTGCAATAGTATTGAATTTTTTAGTTTTATCAACTGCAAACTTTCTAACAGTCACTAAAAGGAATGAAGCTACTGCTGAGTAAATACTTAATACTATTAATACTGAAAAAATTAATCCTAATACAGGTGATATATGATTAGCAATTGCTAATGTTGGAACTTGTTGACCTACAATTAATTTATAATAAACAAGTTCTGCTATCACAAGTGATATAATTGCTACTGTAAAAGCAATAGTTCCTATAAGTCCTGCAGTTCTCGCTTCCTTTAAACTTTTTGCAGATGCCCCACAATCAACTTGAAATGGTATACTAACCATAAGTGCAAGAAAAGCATACAATATTCCTGACCATGCCCAATTCGAAGATGCAGTTTGAAAGCCTAATGTTGGTATAAGATTACTAGCTTCTGATAAAAGGTTTGGTTGATTAATAAGGGTAGCAATTCCTGAAACTCCTACTATTGCTACAAATATAATCTTGATTGGTCCTATAACTCCTATTATTTCAATAAGCTTTTCTACTCCTAGAACTACTGTTCCTAATGAAAGAAGTGCTATAACTCCAGTACCTACATATGTTGGTATTCCATAATATTGGTTAATTGTTGCACCAGCTCCAGCAAGCATAACTACAAATATAGCATATACTAATACAACAGTATACCATATGTAAACTTGTCCTATAACTTTACCGCAATAATACTCAAAAACATCATATGGATTACCAAATTTCTTTTTTTGGCCTATTCCATATAAAATGTATGTTAAGCCACTCATTAATGCTAAAAAAATTACTGCTGCTATAATTCCATTCGCCCCACTTGTGGTGAAAAATTGTAAAACTTCTTGCCCCGTTGCAAATCCTGCCCCAATCCAATATGCACATAATGCTCCTGCAAGGATTATTATCTTTTTTAAACTAATTAATTCTTTTTTCATATATATTGCCCCCTGGTTTTCCTTAGTTTATTCTAATTCATTTGTTCTTTTTAATGCTTGTTTTACACTAGACATAACAATTCCATGAAAACCTGATTCACTTAATACATGTAATCCATCAATTGTAATTCCAGCTGGAGAAGTCATAGTGTCTGTAATTTGATAAGGATGTTTTCCTGTTTTTTCAATAGTGAGTGCAGATGCCATTATATTCTCTAAAGTAATAGCTATGGAATCTTTACGTGAAAATCCAGATTGAACACCTGCATCCACTAAAGCTGCAATAAAATACATTACATAAGCAGGTCCAGCACAACTAAAAGCAGTAAATGAATTGAAAAGACTTTCATCAATAAACATTGTTTGCCCTAATGAAGTTAAAATTTCTTGAATAATTTCTTTGTCACTAAGACTAACTTTTTCATTTATACTTGCAGCACTAAATCCATGTTGTACATCTATCATAGTATTTGGCATAACACGAACAAGCTTATGTTTTTCTCCAAATATGGCTTCTAATTTTTCTATTTTAATACCAGCACAAATAGAAATAATAATAGTATTTTCATTTAAATCATTTCTAATATCTTGTGCAACTTTTTCAATATCTTGTGGACGTACTGCAACTAAAACAATATCTGAACTTTTTACAGCACTTGAAATATCTTCTGCTTCAACAATTCCATATGTAGTATTTAAATATTTTTTTCTTTCACTTAATATATCAAAAACAATAATATTTTCAGGTTGAAAAACTTCATTAGAAATAATTCCACGTATAATCCCCTCTGCCATATTACCGCCACCAATAAAGGCAATTTTACTATTCAACATATATAGTTCCCCCTCGTTTTTCTCTTATTTTTCTTCTAACACCTCTAAGTATTCTCTGCCAAACAGTGCCACATATCCCTCTAGCACTTTATTAATAATTACTTTTCCTTCTTCACCAAGTTCGCTAATTAATGTTTCACTTATTGAATTTAATAAATGAGCTGTATGAAAGTTAAAGTCTCTAGTACAACTAGTTCCTAACTCTGCTCTTTTTTGTGATAGTTTTACCATATCCTCATCACTCATTGCATGTCCAAAATGAAACTCACAGCGATCAGCTCCAAAACTTAGATTGCTAGATACTGTCATATGAAAGTTTTCATTAAATCCATTAAAAACAGCTGAATCTATGTTGACACAATAATACTTTCCATACTGTAAAAGATTATGTTTTTTCCATGACCCACACCATTCACATTTTGTAGCTTTACTAACAAATTCTGGTTCTGTTTCGATAATTCCAAACTCCATTTGTCCTTCTTTGGGAACCCATTCTCCATAAGCCTGGCTATTTATAAAATCTAAAGAATCACCATTTCTGATTGCCCTTTCTGCCATTCTTTTTCCACGTTCATGTCCATATTTTTCGATTGCATTAAAAATTATTTTTTCTCCTCTTTCAGCAAAACTCTCTATTGTGAACTTTGCAAAAAGTGCAAATAATGTTGCATGATGCTCTATTTCACACTGAACTAATTTTTTGTTTTCCATTTAACCACCTCACTCCATCCTTATTTCTTACAAAACTTATATATTTGGTAGTATTATATAGTATGTTGTCAAATTTATCAATACATATTATAACTTTCTTCACAAAAGATTCTTAAATGGTATAATTATGTATATGATTTTGTTAGGAGTGATTTTTTTGAAAAGGGCAGTAATTTTATTTCCAAATTTCCATAACATTAATATTATTAAGAGTATAAGAGAAAAGTATGACCCACTTGCAAACTGCATTGACCCACATATAACTATTGTTTTTCCATTTGATAGTGATATATCAACAAATGATTTGAAATCCCATTTTAATAAAGTGTTAAAAGGAATAAAAAAGTTCAATGTTCAATTAAAGGATTTTACAGGGGACTTTAGAGATGGATATTTGTTTCTTAATGTAAAGAAGGGAAATGACAATATAATTGAATTGCATGATAAATTATACAGTGGAATATTAGAGAGTTTTTTATTTAAGAAAGTAACATATTGCCCTCACTTAACTGTCGGTAGATTACCTGAGCAAATTGAGTTTGATAAAACCCTTGATGAATTAAGCTATTATGACGAAAGTTTTGAAATCCTAATTGATAAAATATATATTGAAAATATTGATATTATTGAACGTTCTACAATTGAATTCTCATTTGATTTAGAATAAATTTTCCATATAGGGGAAGTCATTTGTGGCTTCCCCAAAAATGATATAACTAATATTTCCACCCTAAGAGCTCTAAACCTGCATTTTTTCAGCATATTCTTAAGAATACGAGAATATTAGAATATTACCATATAAGAATATTGCAAAAAAATCACAAGCTTATATAAAAACAGACCACTGATAAAATCAGTGATCTGCCACAATACTTACATCGCTTCCAATTTTATATCCTTAGAAACATTAACAAGATCATATAAATCTATAATACTATCATAATTTAAATCAAACTTACTTGGATTAGCTTTATCAAAACGCTTATTATACTCATTAGCTTCTATAGCTAAATCCACTAAATCCACTTTTCCGTTACCATCTACATCATTACTTACAACTACATACTTAATATTATACCTTTTAGCATAAAACTCAGAATCTGAGTATTGGCTGCCATAAATCGTAAAATCTGGAGGACATCCATAGAATACACCACCTCCAAATAATGAAGTATCAACATAAGGCAAAGCTATATTTTTTAGACTACTACAGTTAAAAAATGCACGATCATAGATTGAAATCACGCTCTTAGGAATACTTATACTTGTTAATTTTGTGCAACCTTCAAATTCTCTTTCTCCAATGCCTCCTACACCTTCTGAAAGCACTACACTAGTTAAATTTGTACAATCTTCAAATACAGAAGATGCAATAACTTTAACACTTCCAGGTACAGTTACACTTGTAAAACTGCTACATCCTGCAAAAGCTCCAATTCCTAGTTCTTCTACCCCTTCAGGGATACTTACATTTGCTAAACTACTACAGTTAAAAAATGCACTTCCTCCAATATAAGTTAAGCCCTGTGGTAAAGATATATTAGTTAAACTAGTATTTTCGTAAAAGGCATAATCACCTATACTTTTTAATGTACTTGGCAGTGATATATTGTTTAAGCTACTACATTTATAAAAGGCAAGAGCTCCTATTTTAGTAACACTGCTTGGAATATTAACATTTTTAAGGCTAGTACAGCCATAAAATGCATCATCAGAAATATTGGTTAATTTATTTGATAGCCTAACATCAGTTAATTTTCCGCACTCTATAAATGCTAACTCGCCGAGGCTTGTAACACTATCAGGTATATATACACTCTTAAGCTCTTGATTCTGTCCAAAAGCATCCACTCCAATACTTGTTACACTATCTGGAATAGTTATACTTGTTAAATTAGTACATATTAAAGCAGACTTTTCAATCCTTTTTACAGTACTTGGTATAGTCAAACTTGTAATTGGTTTACCTCCAAAGGCAGTAACTCCAATTGTTTTTACACTGCTTGGAATTGTCACATTAGCTCCTTCACCTTTGTATGATAATAAAATACCATCTCCAACAACAATAAAATCACTTGGATACTGATTCTCCCAAGGTGTTCCATCAAAATTGTTACTACCTATATAAGTTACACTACTTGGTATGCTTACACTTGATAGAAAACCATTACCCCAGAATGCTTCTTCACCTATAGTTATTACACTACTTGGAATAGTTATACTTGTTAGCCCTGCACCTTTAAATACTCCATCATTTATCTTAGTTATTGTATTTGGCAAAGAGATACTTCTTAATTTACCACATCTAGAAAAAGCACCATTCCCTATAGTTGTTACACTATTTGGTACAATAGCACTTGTTATGCTACTATCTATAAATGCTTCTTCACCTATACTTAAAACAGTATTTGGTATTGTAATATCTGTGTTCGCTCCCTTGTAATTTATTAATATTTTATTTCCAACGACTACAAAATCTCCTGAAAAATTATTAAGCCAAGGTGTTCCTGAAAATGCCTGTCCCCCTATTTCAGTAACAGTATTTGGTATTGTAATATTACTTAAACTGCTACAGCCAGCAAAGGCCTTAGATCTAATAGTTCTGACATTTCCAGGTATTATTACATTATTTAGATTAGTGCACCCTGAAAACACTTCTGTACCAATAGTTTCTAAACTGTTTGGTAATGTTACACTAGTTATACTCGTATTATTTTTAAAGGCATAGTAAGCAATTTCTTTAACCGTATCTGGAATTACAACATTACCACCAGATCCTATATATTCAACTAATACACCCTCTCGAACATCAAAATAATCACTTTCAGCATATACCTTTGTCACATTAAAAAATGGCCCATTTAACATAGATATACTCAGCAAAAATATTAATGCTATTCTAATTACCCTTTTCATTTGTTTCCCTCCCAAAAAATAAATATACAATCGAGTTATATTATAGCATGAAGATACAGTTTTTTCATCTTTTTTCGACTTTTTGTATCCGATAGTTAGTGTATTAAGATTATATTTTTAATTGTATAATTTATTTAAAAATAATACTCTATAAAATCAATTTTATCTTGTTAGAAATTTTTTAATCTCATCAAAAGCTAGGTCCATTCTTCCTGCTTGGCAATGCTGTTCCCCTCCTGTTTCTTTAGTAAAAACTTTCTTTGTTATAGATTTTGCATTTACCAAATTATTTTCTAATAAAGCCAATGTTTCTATTGGAACATACTGATCTTCCTCACCAGCTAATAACAATAAGTCTTGATCTACAAACTTCTCTATGCCTGCCATTGTATGCAATCTAATAGCTTTTAGAAAATCATATGGGGTTTCTGTACCAGTATTATCCATCCCCTTGCATATTTTCCAATTAAAATCAATATCTCCTTTCATCTTTGCTGACATTAATTCATTTATTTTATCTTTTTCATTATTATCCAGTAGTTTTTCTAATTTGTCTCTCATTTCCTTATTTGACATACTAATAACATCCATTCCACAATAAAAAATATCATAACAAATTACTTCTTTAATCCTCTTCTCAAATGCAGCAGCTCTCAAGCAAAAATAGCCTCCCCAGGAACAGCCTAATATGCTGGCTTCTTCTAGATTGAAATAATCCAAAATAGCAGATACTGGTTTTTCCCAGTTATGAATGAACTTTAAACCATTCATTAATGCTCCTCCTTGACCTGGGCCTTCAAAAGCGATAATATCATACCCTAATCCTTTAAAATAAGCTAGACATGGAATTATTTCTTCCAAACAGGAATCATATCCACCATGTATAAGTAATGTTTTAGTTGAGTTTTCAAATTTTACACCTACAGCTGATAAAAATGAATTTTCATAAGGAACCTGGAAATGTTCTAATGGTAATTCCTTATAAGACTTATAGAAGTTTTCTTTAAACTTGTTATACATATATTTTTTATTTGGATCATTTTGTCTCAAATAAAAATTCCCTGCTTCGTAGTAGGCAGCTGCTAATTCAAATTGCCCCTTCTCTTCACTTTGCTCTCCTAGTTTTCTCCAAGACTTATACCAAGCATCTGTATCTGTTAGGATTGGTAATACAGAATCAATATCTTTCTTAATTTCAGGATCAGTATAAAATCCTCCTAAAAAACGATTAATTTGAAAATTGAATTGTCTATTTTCCACAAATTCTTTAAACATAATAAACCACTCCTTCATATTTTTTATAACATATATATGTTTATGCTATTAGTATAATTGATAAATATTATCATTTAAAGAATCATATATTCATATATTGTAAGTTATCCTACAATATATATAGAAAGTGTATGATAACTTACGCTTTCTATATATATTAGTTCTTATTAAATATTTTTTAAGTTCAATCTATTAAACATATGTAGTAAAATTAATGGTGTAATTTTAAAAATACCCCTTTTTATGGAGGATAATATGAGTAAAAAAGTAGACTTAAGAGTACTAAAAACACATGAAAATATAAAAAATGCTTTTTCTAATCTTTTATTAGAAAAAAGCTTTAAAGATATTACAGTTCAAAACATTTGTGATAGAGCTTTAATTGGTCGCTCAACCTTTTATGATCATTACTTTGATAAATATGACCTGCTTAATAAAATGGTTCATGAAACTTTTGATGAATTAAAACCTTATATTAAAAATAGATTTAATATAATAAATTCTCATGATTTTATTGATGTGTGCTCTGGCATAATCGATTATTTAGGAAATAGGAAAACTACTATACAAGCATTACTAAGTGTACATGCTGAAACTATTGATTTATATGCTGACTTAAAAAATCTTTTAATAGAAGAATGTTTAAATTATTTAGAACATAAGAAATTTAAAAGTAAATTTAATGTTTCAAATGAATATATTTGTTTCCATTATGCCTCATATGTATTAACTTCTTTTCAGCTGTGGCTTCAATATGGAGAAAGTGGTGCAGGCTTAGATTTGGCTTATGAAATGCAGGAAATTCTTTTTGCTAAATAAATTTATATAAACTTTGTAGTATATAAATCTTATGGATTACGGTTAATATAATCATACATTTTGCCTAAAAAAATAAAAGACTTAAAGCTCATTAACTTTAAGTCTTTTATAATTTTCTATGTTTAATTATCTTCCATATGCAGATTTTATCTTAGTAATATCAACTTGATCTCTTTTTAAAGACCTAACCATATTTAAAGAACTACTTAATCTTGAATTTTGAGGTTGAACTACAATTGCATAATTCCACCAATTAATTTCTGCATTCATTAAATCTTTAGATAAATAATATCTGTCTTTTCCTTTTTCTTGTCCATCTCGATAGTGTTCATTCCAGTTATTTGGATCATAAACTTCAAAGTAAGTTTTACCATCAACTACTCTATAACCTTTAACAACTATAAAATGTCCCCCTGAATAACTATAGAATTTGCCTACTCTTCGCTCTGATAACGAATTATATGGTAGATAAGATGTATCAATACAAAGAATTGCTATGTTTCCTTGTTTTAGTTGATCCTTTAAAACCACTTCTCCTTGAGGAATTGTTTTTCCCAAATCTTTTACACTATATCTACTGTTATATAGATTAAGATAGTTAGTTACATCATCTGTATACCACCAACCACCACTACTTCTATAAGTATTTCTTGCATCTTCAGCAGTTCTGTTAAAATTACCATTAACCCATTTTAATGCCATTGTAGTACTAGATGGTCCACAATTACTATCTGAATATGCTCCTGTATTTCCTTGATCAATATACCAATCATAAGGTTTATTATTACTTACATATTCTGTTTGATACTTTCCTAAACCCCAACTTTGGTTTAGTGCTTGTCCAGTATAATTGTAATTTTTTGATGTAACATCATAAGATTGGTTTACTAATACTGATGATTTAGCTTGTGTAGTCACACCACTAGTTAATAATGTAAAAAACACTAATGACATCACAACTAAGCTATTAAATTTTATCTTTTTCATTGAATCTTCCCCCTTTATTCTAATATGAAACATATTGTAATATAGTTAAATAAAGTTGTCAAATCCATATATAAACATTTTGTTCTTTAGTTAAATCATTTTGCACTTTAAGTATAATTTTGCTATATTTCACGAAATATTGTTGATATTACATATCTAAGAAAATATAATTTTTGTAATAAGTTTAAATTTATTATTTAATTTTTGAAGAAATCTTCAAAAATTACTAACAATTAAAGGGGGAGTTCTTATGTTAAAATCCAAATTAAAACGTATATCATTCACATTAGCATGTACAGTTGCTTTAGCTGTTTCTGGATTCATGCTACAACCTTCTCAAAAAGCATTTGCAAAGGGAGATGCTACTGGTACTACAGCGAGTATATCAGATATTTTAAAGAATCAACAACCAGATGGGGGTTGGATAAAGTATTATAATGAAAAAAGTGGCGAATGGGGAAAATCGACTATTGATAACAAAGCTACCTACACAGAAATAAGAAGATTAGCAGCTGAATATAAAAAGACAAAAAATAGTACCTATTCTAATGCAGCAATAAAAGGAATTAACTTCTTATTAAATATGCAATATGATAATGGTGGATGGCCACAAGTTTATAAAAGCTCAGGTTATCACACTCATATAACATACAACGATGATGCAATGGTTAATGTAATGTTTCTTTTAGATGATGTTTCTAATAGAAAAGGTGATTTTTCATTTGTGGACAACAATTTAGTTGATAGATGTAAAGCCGCAGTTAACAAAGGTGTAGATTGTATATTAAAAACTCAAGTTAAAGTTAATGGAAAGCTAACAGCTTGGGGACAACAACACGATGAAAAAACTTTACAGCCTGCATCTGCAAGAGCTTATGAAGTTCCTTCTCTTTCTACTTCTGAAAGTGTAGGTATTGTAAACTTCTTAAAGACTAGAAGAAGTACACCACAAATAGCTACATCAATTAATGCTGCTACAAGCTGGTTTAATTCAGTAAAAATTACCGGAACAAAAGTGACTAAGACAAGTACTGGTCTAAAGCTTCAAAAAGATCCTAAAGCAGCTCCTATCTGGGCTCGTTTTTACGAGATTGGAACTAACAAACCTATATTTGTAAATCGTAAGAGTCAGATATTCTATAACGTTAATCAAATCGAAGTAGAAAGACAACTTGGATATGCATGGTATGGTAATTGGGGTTCAAAGATATTAAAATAATTAAATATTGATTTTAAAAAGAAGGAATGTAGCTAGATTTGTTTTAAAAAATCTAGCTACATTCCCTTTATTTTTGATTTTCCCAGTATTCTTGAATAATATTTAAAAGTTGATTTCTATCAATCTCACTTGATAAATATTTCCTTAGTGCAACTCCAACATTTTCTGAGTTATTTTCTGGTAAGTAACTATTCATAAGTTCCATTGCTTTTTCCTTTTCTTTATATTTCATTATATCATTAGCCAATGGATCTGCTTGCTTAATTTCATTATTAGCAAAGGCAGAAATAATGCCTGATTTATTAACCACGAATTCTTGTCCCTCTTTTGTGTAAACTACCCAATTTAAAAACTTTTTTGCAGCATCTTGTTGTTCTTTTGAACTGTTACTTTTATCAACAACTATATATTTTGTTACTCCTAATGTAATTTCATTATTTCCATACTCAGAGCTATCATTACTTATTGGTACAGGAATAAACCCATAATCTTTATTGTCCTTACTGCTATCTAATATTGACTTAGATGCCCAATTTCCCATATACCAAAATCCAACATCACCTTTTCCTAGTACTTCTGCACATTTATCATATGATGGAGTAAGTGGTTCATCCTTATATATATTATATTTTTTCATTAAATCAAAGGTATCTAAAAGGCCATTTAATTTAGCATTATCTTTTACATTTAGAGTTCCTTTCTTAACATTTTCAATATATTCAATAATATCATTAGTATCTTTTGATTGAGCAGAATAAGCAGTTGATAAAAAATGATCTCCTAATGACCATTTTTCATTAGTTACTATCACACCTTTTTTACCTATAGCTTCAACCTTTTTAAATGCTTCTTCTAAAGATTTTATTGTATTGATACTACTTACATCAATCCCAGCTTCCTCTATTACCTTTTTATTGTATATAAAACCTACACCCTCTGTAGCAAAAGGAAACCCTATAACTTCACCACTCTCATTTTTTGCAATATTCGATATTCCCCCCGAAACATCTTTTACCCACTCTTCCGATGATAAGTCGAGAAGATTATTTTTAATATTTTTTATATGAGTTGGATCCCCTATTGTCATTGTTGGTGCATTTTCATATGAATACATAGACATTAATTTATTATAATATGTTTCATTTCGATTGTATTTAACAACCTTTATTTTTATATTAGGATTTTCTTTAGAAAATTCCTTTGTTGCATCTTCTAATGCTACTTGAATTTCTGGTTTTGAATTCAATATAGAAATATGTACAACTCCAGTATTCTTTTCTTTGTTAGTACATCCAGATAGTATTATTAGAGTAAATATTACTAATAACACACTTGATAATTTCTTTTTCATTATTTGATCCTCCAAATATTATTATTGTTTCTATAATTGATTCTTTCAAATTAAACAGTAAATTTCTTTATATTAATTTCTAATTCATCTACTATTTGGTTTATTCCCTCACTTGATTCTCTTAACTTCTTTATCATAGCTATTTGATCTTCAGACGAAGCAGTAACTTCTTCTGTAACAGCTGCACTTTCCTCTGATACACTTGATAAAGTTTCTACAACCCCTAATAAATCACTTGCAAATTTATTTATATATTCGATTAATTTATTAAAGGATTCTACATTTTCTGAGATATTATTATCTGCAACAGCAATTTCAGAAAATATACTTGCAGTCTTTTCAACTATTGATATCTGTAACTTCATACTGTCTGACATGGAATTCATTAATTTTGTAGTATTATCTGCTTTACTTCTTATGTCCTTAAGTATAAGTGAAATTTGTTCAGTGGAATCATGTGATTCTTTAGCTAGCTTTCCGATTTCTTCTGCTACAACTGCAAATCCTAGTCCACTTTCTCCTGCTTTTGCAGCTTCAATAGACGCATTTAATGCCAATAAATTAGTCTGATCTGATACATTTCTAATAGCTTCTATAATATTATCTATATTTCCTACTGATTTCTCTAATTCTTCTACTTCTTTTACAGTATCTTGAACTAATGAATTTTGATTACCTGTATTGTGTTTTAAATTATCTACACCATTTTCCCCGTTAGATATAGCTACTTTAGAATTATCCAAACAGCTATTAATGTGAATAATCTTACCATTTAATTCACCCATCTTGTCTTCTAGCTCCATAACACTGCTTAGCACTCCCCCAGTTTTTTCTGCCTGTGACACAGAGCCACCTGCAATCTCATTCATAGCTCTTGAAACTTCTTTACTAGATTCTTCAACTGAAGTTGATATATTATTTAAATTATCTGAAGCTTTTTTCAAATAATCATTCTTAGCATATATGTCACTTGTCAATGATTTTAAAGAACTTACCATTTCATTAAAGTCATTACCTATATCTATAATTTCTTTAGCACCATAAACATTTGAAGTTACTGTTAAATCCCCATTTGCAACTTTTTTAGTTAAATTAGCTAACTTTTCAATTGGAGTTACAAGTCTCTTTTGACGATTCCAAGCTATAGCTATAATGATTAAAATCAGTACTCCCAAAAGTGGAATAGATACCTTTAATACTTCTGTAAATCCTTCATATAGCTCACTAGTATGTATTGTAGTAATTGAACCCCAGCCTAAGGATGGAATATAGTTATAAACACCAATCTCTTCTTGTCCCTCTACATTAAAACTCGAGCTATTCATATTACCATTTAACGCATATTTAATTGAATTAGATAATTCTTTCGAATTATAATTATTAATGTTTTCTTTCATTATTTTTTCTTTATCAGGATGGAATGTAATATCTCCTTTTTTATTAAATGTATATACAGTTCCACTTTTTGCAAAAAACACATTGCCTATAATTGAATCCATACTTGATGCTTTTACTTGATTTATAATGCATCCCGTTACTTGTCCATCTTTCTTCACTGGCGCTGCAAACACAATAAAAGAATCTGCGGAATCGCTTTCAATTAAAACATCACTTATATATGTATATCCTTTCATTACTTCACTAAAATATTGTTCCTTTTTAATATTTAAGTTTTTTGATCCTAATCCGTCAACAAGCACATTACCTTCTTTATCTGAAAACAATATATTTTTTATGCTGCTATCCTGTGCTAATTTAGATTTTAATTCTGTTTGAATATCCTTCAAATTATTACTAGCTACTATTTGTGAACTAGAAATTTCTTCGACTAATAATATATTACTATCTCCCCATTTATCTATATTTTCAGTTGCCATACTAGAAATTTGCTTCATAGAATTTATTTGATTAGTGTAGATTGAATTCTTAATTAATATGAAAAATATGCAAGTAAATATAGCTAATGGAATAATCCCTATTAGCAAAAATACACTTAAAAATTCTTGCTTTAAACTTATGACTCTATTTTTTCTCTTTATACCTTTAAATAATTTCTTCATATCTTTCTCCTTCTAAAAGATTATATTTTTGTAAGTTTATTTTTTTATGCTAGTCTAACTAATTCAATAATTATTAACACTTTTATTTTCGACATTTTTTTCACATACTTTAGTTTCTAAACTGATTCTTTTCAATTTTTAGAATAAATTTTATTTTCATAATATTTTTGTTAAAACGTACTTTAGTAGCATATTAAAGCCATTGTTTTAATGATTATTAAATGAATTTCAATCTCCACCCAAACATCCTCTTCTTTTGAAAAAAATAGAAATAAAAAAGGAATTTTGAACTCAACGTGTAAATTAATATATAGATAAATGAAGTTTTACATTATATAAAGGAGTTTTATATGAATAAAAGGAAGATTACTATCTTAGCTTTGATTTTAAGCATTTTACTAAATTTATTTTTTGCTATATATATTTACAATAAAGGTAGCGAAAAAAGCTTATCTAAAATATCTCTAGATAAATTATCAGATTCTGATAAAGAAAACGTAATAGGAGATCTATACTCTGTTGAAGATATTAGTGAGGATAGAAAAGAAGAAATTGCTAAAAACTTGTTTGAAGAACATCTAAACAAAATATCAACTGATTGGCAGAATGTTAAAGATAAAAACTTGAATAGAAAGCCATTACCAACATTTACAGACTATAGAATTACTAATGCCCACTTTATTAAAGAAAGCGGTAATAAATTTACTGTTGATATTACCTATGATATTCAGTATACAGAAGAAGGTAAATCATGGCTTGCTGGTTATGGTGATATATCCGATAACAACTGGATTTTAAAGAAAGGTAACGTTGTTGATGTGATAAAATATAAAGATAAATACCTACTTGTAGATGTTTATCAATAGCATTTCTTTAAAAATAACTTTAAGCCAATGATTTCAAATCATTGGCTTCATTAATTATATGGTACTAATTTAAAAATCTACATCTTTAAATTCTTACTATCCTCATATTGTCATCATACTTAATACCAAGCTCTTTCATCATAAGCTCATTTAACTCTGTAATTTTTTCATGATATTCTCTATACTCTGAACTTAGTATCTTCATATTAGGTATGAAAATGTCATAATATCCACTGCTCGTAAAAAATTCATTAAGATGCTTTTTAAAATTATTAATTGGATTCATTATTTTTATTAGGGATTCATCATTTTGCTTTTCTATATTATCTAATATTTTTCTCTTATATTCTTCTAAAGCCTCACCCTTAGCCTCTAGCATATTATTTATTTCATTTCTTGTCCTCTCAGATATTCTCTTATACATTTCATCACTCATATCTTTATATCCAAACTCAATAATTCTAGGTATTTTTATTTCTGGTACATTATCTAAAAATTCAACTATTTCAACCCATGCTTTATATTTTTCTACTGTGTCTAATGGCTCATTTAGGTATGGTGCAAAATGATATGCTAGGTATTTTCCTATTCCACTTGGAAATGCTCTAACTAATTCTCTTCTTATAAAATTTCCATTATTTTTTTCAACTTCTATAATTTCTTCATTTAATTCCTTTATAGATTTCATAGAAAAATTATCACTTATTATTTTCTCCAAGTATTTCTCTTGTATCTTTAATTCTATCTCTTTCTCATGTTTCTCTTTTATAAGTTTACTAACTTCTTTCTCCTTATCTTTACTGTTAACTATTTTCTTAATATCCTTAATTGATATATCTAGCTTTCTATATAAAGAAATTTCATTTAATAATGCTATATCCTCATCTGAATATTCTCTATATCCATTACTACTCTTTTTGGGTTTTATTAACCCTTTTTTCTCATAATAAGAAATAGCTTTCTTTGTTAATTCAGTTAATTTTGAGACTTCATTTATTAGCATGCACTCACCTCCACTTTATATGTTAATCTATCCCCTAAGGTATCAGTCAATAAAAACTTATAAAATTTTAATGCGTCAACTGCACTTCTTCAATCATATAATATATTACACAATATTATTATAGTAAAATAAAAAAATTATGAGGTGATCTAATTGTCTTTAGCTCAAGATTATTTCCCAATAACTTCAAACTCAGAATATATCTACGAAGGTCTTGGAAATGAATTTGCAAGTTTTACTAACTTTACTGATTACACTACTAATAATAAAGAGCAACTTAGAACAAACAATGGTGGAACTGAAATAGTAAGAGTATATGAATATACCACTGAAGGGGTTAAATTAGTTTTCTCACAAGGTGAGACTTATTACCGTGAAAACTTTTTAAATAAAACTCCTAATAAAAATGAATATATTATATTAAATCCAATATCAGTTGGCAATACCTGGACATTACCTGATGGAGGTATAAGGACTATAACTCACATTAATATATCAATTCAAACTCCTTATATAAACATTCCTTCTGCTATAGAAATTACTACTATTAATGGACAAAACAAAACTATAGATTATTATGTAGAAGGAATTGGATTAATTAAAACTAACTTCTATTCTAATAATACTTTTCTAGTTTCTTCTTCATTAAAAGAAATTAGAAACTCTACTCCTTTAACTCAAACAATAAGGTTTTTCTATCCTGATAATAATACTACTAATGCTTGGTATGTGGATAAAAATATTAATTTCTTCACTAATGATTTAACTAAGGTAAAATTTCAAAATGAATTTAAAAATCCACCTAACTGCTTTGCTCCTTGCATAGGCCCTAATACAACTATCAATTATCTTTACTATAATGCAACTGATGATATGGTTCATGTAGATTTTTCAGCTAACTTTGTTAGCGACTTAAATGCTGGATCTAGCTATGAGTTATTAAGCTTACTTTCAATAACAAATGCTATAGGAAGATATTATAATAAAAACAAGGTATATATCACACTAGCTGGTAATCCTTACAGCTCTGGTCATATAGAGAAACAACCTGGCGAGCCATTTTTAACTAATTTTTCTAATATAAATGAATATACAGGTTATTCTTGCACTACTAAATTCTATTATACTGTAAAGGAAGGTGACACTCTTAGCGAGATTGCCTATAGTTTTGGTACAACCTATCAAGAATTAGCTGCAATTAATAATATTCCTAATCCTGATCTTATTTACGATGGCCAAGTTCTATTAATTTATTTTAATGGAACCTATATTGTGCGTGACGGAGATACCCTTAGTGAAATTGCTGAAATGTTTGGCACAACCTATCAAGAACTTGCTAGAATCAATAATATTCCTGATCCTGACGTCATTTATGTTGGGCAGGTACTAGTAATAGCATAATCTATAAAGGATATGGCTAGGTTTTAAAGAAAACCTACCATATCCTATTAAATAATTATGTTTTTAATTTTAATATGCTAATTTTGATGTCTTTTGAATTCCATGTTCACTAAAGAATACATATTTGCCCCAACTAGTTAAGTTGTTTCCTTCCCAGTCATTTGATAAATCAAGAGTTACATCTTGTCCTCCATTCCCTTTCCATGACCAAGCTACTGTTCCAACTTTCTTTTCATCACTATAATTTACTATTGTTGCCTCATCTACATCTCCACCATTTTGGTAATCACCAAATTCACCAATAACTGTACAAACGCCTTTTTCAAGCATTCTGTCTATATTGCTCTTTACTACAGTTGAATTGGCACCTGCTACTGAATACATATGAATTGAGAACATAATATTGCCAGTCACATCTGCATTTTTTACTGCTGTACAGTTTGATATAAGAGAAGAAGTTTCTTGACCATATCCTGCTGCGTCAACCATTATTGCATTTTCAATTCCTGCACTTCTCATCTTTTTAATTGCTGTGCAGTAAGTATTTGTCCAAACATCACCTTTATTCCATGTTCCAAGCCATTCATTAGCGACATTTACAATAACATAATCTTTATTGGCATTTAAAACATCCTTTAAGGCTATCCAATAATTAACTGCTGTATATAATCTTTGAGGATCGTCAAAGCCTGTATGATCATGTACTTCAAGGATACAAACTAATCCTTTTTCTCTGCACCAAGAAATAATATTATTAACTTCTTCAGCAGTAGTTTTATTCCATTGTGTTCCATCAGCTAACACTACCCTTACAGTATTTGCTCCAAGTCTTGCTACAGCATCAATTGATGTTTTTGTCTCTGAAGTATACCATGCATGTGCAATGTTCACACCTCTCATTACAAATTCATTTCCTTTTCCATCGTATAGCTTATTGCCTTTTACATTAAACCCACCTTTTGATACAGGATCTGTAGGTTGCATTATATCATCAACTTTTTCTATTAATACATAATCTAGAGCTACATATCCCCAATCACTGGATACTCCAAATTTATGCTGTCCCTTTGAAAGAGTGTATTCATTAGTAGTTTTATTCCAACTACCTGCATTAGTACAAAGCTTACCAGCTGGATCCTTATCTAAATAAAGCCAATTCTCTTTATATTGGTCTGAATTAGTAACTATAGTTATTTTATAATTTCCATCACTAGGAACAGTAAAATTAACATCTGCCCAACCTGATACAAGGTATACAAATCCATTTCCAGAATACCCATTAAAAAGATCTTTTCTTATAGCATTACCTCTACCTAAAGAAAAATGCCTGGCAGATTCAAATTCAACTACTTTCTTAAATGAATTTGTATCATTCACCATATAAGAATCCAATGCCCAAGTATTAGTATTACAGTTAACAAGAATTAAAATTATTGCAATAAACGCTGCAACCCACCTACAAGATTTTCTTAGTTTTTTCATTTTTATACCCCCATTTTCTAATTTCTTCTTTATTATTCTATCAAAATTATTCTATTAAAGATATATCTTTTAAAAATAAAGCCTATATCTTAAATCGTTACACAAAATAAGATATAGGCTTCTCTTTAATTATAATAAATTAGATATAAATTATTTCTACTCCTGCAAAGGAAATATCACCAACTAATGTTAAAGTATTTTCTGTTTGCCTGTCATTTTTATTTTTTTCACTAATACCACCTAAAAACACATGAGTTCTATCATCTATATTCCAAGATCTTGGTACAAATAATTCTATTCCTGAAAAAGAAGCATTAATATTAACTACAGCCTTCCCATTAGCCATAGTTGCATTATCAAAATACACCTTCAAAGCTCCAAAAGAACACTCTAAATCAGCTTGCTCAAAATTATCTGAATTTATATATTTTATGCTATCACCAAAGGAACTTTTGCATCTAACATGGCTATCATCTTCTACATCAATCTTTTCAAACTTATAATCTTCAGAATTATATTTTGTATGAATCCATTTATGATGTCTGTTAAAAATCATTGATAGCCCTATACTACCAAACAATGCTGCTATAAGCACAGTCCAAGGAGTAATACCGGTAATCCCTAATTCATTATCATACATTATACAAATAAATGCCAAAGGGAATAAAACACCTGGAAAATTAAGTCTTAGCAAACTTTTTATTATAACTAATACTAAAAAAACTGTGAACAATAAACTAAATACATTTACATCTGGGAAGTATCCTAGCCTATTTATAACTAAGAAAACCCCTAGCAATATAAAACCTATCCCCCAAAAAATCCTATCTTTTTTCATATCATTTCCTCTTTTCTAATAACTTGATTTTTAATGGTTTATAATAATATCTTGAAACATATACCTGTTTATGAGTATTTTGAAATTCCACTTTACTTGATGATGATATGCTTCGTGTTATGGAGTAAATATGATTAGTATTTAAAATTGTTGATTTTGAAACTCTCATAAAGTATCCTGGTAAAAACTCTTCAAGTTCATAAAGTTTATATTTTACATTATAAATATTATCTATGGTATGCGCGCAAATCCCATTTTCATCAGTTTCAAAAAACAACACTTCTTGTAATGAAAGATAATATTCAGTATCTCCTCTGTAAAAAGTTATATTTTTCTTTTTTGACAACATATCCTCAAGAAAAACTTGAATATTTTTGACTTCTTCACTTAATTCATTACATCTAATAATAACTTCATCTTCTTCAATTTTAGTATCTAATTCAATTCGTATTTTCATATTTTCACTCCCCACATTTTTATTATATTAACTGCTTTTCCCATTGTCTATATGTTATAGGTAAGTGGTTAGTTATTCATAGTAAGTGGTATATTTTTAATACATATATTACAACCCTTTAAACTGTCACTTAATATTACTCTCTTAAAATTCTTTCAATACGCTCATTTACTTTACCTTTATATATGCCCCCATGATAGCAAATCACTGTTTCTATATCATATTTTAAAAGTTTTTTTAATGACTTTTCGTTTAAATTATTATCAAAATTAATAGAATCAGGAAAGGCAACTAGCTTCCCACTTTTAACCATCAAAAGATCTCCAGCTATAAGTGTCTTACTTTCTTTAAGGTATAAGCTAATATGCCCTGGGGTATGACCTGGGGTAAAAATTACTATAATTCCACCACAACATTGTAATTCTTCACCATCTGTCAAGGTCTTATCTATATTTACTTTACAATTTTCAAAGCCAGTCTTAAGTTTTTCGTATATCATTTTAAGCTCTTCTGCCCCATTTTTCAGTTTAGTTTCTAGCTCAGCAAGCTTAACTGGCACCTTTTCCCCATTTATATAAGCTTTTTCTTCTATATGAGCAAAGACTTTCACCTCATTAGGTAAAGACTCCAATATACTCGATAGACTTCCTATATGATCAATATCTTGATGAGTAAGCAAAACCTTATTTAATTTGTTAAATTCTATCCCTGTCTTTTCTATTTCCTCACGAATTTTAGACAATTGTCCTGGATATCCAGCATCTACTAACATAATTGTATCCTTGTCCCATATTAGTGTTGGGTTAATAACACTGTCCATTCCCATAATATTAGAATTTATTTCAAGCATTTCAACTCCATTAGCTATTTTCATTTACTTATTCCCCCTCGAATTATTATAAAAATTTTTTTAAATCTATTGACTTTTTATTGATTATATGTTATAATATGGTTTATTATTAGAATTTTAGTATACTTTACCTTAGTATAATTGTCAATATAGGCCTTAAAGATAACAAGGGCTGTCGCACTAAATAATCAGTGTGACAGCTTCATTTTTATGTAAAAAATAAATTTCATACTCTTAATTTTAAACATTTAAAACTCTGATGACTAAAAAAGTCATTAAAAATAAAGACTTATTAAAGTACACTATTTTTAAGCTATTAAGTTGATTTTGTTTGAAAACATCTTGAAAATCTCAATAAAATATAAAAAAATGGACTGTCCATTAGCATTTTTGAAACGCTAATGCGACAGCCCATTTTCTATTTCGCTATATTAAACAGTCACAAAAATATAATCTGTTTTCACATTTGTTCCAGTTGGCATAGATACTCTAATTTGTATTCTATGAGTACCATGCGATAAGTTCTTAACTAGAAATGTTTGTAAATATGTGTTCCCATGATAAGAATAAGCTAATAAATGTCCATTATCAGGAACATAACTACCATCTACCCATATAGCAGTAGAACCTTGTCCACCTACAGTTTTTACTTGAATACCAACATTAGTAGTGTTTATACTATAAGTTTCTCCTGTATATGTAGCTATTGCTTGATCTCCTTTAGCATATACATCTCCATCCATAATATTTTAATTTCACACATTATACACAATATTGCTACATAAGTTGTTATTCAACATATTTGGAAGAAAAATAAAATTAAAGTTTTTTATACCATAAGCGATAAAAAGTATATATAATTATACAGGGAGGAATAAGCAAAAATGAACAACATAAGTACTTATAATAATATGAATAGCTTAAATATTAAAAACGAATCAGTTACTAATACTACGAATCTTACAACTAAAAATCAGACTAATAAGACTGAGAATAGAAGCTCGAATACTTCGGATACTATTGAAATAGAACAAAAGAACAAAACTATAATTAATACTAAAAAAGCATATGATGCTCTTCAAGAAACTTGTAAAGAATTTGGTACTGTAGAATGTGGAGGGGATATTTGCGGTACTATGCAATTCTATGTAAATAATTTAATGATTTTTATGAGGGATGAAGGAATATCTGTTCCAGACTTTAACTTAAAAAGTGATAATACTAATAATAATGACTTTTTAGGATTTATAGATAAATTAAAAGAATTTACCCAAAAAGCTATGGAAGATAAAACCAGCATAAATATCGCTCCTGATAACTTCTTTGATTTTTGCGATGTTTGGAAAGAAAAACTTATCCAAACTGGTTGTCGTTAAATAATTAAGGTCTCAATTTCGCTAAAAGTTACTTTGGCAAAATTAAAAGGTGCTGTCCGCACTAAATAATTAGTGCACAGCTCCATTTTTATGCAAAAAAATAAATTCCAGGCTCCGAAGAGCAAGGAATTTATAGTAAAATTAATGTATGATGAAAAACATTAGCTTACAAAAAAATTATATAACTATAAGATAAAATTTATCAATTAAAACTTCTGCTAAATCTCTATTATATAACTATATGCTATAAAGCATGAAGAAAATATAGAATTTGTACATGGATGTGGAAAAAGAAAAACTCTAAAGTACGCTATTTTTAAGCTATTAAGTTGATTTTGTTTGAAATATCTTGAAAATCCTAATAAAATATGAAAAAGGGGGCTATTCTATGAATCATTTAGGAACTGTAGAAATAGAAACAGAGAGATTAAAATTACGTAAATTTTACATATCAGATGCAAAGGCTATGTTTAACAACTGGGCAAATGACTCAGAGGTAACAAAATATTTGACTTGGCCAGCACTGACATCTGTTAAAGCAGCAGAAAATACATTATCAAACTGGATTAATAATTATTCTGACAGTAGGTTTTATCAATGGGCAATTGTACTAAAAGAAGATGTTTTGGAACCTATTGGTACTATTAGTGTTGTTCATATGGATGAAGAAATTGATATGGTGCATGTTGGATACTGTGTAGGAAGAAAATGTTGGAATAAAGGTATAACTTCTGAGGCATTTAAAGGAATCATTCCATTTTTAATTGAAAAAGTTGAAGTTAAACGTATTGAATCTCGCCATGATCCAAGAAATCCAAATTCCGGTAAAGTCATGTTAAAATGTGGTTTGCAATATGAAGGAACACTACGTAAAGCAGATATAAATAATCAAGGAATTTGTGATGCTTCCATGTATGCACTTCTCGCTGAAGATTATTACAAGAGTTAAACATAGGCAATTGCCACAAAATTCATGTTATGTTAGTATATATATACTAGGTGGGACTAGAACAATACTTAATTTTGAAAAGCAATCAAGAAGTTAATCTATACATTATATAACTTCTTTTTTGTTATAAATAAAATAATTAAAGGTAGGTATAATGAATGAAAAACAAAAAGTTGTTTATGTTCCCATTGATTTTAGGATTAGTTATTTTTCAACTAATTGGGTGTAGTTACAAGACTACAGTAAATGGAGTTGATAAAAGCAATTCTACAAAAGTATCTAAGGTTGAATTTGTAAATGGATATGAATCTAATTACAAAAATGAAGAGACAGTAAGTTCATACCAAAATACAAATGGTTTGTATGGAAGAGTATATTTTGAAAATGTACCTGATGATGCAACAAAAATATTATTTGTATGGAAAGATAAAAATGGTGACAAAACAGTAACAAGTGCAGAACTAGACATTACATCAGCTCAAAGTAAGGAGCCTGCAAAATCTTATGTAACTAGTAATGGTGGAGTTGTTCCTAACGGAACTTATGTCTTAGAAACATACTTAAAAGACACTAATGATCTTTTAAATAAATCAGAAATTCAGGTATCTAATAAATAGAATACTTTAAACTAAAAAAGCTCAAGTAAATACTAGGATAAGTATTTACTTGAGCTTTTTTATATATCTAATTACTTTTTACGTTTCTCAAGAGTTATACTTTTATCTGACTGCCAGCGCACAACATAATTAAGAATACCGTCTTTAATTGAAAAAAGTGTGACTTTATTTAATAAAATCACACTTCTTCATAGCTTCTTTTACTAATTCTTAGGGATAATAGGCAATTCTGAAAATCCTTTTTCTAAATCTTTTTCTGTTGGAATATAATCCTTCATTGTTCCCTTTAAATATGCTTCATAAGCCATCATATCAAAATAGCCTGTCCCTGTAAGTCCAAAAAGAATTGTTTTAGCTTCTCCAGTTTCTTTACATTTTAATGCTTCTAAAACAGCTCCATATATAGCATGAGATGACTCTGGTGCAGGAAGAATAGTTTCCTGCTTAGCAAACAAAGTTGCTGCTTCAAATACTTTTGTTTGCTCTACTGATATAGCTTCCATATATTCATCATGATATAATTTCGAAACAATTGGTGACATACCATGATATCTAAGGCCCCCTGCATGGTTAGCTGATGGAACAAAACTACATCCTAAAGTATACATTCTTGCTAACGGAGTAATCTTACCAACATCGCAATAATCATAGGCATAGCGCCCTCTAGTTAAAGATGGACATGATGCAGGCTCTACAGCAACTATTCTAGGGTTAGCTTTTCCAGTCAATTTATCTTGTACAAATGGAGCTATAAGTCCTCCAAGATTTGACCCTCCCCCTGCACATCCAATTACCACATCAGGATATTCATCGATCATCTCCATAGCAATCTTAGATTCTAATCCAATTATGGATTGATGAAGAACTACTTGATTTAATACAGAACCAAGGACATATCTACAGCCTTCTGTAGTAACAGCCTTTTCTACTGCTTCAGAAATTGCAGAGCCAAGGCTTCCGCTAGTAGTTGGATCTGCCTTTAATATTGCTCTACCAACATTTGTAGTATTGCTTGGACTTGGAACTATTTTCCCATCAAAGGTCTCTATAATAGATTTACGAAAGGGCTTTTGTTCATAGGAACATTTCACCATATAAACAGTAAGAGGAATATTGTAATAACTACATGCTTCAGCTAAAGCTGTTCCCCATTGACCTGCCCCAGTTTCTGTGGTAACACTTGTTAATCCTTGCTTTTTCGCATAGTATGCTTGAGCAATTGCTGAATTTAATTTATGACTTCCGGAAGTATTATTTCCTTCATATTTATAATAAATCTTAGCTGGTGTTCCTAAAGCCTTTTCCAAATTATATGCCCTTATTAATGGTGAAGGACGGAACATCTTATAAAATTCTTGTACTTCTTCTGGAATGTCTATGTAACAAGTTGTGTTATCTAATTCCTGTTTTGCTAGTTCAGTACAAAATACAGGATATAAATCTTCTTCCGTTGCTGGTTTATAAGTCTTTGGATTTAACATAGGATCTGGTAGTTCCTTCATATCTGCTCTTAGGTTATACCATTGTTTTGGCATTTGATCCTCCGTAAGATAAATTCTATGTGGTATTTTCATAATAACCCCTCCATTTTAATATATTTTATGCTTATTTATAAAATAGTTATTTTGTAAAAGTTAAGTTTGACACATATTATGACCCTCCTTGCTTAAAAAGATAGCGATTTCCTCCTTTAAATTATAACATGTAAATTTTATTATAAATGTAAAATATTGTTGTTTTATAAATAATTAATCTTTTCGTTGAATTTTCACTATTTTTTAATAAAAGCTATAAAAAATGCAGTTTAATGTGACTTTATAAATCAGCCACATCAAACTGCAAAAATCTGAAAATGTATTTATTATTTCTTTACCATCTGTTTAAAAATATAATTAATTAAAATAATAGTCCCCTTATGATTGGTACAACATATGGTTCATAAACTAAATTTAAAAATACAAATAGTACTAGACCTATACATCCTCCAAGTACTGAACCATTTATTCTAATCCACTGCAAGTCTTCCCCTGCCTTATCTTCAATAAACTTATTTAACTTTTCATCTGTAAAACTATTTAAAGTATCCTTTGCAATACTTCCTATTACACTATGTTTTTTCTCTAAAATACTATATATTATCTCCCTAACTCCATTATCTATGGCAGTTTTAATGGACTTACTTTCTTTTAAATAGTCCCATATTTTTTCTAACAAATTACTTATAATAGCTTCATTTATTAATGATGGAAGTTGTGATTTTATAATTGGTTTAAAATCTGTTTTCTCTAGTAGATCAGCCTTCCATTCTTCAATTGAAGCTGGTGAAAGTTCAACCATCTCTATGGTTTTAATTATATTATTTTTACAAGCCTCTGAAATTATGCTATCTTCACTCATAAGATCTGTAAGTATTTTTTCAAGCTGACTTTTTATTAAATCCCTTAAATCTTCTGCTACTGATATATTTAATTTACTAAGCAAGCTTTGTAATGAAAAGCTTGAGCCTTCATCTTTACTAGCTAAAATCCTTTTAGAAAAGGCCAATATCTTTTTGTCACCTTCTTCTTCAGAAAGTTTATTTAGAAAATTTTGTGCCCATATTACTCTATTTTCATATGCGAATTCATTTTCTATAAAAGCTTTAAATCTATCTGATAAATTTATGTTTTTTCCCTCTTCTTTAATGATATTCTCAATATACTCCGCTATTTTATCTATATTTTTTTCATATATATAGTCCAAAATCTTTTTAACAACTGCTGCTTTTATATCTTTGTTATCTTGAACATACTTAAATATATATTCCACCACAGATATCTTGTCTATTTGCTTCTTTAATGTTTCTTTGCTTAGCAAATCTGTTTCAACTAAACCTGCTGTTGAATTTATAATAGACTGTCTATTTCTTGGTATTATTTCAGTATGATATGGAAAACCTAATGGTTTTGTAAAAAGCGCTGTAACTGCAAACCAATCAGCTATACCACCTACCAAAGAGGCTTCTGATACAAATATCATCAATTTAAATATAAATATATCTCTATAAAAATACCTTAATATTACTGAAACACAAAATAAAATAAGTGAAATGCCAAGGGCTATATTTGCTTTACGTTTATAATTCATGTCCATCGCTCCTATACTATCCAAAATGTCATCATATACGTTATTATTCCAACTAGTCCTCCAACTAAAGAACCATTTACTCTAATTAACTGCAAATCATCACCTATGATAGGCTCTATCATATTTGATAGTTCCTCACCACTTACCCCATCTAACTTCTCTTTAATAATCAATCCTATTTTATGGTGATTTCTTTCAACCATTTTTTCAAGTAAGCTATTTATGGCATTATTAAACTTTGCTTGTTTATCAATATCATTAACAAAAGACTCTAACTGCCTATTTAATATATTTTCTATAATCTTAAAAGTATTATTAGGTTCTGATTTAAGCTTTAACAAATATTCCATAGCTATTTCTTCAATCTTTTCTAGCCTTTCATTTTTCCAATTTTCTATTTTATCTTTTAATTCTTCATCTTCTTTTAATCTATCAATTTGCTTTATTATAAATGACTGTATTTCTTCTCTTTCACTACTTTCTTGCTTTTTCATTTGTTCTATAAAACTTACTAATTTCTTTTGAAGAGTTTTTGCTATGTTATCTAAGTTTCCTTTAATAAAAAACCCTAAAATCATAATTAAGAAACTTCCTCTATTAAGTTCCAATATTTGAAGAACAACATCTTTAACAAACATTCTTGTTTCATAAGTTTTAGATAATTCTTCTAATTTATCTACTAATATGTCTGTAATTTTTTCCTTATATCCGTTATTCCACATCCAATTAAAAGTTTGTAAAATAATATTTGAAAGATCTACTGATTTTATAACTTCGCCCTTAAAATCCTTAGCCTTACTTAAGTTCTCATTACTAAGTATTTCTTTAGAAATATCATCTAATATAATAATTAAATCTTTCTTTTTATTAGATTTAATTAACTTACTTAAGTCTTCTGATGGATTAATTTTTCCAAGTTTGTTCATAATGCTTTCTTTAGTTAATAGTTCACTTTCTACCATATCTACCAAGGCATCAAAAATTCGCTCCCTATTTTTAGGTATTATTTCTGTCCTAAATAACTTAGCTAATAAATTACTATTTAATGGTTTTCTAAATAAGGCTACAACAGCAAACCAATCTGCTAAGCCCCCTATCATAGCAGCTAGGCAAAGACTTGATATTAATCCTCCTAAAAAACTATCATGAAATGGATAAGTTATAAAAAAACCTACAGAAAAAATCACTAATATGCAAGTTGCTATATTACTGTTTTTTCTTTTTCCACTACTCATATTCCTCTCCAACTTTATTCCTCCTTAGTTCAAATATTAAATTCACGAAGTTAGCTATAACTAAACATATTATAATTTAGGCATGACTACTAGTCAAATTGCAAATACAAATACACCAAGTTTAGCGAAATACTAAACTTGGTGTATTTTATTAACGAACCGCTTGATTACTAATTAGCCCTTTCAAATAGCCACAACTGATTATTATGCCCTCCATATGTCCACTCACAAACATTGGTACCATCAGAAGTTCCAAAGTTATAATCATCTAACACCTTAGTTTGATTACTACTCATTGTTGCAATAGCATATGCGCCATTTGTTGAAGAAGATTTTATAGAAAACTTTTGTGGATCATGTCCATATGCATTGTAAATTTGAATATTTGCACCATCTCTATTTTCTCCATTACTTACATCTAGCATATATTCACCTAATGCACTCTTTAATGTTACATATCCATTTCCTACATTTCTTAAATACCACTTTTGTCCATTAGCTCTTGAACCTGTGCGAAGTTCAACATTTTGACCTGCTCTTCCTACGTTACTTGCAACTTGAAGATATTTTTGAGCATTAACATTTTTGATATAATACCATCCATCATTTAATGTTACGGTATTTCCCATTGTAGTGCTGTTTCCTCCAGTAGGATTACCGCTAGAAGAAGCACCATTATATCCTGATTGATCTAACATTTGAAGGTAATTCCACAAACTTGGTTTCCAAACACTCCAGTCATGTCCTCTTCCTGGAAGAAGCCAATAAGTATTAGGAATCCCTTTAGAATCACAGAAGTTGTGTACTCCTGTACCAAAATTAATAAGATTGTCACTAGTTCCACAGGAAATAAATAAAAGTTTTAATTGATTCTTTGCTGCAGTTCCACCATCACGGAATAATTGAGAATTTGAATGAGTATTTGGAGCTGCAGAATATGCACCAATATATGCAAATGAATTTAAATTCTGTAAACCGATATTGAATGATTGTCCACCACCCATTGAAAGACCAGATATTGCTCTATGAGTACGGTCAGTGTAAACAGAGTAATTCTTTTCTACATAAGGTATTAGAGAGTTTATCAAATCGTTAGTTAAGTTTTCATAACCATCAGATACCCCTGCTCCAGTTGCATTACAATTTGGCATTACTATTATAGAAGGTTTAATTTTCCCTGATGCGATGAGATTGTCAGCAATAGTATTGGCACTTCCGCCACCATTAGTCCAGTCATCATCTCTTCCACCGATACCATGCAATAAATACATTACACTGTATTTTTGGCTTGCTGAATACCCTGGTGGCAAATAAATTTTTGCCCTTCTTTGGCTTCTTGTTGCTGTAGACTGATAATAAATATAGTTAACTGTACCATGTGAAATGTTACCTTTCCATCTGTCAAAATCTGATGGTGGCATAGTTGGGTTAGACGCTGCTAATACAAAGCTTGGTGAAACCCATAAGAATGTTAAAAACATTAAGCTTATAAATAAAATATTAAAAATCTTTTTTTTCATTAATTTATCCCCCTTAATTCTCCATTATCTAATGTCTATCAACTTCTGCCATAGCACAAACAAATGGTGAGTTCCAATATATGTCTACCTCATTAGTAGAATAACTTTCTTGATTATCAATATAACATTTAGCTGGAGGTAGTCCTTCTAAACTAGCTAATGCTACTGAATCTTCTAAAGCACTATCTGGTCCACCTGCAATCATACCTGGCAATGCCTTTTCTTGTGCTATAGATGGTCTATGATGTGGATGCTTCATAGAATCTGTACCATACCCTGAAACAAAAGACTTACCTAATGAATTTTTACCAAAGCAATAGTTAATATGTTCTTTTGCATAATCTAAATACTCTTCATTAGGTATAATCTTATAAGCCTTTGCAAGGAATATAGCATTATTATTCACATTCATATTGCTACCCCAACAATATCCTGTTGTTCCACTTGGAATGTTGTATCCATCATTTTTATCTAAAAGCACAATACGCTCAGCCTCTTTTATAATGTAATTTTTAATATTTCTAGCTACATTTTGATCAGCACCTTTAGCTGATATATATGCCATATTACCGAAGTCACCAACATTTTGCCAGCCCAATCCTGAACTAATCTTTTGATTTTCTAATGCTTTAAATGCAGCATCATATTTACTGTCACCTGTTGCTTTGAAAAGCTGAGCTGCTGCCCAATATCTTTCATCACTATCATCTTTGTCCTCGTATGCTCCAGTAACAATACCTGTTGGATTTGAAACAGGAGTATTTGGTTTATCTTTTAAATATGTCCAAGCTTTTTCTCCTGCTGCTAAACATTTTTTAGCTAGAGATGGGTCTATATCCTTAAAGTTTTCATATCCCATTGCCATAACTGCTGCGAAATCTCCTGTTGCTGTTGTTGATATAGGACATACAATAAGTTCATCTTTTTCATCCTGTGGCATTACATGACCTGGGAACCCCGCACATGTTACTTTATGATAAACACCACCACTTGTTTGATCCTGCATTTTTAATAGCCACTGTAATTGATATTTTATTTCATCTAAAACATCTGGAATTCCATTTCCGCTTTCTGGAATATTAAAATCATCTCCAAAAGCAGCTTTATTATCATTGTAAGCTGTTAAAAGATCTGCTGCTGCTACTGAAGTAGCAACTACATAACGTCCATAATCACCTGCATCATGCCATCCACCAGATACATCTATTTTTTGATTTGTTCCATATATTCTGGCTAAATCTGTGTGGCAAGCTGGATGTGCCCATTTACCACCTAATTTTTCTGGTATCTCTTGTCCACATCTTTGCATATAGAAAAATCTTACTGCATCTTTAAATACATTCTTATAAACATCTTGTCCTATAGTAAACTTATAAGAACTACCTAGTCCATCAGTCTCAATAGTATAAGTACCTGGTGTTTTTACAGATGAAAAATCTCCAAATCTGTCTGTCTCACCTGCTGCCTTATTATTCATTGAACCATTAATATCTCCCTCATAAACTACCTCTTTTGTGCTAGTTGAAACAACTCTAAATTTACGATCTGCACTAGCTGCTCTAAAAACAACTTTTTTCTTCTCTTCTGGCTTATACCCTACTTGATTTAAGACAATTTTTTGTTCTACTTTTGGAGCATCGTCTTCATCGTAAACTACTCCAGTATCATCAAGAAGAACTAATTTAACATTATCAATTTTAATAGAATGTTTTGGAAGATTCCCTCCACCTATATTTCCAAGATTAAATGCAAGTCTTGGAGACTTATCATTGTCCTCTGTCATAGTAAAATCTTGTGATACCTTTTGGACTTTACCAGTTGTATTAATTTTCCCATAAGTATAAGAACGATAATCCCCTCTATTACGTTGAATTGTATATTCTACTTTTCTATCAGTTGTTGAACTTATGTCAAATTCCAAATGATATTTTCCGTTTTTATACATTTTAAAGCCATCATAATAAACTTGCATACCATATGATACATTTCCGCAGTTCTCTACCTCTGCGTTAAGAGCACCATCTTTTTGCGAAACTTTACCACTACCTCCATCTGTTGTGAAATTCCCCCACCCCTTAAGGCTTGTATCAAAAGTTCCATTTTGAATTAAATTAACATTAACCTGAGCAGCCTTTGCTACTGTTTGAAAACTACTATTACCAACAAGCATACTTATAGATAATGCTATACCCGCTAATAATGACATTATCTTTTTTGTTTTCATTATTTACTCCCCCTATTTTTTATACATTCTGTTAGGCTTTTTTTCATAAAAACCTAACAGAATCATTTTATTCAGAATACAAAATCATATATGAAATTATAAATAATTTTGATTATTTATAATTTTTTATAATCCCAAGATCCCATTTAATTTTTTCATAAGGAACATAAGCATTGTCTGTAGAACCTTGAATTAAGAAATCAACTCTATTAATATCATTAATTTCTAGTTTTTGATTTATGCCTGAACGAAGTAGTTCACCATGAGAAACACGATTTGTCCATCTATCTGCAGTGTAAGATAAATTATGGGATGATGCCCACTTTTCACTAACCTTTGTCCATGGACCATTTAAACTATTTGCTTGATGTAGTTCGTAATATCTATTATCCTTCATATCTTCAACTATCATATAATACTTGTTATCAGATTTAGATTTATAAACACAAGCCCCTTCAAAAGTATCTCTTACTGCAACTGTAGCTGGTCCCCAACCATTTGGAAAGTTTGCAAGAGATGTCTTACGACAGTAAATATTATGTGAACCATCTGATGGTGTATTGAAAAGATATGCATATTGATCATCACAAATAACCCAATAATCCCAGCCCATGTTTCCACTAGCTCCTAGAGACTTTGGTCCACTCCATGAATTTGGATCATCTATATTTGTAGTTGTTGCATAACAAGCTCCTAAACTACCTTGGTAAATAAGATACCACATATGTTTAGACTCCATATAAAATACTTGTGGTGCTCCATAGCTTCCGTTACGTCCCCATGATCCATTTAAGTCTAACTTTTTATGCTGAGCAGTTCTTAAACCATTAATCGTTGATGCTGAAGCAGTTCCCATCTGGAATGTACCATTTTGAGCATAACCAGTATAAAATAAATGATATTTACCATTAGCATAAACAATAGATGGATCCTTAACAGAAATATCATCCCACGCATTTGTTGGCCCATTATAAAAACATCTTGACCCTACATACCAAGTAGGATTTGGATTTGCTGCTGCATTGGCAGTTATACCCTCCCCTACAGTCATTGCTCCTAAAAACATTGCTAATCCAATTCCAAACATACCTATTTTTCTTTTTATCATTTTATTTCTCCCCTTTACTAAATCTTTAGATTATATTAATTAATGACTTGCTAAATATGATCTTAACCATTGAAGAGCTGGACGTTCTCTACCATTTGAATTAACCAAATGAGTATTAGCTTTCCATGTTTGCCCTTGAATATATCCCCATAGTGTTACACCTTTAACATTAGGGTTTTCCCATAATACAGGGAATTTTTCTTTATATCTTGCTAATTGTGTAGCATCATCACCAGTTATATCAAGTTCTGATACATATATTGGTAATCCTGTTGCTGATAATTTATTTAAAACTGTTCTCATTGTACCTACAGAAACTGTATCCATATTAAATTGATGACATTGAATACCTATTCCATCTATAAGGCCTCTGTTCTTAAGTATATTTATAATCTTTACATACCTATCTGCTTCACTAGGGTTACCTATTATACCATATTCGTTAATTAGTAATTTTGAATTTGGGAAAGCTTTTCTAGCTTGCTGGAATGACCAAACAACCCAATCCCATCCTGTAGAACCATCTCCACCTATTGCATTCTTAAAATCTATTGGAGTATGCAAAGGTTCATTTACAACATCAACAAAATCTGAACCTGAGTATCTTCTACCTGCAGCTTGAATCCATTCTGTTATCTCTGCTCTTTGATCTGCTTGTGAAATCCTTGTTATCCATTTTGGTGCTTGAGATCCCCAAACTAATGTATGAAATTTGAATTTAAAGCCTTTGCTCTTTGCATAATTATAATCAGTATCTGCACCTCCCCAATTCATTCTATCTCTGCTTGACTCAACAGCTTCCCATTTAGTAGCATTTTCTGGTGTTACTTGGTTCCAATAGTTAGAAAAATTAGATGGAACACCATTTCCAATTATATTACCTATAAATTTGTTTCTAGACATTGCTGCACTAGCATTTATAGGAGCAGCCACTGAAAATAAAAGGCCTAATGTAACTACCCCCATACAGATTTTAATAACTTTTGATTTTAACATTACCATCACTCCTTAATTTTTATATATTTAATAAGATATAAACCACTCTATTTTTTAATTTTATTAATTGGTTTTGCTAGTGTTTTCTTTAAAATTAAACAATGCATTTTCCATATTGTTAACTGCAAGGTTATTTTTAATATTTCCTCCACCTGTACCAGTTGCAGTTGAACTAAACTTGAAATAATCAAAGTCAGCATAACCACTAGTATCATAACCCGTTGTATAATTAAATAGAGCAAACCTATATCCTACAAACCATAATTTATAGAAAAAGTCCATTTTAAGAGGACTACCTAATTGTGTCCAACTATTACCATTGTAGCTATAATAAAACTTAGCTATTTGAGTATTACAATCAGCGTCTACCTTTAGATACACCATATTATTAGTAAGATTAATAGAAGTTTCTGAGCCTGTAACATTGTATTGAACAAGCTTTTTAGTTCCATTATCATTTCTTACTCCTATATATCCATACTTACTATGGAAAGCGGATAATCCAGCAATCTGTCCTGATTTAATATTAGTTGCATCCATCTTAACCCATCCTGAAGATGTTGGTCCTTGTATTCTTTGTGTCAAAGTATTTCTTGCTTGAAGAAGATCAGTAGTTTTACTAGTCTTAAGCCTTAACCATCCAGGACGTTCAGAGCTAGTCCACTTTGAATTGTCAGGATTATGGTTCCATTGCCATTGAGAAAGTACATAACCTTGTGCATTAAAATCATCATTTGTATCAGGTGATTTTATTCCATTTCCTGCTACTGGTTTTTTATAAGTTGCTGGTACTTTGCCGTTTCCATTTACACCTATCATAGGCCAATTATTTACCCATGTAACAGGAGCAAGCTTTGGAATACGTCCAACTGCACCTTTATCCTCAAAAAGGATTGCCCAATTATAGCTACCATCCTCAACTATACAAACTTGGTGATTTCCACCATCATCTAAAATTACTTTTTGTTCATAAGGCCCTGTTAAACTCTTAGATCTCCATGCTTTCTCTATACGTTGGTAAGGTCCATTCTCTTTTACAGGGGTTGAAAGTATATAGTAATATCCGTTTTTCTTAAAAATTCTATTACCATCATGACTACTACCACCATCAAAAATCTTCTTATTTATCCCTCCAGCCTTGACAGATTTGCAATCCGAATTTAACTCTGTTACATTACATCCACCATTTATAAGATATACTCTTCCATCAGTATCAAAGAAAAGATCTGCATCATGTGCATATCCTAAACCTTTAATTTCAGTAAAATCCCATCCTCCAAAGCTCATTGGAGCACTCTTTGTACATACAAATGTCTTACCTAGGTCAAGGGAAGAAAATGTAGCATAAAACTTACCATCATGATACTTTAAACTTGGTGCCCAGCTTCCATGACTATATACATTTTTCCCACCTACTAAGTTATATGCATCTGCATGTGCCTTATCAATACCACTCATTCCTACATCAATACGATCATATGCATATGAACAAGTCTCCCAGTTTACAAGGTCTTCTGATTTTAAAACAGGAAGACCTGGTACATAGTTTATACTAGAACATAACATATAATAAGTTGTCCCTACTTTGATAACACTATTATCAGGATAATCTGCATACATGACAGGGTTTTGATATGTTCCATTTCCCAGATCAGAAGTATATGCCTTAGCTTTAAAAGTAGGTAATGTCAACAAAGTGCATATTATTATTGACATAAACATTACTTTATTAAAGGAAACTTTTCTTTTGTATAGTCTACTTTTTACCATACTAAAACCTCCTTAGAATTTTCCAACCAATTAATATCCAGTTTTTATCTTCCTTATAAATGTTGTAATATTATCGGTATTCACAATACCTATTCTTGGCATATTCATCAAATCACTAGAATCTGTAGCAAGTCCTCCACCTACTTTAAAGGCCATTTTTACCTTTAAATTTTTTAGAACATTAACAAAATTAGGACTTGACTCACCAAATGGATATGCAAAGTAACCTACTGGTTTGTTTGTCATACTTTGAAGTTTATTAGTTGCACCAGCTACTCTTCTTGTTAATTCTGTAGTACCTAAATTTGCAATATGTCCATGTGTTGTAGAGTGATTTTCAAGTTCTACTTTGTTTTTAGCAACTGTTTTTAATTGTTCTTCAGTCATTATTCTAATCATATCTGATGGACTTCCCCAAGATGTGCCAATCTGATCTGTAACAACAAATTCTGTAGAGTTGAACCCATATTGTTTTAATATAGGATACGCATTATAATAGAAATCTGATGTTGCTCCATCAAATGTCAAGAGAATTGGTTTTGCTGGCATAGGAGCTTTTTTAGTTATAATATTGTAAAATTGATCATTGGTAAGTGTAGTATATCCATTGCTTTTTAAATAGTTCATTTCCTGTTTAAATTCATTTAGGCTTATTTGCCATGTATCATTTTTATTAGCATTTACCTCGATTCTATGATACATAAGTACTGGAATTTTTACTGGTGTTGCAGCATTTGCTTGTAATCCAAACGATAATATGAGAACTAAACTACTCATAATTGAAATAATAAACTTTTTCATTAATATCCTCCCCTAACATAAGATAAATTCTTTTATTTAAATAAATAATTACCTATTTTAATAACTAGCTGGTTCAAATGACCATAGCTGATTATTACTTCCTGTATAAGTCCACTGACATACATTAGCACCCTCAGTAGTTTCAAATTGAAAATCATCTAGCACCTTAGTTCCATTGCTACACTTAGTTGCAATAGAATATGCACCGTTTATTGAAGACGATTTGATAGAAAACTTTTGTGGGTCATGTCCATATGCATTGTAAATCTGAATATTAGTTCCATCTTTATCTTCACCACGGTTTACATCAAGCATAAAATCTCCCAATGCACTCTTTAATGTTACGTAACCGTCTCCTATATTTGTTAGATACCACTTTTGTCCTTTAGCTTGTGACTTTGTTCCAAGCTCAACATTTTGAGTTGCTTTTCCTGTATCATTGGCAATCTGAAGATATTTCTGAGCATTAACATTTTTAATAGAATACCATCCATCACTAAGTACTTCAGTATTTTGTGTGTTATTGCTTTGATTTGCCGGAAATGCTAGTTGTAAAAAGTTCCACATAGCTGGTCTCCACACACTGCCATCATGACCTCCGCCTTGAACAGACAACCAATAATGAGGAATTCCGTTGGCAGCGCAATAATTATGTGTTGCTAAGTTTGGAGGATAAAAGCCATCCCAATCCGAAGTCCCACAGGAAAGAAGCAAAGTCTTAATCTTATTTTTTGCCTCAGCCCCGCCATTTGGGAACATATCCTTATCAGAAGGGTGGTTAAACGGAGTTGCAGAAGATGGACAAATATGATGGAATGTATCCAAATGTCCAATTCCTTCAGCAAATGTTACTCCTCCCCCCATAGAATAGCCATAAATTCCTCGATGATCAGCGTCAGCAATAATTGGATAATGTGATTCTGCATATGGCATTACAGCATTAAACAATTCTTTATGCGAATCAACATTATTATTATCCATGGATACTATTATTACAGGTTGAATTTTTCCCTGACCTATAAGATTATCAGCTACAGTGCTGGCACCAACACACCAGCTATCAAAGATAGTAGATGGCCAGGAACCTATACCGTGAATTCCATAAATAACAGGATATTTTTTATTTGAGTCATATCCTGGAGGTGTGTAAACCACCATCTTTCGCATAGTCTTTGTCACCGGTGAATAATAGTTTATATCCTGAACTCTACCTGCTGGATACTTCCCCCCCTTGTCATACCCTGCTGGTGGCATGGTTGGAAGAGCAGTATTTGATACTGAAGTAGATTGATGAGTGCTAACACTTGATGTTGAAGAAGCTTGAGCTTTAGGAGTAGTTATTGCAATAGTCTGCGTGAATAAAAAGGCAACAGCTATTCCTAGCAATAATTTTCTTTTTGACATATTAAAACCTCCTTACTATTTTTTATTTTGTATTCTAAACTGTAACATGAGTTTGAATTAACATCTTAACCAAACTCCATATAATCACTAATATTTAATTTTTTTCCATGCAGAGGCAGTTTGTGCCCCTATTAAATCATTAAATTTAAATTGTTCTACAAACGCTGAACGCGTGAAACCACGCCTTCAGCTGCATGTATCATGTAATACATTACATTTTGTTTGCAGAACCATTACTATTAAATTGCCACCAGTTAACATTTAATAAATATCCATTTCCGCCAGTAAATTTTAGATATAAGTCATGTACTCCTTTTGCACCATTTACATTACAAGATTTAGTAACCCAAGATTGCCAACCGCCAGTACCTTGAACACTACATGTTCCAACTAAAGTACCTGTTACACTGTCAAGGCGAAGTTCAATATTACCACCGCTGCTTGCTGAAGCTACTCTTGCATTAAAAGAAGTTGCACCTGACCCAAAATTGACACCTTTAACCTTTATCCAATCACCATTTTCAACATAACTTACATCTTGTCCACCTTCACTACATTTTTCTATTTCAATACCTGATTCCATACAAATTGTTTCAGCCTCATTTTTTACATATGGATTTAAATTACTGATAGCAGATACACCTGTTGTTGTCATATTTATTGTTGGGAATGTACCATCAGCATTATACTTAAATTCCTCTACGCATACTGAACGTGTGAAACCACTACCTCCAGGCAAAGCACCATTATGATAGAAAAAGTAGGACTTGCCTTTATAATCAATTACTCCTGGATGATTTGTAAAACTTCTGCCTTGAGTAGACATGATTTTCCCTCTATATTGCCATGGACCAGTAGGACTTGTACTTGTGGAATAACAAATATATTCAGGTATGCCTCCAGCTGCATATACCATGTAATACATTCCATTTCGTTTGTAGAACCATGGACCTTCTTCATACAAAGTTTGCCTTTGAGCATTTCCAGTACGTACTCCAAAACCTGCTGTAGTTAAAGGTACCTTTACAATGCTTCCTGAATAGGAAATCATATCTTGATTTAACTTAACATAGAACAGATTAGGATTTCCCCAATATAGATATGCTTGTCCATTATCATCAATAAATACTGTTGGATCAATATCACCAGTACCAGTAGAAGCTAATGGATGTCCAAGAGCATCTTTAAAAGGTCCAGTAGGACTATCTGAAACAGCAACACCTATTGCCATTCCTCCATTTTTTTGATTTACAGGTACATAGTAATAGAACTTACCATTTCTAGGAATACACTGTCCAGCCCATGCATCACCTTTAGCCCAACTAAATGTAGAATAAGAAAGTGGTGATCCACAATCCACCCAGTTTACCATATCAGTTGTAGAATAGCATCTCCAATCTTTCATTGTATAGTTTGTTGAGCCATCCTCATCATGCCCTGTATAAACATAGCAAGTACCGTTATACACCATAGGAGCAGGATCAGCAGTATAAATAGTTTGTACTATTGGATTCTCTGCATAACATGTTTCTGGAATCATTAGAGAAAAAGCAAATGAAATAGCTAACATATTGCGAATTTTCTTCATAGTATCTCACCTCACGTTCTGATTGGTTATTTAGTATTTTGTTTAGAAAAATTTTTAACTCCATCCAATATCTAAGATGTCATTTTCACCTATGAAAATACATAGACATTATTAAATCCCTCATATATCACCCACTAAAATAGGCATTGTATTAATTAAGATCTGCTACAAATGTTGTTACGCTTTGTGCTGGAAGAGATGCTGTAAAGTTTCCATTAGATGTATTTATGTTAGCGCCTTTAGCCAAATTTTGTGATCCTGTTGTTACATATGGTGTTACTTTAGAAACTGATCCATTTTGTATATTGAAACTTTGATTTACTTGAGATGTTCCTTTATTTATCGCAATAATAACCGCTTTTTTATTTCCTGTATATGCAGATACAAATACATTGTTTGCTGGACTCTTTGGTACATCAACCCTTACATATCCAGGACGAACAAATTTTGAAAAGTGAGCCATCATGTAACCACGCTTACTTATCTGTCCATTCTCTTTCATTGGCCCATATTGTCTACGGATGTACCACCATGTATATGCTTGGAATTCCCCTTCAACCATGCAATCATTAATATGGTTTGCAACATCAATTGCTTCAGGCCAACGATCTGCTGAATTAGCATCACTATTTGGAACGTATACTTCTGTCATCCATAAATCTTTTCCTGCTCCTTTTTGCTTAAAAAGAGAATATGGCATAAATCTAGTTGGAGTACCATAAGTGTGAGTACCAAAAATATCTATGTTAGCAAGAGCCTTTGGATCATTTAAAATAGGGTCATACATATTTTTCTGATACGAGTATGACTCTGCTGACATCACCTTACAACCTTGAATTGTTCCAGCATAATCTCTTGTAAATGTATGCACTTCTTCTGGAGTCCACCAAGTCCAATCATTTCCATAATCAGGCTCATTTTGAAGTGAAATAGCATATAGAGGTGCCCCATTATTCTTCATATATTGAACAAAATCATTAAGATGCTTAGCATACTCAGCATATTTATCATGTCTAAGTCTTTTTGCCTTTCTATTACCGTTATGATTGAAAGTTTCAGTCATTGAAGCTGGTGGATTCCATGGCGTAGCAAAAACTATTCCTCCATGTGCAATGGCACTTTTTGCAGTTGCTAATTCCTTGTACCAATTATTTCTATTATCATCTACATATATTCTACAAATTGAAAATCCTAGCTGATTATCTCCATTGCCAAAAGCTGTTTCTCTTTGAGCTGCTGTTAAATCTCCAGCCCAAGATACATGATTCATTCCTCCAAAACCACGAATTACTTGTTTTTTATTTGATAAATTAACTGTAACGCCTGACGCTGCTTTAACTGCCGTAGCCCCATCAATAGCTAATAAACCTACAATAGACACGCTCAATAAAGATAGCATAATCTTTTTTATTTTTCTATTCATTTTCATCTCCCCCAATTTTTATTAAGTTAATTCCATAATATTATTTGGCAGTAATTTGCCAATAATCAATATTAAATAAGCTTCTGTTGCTATTTCCAGAATACTAAAATTTATCTATAGCTAATTTCCAGTTGAAAGCTTTCTTACAAAAACATTCAAATTATCACCATTAAGAATTATAGTACGAGGTAAGCCATATTTATCATTCATATCTGTACTTAATCCACCACCTACTTTAAAACCACCTTTATATCCTAAGCTCTTAAGAATCGAAGCAGTATCAGCATCATAGCTGCCATAAGGATATGCACAATAAGTTGAAGCTTTGTTAGTTATAGATCTAATTTTTGCAGTTGCAGCATTAATAGCATCATACTTTTGATTATGTGTAAGACTAGTTAAATTTGAATGGGTTGTAGTATGATTTTGTATATCAATACCATTATTGCTTACTATCTTTAGTTGATTAGTAGTCATATGTCCCCAAGTATCAATCCAGTTTGTAACTGCAAATTGAGTTGCTTTCATATTATATTGCTTTAAAACAGGATATACATTTGTGTAGAAATCACTTGTACAATCGTCGAAGGTAAGTAATACAGGCTTATTAGGCATAGGAGTTGTTCTACTAATAATGTTGTAATATTGATCTATAGATAATGTTGTATATCCATTAGCCTTTAGGTATTGCATCTGCTTTTTAAATTCTGTTAGACTAAATTGATATTGTCCATTTGGATTTGAAGAAACTACATGATACAGTAACACAGGCACCTTTGCATTGGTTGCAGCTTTAGCACTGCATGGAATGCTTAAAAATAGCATAGCAACAAGTATAGAAAATATTTTTTTCATGATTTTTCCTCCTTAATTTTAATAAAATTTCTTTAAGCCCTTTATCACACTTACATATATTTTTTCACTTGGTAAATTGCCGTTAATATTATAGGGTTTGAACAGTTTACCAAGCTTTATAATATGTAAATGTAATAAAAGCTTATTGTTTTTTTAATGTCATTAATATTCGTTATAACTATTTTCTAATTTGATAATTTCTTAATTATTTGTTTGTTCAAATATCCATTGTTGGTTGCTATATCCTCCATATGTCCATTGACAAACATTTGTACCATCAGCAGTTCCAAAATTATAATCATCTAATACCTTAGTTTGGTTACTACTAACAGTTGAAACAATATATGCTCCACTTTTTGATGAAGTTTTAATTGAAAATCTTTGTGGATCATGTCCATATGCATTGTAAATTTGAATATTTGCACCATCTTTATTTTCTCCACTACTTACATCTAGCATATATTCTCCCAATGCACTCTTTAATGTCACCAATCCATTTCCTAAGTTTGTTAAGTACCACTTTTGTCCTGCTACCCCTGTACCTGTACCAAGTTCAACATTTTGACATGCTCTTCCTACATTTCCTGCAACTTGAAGGTATTTATTAGCATTAACATTTTTAATGTAGTACCACCCATTATTTAATGTAACAGTAGCTCCAACATCAGTACTACTTCCTCCAGTATTATCTCCAGTATTTCCACCTGTAGAATCAGTACTAAATTGCCAATAGTCCATGTTAAATAAATTACTAGTTCCATTTCCAACAAACTTAAAGTAAACATTATGAACGCCACTGACAGCATTTACATCACATTTCATTTCCTTCCAAGCTTGATTTCCACCTGTAGAACCTACATTAAGAGTACCAATAAGTTTTCCATCTAAACTATCTAAATGTATTTCAATTTTTCCTCCAACAGTTGATGCAACATTTGCCTTAAATGACTTAGCTCCATTTTTAAAATTAGCCTTTGACACTGCAAGCCAATCTCCATTATTTATACTTGTAACATCAAGATTATTGCTCCTTACAAGACTTCCAGGTGCTTGAGATTTTTCAGTTGAAATACCTGCACTCCATCCAATAGTTTCGGCTTCTGTTCTTTTATAAGGATTAAGATTAGTAACTTGAGGTACACCTTGCATATCTGCTGCTACATTATTTATCTTACTTCCAGAATATGAAAGCTTATTTATATGAGGAGAACGATATCCTTTTGTAATTCCCATAGCTTTTCCAAGAGTTTGTGCATGATATACTACATACCATTGGTTATTAAATTGGAAAACAGCATGATGGTTATTTCCACCTACTCCGAAAAATGATGCTGGATTTTTAAGAAAAGTCCCTTCATAAGTAAATGGTCCCATTGGACTACTGCTTGTCATATAAGCTATTTCGCCTGTAGGTGGAGCCCCATATGGATGTGTTCCTGAGAAATTAGAACAATATGAATAATAGTATTTACCATTATATTTGTGTATACCTGAGTCTTCAAACATAAATGGAGAATCAATTGTAGCTGCACTTCCTTCAGTATGAATCATATCGTTATTCAATTTTATAACTCTAGCTGTTTTTGGATTTGCAATTTGACTTTGTGTAGGATTTTTTCCACCTGGTATTCCTCCACCAAAATATAAATAACCTGTTCCGTCATCATCCACTAATACTGCTGGATCGAATAGCCATTCAACGTTACTAACCCCAGGAGTGCCTTTTGTAATCATAGGTTTTCCAAGAGGATCTGACCATGGTCCAACTGGACTGTCTGCTGTGAGCACTCCAATGCTTCCTGCATTATTTGCAAAATAAAGAAAGAACTTATCCTTTCCATTTATTACTTTATGTGTAGCTGATGGAGCCCAAGAATTACTTGCCCACTTTGCTGCACCTGTTGGTCCTGCTACTTGAATTTCACCATGATCTGTCCAGTTTACCATGTCATCAGATGATATAACTGTTAATTTCTTGATTTGAGCATAAGAATTGTCCTTAATATTTCCGTTATTATCATACTCAAATTCATCGCTTGTCATGTAAACGTATACTCTGCCGTTATAAACCATCACATATGGATCAGCTCCAAACTTCTGTGTAATAAGTGGATTGTTATATCCTGGAGTTTTTGCAATGGCATTTGTAGCTGCATTTGCTTTTGTGCTAAATGTGTTTAATGATAAACCAACTAATATTGTAGAACTTAATAAAATCATACTTATCTTTTTTAACATATTTTAATCCTCCTATTAAAATATCTACCTCTTAAATAAGAGGTAAATATTTTTAATTTATACCTTGATTTCACTAGACTGCTTAAAATCAGATTAATTACTATATATTTTCTTAATTATTTGTTTGTTCAAATATCCATTGTTGATTGCTATATCCTCCATATGTCCATTGACAAACATTTGTACCATCAGCAGTTTGGAAATTATAATCATCTAACACCTTAGTTTGATTACTGCTAACAGTTGAAACAATATATGCTCCATTTTTTGATGAAGTTTTAATTGAAAATCTTTGTGGGTCATGTCCATATGCATTGTAAATTTGAATATTGGCACCATCTTTATTTTCTCCACTACTCACATCTAGCATATATTCTCCTAATGCACTCTTTAATGTTACTAGTCCATTTCCTATATTTGTTAAATACCACTTTTGTCCTGCTACTCCTGTACCTCTACCAAGCTCAACATTTTGACATGCTCTTCCTACATTTCCTGCAACTTGAAGGTATTTATTGGCATTAACATTTTTAATGTAGTACCATCCATTATTTAATGTAACAGTAGTTCCAACATTAGTGCTACTTCCTCCAGTGTTTCCACCTGTGTTACCTCCAGCATTTCCTCCTGTAGTATATCCTGCATCATGATATGCTTTTAAAACTGCCTTATAAGCTTCTTTTGGTGTTGTATAATTTGAATATAATAGTGGCTTTTCATTATGACGCCATGAAGCATCATCACATAACCCCCACCAAACAAGTGCAGTAATATTAGCGCCTGCTTTCTTAGAAGATAAAATAGCTGACATCAAATCATAGTAATATTTAGCTTGATCTGTGAAAGAAGTACATCCAACATCAAGTTCAGTAATTTGAATTTCAAATCCTGCTCTTGCAAATGCATCCAAGGCATTCTTATAATAAGCTACTGATGGAAATGATGTGCTTAAGTGTGATTGCATACCAATTCCTGCACATTTCTTACCATCTGAATTTATGAAATTAATTAAACTTATTATGTCATTTACTTCCATATATTCATTGTAATCGTTGTAAAATAACTTAACCTTATTTGTTAATCCATACTTTTGCAATGTTTCATAAGCATACTTAAATGCATCTTTTACAAAGGCTGGTCTTGTATTAACCCTGCCATAAATTTGTTGCCATCCTGATGGTATCTTTGCACTTCCTGCATGTAAGTATTCATTCACAACATCCCATGCATAAATTACACTTCCATATTTGCTTGAGCATACATGTTCCATGTAAGTTTTAATGTAAAACTCCATTCTCTTATTCATAACACTTTGGCTTACAAAGCCTGCATTTTTGTTATAACCACTTTTAAAATACCACTCTGGAGTTTGACTATGCCAAACAAGTGTATGACCACGCATTGATAGTCCATTGTCATAGCAAGCCTTTAACATCTTATCTACATCTGCGAAGTTTAATTTTGGAACTGTACTTTCTGGGTAATTATCAGGTATATGATAACCAAGTGCTTTTGCTTCTGATATAGAAATCAAATTTGGAGACCATCCTAAGATGTAATCTGGTTTCATCTCATTACCTGCAGTTATGCTGTTGTATTCCTTCTTTGCATAATTTAAAGTATTGTTATTCAAGATCTCAGATTCCACTAATGCGTTTCCCACCTTATTGAAAACATTTCCATAAGTGTTTAACAAATTATCTCCATTGCCTGTTGTTGCTGCTTTTGTCTGAATACCTTGCGCAAAAAAGATAGAAGCAACAAAGATTGCAGACAAAATTGCTTTTACATGTTTTTTCATATTATTCCCCCTCGAACATTTAAAAATTTGTTAATTCATATGAACATTATTCTTCTCAACTAAAGAAACATAATAAATTTTGCCAAAACTACTTCTTCCCTAAAAGAGAAAGACAATGAACATATTTAATAAAATATAAATACAATACATCTTGCAAAATGATGGCTTTATATTATATGGCAATTCTAGCAATTTCTTTATTATGTTACAATATTTTTATCGTAACATGGCTTTTTTTTATCTTAATCTAGCATTTTTATTGAATTATTAGAATTTTATTTGATTTTAAGAAATAATTATCGTTAATACTTAAACTATTATTTTTAATATTAAAAGTAACAGCTTATATCTTAATAACTATTTTAAAGAATTTCATTAAGATGAGTTATAATAAGACGTTTTGAATCTTAACTTGTATAAATAAATTTGAATATGAAAGCATAACTTCCATTTATCCAATATTTTCCCAATTTACTTGTATACATTAATCCTAATATAGGATTGACCTAATTTGTAGTCACCTTAGTAACTAAATAGCATATGACTTTAGTAATATATTGTCTATTTTCAGACAATGTTATAATGTTAGCAAGGATATCCATTAATTCAAGAAAGGTTATAGAATACCTATGTATAGAAAACTTATTGCAATTTTAAAATTTTTTTTATTTGTATCTATATTTATTCGTACCTATTGCTTATATAGCGATAGAATAATTACAATGATAGTATTATTTGCTACTATCACTATACTAATGATAATTGACTATATAAGAAATACTAATAAATTAACTATAGCTTCTGAAGGTATATATAATTGTTCCTTACTTTTTACAATAATCGTATCTTCATTGTCCACATATTTTATAAGAGGATTTGGAGCTTCTACTTATCTTATTTGCGCTTTACAAGAGCTTTTGCAATTAAATGGGAAACGATTAAAAACCTTTTTTTTAATTCACTTCTCACTGTATATGACATTGGTTATTACAGATATAGGAATACCTAATAATTGGGATAGCTTTTCAAGTTTAATCGCTGTAATATTAAGCTATTTTGCCATGACTGGCACAATATACACATTAAGGGTAATTCGGACAGAAAAAGAAGAAGTAAGTAAATTAAATATGAAACTTGAACAATATGCACTAGAAGTAGAAGAATTAACTGCTTCTAAAGAGAGGAGCATGATGGCTCAAGAACTTCATGATTCAGTAGGACACTCATTGATGGCTCTTGCTATGCATCTTGAATTTGCAAAAAAGATGTGCGATACAAACCCTGAAAAGCTGAAAGAAATATTAGTTAAATCTGAAGATATTGCAAAATCTAGCATCAACAATTTAAGAGAAGCAGTAACTTTACTTAAAAAAGAACAAGAAATGAAATCTTTTAATGCTTCCATTGATGATATAATGAATAATTTCTTACTACTTAATGATATAAAAATTAATTTTAATACAAATGAAAACTTAGACGACCTAGCTCCAATTATTAAGGCCTATTTCTATAAAACTATTAAAGAATCTATAACTAATAGTATAAAACATGGAAAAGCAACAGAAATCAATATATTAATCTCAAGGGCAAATAATAAAATAAATCTTATCTTAACTGATAACGGAATTGGTTGTAGCAAAATTATAAAATCAAATGGATTACTTGGAATTGAAGGAAGAACAGCTTCTTTGAAGGGATCAGTGAATTACTTTAGCGATGACAACTTTGGTTTTGGCATAGATATATGCATTCCAATATTAACGGAGGAAACATAAATATGATAAATGTTATACTAGCTGATGATCAGACAATAGTAAGAGAAGGATTAAAGATGATCTTAAGCTTATATGATGAAATAAATATAATTGGAGAAGCAGAAAATGGAGAACAACTAATTAAACTCCTAGAAAATTCCCTACCAGATGTAATTCTTATGGATGTTAGAATGCCAATAATGGATGGTGTACAAGCTACCAAAATTATTAAGGACAACTACAAAAACGTAAAAATTATAATACTAACAACTTTTAATGATGATGAATACATATTTAAGGCAATAAAAAATGGTGCAGATGGTTATCTTTTAAAGGATGCTGGTTCAGAATACATAATTAAGGCAATAAAATCAGTTTACAATGGAGCCATGCTACTTGATCCTGAAGTAACAGTAAAAGTAGTTAAAGCTTTTAATTCAATTATTAAAAATCAAAGCTTTAATGGATCGCATGATATAAATAATAAATTAGATCTACTTACACCAAGAGAAATGGAGGTTGCAAAGCTAGTTTCTCAAGGCAAAAATAATAAGGATATTTGTCAAATTCTATTCTTAACTGAAGGAACTGTAAAAAATTATGTAACAAGAATACTTGGAAAACTTGAGCTAAATAGCAGAACTGAATTAGCATTATTTATTAATCAAACTAACGTATAAAAATTATTTGCTATTTTGGGATATTTAAACGTAGTTAAAAGCAGCTTAGTGTATCATTATTTTTAATACGCTAAACTGCTTTTATATTAGAAAAATTTAATCTAAAAGAGTGTTCATTATTTTTCTAAGCTCAGCTTTATCTCTTCCATTTTTCTCTACATAATCCTCAAATTGATCTTTATCTATCTTATTGATATCAAAATACCTAGCCTCCTTATTTCCAAAGAAAAGACCACATGTACTTGCTGTAGGATACATCATATAACTATCAGTAAGTTCTACATTAAGTACTCCTTCATTATCTAGAAGCTCAAATAATTTTACCTTTTCTGAATGATCTCTAAGTGAAGGATAACCGATTGCGGGCCTTATTCCTCTATATTTGCCTTTTAATATAGCATCCATAGATATATTTTCATTCTCAGAATATCCCCAGAATTCTTTTCTTACCTTTTCATGAATATATTCTGCAAAAGCTTCTGCAAGTCTATCTGCTAGTAAAATAACCATTGTGGCACTATAATCATCACCCTTTGCCTTAAGCTTATCTGCATATTCCTTTGCACCTAATCCTCCTGTAGTTATAAAGCCACCTATATAATCCTTTATACCACTAGACTTTGGAGCTACAAAATCTGATAAGCACAGGTAAGTGTTATCTTTTTTCTCTTCTTGTTGTCTAAGAAGATTGAAAGTAACTACCTCAGAACCATAGTAAACTTCAATATCATCCTCTACTGAATTTGCCTCAAATATACCAATAGCAGCATTTGCTTTTAAAATATCTTCTTTCTCTATCTTATCAAGCATCTTTTCAGCATCAATTAATAATTTTTTAGCCTCTTCACCGTACCTTTTATCTTCAAGTATTTGTGGGTATGGCATCCCCATATCCCAACCTATGAAGAAAAAGCTCCAATCTATATACTTCCTTAACTTTCCTATAGGAAAATTAAGGATTTTCTTTCTACCAATAAACTTAGGTTTATCTATTTGTTCCTTATCCCATTCTTTCTTAAAGTTATGCTCTCTTGCATAATCTAAAGGAACAAATTTTCTAGACGACTTACTGAAAACCTCTCTTAAAGCTTCATATTCATCTTCTAGTTTTTCAAGGTATTCTGCCTTTTTATCTTTGTTTAAAAGAAGTTTTGCAACCTCAACTGCCTTTGAAGCATCTGTTGTATGAATTACTCCACCTGAATACTTTGGTGCTATCTTTATTGCTGTATGTGCCTTTGATGTAGTAGCTCCACCAACCATAAGGGGTATTTTAAAGCCTTGCTTTTCCATTTCTTCAGCTACATTTGCCATTTCTTCTAAGGAAGGAGTTATAAGTCCACTTAAGGCAATAATATCTGCATTTTCCTTTTTAGCAGTTTCTAAAATAACTTCTGCTGGAACCATTACTCCAAGATCCATTACTTCAAAGTTATTACATGAAAGAACTACAGAAACAATATTTTTCCCTATATCGTGTACATCGCCTTTTACAGTTGCAAAAACTACCTTTCCAGCACTAATACTTCCACTGCTGCTTTTTTCTTCTTCTAAGTATGGCATTAAGACTTCAACAGCCTTTTTCATAACCCTAGCACTTTTAACAACTTGAGGTAAGAACATCTTTCCTTCTCCAAAAAGTTTACCTACTTCATTCATACCATCCATAAGAGGTCCTTCAATTACTTCTAGAGATTTACTATATTCTATTCTTACTTCTTCTACATCTTCTTTAATATATTTATCTATACCTTTTACTAAAGCAGTTTTTAGCCTCTCTTTAACATTTGCCTCTCTCCAAGCTTCCTTATTTCCTTCTGCTTTATTTTCTGTCTTATTATAAGTATGAGCAAATTCTAAAAGCTCATCTGCTGCATTTTCACTTTTATTAAAGATAACTGCCTCTACTTTTTCTAGTAAACCTTTATCTATCTCATCATAAATTTGTATCATTCCTGGGTTAACTATACCCATATCCATGCCTTCTTTTATTGCATGATACAAAAATACTGAATGCATTGCTTCTCTTATTAAATTGTTACCTCTAAATGCAAAGGAGAGGTTACTTACACCACCACTTACTTTTGCATAAGGTAAATTTTCTTTTATCCATTTAGTAGCCTTAATAAAATCTACAGCGTAATTATTATGTTCCTCTATTCCTGTAGCTATTGTTAAAATATTTGGATCAAATACTATATTTTCTGGTGGAAATTTAACTTCATTTACTAAAATGTCATATGCTCTTTTACATATACTTATTTTCTTCTCATATGTATCTGCCTGACCATTTTCATCAAAAGCCATAACTACTGTGCCTGCTCCAAAGTCTTTTATAATGGAAGCTTGCCTTTTGAATTCTTCTTCTCCCACTTTAAGGCTTATAGAATTTACTATAGGCTTACCTTGTATAGATTTAAGCCCAGCCTCAAGCACTTCAAACTTTGATGAATCTATCATTACTGGAACCTTTGAAATTTCAGGCTCACTTGCTAAAAGCTTTAAGAAAGTCTCCATCTCTTCTTTGGCATCTAAAAGTGCATCATCAAAATTTATATCAACTACTTGAGCTCCATTTTGAACTTGATCCTTTGCTATAGATAAAGCTTCTTCATAATTCTTTTCTCTAATTAGCCTTGCAAATTTAGCTGAACCTGCTACGTTTGTTCTTTCACCTATGTTAACAAAATTATTTTCTTTATTTACCCTAAGTGCTTCAAGACCACAATATATAGTTTCTTGCTCTATATTTGGTATTCTTCTAGGTTCTTTATCTCTTACTACTTCATATATTGCTTCTATATGTTCTGGTGTTGTACCACAGCAACCTCCAACAATATTAATACATCCTTCTTCTGCTAAACCTTTTATTAAAGCTGCAGTTTCTTCAGGCTTTTCATCATATTCACCAAAAGAATTTGGAAGCCCTGCATTTGGGTAAAAACTTATAAATCTATTTTGAGTCTTTGAAAGATATTTTATAAAAGGTATTAAATCCTTTGCTCCAAAGGAACAGTTTAGCCCTATTGCCAATATACTTTCATCTACCATAGAATTTGCAAAAGCTTCTAGTGTTTGACCTGAAAGTATCCTTCCACTTTTATCTGCTATAGTTCCAGAAATTATTATTGGTAAATCTTTGTTTTTTTCTAAAAATACAGACTTTGCCCCCATAAGTGCAGCTCTTGCATTTAATTCATCAAAGATTGTTTCTATAAGTATTAAATCTACTCCTCCATCTAAAAGACCTTCAACCTGCTCTTTATAGGCTTTTACTAATTCGTCAAAAGTTATATTTCTAAAGCCCGGATTTTCAACATCTGGTGATAAAGATGCTGTTTTATTTGTAGGCCCAAGTGAACCTGCTACAAAACGTGGTTTATCTGGAGTTTCTGCTGTAAATTTATCCGCAGCAGCCCTTGCTATTTTTGCTCCTTCAAAATTTAAGATATATATCTTATCTTCAAGTTCATAATCTTTTTGAGATATACTCGTACTATTAAATGTATTAGTTTCTATTATATCTGCCCCTGATCTTAAATATGCTTCATGAATCTCTCTTATTATATTTGAATTTGTGATATTTAAAACATCATTGTTTCCTTTTTGATTACAAGAAACCTTTAAGTTTCCTCTATAATCTTTTTCTTCTAATTTATAGTTTTGAATACTAGTGCCCATAGCCCCATCGAGAACTAATATCCTTTCTTTTAGTAAATCTCTAATTTGTAATTTCATTAATCTTCCTCCCCAAGTCTTTTGTCTTTATTGTCTAGCCTCTTCTTAGTATTATATAAAAACTTGTCCTACATACTACCAATACAGGTTAATATTCATTATATCAATTTTATATGATTTATTAAAAAGTTTCCAACTTTTTTTACTAAAATTAAACGTATTTGTCTAGATTCATATTGAGCCAAATATTTTATTCTTAAAAATATAGTTAATTATAAACTTAGTACTAAAAATTATATAAGTTTAACTATCGATAACAAAATTCAATTGACAAACATTATTGTTATGCACTTCAAAATATTCTATAATAAGTACCATAGGATATTTTACAAAGATAGAAGGGATTTACATTATGGAATTTAAAGAGTATGGAGAAAAAACTAAACCTATTATAATTCTTATTCATGGTTTTTGTATGTCTTGGAGATTATGGATGCCACAAATTGATTCTTTTAAAAAAGATTATCATGTTATTGTGCCAATTCTAGAAGGACATGAAGAAAGAGATCGTACTACATTTACATCAGTTGAAAATAACGCCAACATAATTATAGATTATATGATAAATCACGATTATAATGAAGTATTTGCTGTATGTGGTCTTTCATTAGGAGGTGCTATTACTGTTAATATACTTTCTCAAAATAGATTAGTCATAAAGAAGTCAATTATAGACGCTGGAATTACCCCTTCGAATTTAAGCAGAAGTAAAGAATTGTTTACAGTCTATTCTGATTTTTTCAAAACTTGCTTGGCGAGAAAATTTAAAAAGTTACTTGAAATATACTATAACCCTAAAGATTATTCAAAACATGTAGTAGACTCTATGTATATGACTCTTCAAAACATATCAAATTCTACGATTAAAAATGTATTTTATTCAGTTGATACTTATAAACTACCTAAAGATTTTTCTAATGTAAAAACAGAAATACGTTATTGGTATGGAACAAAAGAAAAAAATGAAAGAAAAAAGGATTCGGATTTTATTACTCATACATTTCCTAATGCCAAAAGCGAAATTTTTCAAGGTTGTGCCCATGGACAACTTGCTTTGGGTAATCCAAATTTGTATTTGAAATGTGCCTATCGTTTTTTCCAAGAAAAATAATCAGTACCTTTGTCCATAAGGACAAGCATATAGGCACATGCCACATATCTGAAGCTTGCCTTCTTCTTTAAGGCTATTAAAATAATCTTCACACTTTTTTACATCAAGTCTTAAATCACGTGGTTCATTTTCTACATAGTTTCTACCTAGAATTGCTTGTGAAGGACATATTTTAACACACTTGTTACAACTACCACATTTACTTTCTAATATTTCTTTATTCTCTTCAAAGGGAGCATCAGTAAGTACTGTAGTCCATCTTACCCGTGGCCCATAGCTAGGATTAATTAGAAGACAGTTCTTCCCTATCCACCCAAAACCAGCTAACCTAGCTGTGACTTTATGTGATAAGGAAGCACACACTCTATTACTATCTATACGCTCTGCTGCTGGCAATGGCATTACTCTATAACCACTACGTTGTATTATAGAAGCCACAAGTGAAGCAAAATTATCTAGACGATTATTTATTACATCATAGGCATGAGTTTCATATTGAAGTACATTTTCATATGTATCTCTATCTTTTAGAAGATCTACAATATCTTTTTGTAGTACTATTCCAATAGATATCGCTCTTGGAAATTCATATATTAAAGAACCGCTAATTTCTCTAATTTCATTTTTAATCTGACTGATTCCTGCCACACCAATAAAATCAACGCCGTGAATATCACCTAATTCTTTTATTCTTTCTAATAAACTCATTTTCTTATATTAGTGAAAAGTTCATTATAAATATTAAACTTTCACTAAACTTCACTTCCTTCCACTGACTAGTATGTTGTTTACTTCCATTTTACCATTTATTTCTCACAAGCTGCTATTATTTTTCAAGTACATTCTTATCTTTTAATATTTTATACAAAAAAAGAATCTTTTATTATGAAAAAAGTACTACTTTTTTTATTAATAACTATACATTTTCTCTATCTTAATATCTTATAGCTTTTTAATCATTTTATTAATTCAACAATAATCCTTTATATAACAATAAAGAGTACTACTTAATTTGAAAGTAATACTCTTTACAAAATAAATCCTATATTTCTTATAACATAGAACCCATTTTTCTACACTCTTCAGCACAAGAATAACATTCTGTAGCACAATTTCTACAATGCTCATCTTTGAACATATCACATTCTGCTCCACATTTTTCACAAATGCTAGCACATAACTCACAATGTTCTTTTATAAATTGTCCGTTTGTTGACATAAGTGAAGATGACATTTGACACATTTGTGCACATTCATTAAGAATACTAATACAATTTTTTCTTGCATTAACATCAGGTTCATTTAAACATGCATTAAAGCATTCATTGCATATTTGTGCGCACCTATTACATGCATCTATACATGCTTGATATTTGTTTTGATTCATAACTCCTACATTCATTTAATTGTCCTCCAAAAAGTAATTTCGATATTTTAAATATCCGTAATTATTATTTGTAAAGAAATCATTATTATACTGATTTAGCTTTTGTATTACCATTTACATGTCAATCATAGGTTGCATATTTGATCCACCAAAAGCCATATTGCTAATTTGAGATGATCCCCACATATTCATCATGCCCATACAACTTCCAGATTTGATTTTGGTTTATATTACGGCTGAAATATGTAGTTTCTATGAAGTTTTTCTAGCTTTATTAAATATTTCAATAGTCTTCACTAATTGCTAATGATTTTCATTTTAATCTTTATAACATCTACACACTTTCTTCTTATAATAAATTAGTTGAAATAAATATACACAAATGAGGAGGACTTTTAATGAAAAAGTTAGCAAAAGAAACCTGGAAAGAAGCCATCTTTCCTTACTTAGTTTATGTTATGTTCTTTTTAGGAACAGGGTTAATTTCTGGATCTATTGTTCATATGCCTTTAGATCCTAAAAAATACTCTATTGTTTTAGTCATAGGTATGGGTGTATTTGTTATTGCTTCACTATTAAATGAAACAGTTATAGATAAAAAACACTTATCTTTTTTTAGTACAGTTAGATTAGTTATATTTTCACTGTTACTTTCTATTGGAATAGGAATGATAAGTGGAGGGATTCAACATTTTGAAGATGTTCTTGACTATGCAGGTTACTTAATTCCTGGAGGTATTATGCTTTCCCTAATAAGTTTTTTATTTAAAAACAACATAAAGCTAGGGCTAAAAAAATCATTACCTCTATTTACGATTATGTTACTTTTGGTGCTTCCTTTAAGCTACACATTGAAAACTTTAGCTGCTTCTATGCCAAAAAGCGAAGGCCATAGTCACTCTGGTGGTGAATCAGATCACTCTGAAGAAGTTTCTAGCTCTACTGTTGTTGAAGAGAACTTAAACAATGAAGCTACTTCAAATAATTCTTTTTATTTCACGGCAAATGAAGAAGGAAGCATAACAAAATTGGATTCAAATACAAATAGAATTATTGCTACAATTAATGTAGAAGGATCAATCCATAATGTTCAAATTTCACCTAATGGGAAAGTTCTAGCTGCAACTTTAGTTCCTAAATCAGATGGTCATGATGACAAAGGTTCTGTTCATGGGCATGGATATATTCTATTTTACAATTCAGAAACTACAGAGTTAATTAAAAAAGTAAATGTAGGCAATCATCCTGCACATGTAGTTTTTACTGATGACAACAAATATGTATTAGCAACTGATAGTGAGAAAAATACTGTATCTGTAATAGATTTAAGCTCTTATAAAATAGCAAAAACAATACCTACAGGAGAAGGTCCTCACGGTTTTAGAATATCAAATGATAGTAAATATGCTTACATTGCTAACTCTGAATCAGATACTGTCAGTGTTATAGATATAAATGAGCTTAAAGAAATAAAAAAAATCAAAGTTGGCAATACTCCTATAACTACTGCAATAACAAAAGATAATACTAAACTATTAGTAACCTTGAACTCAGAAAATGCATTAGCTGTTGTAGATCTTGCTACAGATAATGTAACAAAAATTACTGTAGACCAAGGCCCTGCTCAAGTATATATTCAAAATAATAATAAATTTGCCTTTGTAGCAAATCAGGGAACTGAAAGCAATCCCTCCAATACAATTTCAAAAATTGATTTATCTACTAATAAAGTAGTATCAACTATTGAAGTAGGTGAAGGAGCACATGGAATTGTGGTAAGTGGAGATAATAAGTTTGTTTATATTACAAATATGTATGATAATACAGTGAGTGTTGTTGATAATTCGAAAGACAAAGTCATAGCTATAATACCTGTAGGTAAAACTCCAAATGGTATAACTTATAAAAATTAATTTATTAAAACCTTTTATAAAAACATATTCTACTTACTCAACTGAAATTCTGGATATAATAAAATCTATTGGAAATCTTCCAATAGATTTTTAGTTTCTTAATACTAATATTAATGTGCACCTGCAATTTCTTCTTTCATATTAAAAATCATTGGAGCAACCTACATGTTTTTAACATAACAAAAGAACTAACCATAATATAAATTGGCTAGCTCTTAAATTTTTTCTTCAAAACCATTTATTTTAATTGTTATAGTTTGATTTCTTCCTTTTGTATTTCCTCTTTTTTAGAACAGCAGCTTCCACCTTTCATAGCCCTAACCATCATAGGAATCATTATTACCATCATCAAGGGACATATAAAAGGTGTAATTCCTACTATTATATTCTTTAATACTCCACTAGCATTTATAAAAGGGAGTACTCCAATAATTAAATAAGGAAGTCCACAACAAAGTACCATCATTAATATATGTTTTATTGGATTATGTTTCTTATTTTTATTATTTTCATGACATTTCATAGTTTTATCCTCCTAGTATTTTTTATTAACCTATAAACTCTTTACGTACATCTTCTAAATTCACCTTTTCTAGTGAATCAGAAACCTTAAGTCCAATTAAAACTACATTATTTTTAACAATAAGATATGGTCCACTTTTATCTATCTTAAAGTCAACATTTACAACTCCTTTTTTACCAGTAAAAGTACTTACATACTCACCAGTTTCTCCATTTTCTATAGTGAAATTTCCTTCAGCATCATCAAATGAAGTAAGATCTATTGTTAAATTTGTTTGTTTACCTTTTTCTAATACAACTACAAGTGGCTCAAACTCATAACCAGTTCCTTTTATATTTAAGCTTTGATTTCCTCCAGATATATTTGCTTTCTTAATTAATCTCTCAGTAGGAACTTTACTTAAATCATCACCATATATACTTGGTGCTTGTGGTGCACTAGAACCTGAAGTTCCACCTGTACAACAACTCATTCCACTACTTGGTGCTGGAATTGAAGAATCATCTTTAGTAGTATCTACAGTATCAAGATTATCTGTAACCTTAATTACTCCTCTAATCATTCCCATCCAACAACTAAAGTTTATATCTTTATCTTTTGGTGTAAATTCTATTACGTTCTCCCCTGATTTTAGAGCTTTTTCTATATTTAAAGATGGTATTACAATAGAATTATTACATGAATTAAGCTGACTTCCTGTAATTACAAGCTTAACAGGGACATTTTTTTCAACATAAAAAGCATTAGGAGTATATCCATATCTATCTGCTGTCATCTTTATTACCTGTACACCATCTTCAAGAGCTGCTTTACCTATATTAGGATTTGATTGATTTTCTTCACTTCCTGAAAGATTTTGTGTTAGTGTGTTAACACTAGGTACTCCAACTCCTGCTAATGCAAGACCACGATTACCCATTATTACTCCAAGTATTACAACCAAGAATCCACTAAATTTTAAGAGCTGCTTTGTATAACCCTTACTTAAAAATCCAGATATCGCTCCAAATATGAGCATTAAGGGAACTGTACCTAATGAAAATAGAAACATAGATAATGCCCCAGCAAAAGCGCTACCTGTTCCAAGAGCATAAAGCTGAATTGTTTGTAGCGGTCCACATGGCATTAATCCGTTTAACATTCCTACTAAAAAAGGAGTTTTAGGTTTATTTTTCACCTTGCATGAAGACCATGGTAACTTAATGTTGAACTTTCTAAACATAGAGAAACCAGCCATATTTAGTCCCATTATTACCATAAAGATTCCTGCAAATATTTGAAGTCCTGCTTTAACATTAATGGATAAGGATAATACTGATCCTAATGCCCCTACAATACCACCAATAATGGTGTAAGAAGTTATTCTTCCAGCATTATATAAAATAGCAGGCATTAATGCTACAAACTTGCTTTTCTTTTCATTTAAATTATCCTCTTTAGATATACTTTGCGTTAGCATTATTCCTCCGCACATACCAACACAATGAATTGATGTTAACATGCCAACTAAAAATAATACTATGTAGGATGCATTATTTAACTTAGCATTCATATCAAAACCTGCGGTAGAACTACCTAGAAGTAAAATAGCTGCAACCACTACTAAAATCCCTGCAAATTTAATATTATTCGAATTCTTAGTACTATAACCTGCCTTATTAATTGCCTCCTTCAATTCTTCTATAGAACAAAGTTCTTCATCATATTCCACTGTTACTTGCTCTAAACTATAGCTAGCCATTGCATTTTTAACCCCTGTAATTTTTCTGAGGGCTACCTCTACTCTATTTTCACAAGAAACACATGTCATATTATATACTTTAATTATCCGTCTTTTCATAGACATTTTTTCACCTCTAAATCTTTTATATTGAATCTAATTAGTAAAAAGCTTTATTAGATAAATTTAGTATAGAAAAAAGTTATGAAGATTATATGATGATAATAATTAAATTTTAGAATACTTGTACATAAATAACTTTCTTAGATGGCACAAAAAAAAGCAATTATTCACTAATTGCTTTTTTAATTACTGTTTTATTCTAATTTTCCACCTTCAACAACAAGGCTATCCTCATAAGCATCTCCATACACTGATTTAAGTGTTTTATCATAAGCCTCATGTATAAACTTTTCTTTTCCAAGAGTTTCAAGTTCGTTATTAATCCAATCTAGAAGCTCTTTGTTTCCTTTTGTAACAGCAGGAGCAATTGTATCTTGGCTTCCTAAAGATGCTACACCAACAGTAAATCCTGGATTATCTTTAGCCCATGCAAGCACTTCTGTATTATCACTAAGTATAGCATCTCCACGCTTATCCTTTAGAGCTTGGAATATTTCTGAGTATTGCTCAAACTTTGCAAGTTCTATGTCTGGATGTTCTTTTGTCATGAAAGTTTCAGCAGTAGTTCCCTTAGCTACTATTATCTTTTTACCCTTCATCTCATCAGCTGAAGTTATAACTGAACCTGCTGGAGAAACTACTCCTAAAGATACTTTCATATATGGGTTTGCAAAATCAACCTTTTGCTTTCTTTCATCTGTCACTGTAAAATTAGCCATTATAATATCAACTTTTTTTGATTCTAGATAGGATACTCTGCTTGCTGCATCAACTAGCACAAATTCAACCTTTGATTCATCACCAAGAAGATCCTTTGCAAATCTTTTAGCTACATATACATCGAAGCCTTGATTCTTACCTTCTGAATCTACATATCCAAATGGAGCTTTATCGCTAAAAACACCAATTCTTATCTTTCCACGTTCTTTTATTTCATCTATAGAACTTGATGACTTTATATCTGCAGATTCTTTTGATGTTGAATTACCGCAACCTACAAGTCCTCCTATTACTACTGTACTAAGAACTAACGCCGATATTAATTTTTTTACTTTATTCATAATTCATCATCCTCTCTTAATTATATTGAAATATATTTAAAAATTGCTTTGCACGTTCTGTTTTTGGATTTGTAAAAAACTCATCTGGCTTAGCTGTTTCACAGACCTTTCCTTGATCCATAAATACAACTTTATCAGCTACAGAGCGAGCAAATCCCATTTCATGTGTTACAATTACCATTGTCATGCCCTGCTTTGCTAAGCTTTGCATTACCTCCAACACCTCTCTTACCATTTCAGGATCAAGTGAGGCAGTAACTTCATCAAATAACATTACCTCAGGATTCATGCATAGTGCTCTTACAATTGCTATTCTCTGCTTTTGTCCTCCTGAAAGCTGGCGTGGATAAGCATTCTTCCTATCTAAAAGACCAACCTTATCTAATAATTGTTCTGCCTGAGCTAGGACCTCGACCTTGTCTCTTTTTTGAACTTTTAAAGGTCCAAGTAGTATATTCTCTATAACAGTCATATGTGGAAATAATTCATAGTTTTGAAATACCATACCTATCTTTTCTCTTACATCTTGCCAATTTGTGTTTTTTTCTGTAAGACTATTATTTTTAAATATAATATCTCCACCTTGAATTTTTTCAAGACCATTAAGACATCTAAGTAAGGTACTTTTCCCACAGCCTGAAGGGCCTAATACAACTAATACTTCTCCTTTATGTAACTCTAAGCTCACACCTTTTAAGATTTCTTTATTATCATATTCTTTATGAAGTTCTTGTACCTCAATTAGCACAGAACTATTATTCTTATCTATAACACTCACTCCTAACTATTCCATTTCGTCTCCAATTTTTTTGATATTTTGGATAGTGGGTAACATATTATGAAGTAAAATATAAATATTAACCCATATATCCAAAAGGAAGCTGTTGGCAGTACAAAACGTGAAGTTTCTATAATCTGCTGACCTACTTTTACCACATCTATAACACCTATTAAAACAATTAGCGAAGTAGTTTTAATCATTCTGGTAGCTAAATTAATAGTACCTGGCAACATTCTTCGTAAAGCCTGAGGTATAAGTATATATCTATAAAGCATATAGGTACTTAACCCTAATGCCTTTCCTGATTCAATTTGATGTTTTGGTAGAGACTGAAGAGCCCCCCTTACTATATCTCCCATTTCTGCAGCACCCCAAAGGCTAAAAACAATTATAGAAACTGCCATGCCGCTTAATTCTATATGAAGTGCTGTTGTAACACCAAAATAGAAGATAAATAGCCACACTAAAATTGGTATAATTCTAAACATTTCAAGAAACACTCTATTTATAAATAATACAACCTTTGATTTAGTTGTTCTGCTAAGTCCAAGTAATATACCTAATAAAGTACCAATTATAATTGATGCTAAGGCTATTTCTACTGTTATAAGAAGCCCTTCCAGAAGCCTCATAAAGTTTTGTCCTTCAAAGATAACACTAATTACCGAATTCTGCATACCTTACCTTCCTTTCTACCCATGATAAAATAATGGATAATGGTAATATCATAATTAGGTATACCACAACTAACATAGCTAAAGATTCAAAGGTTTTGTAATACATACCTATTAAATCCTTGGTCACATTCATAACGTCTAATATAGATATTGCACCTAATACAGATGTCTCTTTTAAAAGGAATATACAATTTGCGCTAAGTGCTGGTATACTTACAGAAAATGCCTGTGGAAGTATTACATATCTAATAAGTTGAAGCTTTGAAAGCCCAATACTTAGTCCAGATTCCACTTGGGATTTACCTACTGCCTCTAGTCCACTTCTAAAAGCCTCTGCCATATAACTTCCTCCTAAAAAAGAAAGTCCTATTATTGCACAAGTACTTTCGCTAAGTGTTATTCCTACCTTTGGTAAACCAAAATATAAGAAAAATATTTGCACAAGGAGTGGAGTGTTTCTAGAAAGCTCTATGTATGCTTGTACTAATGTTTTTATGCCTTTAACTTTAAAATATAATACTATACTGCAAATGAGTCCAACAATTAATGATATAAGTGTCCCCCATAAGGCCAACTTTAATGTTAGCCAAGCAGCTTTTTCATATAATGGAAAATTATCCATTACAAATTTCCAATCAAAACTCATCTATTCACCACCATTTATATTTCTTATAATACATATATGTTTTATTTCTTTTTAAATTATAGTATCCATTCTATTTTTTGTCAATATAATTACTAGTATCCTTATATGTTTTATTTAGTTGTTAAAGTTTCCTAAATTTGATTACAAATAAATAAAGAAGCATAATAAATTATCTATTACGCTTCCTTGAATAGTAGACCTTGCTAATTTTTATTTCTACTTTATTAAATTTTTACCTAGTTCAAAAGCTTTTTGACAATCAAGCGGAAATTGATTTTGTCTTGTTTTTGCTTTTTCTTCTTCAGAAAAACATTCAACTTTGTATTTTGAGTAATCATCAAACTGATAAGTATCATTTGAATACATAACTACTGGCTTTGTAAAAAGTTTTTCAAGATAAAATTCCATATTATTAAATGTTGATAAATAGCCAGATTCTTTCATTACCTCTTCTTTTACATTCATTGTATAAATGAATGCTGTTTTCATCCTCTTGGGTGCAATCGAAGAATAATTATTATCATACACTATATAAGGGAACAAAAGTCTTTCTAAAAATGACCTTAATTGTCCTGATATATTACCAAAGTATACTGGGGAACCAAAAATAAGCCCATCAGATAGCGAAAGTCTTTCCAATACTTCATTAATATCATCCTTTATGGCACATTTCCCATAACTGCTTCCTCCAATTCTTTTGCAAGCAAAGCAACTTTTGCATCCAGTATATTTCAAATCATATAAATTGATAATTTCAGTTTCAATTTCTTCATCTTTTACTGATTGCTTTACTCCATCTAAAGCTTTTTTAAGTAATGTAGCTGTATTCTTGTTTTTTCTCGGGCTTCCATTTATAGCATAAACCTTCATTCTAACATCTCCTTAATTTAACAATTTTTTGATATAATTAATATAACACACAGATATAAATAGACAAGTATGCAGTTTTTTCTGTGTCAGTATAAAAAAGATACTATTAAATTTAAAGGAGTTATAAATATGGATAACAAAGTAAATTATAATGTAGAATTACCCTCTGATAATATATATGAATCAAAATGCCCTATAATATATGCACTTGATGTGGTAGGACAAAAGTGGAAATTACCTATTATGTGGTATTTATCTCAAAAGGATGCTACTAGATATAATGAATTAAAACGTAGCGTAAAAGGTATTACTAATATGATGCTTACAAAATCTTTACAAGAATTAGAATCACATAAACTTATTATCAGAACCCAATATGACACCATTCCTCCTAAAGTTGAATATTCTTTAACTGAGAGAGGCAAAGCACTACTCCCTGCTTTAAACTCACTATATGTTTGGGGGAAAGAACAAATTGAAATTGATAAACTCAAGTAGAATTGCAGATTAATTCTTTAGCAATTTATTTTGACCTTATACCTGCTAACCTTATTAAATGCTTACCATTTCTAGTAGTTGATGCTCCTTCTCGAATTTTGTAATCAAATTTTAATTCATCATTTAAATAATACTCTCTAAAATGATAATTCTTAATTTTAGAATAGGTATGTTCTAAATTGCACAATTCTAGATCATGAGTAGAAATAAGCCCTGATGCCCCATCAGAACCCAATTGCATTATTAATGCTGTTGCCCCATCATGTCTATCAATTGAATTAGTTCCCTTAAATAACTCATCTAAAATAAAAAATACATTTTCATTTTTCTCTACCTCTTTAACTATTTTCTTAATTCTTAATATTTCAGCATAAAATGAAGATATACTATTTTCTAAATTATCACTTATTCTCATACAAGTGAAAATTTGCATTAATGAACATTCAAGCTTTTCAGCACACACTGCAGCTCCTATATAACTAAGTACTAAATTTATACCTATAGTTCTTAAAAATGTACTTTTACCAGACATATTTGAACCTGTTATTAGTAAAATATTTTTATTTTTATCAATTGTAATATCATTCCTGACCATCTTCTCACCTAAAAGTGGATGACCAAGCTTTTCAGCTCTTATTACATAATTCTTATCTGAAATCAAAGGCATAGCCCATTTAGGATTATCATAAATAATATTTGAAATGCTGTTTAGTGCTTCAAATTCTCCTATAACATGAAACCACTTTTTCAGTTTTTTCCCTGATTTAATTCTCCATTTTTCAAATTGTATCATGCACTGATAATCCCATAATAGCAATACATTAAATATCATAAATAGCCCATTATTTCTGTTAGATATTTTATCATATATATTAGATAACTTTTTTATTAAAGCTGCTGCATCTTCATCTTTAGACAATACTAATTTATTTTTAAGTTTTCTTAAATAATCACTTTTAAAATCCTTTTCTATAATTAAACTTAACAATCTAGAGTATATATTTATATTATTCTTATATTTATAAATGCTCTGAAATGCTTCGTTTCTTTCTTTTGCCTTAATAAATAGAAGCGATAACTGGACAAGTGCTATAAAGCATATTAGTTCAAAATTCACTAGAGAAGTGAAATAGCCTAGAGCAATTAATATAAATGTTACACATGGCAATAATCTAACCAATAAAATAAGCCACTTCTTAGTATATAATTCATTTTTATCTGTTGCCCATTCATATAATTCTTCTGGATTAATGCATTCATTAGAAATAATCATACCTTCTGCCTCAAATAGTTGTCTCCATTCTAAGCAACTTGCTAATTCCTGCAAAGATTCTTGTATTTCCTTTATCTCCAGAGGAGTTTTTAATGGATTTGTAAGCCTATTTTTTAAATTTTGACGTCCCATAAATGTTTTAGTGCTATTAATCCACTGAAACAAGGAGTTTCTTCCGAAAATATCTAAATCATTAGAAAAATAATGATCTTCATCTTTAAATTCTCTACCATCATCCTCAAAGCTATTCCACTGACCCTCTAATCTCTTTACAGCTTTTTCATTTATACCTTTTAAGGCTATTGAATATTTTCTTTTATTTATTTCCTTATCATGCATAATAATTAAGTAAATAAAAATAAGTAATTGTACTGTGAATACTCCTATACTTAGGTAATAACTCTTAATGCTAAAGGTATAATATGTAACACTTAACCCAATAATTAGGGTGACAAATCTTAAATAAGCTATAATTCTTATTGATTTATTTTGTTCTTCAATTAAGGTGTTATATGTTTTTAACCTATTAATATAATTATTATAAGTACTTTTCAATGTTCTCCTCCAATCATATTTCAAATATCATCTATTTCAGAATCTTATATACTTCTACTTTTTTCTTTTATATTACAAAATTATATACCCATATTTATCCAAAATCAAAATAAGTTAATATTCTTCTCTGGCTTAAAGTCTTATGAATGGTTTAGAAATTAATTACTAATAAAATCACCTTCTCAAAACAAAAGTCATATTATGATGTTATAAGTTTTTATGAAAGGAATAAGCAACATGTATAATGTTTATCAACAACCATATTTCATATACCCATATCCATGTTATATGAACACACCACAATATAATCCAAACACTATGTATAACCCTTACAACATGTATCGCTGCTGTCCTTACTGTCATAATGATGAGCATATGAAAACCCAAAAATCTTCTAAAATTCAGCTTAAAGATTATGGACCATACCCATTTGTAGTTAATATTGAGGAGGCTACTAAGCAAAACAATACTTTTCGTACTGCTTTATGGACAGGAGAAAATCTACAGCTTACACTTATGAGCATCCCTGTTGGAGGCGAAATTGGTTTAGAAATTCACCCTGAAACAGATCAATTTCTGCGTATTGAAGATGGTGAAGGTATCGTCAAGATGGGGCGCAGAAAAGACTCTTTGGATTTTCAACATAAAGTATATGATGATTTTTCTTTCATCATACCTGCTGGCATATGGCATAACCTCGTTAATACAGGTAATAAACCAATTAAACTATACTCTATATACGCACCACCTCAACATCCTCATGGCACAGTTCATCCAACTAAAGATGATGCAGAAGAAGCAGAAGAGCATCACGACCACTAATCGAGTAGGAGGTAGATAATTATTTTATCTACCGACCTCTCACACCACCGTACGTACCGTTCGGTATACGGCGG
>NZ_JACSRA010000022.1 GCF_014836335.1 Clostridium cibarium
TTATTCCAAATCTACCATCAAACAATACAAAAAAAGAATGTAGTAGATTTGTTTTACACAAATCTATCTACATTCCCACCTTATATAAAAAAACTATCCAATTTTAAATTGGATAGTTTTTTTATTATCTTCTTTTAGTAGCTACTTCAACATTAACTTTTCTTTTATTAATCTTGTTTCCAGTACATGCTGAAAGAACTTTATCTGAAATGTCCTTATCAACAGTAACAAATGAAAAACTTTCAAGTATATCTATTTTATTAACTTTCTTGCCATTTATATTAGCCTTTTCAGTTATAAATTTTACTAAAGTTTTTGGTGTTAAATTATCTCTTTTTCCAATAGAGAAGAATAATCTAACATCATCACGATTTTTAAAACGATCTGTACCGTAAGAAGTTTCTCTTTTAGGAGTTTCCAAAGCATCAGTAGTATAGTTAAAGCTCATTTCCTTATTAAATTGCATTTTCATAAGTGCAGCAACCACATCAACTGGGTTGTAATTTTCACAAAGAGTGTTAGCAAGTTTAACATATTTAGAGCAATCTTCATTAAGTAAAACTTGTTCTATTTCCTTAGATTTAGAGTTAAACTTTGATTCTAAAATTTCTTCAACTGTTGGAACAGGCATTTTTGTTATAGTACCTTTTGTAACTCTTTTAATTTGGTTAAGCATTGAAAATTCTCTTGGAGTAATGAAAGAGTAAGCAGTACCTTCTCTGTTAGCTCTACCAGTTCTTCCTATTCTATGGACATAACTTTCAACATCTTGAGTCAAGTCATAATTTATAACGTGAGTAATTCCTTCTACATCAATACCTCTTGCAGCTACATCTGTTGCAACTAAGTAACTTAAAGAACCTTCTTTAAATCTTTTTAAAGTTCTCATTCTATGGAGTTGAGACATATCACCATGCATTCCTTCAACAACATAGTTTCTTGATTGAAGACCTTCAACTAAATCATCAACACCTTTTTTAGTTCTACAAAAGATGATTGCAGCGCTAGGTGTGTCATAATCTAATACTCTGCATAAGGCTTCAAATTTATTTCTTTGATTAACTTCAAAAAATCCTTGCTTAATCTTAGAAACTGTCATAGCAACTTTTTTTATGTTAACTATTTTAACATCTTTCTTCATATACTTCTTAGCTAATTTCTCAATTTGAGGTGGCATAGTAGCAGAGAATAATAGTGTCTGTCTTTCATTAGGTAGCTCTTTTATAACTTCTTCTATATCTTCAATGAAGCCCATATTAAGCATTTCATCAGCTTCATCTAAAACTAAGAATTGAGCATCTTCTAAGTGAAGAGCCTTTCTTCTAATAAGATCAAGAACTCTTCCTGGAGTACCAACAACTACATCAACACCTCTTTTAAGTTCTCTAAGCTGCTTTTGAATAGAATCTCCGCCGTATATTGGTAAAACGTTAATCTTATCATATTTTGATAATTTATTTAATTCTTCGTAAACTTGAATTGCAAGTTCTCTTGTTGGAGCTAAAACTATAGCACCAATATTGCCAGTTTTAACAAGGTTGTTTAATAAAGAACAACCAAAGGCAGCAGTTTTACCTGTACCAGTTTGTGCTTGACCTATAAGATCATGTCCTTCTAATGCTAAAGGAATAGCCTCTGCTTGAATTTGAGATGGATTGACATAACCTAAGTCGTCTATAGCCTTTATTATCTCATTTTTTAAATTTAAATCTTTGAACGTAATTTTTTCCATGTAATGTTCCCTTCATTTTATATTTGCTTCATATATTATTAAACTTTTTAAATTGCACATTTAAACATCATATATATTTGCACTAACTTTCTAAGTATAGCCTAATTGAAAGAATAATGCAAAGAATTTTAAATATTATTTCCAAGGTGCTGCATCAGAAGGCATTCTTAAATCTCCTCTTGGGGATAGTGATATTGATCCAACTTTAGGTCCATCTGGTAGTGCGCTCCTCTTAAATTGTTGTGTAAAGAATCTCCACATAAACTTATCTAACCACTTTTGAATTTCGTCTTCACTATAGTCATCCTTAAAAGCATTTTTTGCTAAAAAGAAAATTCTTTCCTTAGATGACCCATGTTTCATAAAATGATATAGGAAGAAATCATGTAATTCATAAGGGCCTACAATATCTTCTGTTTTTTGAGTGATTTTACCTTCATCATCCTTTGGTAAAAGCTCAGGACTTACAGGAGTTTCAAGAATATCAATTAATGTTGAGCGAACAGTAGAAGTTGATTCCTTTTCCGCAACGTATCTTACAAGGTATCTTACAAGACTCTTAGGGATTGAAGGATTAACAGAGTACATAGACATATGGTCTCCGTTATAAGTACACCAACCTAAAGCTAGTTCTGATAAATCACCAGTTCCAATAAGCAGACCACCTTCTTTATTAGCTAAATCCATAAGGATTTGAGTCCTTTCCCTTGCTTGAACATTTTCATAAGTAACATCGTGGATATCTTTATCATGGCCAATATCTTCAAAATGTTGAAGAGAAGCTTTAACTATATTAATTTCTCTTAAATCACAACCAAGTTCTCTGCATAAGCTTAAAGCATTATTATATGTTCTATCAGTTGTTCCAAAGCCTGGCATGGTTATTGCTACAATATTATTCATTGGATAATTTAACAGTTCAAAAGTTTTAACAATAACTAATAAGGCTAATGTAGAATCAAGTCCACCTGAAATTCCTATAACTGCCTTTTTAAGCCCTGTATGTTCAAATCTCTTAGCTAAAGCAGAAGATTGAATATTAAATATCTCTTTAGAACGTATTTCTCTTTCAAGATCATTAGATGGAACGAATGGATGTTTATCTACATATCTATCAAATTCCTTTAAAACTACATCTTCATATGAGAAATTTATAGTCTTAGGAGACATATTTAACATTCTAGTAGAATCTCTAAAGCTAAGGTTTTTCATTCTTTCAGCATTTAGCTTAAAAATATCAACTATAGAATAAATTACTTCGTTATCTCTTTGGAAACGCTTATTCTCCTTTAGTATGCCCCCATTTTCTCCAATTAATAAATGTCCGCTAAATAATAAATCTGTAGTAGATTCATGAACGCCTGCAGAAGAGTAAATATATGAACAAATACAGCGGGCACTCTGATTTTTAATAAGATCACGTCTGTAGTCCATTTTGCTGACAAGTTCATTTGATGCGGAAAGATTACCTATTATATTAGCTCCTATAAGAGCTAAATAGGAACTTGGAGGAATAGTTACCCAAAGATCTTCGCAAATTTCAACACCAAAAGTAAAATCAGCACATGAGAAAAGTAGGTTTGTACCAAAATCAATATCTTTTTGGAATGGAAGATCAATTATTTTATTTGTTATTCCAATTCCCTCAGTAAACCAGCGTTTTTCATAGAATTCACTGTAATTTGGTATATATGATTTAGGAACTATACCAAGAATCTTTCCTTTAAATAATATGTATGCTGCATTATATAAAGTACTCTTATGTAGTAGTGGGGCACCGACAGCTATAAGAATATCTAAGTTTTTAGTGTCTTCAAGTAAATTATGAATTCCTTCAATAGATTTATTTAGCAAAGTGCTTTGCAAAAATAAATCAGAACAAGTATAAGAAGTTATAGATAATTCTGGGAATACAATTAATTTTGCTCCGTTTTTCACAGCGTCTTTTGTACATTCTAAAATATTAGAAATGTTAAAATTTACATCGCCTACTTTTGTAATAGGGCAAGCAGATGCTACTTTAATAAAATCCATGTATTTCAACTCCATTGTGTAATTATTTTTTACTACATTAATAGTAGTATTTCATTTATTTTAGGTATATAAACATAATAAAATGAAAATTTTAGAAAAGCAATGAAAAATAAAGAAAGAGAAAGAATAATCACTTAAAGAGTTATTTTATAACTTATAAAGAGAGAAAATTAAACTTGTAAGCTTGGACCTTTGGAAATAGAATGTATTCATAGATAAATTAACTAACAAGAAATAGGTACTTAATGGTATAATGGAAACATATATACTAGTATTAATAATGAAAGGGGAGATGATAATGGGAATGCTTATATTTTGGCTAGTTCTTTCTATTGTTGCATTATTGGTTGATGCTTTTACTAGTGCATTTTTATTTATATGGTTTGCTTTTGGTGGTGTGGCAGCTATAATTGCAAGCTATTTAGGGGCAGGACTTATGTTACAGATTGCTTTATTTGTCTTAGTTAGTTTAATTGCAGTGGCAATTGGATATCCATGGGCTAAGAAAAAATTTAAGACTTCAATAAAGCCTACACCGCTTATGGAAGAAACTTATGTAGGAAAAGAATTTGTAGCAGAAGAAGAGATCGGAGAAAAAACAAGATTAAAAGTGTCAGGAATTTATTGGACAGGATACAATGAAGGAAATATAATAAAAAAAGGACAAAAATTTAAGATAGTGGGAATAAATGGAAATAAGTTAATAATTAATGGAATCGAGGAGGAATAATTATGAGTGGATTAATAGTTGCAGGAGCAGTAGTACTTATAGTAATAATAGTTTTATTAGCATCAATAAGAATAGTAAATACAGGATATGTTTACGTGGTAGAGCGTTTAGGACAGTTTCATAAGGTATTAGAACCAGGGTGGCACTTTTTAATTCCTTTTGTAGACTTTGTTAGAAAAAGGGTATCTACAAAACAACAAATTTTAGATGTAGAACCTCAATCAGTTATAACAAAAGATAATGTTAAGATTTCAGTAGATAATGTTATATTCTATAAGCTTTTAAATGCAAAGGATGCAGTGTATAATATAGAGAATTATAAGTCTGGTATAGTTTATTCATCTACTACTAATATGAGAAATATTATAGGTAATATGACATTGGATGAAGTATTGTCAGGTAGAGATAAGATAAACCAAGATTTATTAAGCATTATAGATGAAGTTACAGATGCATATGGTATTAAAATACTTTCAGTAGAAATTAAAAACATAGTACCTCCAGGCGAAATACAACAAGCTATGGAGAAGCAAATGAAGGCTGAAAGAGACAAAAGAGCTGCAATACTTGTTGCAGAAGGACAAAGACAATCACAAATAGAAAAAGCAGAAGGTGAAAAGAGAGCTAAGATTTTAGCTGCAGAAGCAGAAAAAGAAGCTCAGATAAGAAGAGCAGAAGGTTTAAAAGAATCTCAACTTTTAGAAGCTGAAGGTAAAGCAAAAGCTATAGAAGAAATAGCAAAAGCAGAATCAGAAGCTATTATGAAAGTTAATAGGGCAATTATTGAGTCTGGAACAGATGAAAAAGTTATTGCATTAAAACAAGTTGAAGCTTTAAAGGAAATGGCTAATAATCCTGCTAATAAGCTTATATTGCCAAACGAAACTTTATCTTCTCTTGGAAGCATAGCTGCAATAGGAGAGATGCTTAAAGGAAAGTAATAAAACTATAAAAACATTTCACAGCTTTATATAGCTGTGAAATGTAAACAGAAAAATGAACGGGGTGTTGCTTTGATGGTTATTTTTATAATTTCCTTAGTGACCGTAATATTAGGATTTACTATTTATATTAAAAAGTTATATAAGCTAGGGTACATGTTTTTTTACTATAAGTCTATTGATAAATGTTATAAGGTTAATAACGAAAAAGACAGAGATGAAATAGCTGAAATTACTGGAGCGTATATGATGGTTGTTGGATTGATTATAGGGGTAATTTATCTACTATCCATGGCTATAGATTTAAAAGTCTTGCTTTTAATATTACTAATATTTATCCCATTTTTTCATTATAGACTTTATAGAAGTCTTCATGAATATAAGGGCGAAAAAATAGAAGAAGAATAAAGATTAGAAAGAAGTACATAAAAATGTATTTCTTTTTTTAATACTTTAGATTACTGCGGAATGAATTAGTATGGACAACTATGGGAATAATTAAGGTAAAAAGTTATTGTTATAGGAGATCATATGAAAAAACGTGTCCAGTTAATTGATGAGTTAAGAGGCTTAGCTATAATACTTATGATAATATACCATTTTATTTATCAATATGTATTATGGATGTCATCAAATAGTAAAATTTTAGATAACATAATAATTGAAGGTATTAGGTTAGGGGCAGAGTTTTTGTTTATAACTATATCAGGAATTAGTAGTTCATTTAGTAGAAATAATTTTAGAAGAGGATTAATTTGTGTTTACTTAGGAATTTTCATAACAGTTGTAACTTATATTTTTGTACCTAGAGAATTAATTTCATTTGGAATATTACATTTCCTTGGGATTTCAATAATTTTTTATGAACTTTTGATAGATAGGATAAGAAAAATTACCCCTAATAGGGGATTGGTTTTATCTCTTATTCTCTTTATCGTTACCTATGTTGTCTTATATGAAGGGTCATATTTAAAAGAACGTATGAAATTATCTTGGATAATTAATCTTAAAAATAATGGATATCTTAACTTTATTGGAATAAAGTCGAATTCTTTCATTAGTTCTGATTTTTTCCCTATTATTCCTTGGTTTTTTCTATTTCTTTCAGGAGGATTTATAGGGGAGAAGATTAAGAAAATAGATAAGATTAAAGATGAAAATAAGATTGAGTTTTTAATTTTTTTAAGATGGCTTGGACGAAATTCTCTTTTAATTTATATGACTCATATTCCTATAATAATTGGGATTATTTTTTTCATAAAGTATATAGTTCTATAAGCCTACCAAAACTTTTATTAGATTTTTTGCACTCTGAGAAGAAGGGATTTATGGTATATTCTAATATTCTTGTATTCTGAAGAATATTAGAATATTAGAATACAAAGGGGAAATTAGCCGTGGATATAATATTTATGGATGAGACATATTTTTATAGGAAAATTTACCAGGCAGATTTATTTTAAAAATATGGTTAGAGTAGAGTATCAGTGTAGTTGTAGTATATGAATTTTTCTTCCTTAAATTTAGACATTCGCTTGGTAAAAAGGAGATAGAATGAGATTATTGCAGCCTGGTGATTGATTGTAGTATTATAAGAATATAGAATTTTCTAGATTAACCATTAACATAAGATGTATTTAAATAAAATGAAAAATATAAGAATGTATTTATTTCAGCAAATTAACCATTAACATAAGATGTATTTAAATATGATGATGATGATTTTATAAATCCAAACAAACCAAATATTAACCATTAACATAAGATGTATTTAAATTAGCTTGCATAGTAGCGAAGGAGAGTGTAGAGAAATTAACCATTAACATAAGATGTATTTAAATGTTATTTTTGTGGACATTTTACCAAAGCCTCCTACATTAACCATTAACATAAGATGTATTTAAATCAAGCATATAAACTAAATGATAAGTTATGTGATTTATTAACCATTAACATAAGATGTATTTAAATATGCTACCGTAAAAAATAGTCCAATGTGGAAGATTAACCATTAACATGAGATGTATTTAAATATTCGTTGGTAACTTCTAAGTGGTATGTCTAGTATATTAACCATTAACTGATAATGATAAAATTTTTTAAAAGTTAAGTGTAAATTTATTAATATATAAAATAAATTATATTAAAAATTTTATAATTAGTTATTTAAAGTGGATAGAAAACTATTATTTTGTTTATTTACATAATGTTACATATAAGGTAAAATTAATTCAGGGAGGTGTTGTATGAAAGTTTATGAAATAAGGATAAAGCTATATGTTTTACAAAATATTAGCTTAGAGTCAGCACAATCAACAATTTGTTCATTTATAGATAAAGCTTTAGTAAAAAATAAAGATTTTGCTGAATTTCATAGTGAAAGAAAGTTTAAAAATTATTGCTTTGATTCGCTATACCCTTTGGAAAAAGATAAGGTTTATAAAGAAGGGAAAATATATACATTAACATTAAGAACTATAGATGAAAAATTAGTAGATTTCTTTAGTAAAGAATTAGTTAATAGTTTTACTGAAAAATTAAAAGCTTTGACTGCTGAGAAGAAAATTATACCAAAAAAACATATAGAGAAAATTTATTCTATTACTCCAATGATAATGAAAAATGATTCAGGATATTGGAAGGGGAAATTATCTTTAGAAGAGTTTGAAAAAAGGATAAAGGAAAATCTTATAAAGAAATATAACACATTTATGAATACGAAGATCAATGAGGATTTTGAGTTATATTCAGGTCTTGAATTTAAAAATCGAAAGCCAATTATTATAAAGTACAAAGACATAAAGCTTATGGGAGACAAAGTTTCTTTAAATATATTAGAAAACGATTTAGCTCAAGATATGGCATACATGTGCCTAGGAACGGGTTTGTCAGAAATGAATTCAAGAGGATATGGATTCATGAATTATAGATTTATATAAGGAGGTGAATTAGTATTGCTGAAAGATTGCTTAGAGGTTTTCAAAAGAGAACTCAATGCTAAAGGAGAAAAGCTTATAACAGATACATATGTTCCAAAAGATGGGACTTATATTATTGTGGCTCCAACTAATGATGCCTATGAAATCAAGGAAATAGTACAAATAAAACAAGATAAGAAGGCAAAAGGAATAGATAAATCACATAGTTATTATAGCTATATATGTGAAAGAGATTATAATAGCAAACTAGTGGAAATGAATAAGCCAATTGATGGCAAAAAGGTAATACATAGTAATAACTATCTAAGCTTTTTTATAAAAAAAGAGAATTTGGCTAGTGGTAAATTAACTGATGAAATAATTGATAATTATTATAACGTTTTATCAAATCCGTATCTAAAATATACAAAGGAAAATGCAAAGGAAATATATAAATCTCTTGAAGAAGATGTTGGACAAGTAGATATTTCTTTGTTAGAAAATATTAAAACATGGATAAAGAATAATATTTTCAAGCTTGATGAAGAGATTATATCAGGTAAAGATTATCTAAAAATATTTTTTGATTATCCTATAGAAGATTATAAAAGAGAAGGTAAGAGGTATCTTATTCCTAATATCTATAATAATAATGATTTTAATATAAAAATTGATAATACCATCTATGGTTTGCCAAATGATAATATGGGGCTAAATGCTAAAAAGCCTTACCTAGAGAATAAAACAAGAAATGAAAAAGTACCATATCTAATTAATAATGATGAAGTGCTACTCCAAGGAAAATTCTTTGACTATTTATTAAATCTTGCATCTATTGGTAAGGTTAATATTTATATTAAGGATGAAATTAAGGGATATAATAATGGAGAATTTCCTGATAAAGATTTTCAAGGTATATTTTTAAGGCTTAAAAAAGGTAAAGAAGTAGAAATTCATGATTATGATGTTATAACAGAATTTAAGACCTTGTTATCTAAAAAATTTCACTTTAAAAATATCTTAGAATTAGATTTATCATCTAAAAATGTCTCTGTAGAGAATTATGGTTTCATTTCTACAGTAAAAGATATGCAGGATATAATAAACATTGTATTTTTTTCAAAGTATTTAATAAATAATTACTTTACAGAAGCTTCTGATATGTCATTTAATGAAAGCTATATAAAGAATAATCTATTATTATCTAGAGAAACATTATTTAATTGGTTGTATAAAGGTATAGATAATGGCGTGGAGGCAGTATTAAATAAAATTTCATTAAATTTGATTAAAGGTTCAGTAAATAACGGATATTTAAATAAAGCATGCCATCAATTTAACTTAAGATGGTCACTAAATAACTATTTTAAAGGAGGAAAGGATATGGCAGATATAGTTTATAATATAAAAAATTCTTTAAGAGAAAAAATTAATTCTTCAATTACAGATAAATTTGAAAATGATGAAGAGTTTTATTTTGCAGTAGGTCAATCAGTGGGATTTCTACTTTCTAAAAGTAGAGGAAAAAAGAAACCACATTCTTTAGTAAATCCCTTTATTAATGCAAAAGACAATGATGTGATTAAAGCTAATTTAATAAAGTTATTTAAAAAGTACAGTTTTGATGAAAGTGTAAATAGCAAGAGATTTAATAATATGTATGCAATGATATTAGGTTACGAGCCAGAAGATAAAGTAAATCAAGATATAATTCTTGCAGGATATTTAAGTAATAACTTAGTTTATGAAAGCAATAAGGAGGAAAAAAATCATGAATAAAAGGGTTTGTGGAGTATTAGGAATTTCGTCAATTATGGCTAACTGGAATGCAGATTTTACAGGGTATCCAAAGACAACATCAGCTGGGGAGACTTTTGGAAGTGATAAGGCTCTAAAATATCCAATGAAGAAGATGTGGGACAATGAGGGGAAAAAAGTTTTATATATAAAGTCAATGAAACTTTCTGAAAATAAGAAGAAAGAAACTGTATTGGCACCTAGATCATTAAAAGAACGTTATGAGCAAATATTTGAAGTAAAGAATTTAAAGGAATGTAAGGATACAAAGGAAGTATTAACAAATCTTTTTAAAGCAGAAGATGTAAAGAACTTTGGTGCAACTTTTGCTGAAGAAGGAAATAATATTTCTATAACTGGAGCTGTTCAAATAGGACAAGGTTTTAATAAATATGATGGAACAGAACCAGAAGAACAACAAATACTTTCACCATTTAGAGATGCTTCAAAGGATAATGCAAAGCCAGATTCAGAAGAAGCTAAAAACTCAACTCTTGGAACAAAAATTGTAAGTAATGAAGCTCATTATTTTTACCCATTCACAATAAATCCATTAGCTTATAAGGAGTTTGTAGAACTTGGTGTTACAGATGGGTATACAGAAGAAGATTATAATAATTTTAAGAGAACATCTTTAGTTTCTGCAACGTCTTTTGCTACTAATTCTAAAGTTGGATGTGAAAATGAATTTGCTTTATTTGTTGAAGGTGAAGAGGATCTATATCTTCCAAATCTATCAGAATATATAGAGTTTGAAAAAGGAAATGACAAAAATATTATACAAATAAAGTGTTCAGATTTGATTAATTCTCTAGGAAGTAAGATAAAGAATGTTGAAATTTACTATAATCCTTATACAACTGAGCTACAATCCGAACTAAAGGGAGCTAAGATCTTTAATATATTTACTCAAGAAGAGGTGTAATTTATGAACGCACTAAAATTTACGCTGAGAGGTAAAAATGCTTTTTTTAAAAAGCCAGATGTTAATTCGTATCTATATTTTACTTATGGAAATATACATAAGGTAGCTTTATTAGGTATTTTAGGTGCAATTCTAGGTTATAGTGGATATAACAACAATAAGCTTAAAGATATGTTAGAGAATAAAGGTAAAAAAGCATCAAACACTAAAATATTTCCAGAGTTTTATGAAAGATTAAAAGAACTAAAGGTATCTATTGTGCCTAATAATAATGAAGGATTTATACCTAAAAAGGTGCAAAATTTCAATAATTCCGTTGGATATGCATCTCAAGAACAAGGTGGAAATTTAATAGTTAAGGAACAATGGTTAGAAAATCCATCTTGGGATATTTATATTTTATTACAAGATGAAGAGGGAGATAAAATAAAGGATTCCATTTTAAATAATAGAGCTATTTATCTTCCATACTTAGGGAAAAATGACCATTATGCTGATATAGTAAATGCAGAAATAGTGGAAATTAGTGAATTAGATAATGGAAGTAAAATAGATTCGCTTTGTCCTAAAAGTCTTTTTCAAGTAGATATTGATAATGATGAAGAAGAGGATGAGGAGGATGTAAAACAATTTAAATATGAAGAATCATTACCAATAGGAATTAGTGAAGAAACAAATATGTATATATTAGAAAAGTTTTTATGTACAAATATGAAGATTATAAATAAAGATAAAGCTGAAATTTATAAAGCAAATAACAGGAATATAGTATTTTATTAGAAGGAGGGGAGACCCTCCTTTAAAGTTAGGGGGGCAAATTAATGTATTTTGATGAGATTGAAATTATTAAAGTTAATGAATTACTAAGTGATAAATTTAAATATTATGCGCATTTAGGGAGCAAAAAAAGTAATAACAAGGAGGAGTTATTTGACCATACTAAGTTATGCTTAAGATATTTTAATAAATTAGTAAAAGAAAAAAATATTGATTTAGTATTAAGAAATTTTGAACGTTTATATTTAGGCGGTTTAAGCTTGGAGGCAATCAAGTTATTCAAAGAATTATTTATAAACACTATTACACTTCACGATATGGGAAAAATTAATCCAATATTTCAAAGCAGAAAAATGGATAATGAATCTATTAAGTTTGATGAAAAATTTTGTGCAGTTGATACTAAACATTCTATTGTTTCATCAGTGTTATATATAGATTATTTTTGGAATAAAGTAATGACTTATCCAGCACAAGAGAAAAAGATACTTAGAACCTTTATGTTTTTAAATTCATATATAATCTCAAAACATCATGGAAGTTTAGATGAATTCGTTAAATATATTGATAAATTTGATGAAGGAGAAGTAGGTTTTAAAGTTATAGATATTTTTACAAATACCTATAAAGAGATATATATAAAGGGATTTAATTTAGAAGAAAGTAAAGTTAAGACGCAATGTAAAAATACAAAGAAAGTTTTAAAGAAATGTAATAGAGAAGAATCTATTTATCTTTATACCTATGGTAAATTGTTATACTCACTGTTATTAGCAAGTGATTACTATTCAACTACAGAGTTTATGAATGGCGTAGAAATGAAAACTTTTGGTGGGTTAGATGATGTTTATGAGTTTTATGATATTTATAAAAGAACTGATGTAATCAAAAGTATAAGAAATTATGAAGAGAAACAATATGGTAGTAAAAAGCTAGATAATATAAGTGATATTAATATATTGAGAAATGAAATGTTCTTAGATGCAGAAAAGGTATTAATTGACCATATAGATGAAAATATTTTCTTTTTAGAAGCCCCAACTGGTAGTGGTAAAAGTAATGTATCCATGAATTTGAGTTTTAAATTAATTGAAAAGGAACCAACCTTAAAGAAGATATATAATATTTATCCTTTTAATACTCTTGTTGAACAAAACTTAGAATCATTTACAAAGATATTTGAGTGCAATGAAAAAATATTAAATAATATTGCTGTAGTTAACTCTATTTATCCTATAAAAACTGATAAATATGAAGAAGAAAGTAATGAAGATTTCTATTCAAAATCATTGTTAGACAGGCAATTCTTAAATTATCCGATAGTACTAACTACTCATGTAAGTATATTTGATACAATGTTTGGTGCATCAAAAGAGTCATCCTTTGGATTTCATCAGTTAGCTAATAGTGTAATAATTTTAGATGAAATTCAAAGCTACAAAAATGTAATATGGACAGAAATAATATCTTTCTTAAAAGGATTTTCAAAGATTTTAAATATGAAGGTAATAATAATGTCTGCTACATTGCCTAATTTAAACTTATTGTTAAAGTCAAAAGAAAATACGATAAATCTAATTAGAGATAGAGAAAAGTATTTTTCTAATCCACTTTTTAAAGATAGAGTAAAAGTTAGTTATGAGCTTATGGATAAAGAAAACATATTGGATGAGCTATATACACATGTTAAAAAATCTAGTTAATTAAATAAAAAGATACTTATTGAATTTATAAATAAGCAGAGTGCCTATAACTTTTATAGAAGTTTAAAAGAGGATGAGGATTTTGATGAAGTTCAGTTAATGACAGGTGATGATAATACCATAGAAAGAAAAAGAATATTAAAGCTTGTTAAAGAGAAGAAAAGTATAATTCTTGTTTCTACTCAGGTAGTTGAAGCTGGAGTAGATATTGATATGGACATAGGCTACAAGGATATTTCAAAACTTGATAGCGATGAGCAGTTTATGGGAAGAATCAATAGGTCATGTAAGAAAGATGGAACAGTTTACTTTTTTAATTTAGATAAGATGGAGAGTATTTATAAAAATGATATAAGAGCAAACAAAAGTCTTAGTCTATTAGATGAAAATATGAAGGAAATATTAGTTGATAAAAATTTTGAAAGCTATTATAAACCTGTTATTGAAAAACTAAAAGAGGATTATAATGAGTCTTTTAGTGAAACTAATATAGAGGATTTTTTTGTTGAAATTGTAGGTAATCTGAAGTTTAAAGATGTAGAAACTAGAATGAGATTAATAGAAGATGATAGATGGCATATGTCAGTTTATTTATCAAGTGAAATTAAAAAAGATGATGGAACAATTTTAGATGGAAAAGCTATATGGGAAGAATACGAGGAATTATTAAAAGATAACAAACTGAGTTATTCAGAAAAGGAAGTAAAGTTATCTAGAGTAAGAAGTTTAATGAATAATTTCATATATGAAATAATGAAATGTGACACTTTCCCATATACTCAAAAGATTGGAGAGTTGTACTATATCGAAAATGGAGATAAGTACTTTGATGATGGAAAGTTAAATAAGGAAAGATTTATAAGTGGAGTGGGTGACTTTATAGAGATATGATAAATGGAACATTAATAAATTATTATTTTCATTGCAAAAGACAATGCTATCTTCATGGGAATAGGCTTAACTTAGAAGATAATAGTGAACTTGTTAAAATAGGAAAGGCTATTCATGAAGAGAGAAGTGAAAAAACAGATAATGCAGAAATTGCTATAGAAAATATAAAAGTAGACAAGTTAACATCAGAATATTTAACAGAAGTAAAAAAATCAGATGCTGACAAAGATGCTGCTAAGTGGCAGCTTACATATTATTTAAAAGTGCTTAAAAATAAAGGGATAATACGTAAAGGTAAATTGGAGTTTGTTGAGAAAAATAAAAAGGACAAAAAAGTAGTATATGTAGAATTAACTGATGAAATAGAAGAAGAATTAGAAAATTATATAAATGAAATTAATGAATTACTATCAGGTGATAATATACCAGGTGTCTTAAACAAACCCAAATGTAAAAAATGTGCCTATTATGAGTATTGTTATATTTAGGAGGATTTTATGGGAAGTACAAGATATATTACATCTATGGGAGAGCTTATACGAAAAGACAATTCTTTATGCTTTAGAAAAGATGGTAAAAATGTTTATATACCAATAGAAAATACAAAAGAAATATATTGCTTAAATGAAATAAGTATAAATACAAAGTTATTAGACTTCTTATCAACCAATAATATTGTTGTACACTTTTTTAATTATTATGAAGGGTATAGTGGAACTTTCTATCCAAGAAATCAGTACAATAGTGGAAAACTCTTAGTGAAGCAAGTCGAAAAATTCAATAATTCTAGACTAGATGTGGCTAAAGCTATTGTTAGTGGTATAGGTGGAAATATTAGAGAAGTATTATATCATTATTACAAACATAATAAAAAAGAGGTGAAGGGGACTATTGATTGGATAAAAAGTGAATTTTATAGAAGAGTAGATGAAAGCACAAATATAAAAGAACTTATGGCGACAGAAGGAGAAGTGTGGCAAAGATTTTATAGAGATTTTAAGAGCTTTTTACCATCGGATTTCATAATGAATAAAAGGGTAAAAAGACCTCCAGATAACCCAATAAACGCATTAATATCTTTTGGTAATACATTGTTATACACAAAAACAATTTCAGCAATTTATAGAACTCATATAGATCAGAGAATAAGCTTTTTGCATGAACCATCAGAAGGCCGATTTTCCTTAAGCCTTGATATAAGTGAAGTGTTTAAGCCAGTTATAGTTTATAGAACAATTTTTGATTTAGTGAATAATAAAAAACTTCAAGTTGCAAAACATTTTGATAAGAAGGTTAATTATTGTCTCTTAAATGAAGAGGGGAGAAAAATATTTATAAATGCATTTGAAGAAAGATTAGAATCGGCATTTGAACATCCTAAACTTAAAAGAAGAGTAACCTATAGAACAGCTCTTAAATTAGATTGCTATAAGCTTATAAAATTTATTATGGAAGATAAAGAGTTTATTCCATTTAGAATTAAGGAGGGGATGTAGTGGGGAAAATAACAAATTACAATTATGCTTTTGTATTTTATGATGTAAATGAAAAGAGAGTTCAGAAAGTATTTAAGATTTGTAAAAAATATCTATCACACTTTCAAAAGTCAGTATTTCGTGGAGAGATGTCTCCATCAAAATTAATAAGTTTTAAGAAAGATATAAATAAAGTTATAGATAAGAGTGAGGACTTTGTTTGTATTATAAAACTTATGAACGATAATGTTTTTGGAGAAGAAGTCTTAGGTGTTTCGGCAGGATCAACAGGTGAAGACCTAATAATATAAATTTACCAAGCTAATTTAGTTTCGCATTCATAGAAGCCTTAAGAAATAAGGGGTTTCATAATAATATAAAAAATTATAGATTTATAATAGTGGGTTGGTAAATTTTTTATACAATGGCTCTATTACTGAAGTTGGATATGATATAATAAAGTAAGAATGAAGAAATTACAAGCATTAACTATTAACATGAGATGTATTTAAATTTTAAATTCCTTATTGCATAATCTACTGCTTGCATATTAACTATTAACATGAGATGTATTTAAATTATCGAAAAGTTCTGTAAAAGTAATATGTTCATATTATTAACTATTAACATGAGATGTATTTAAATTCGAAAAAATAATTTACAGGTACATTTAACGCTTTATTAACTATTAACATGAGATGTATTTAAATGCAAGTGTATATCTTTCACACATATTAAAATCATTATTAACTATTAACATGAGATGTATTTAAATAAAACATTTTTATTATCTAATTTTAAGAAATATTTAATTAACTATTAACATGAGATGTATTTAAATTGGGTTTACTCCTTTCTATATTCTTCTATCTGCAAATTAACTATTAACATGAGATGTATTTAAATTATTAAGCGCCTACTTTCTTTTGACAACTTGTGCATTAACTATTAACATGAGATGTATTTAAATTTGTTATGTGGAAGAAAAAAGAAGTTAAAGAGATTAATTAACTATTAACATGAGATGTATTTAAATTAAAGATATATGCAATGGAGTGTATAGTGTTATGAAATTAACTATTAACATGAGATGTATTTAAATTTTTTATAATCTACAGCAAATTTGATATTATATAGAATTAACTATTAACATGAGATGTATTTAAATGTTATATATCTTTTTGAACCGTCCTGTGCATCATATTAACTATTAACATGAGATGTATTTAAATAATCTACAAATTGCTTAACACATTATTGGTGTAAATTAACTATTAACATGAGATGTATTTAAATAAGTGTTAGTGGTAGTAAACTTCATTATGTTTTTTTATTAACTATTAACATGAGATGTATTTAAATTAAGCTAATACATTTGCATAAAAAGGATTTTTAACATTAACTATTAACATGAGATGTATTTAAATTTAGGAAGTATGAGCCGGGCTGCCATATATGTGGATTAACTATTAACATGAGATGTATTTAAATCTTCCTCCTTTACTTAATAAATCCTAGTGCATTTAATTAACTATTAACATGAGATGTATTTAAATGTAAAATTCCAAACGATTGGAGATTAGAGAGATCATTAACTATTAACATGAGATGTATTTAAATCAATAATAGCTAAAGAAGTTCCGATTGCAATAAGATTAACTATTAACATGAGATGTATTTAAATCTCTTTTTTCTGTTGTTTTAAGTACATAAATAAAATTAACTATTAACATGAGATGTATTTAAATTTTTTTCTAATAAATCTTGATAGTTTTTCTCTCTTTATTAACTATTAACATGAGATGTATTTAAATTTTGAAGCCACAGTTAATGATTTAGATGGTGAAAGATTAACTATTAACATGAGATGTATTTAAATCTTGCCAATGCTTTAGATACTACATTGGATAACCTAATTAACTATTAACATGAGATGTATTTAAATGAAAATAAAGGAGAGGTTAAAATGGTAGAACTAAAAATTAACTATTAACATGAGATGTATTTAAATATTATGGAGAGCGATTTAGAGTATATACGAAAAGTAATTAACTATTAACATGAGATGTATTTAAATAAGTTTTGCTGGAAAAGGAGGTACATATGGTTATGGATTAACTATTAACATGAGATGTATTTAAATTTAACTATATTGTTAAAGTAAACTGAATACCTTATATTAACTATTAACATGAGATGTATTTAAATTGTACACAATATAATTTATGTGTATTAAGACATTTTATTAACTATTAACATGAGATGTATTTAAATTTTATAGTAAAAGATAATGTTTTGAAACAACTTGGATTAACTATTAACATGAGATGTATTTAAATACATATAATTCCGCAGCTATATAACACTTCTAACGTATTAACTATTAACATGAGATGTATTTAAATAGGTAGTGGTAAGAGTTGTTTTGCTATCTGTGAAGATTAACTATTAACATGAGATGTATTTAAATATATAAATCAATACCAGTTCGTAAATTATTTTTTCATTAACTATTAACATGAGATGTATTTAAATGATGGAAAAGATATTAAATTTAGTGTAAACCCAGTATTAACTATTAACATGAGATGTATTTAAATAAGCCAGCTGGAATTGTTATTGGAAGAGTAAAAGATTAACTATTAACATGAGATGTATTTAAATAGACTTGGATTTTTTCTTTCTGATTTAATATCACATATTATTAACATGCCACATATTTACCATTCTCCTTAAAACTCACAAAATTTTTATTGCATTTAGCGCTTTAGTATGATAAAGTATTAAATAAGTAAGAAACATAAAGCATATTTAAGGGGTGGCAAAAATGAACTTAAAAAACTTATTTAAAAAAGGATTAATCATAACAATGATTGGAACACTAGCTATAGGCATGGTTGCTTGTGGGAGTGATAAGAATAAAATAAAAACTTTAGATAAAGACGAAATAGTATTAGGTTTTGATGATACTTTTGTACCAATGGGATTTAAAGGCAATGATGGAAATTACACAGGTTTTGATATTGAGTTATCTGAAGCTGTAGGCAAAAAGTTAAATAAAAAGATTACTTTTCAACCTATAGATTGGACAATGAAAGAATCAGAACTTAAGAATGGAAATATAGATTTAATCTGGAATGGTTATTCAGTTACTGAAGATAGAAAGAAAGAAGTTGATTTTTCTAAATCATACTTAAAAAATAGACAAGTAATTATTACTTTAGCCAATTCTAATATAAGTTCAAAAGAAGACTTAAAAGGGAAAAAGGTAGCAGCTCAAGATCAATCAAGTGCAATTGATGCAATAGGTGATTACAAAGATAACTTTAAAGAGTTAGTTACATTTTCAACTAATGATGAAGCGCTAAGAGATTTAGAAGCTGGTAGAAGTGATGCAGTAGTTGCAGATGAAATTCTTTCAAGATATTATATAAATCTTAAAGGTGAAACTAAATATAAAGTTTTAAGTGATGATTTTGGTGATGAAGAATACGCTGTAGGTATCAGAAAAGGCGATAAAGAATTCTTAGATGCGTTTAATAAGGCATATGAAGAAGTAGTAGCAGACGGAACAGCTTCAGAAATCTCTAAAAAATGGTTTGGTGAAGATATAATACAAAAGTAATTTTTAAAGTACTGGAAGGTGGATGTCCCTATATGAACACGATAATTGAATTTATTAATCAATCAATGAATACGACAGTGGAGTTAATGCCACAATTACTTGAAGGTTTAATAATGACTTTAAAGGTATTTGTACTTACTTTAATTCTTTCTATTCCACTTGGAATAGTAGTTTCATTAGGAAGAATTTCTAAGGTGAAAATAATAAAAAGCATAACAGGAGTTTATGTTTTAATAATGAGGGGGACCCCACTTCTCTTACAATTAGTATTTATATTTTTTGGTTTGCCTCTATTAGGTATAAATATAGAAAGATTTCTAGCGGCACTAGTAGCTTTTGTACTTAATTATGCTGCATATTTTGGTGAAATCTTTAGAGGTGGAATACTTTCAATAGATAAAGGACAATATGAAGGAGCAGAAGTTTTAGGTTTATCTTCAAAGGACACTTTCCTTAGAATAATATTACCTCAAGCTTTTAAGAGAATAATACCACCAGTGGCAAATGAGATAATTACTTTAGTTAAGGATACCTCCTTAGTATATGTAGTAGGACTGGATGAACTTCTTAAAATTGCAAAAGCAGCTTCTAATAAACTTTCTTCATTGCTTCCTTTGCTATTAGTAGGTGTTGTTTATTTATTACTTATAGCTATATTTACTAAGTTGCTTTCTAAAGTAGAAGAAAAATATAACTATTACGAGTAGGAGGAAAGACTATGTTAAAGATAACTGGGCTTAGAAAAAGTTTTAAAAATACTGAGGTCTTAAAGGGTGTTGATTTAACTGTAAAAGCTGGAGAGACTTTAGTTATAGTAGGTCCATCTGGTGGAGGTAAAACAACATTGTTAAGATGTGTTAATGCCTTAGAAAAAGCGGATAAAGGGACAATTGAGATAAATGGTAAAAAGTTATGTTATGAAGGAAAATATGTAGATAAAAATGGGCTTAAAGATATAAGAAGAGATGTCGGAATGGTTTTTCAAGGGTATAATCTTTTTCCTCATATGAGTGTTTTAGAAAATCTTATTGAAGCTCCTCAAAGGGTCTTTGGAGTATCTAAAGAAAAGGCCATAGAAAATTCCAGAGAAATTTTAGGATTTTTAGGTCTTAGTGATAAGGAAAATAATTATCCGTTTGAATTATCAGGAGGACAAAAGCAAAGAGTTGCAATTGGTAGAGCGTTAGCGTTAGAGCCAAAACTAATGTGTTTTGATGAACCGACATCAGCATTAGATCCAAGTTTAACTGATGAGGTGGGAAAGCTAATTAAAAGTTTAAATCTTAAAGGTATGTCTAATCTTATAATAACTCATGATATGGAATTTGCTAAGAAAGTAGCAGATAGAATTTTTTCAATGGATAAAGGAGTATTAAAGGAAGGCCTTATCTTTGAAGAGTAAATTCATATTTGTAAAAGGGTATAACAAATTTAATTGTTATATCTTTTTTTTGTTATGTCAAAAAGCTTGTTTAAGGATTTTAGAAGGTATATACTTATTATGTAAAAATATACAAATTACAGGGGGAGAAAAATGGGAATTAAAGCACAAAAAACAAAAATGATTGGAAGTTTACTAGCTGTTACAACTACATTTGTAATTGGGTACAATTTAATATTTTCTAAAGCTATTACTGTTCATGCACTGGAAGATATAAGTATAACTGTTAAGGATAATGTTTCGTTACAAGATAAAGAAAGTACAGATGAAACTTATAGAATAAATTTAGAAAATGCCAATAAAGCTATGGAAATTCTTCACAAGGATCATTGGAATATAGACAAATTTAAACCAGCACAAGATGCTATCAATAAATTACCTGAAGGTGATGAAAATAGAATAAAACTTCAGAAGGAATATGATGTTTACTGGATATTGAGAAGTATTTATTAATTATAATGTGTTTATAAAGCTATTTTTTGGTATAAGCTTATAGGACCATAGTCTTAAAATCTTAGGACTATGGTCACTTTTTTGCCCTTATTGAGGAAAAGGAACAAAAAACGGTTTATAATTTTGATATATACGGAAAAAAGTATATCTAGGAGGGATAGAATGAGGAACATGTTTAGTGAATATAGAGATAACTCAAGTATTAACTATACGTTGGATGATAGAAATATTTTTTCAGATGTTGGATATAAGGTATTAAGAAATGAAGATACCAATGGGTTTATTAAGTGTGTAAAGGTATCACATAATGGAAAATTAAAATTAGTATATGATATTTCAGGATATAGAGATCTTTTTACATTATCTAAAGAAATGTCTTTAGATAGTTTTTTTACAGTAATATCAAGACTATTATCCATTGTAAATGGTGTTAAAGAAAATGGATTTATGGAATATAAAAATATAGATTCTAGTATGAGCAGTATATTTGTAGATATAAACAATTTAAATGTTTATATGATATATCTTCCATTAAGTTATTATGGAGATAAGTCAGAAGAGACTTTTGTAAGTGAATTAAAAAATAACATAGTTCAACTTATGAATATTAATAGAAATCTGCAAGGGCAAAATATAAATATTTTAAGGAATAACTTATTGAGTTCAAAACCATTAGAATTTGTTTTAAAGGAATTAAATAACAGAGGTAGAAATGAAGAGATTAGTCAAATTTCTATTAATATAAATCCTAATGTTAAAAAGAAAAAATCACCTTTTGCAGTTTTCGAAAAGCTATTTTCTAAAAAGAAAGAAAAAACAAGTAATATGAATATGCAGAACATGAACATGCAAAACAGATCTGTTGAAGAGTATCAGAATAATTCAATCAATTCAATTAATCAACAACAAGGTAATATTAATTTTCAGCAAGCCAATCTTAATTTTCAAGAAGGTAATGGGAATTTTCAGCAAAGTAATAATAACTTTAACCAAGCAGTTGAACAACCAATTATGAATATGGCTCCTCCTATGGAACCTCAAACGCCTATGGGTAATTATATAAATAACCAGACATCAGCTGTTTCAGAGGAAATATATGATGAAGAAACTTCATTATTATATGATAAAAATGATAATGGTGGAAGTTTGGTTTTAAAGGGGATTAATACTCCAGTGCCAATAAGTTTCATAGTAGACAGAGATGAGTATCTTATAGGAGCAAGTAAAGATTTAGTTGATGGGTTTATAGGGTTTAATAAGGCAGTAAGCAGAAGACATTGTAAGGTTATAAATAGAAATGATTCGTATTATATTCAGGATGTGGGTAGTTCTAATGGAACTTTTGTTAATTCAAGGAGACTTAGAAGAGATGTAGCTACTAAAATAAGTTATGGAGATAAGGTTACCATTGCCAATATAGATTTTATGGTTATGGAAATGTAGATTTTAGGGGGGATTAGGATGAATAAACTATCAATTATGTTAGTTGACTTAGATGAAAAATATTTGATGCCAATTGAGTTGAAATTTATAGAAGAACTAGAAGATAAAGTGGATATTATAGTTATTTCAGATAAAGAATATTTGAAGGAGTATTTTAGTTCACCTAAAAAGGTCGATGTATTAGTCATTAATGAAAACTTATATACAGATGAGTTTGAAAAACATAATATAGGAAATACATTTATTTTAATGGAGAATGAAGGTGAAGGAAGCACTGAAAACCTTAATATCCATAGAATTTATAAATATAAAAGTGTTAAGAAATTGTATAGTGACATAATGAATAACAGTGTTACTAAATCAATGGAGTTATTAAATAAAATAGAAGATACCAAAGTGTTTATGGTATATTCACCAGCTGGCGGGAGTGGAAAAACAACAGTTGGCATTGGACTTGCAGCAGCACTTACAGGAGTAAATAGAAAGGTTCTCTATATAAGTACAGAAAGTTTACAAAGTTTTTATTTTACGAAAGATGAGAGATATTGTCAAAATGGCTTTGATAAACTGATGATTTCAAGAGAAGAAAATATACTAGATAGCTTAGAAAGTGTTATTGATAATAATATTTTTGATTACTTATTACCCTTCAGACAAGCACTTTCATCTATTAACATAAAGCTTTCAGATTATGAATTTCTAATTGATAAAATCAAGTCTTCTGGGAAGTATGACTATATTATAGTAGATACTTCTTCGGACCTTACAGCAGAAAAATCAATGTTAATGAGTAATAGTGATAAGGTTATAATTTTAGCTGGGCAAGGGCGTGAAGAGGCTATAAAGCTTAATTCTCTTTTATTTAATATAGATTGTTCAAATGAAAATAAATTTATATTTATATGTAATAAATACCTTGAAAGTAAAGAGAATTATTTAATTAAAGATGAATTTCTAAATAAATGTAACATAGTTGAATATATCGAGTATTTTAATCAAGAAAATATTACAGTCCAATTTTTAGCAAATAATGTTCACTTTAATAAGCTTGCATATATGATAAGCTAGGAGGAATTAGATATGAACAAAGCAATAATTAGATTATATATACATAAGAGAAATAAGAAAGTTGATATAGAAGTTCCTTTAGATATAACTGCTAATGATTTAGTTATAGCACTAAATAAAGCCTATAACTTAGGAATAAATACAGATAATATGATGGAAGTATATCTAAAATCAGAAAATCCAATAGCTCTCCTTAAGGGAAATAGAACCTTAGAAGATTTTAAGATTAGAAATGGATCGATTATAAACATTACAGGTGAGGAGAGAGATAATTTTGGACAATAAATATAAGATAGTCATTTCTGGTAAAGGTATATATAGGGAACATGTACTTGCTACCAATGATAGCAATATAATAAAGGTTGGAACAAATAGAGGCTGTCAAGTTAGATTTAAGAAAGAAAGGTTTTTTGAAAGTTTTGAATTTGAACTAGTAAAAACAGCTAAAGGATGGCAATTAAATTGTAGTAATTCTGTCTATTTTACTTTAGATGGTGTTATGAAATTATATAATAAAGAACTTGAACATGGTGATGAAATAATAGTAAAATATCAAAATTATAATGGAGAACTTTTTAAATTAAATTTCTTTATTGACTTTGATAGTGTAACAAAAAACTATGATAGAATAATTGATTTAACAGATGTAAAAAAATTAACTATCGGTGGCAGCGAAGATAATCATATTTTTATAGATGACTCCCTTTATAAACAAGGAACTGTTACCTTGTCTTGTGAAAATGGGGAATACTATCTTAAAGATAATAATACTAAGTATGGAGTTTACATAAATACAGAGAAGATAAAAGAAAAGAAAAAATTAAATAATTATGATTTCTTTATTATAGTTGGACATTATTTTTATTTGAAAGATCATAAACTTTATACAGATAAAGATGAGAGAATGCATATAAAGGCCTTGAATTATGTAGATGAAAAGATAATAAATAGTATGGAGTATCCTAAATTTAATAGGAGTACTAGGATTAAATATAAGGAACTAGATAATCAAATAGAGATTTTACCTCCAGAGCAGCTAGCAAAGGAGCAAAAGAGAAGCATACTTTTAGCTCTAATTCCAGCATTAGCTATGATGGGGATAACAGTTGTTTTAAGAGGAATGATGGGGGGGGGTGGCGCCTTTGTTTTATATAGCGTTGCTACTATGTCTGTAGGTGTAATTATGTCAATTGTAACAGCTATATCAAATGGAAAAGAATATAGAAAGAATAAAAAAGAACGTAGAGAAAAATATCTAGAATATTTAAAAGAAAAAGAACAAGCAATTAGAAAATGCAGAGAAAAAGAACTTGAAGTATTAAATAAAATATATAAACCTATTGAAGAAAATCTTGATAACATAAAAGGATTTAAGAAAGATCTTTTTGATAGGGATAGAAGAGACGAAGATTATTTGAATTTGAGATTAGGTACTGGAAGGCAAGCGGCTAATTGTAAGGTTAAAGTAACGCCACTTGAATTTAAGAATCTTGAAGATGATTTAGTTAGTATGCCTGAGCAAATAGAAGAAAAATATAAGTATATAGATAATAGACCAATAGTAGCTAAACTTCCAGAAATAAATGCATTAGGAATAGTAGGTCAATATGAAAGTTTGTATAAGATATTAAAAAACATTACATTTGATATAGTAGGAAGGCAATTTTATAAAGATGTTAAACTTTTCTATATGATTAGGGAAGATGAAAAGGCAAGGTTTAGCTGGCTTAGATGGTTAAGACATGTGGAAAATGATGATCTTGGCATAAGAAATATAATCTGTGATGATGAAAGTAAGAATTTATTATTTGAATATTTATATATCGAACTAGGAAAGAGAAGAGAAGATAAGAAAAAAGAATTTAAAGAGAATTTTATAATATTTGTTTTAGATAATAAGGGGATAAAAAATCACCCTATTTCAAAGTTTATTGAATCTTCTAAAGAATATGGTGTAACCTTTGTATTTTTAGAAGAACATGAAGAATTATTACCTAAGGGCTGTGATGAAATAATAAGGCTAAAAGACAATGCAAATAGCGCAGTTGTATTAAGCAGTATAAATGGGGAAGATAATCTTCAATTCAACTTTAATGAAGTAGCAGAAAATTTATTAGAATCTTTAGCTTTAAAGATAGCTCCTGTTTATGTAGATGAAGTTACTCTAGAAGGACAACTAACAAAAAATATATCTCTTTATGAACTTTTAGGGGTGTTAAGTGTTGATGAAATTGACATAGAAAAGAGATGGAGAGAATCTGTTGTTTATAAGAGTATGGCAGCACCTCTTGGTGTTAAGGCTAGTAAAGAAGTTGTATATCTAGATTTAAATGAAAAACATCACGGGCCTCATGGACTTGTGGCAGGTACAACAGGTTCTGGTAAAAGTGAGATCTTGCAAAGTTATATATTATCTATGGCCACACTTTTCCATCCATATGAAGTTGGGTTTGTAATAATTGACTTTAAGGGTGGAGGTATGGTTAATCAATTTAAGGATTTGCCACATCTAGTTGGAGCTATTACTAATATTGATGGTAGAGAAATAACGCGTTCACTTTTATCTATAAAGGCAGAACTTAGAAAGAGACAAGAACTTTTTGCTGAAGCTGAAGTTAATCATATAGATGCTTATATTAAAAAGTTTAAGGCAGGAGAAGCTAGTTATCCACTTCCACATTTAATATTAATAGTAGATGAATTTGCAGAACTTAAAAGCGATCAACCAGAATTTATGAAAGAACTTATTAGTGCAGCTAGAATAGGTAGAAGTTTAGGAGTCCACCTTATCCTTGCAACACAAAAACCTTCAGGAGTAGTTGATGAACAAATTTGGAGTAACTCAAAGTTTAAGCTATGCTTAAAAGTTCAAAATCAACAGGATTCAAAGGAAGTATTAAAATCACCATTAGCTGCAGAAATAAAGGAACCTGGTAGAGCATACTTACAAGTTGGTAATAATGAAATATTTGAATTATTCCAATCAGCATATAGTGGAGCATCAGCCGTAAATGATGATATGGGAAGTTTTAAAGAGTTTGAAGTAAATGAAGTTTCTTTATGGGGTAAGAGAAATACTGTATTTAAGCAAGAAAAGAAGAAAAGTGGAGAAAACAGTGAAAGTCAACTAGAGGCCATAGTTGAATATGTTAATGAGTATTGTGCTGAAAAGAATATAAAGAGATTGCCAGGAATATGTCTTCCACCTTTACCAGAACTTATTTACTTAAGTGACATAGAAGATATAGAAAAGAATGATATAACTACAGAAGTTCCAATAGGTATGTTTGATGATCCAACAAGACAATTACAAGCACCTGTAATATTAAACTTGCTTGAAGGAAATATGATTATAATAGGCTCATCACAATTTGGTAAGACAAGCATTCTTCAAACTATAATTAGAGGGGTAGCAGAAAAATACTCACCAGAAGAAGTGAATTTCTACATTATAGACTTTGCTTCTATGATACTTAAGAACTTTGAAACATTAAAACATGTTGGAGGGGTAATAACATCTTCAGAGGATGAAAAGCTTAAGACATTCACGAAGATGATAATTCAAGAGATAGCAAGACGTAAAGAGATATTATCAAGTCTTGGAATAAGTTCTTTTGCTTCATATAGAGAAGCAGGTTATAAGGATTTACCACATATTATTATAGCATTAGATAACTTTATAGCATTTAAAGAATTATATCCAGATAGAGATGAAGAACTATTAAATATAGTTAGAGAAGGTACAGCAGTTGGTGTAACTGTAATATTTGCTAATTCACAAACTAATGGAATCAGTTATAAATATATGACTAACTTTGGTAGAAGAATAGCATTATATTGTAATGATTCAAGTGAATATGGAGTATTATTTGATAAATGCAGAATGCAACCTAAAAATGTTCCAGGTAGAGCTATAATTTCTATAGATAAAAATATCTATGAATATCAAAATTATCTTGCTTTCTATGGTGAAAAGGAAATTGATAGAGTTCAGGATATGAAGAATTTCATAGAAGAAATTAATAAAAAGTATTCAGGAAAGGGTGCTAGAATAATTCCTGAAATACCAAAGCTATTAACAATGGAATATATTGAAGATAATTATAGTGATAGATCCTTTAGTAAATACGAGATTCCAGTAGGATTAAACTACAATAATATTGAAATAGAAACTATAGATTTGGAAAAGGTAGGATTCTTCTGTACAGTTGGTAAAGAAGGAAGAGGAAAGAAGACTTTACTACGTAATATCATGGAAAATCTACAAAAGAATATATATAGTAGTCCAGTAGAGGCTATGGTTATTGATAATATAGAAAAAGATCTTAGCTTTATGGAGGACTATGGATATACTTCAAGTTATTCTGTTCTATATGATAACTTTGAAGAGGTAATAGAGGATGTTCATGATAAACTTGAAGAACGTTATGATGCTGTTAGTGAATCAGGTAAGGAAGTCCTAGAGAAAATGCCATTATTACTTGTTGTAGTTAATAATAATGATGCTTTAGTCAATATTGGAACTAATAAAGAAGCAATGGATATGTTTAAGAAGATCACTAAGCAATATAGAAATCTAAAAGTATGCTTCATATTCAATAATGTAGAAAATTCACCGGTTTCTTTTGCATCAACAGAAATTCTTAAGATGATTAAGGAAAATAGAAAAGCATTCTTATTTGAGGATTTAGAAAATAGTAAATTATTTGATATGAATATGAATGTTGTTAGAAACTTTAAGAAGAAAATTACTGTCGGAGATTGTTATATCCTTGAAGAAGGTGAAGTGGTTAAGATAAAGGCAGTGAAAAATGAGTAAATAACTTATATATAATGATTGAACCATAGTCAAAAATGATATGACTATGGTCTTTTTTTACCGAAAAGCGAAGAATAGGACCATAGTTATATTGAAAATAGGACCATAGTCCATAAATGACAGGACTATAGTCACAAAATTAGAATTTTTAGGGAATTTGGTTTTTGTTTATTATATAATGAAAATACGGAAGACATTCCGAAGGAGAGACCTAAAAAGGTTAAATAAATAAAAAAATTATAAATAAAATGGAGGAATTAAAAATGTCACAAATTAGAATTACACCTCAAGAATTATATGATGGAGCTAGCTTCACAAATGATAAGGCAAGTACTATTGAATCTGAATTATCAGCTTTAAAGTCAAAAATTGATGAAGTAACAGGTAACTGGGAAGGTGCTGCTCAAAGTAGTTTCATAGCAAGCTTTAATGAATTATACAGTTCATTTATGCAAAAGTTCCCACCAATAATACAAGGGGTTGCTCAACAAATGCAATCAGCTGGACAAGTTCTTGAAAATGCTGATTTAGAAGTTTCTAAGGCATTTCAACAAAGCTAATATAATCTAGAGGGTAAGCCATAGATATGCACTTAAATTATATAAGTTAATACTGGATACTTAGTTAATAGTGTAAGGATTAAATTAATAAACTACACCTTGGAATATCTCTAAGGTGTAGTTTGTTTTTTATATGATATAATTTAATAAAGCAATCAATAAATTTTTTAAAAGAAGAAAGAGGAGTAAATAGTATGAAACCAGTAAAGAGAGTAGCAGTAATACATGATTTAAGTGTAGTTGGAAAAGCTGCTTTGACTAATATAATACCTGTTTTAAGTGTAATGGGCGTTGAAGTGTGTCCAATACCAACTATGATCCTTTCTACACATACTGGTGGATTTGGGGTGCCAGAAGTGATAAAGTTACCTAGGTTTATTGATGGATGTAATAATCATTATAAAAAAATTGGAATTACATTTGATACTTTATTTGTAGGTTACTTAGGCAGCGAAGATGCAATAAAATCATCAATTGATTTTATTAATGAAAATAAAGGAACAAATGTTGTATTAGATCCTATATTTGGTGACGGAGGACTTTGTTATTCTAATTTTACTATGGAATATGTAAATAGCATTAAAAAGTTAATTCCTTTTAGCGATATAATAACACCCAATTACACTGAAGCGTGTTTTTTAACTGGAGAAGATTATAATGAAGAATTTACAGAAGAAAAACTTATAAGAATCTATAAGAAGCTACTGAAGATTGGAGCTAAAAAAATAGTAATAACTAGTATTCCATCTTATATTAAAAATCATTTGGGAATAGGAATTTTTAATGGAGAAGATTTTAATGTTTTTTATAAGGAAAAGTCAGAAAAGTCCTATCCAGGCACTGGTGATATATTTACTTCTGTATTAATTGGTAAAATGATAAATGGGTTAAACTTATATGATTCAGCATTATGTGCTCATTATTTTGTTAGTTCTTGTATAGTGGAAAGTTCAAAGTATGATTATCCTACAAAGGAAGGAGTTCTTTTAGAGAAAAATCTAAAATTATTACTTTAATCTGCGGGAAAGAGCTGTGTTAATAGATATTTTTTTATTAGCGCAGCTTTTTTTGCGTGTTCATATACCTAAAGTCCTAATTAAATTAGGACCTTAGTCTTAACATTAAAGGACTTTAGTCACAAAAATGGATATAAGAAGGAAAGTTGGATTTAAATATTATATAATATAAGAAATTATATCGGTGTTAAGTTTAAAGGATAAGTTATAAGACAGCTATAAGTGATAACTATATGTGTGGAAAATCATTAATTATCTGTAATTATAATAAGGAGGAGCAAATGAATAAGGAATTAAGTAAACTAGAAGAAGAAAAATTAAATGTGGAATATAGATTAAAGAAGATTTGTGGCTTTATAAAATATGAAAATTATGATGCAGCTATTAAAGATTTAGATGAGTTTAATAGAAAATACCCATTAATAGTGGAAGGATATCATATTAAATTTAAAGTTCATTGTATTAAAAAGAAATACTTCGAAGCAAAAGAAGTAATTGATTATGCAATGAAGTTATTCCCTGAAAATGAGAAGTTAAAGCAGGATAAAATAGCTATTGATACTAAGCTAAAGGATTATGAAAATGTATTATATAAGCTTAATAAAAATAAAAAGGCAGAAGCTTCAACTGAAGATTTAAGAAATTTGAATTTTGAGAAAGCTAAGGTATATGCTGAAGAAAATGATGTTAATAATACAATAAAATATTTAGAAAAAGCAATATCCTATGAAGGGGATAATGTTGATCGTGAAGCTAGATATTATATTATGAACCATTATTTAAGCACAAAACAGTATGATAAGCTTATTAAAAATTCTGAGGTTCTAGTTAAGGAAGAAGATTCTAAAGATTCTAGTTTAATGTCTGCATATTACTATAGGGCTTTAAGCTTTAGAATGCTTAATAAGGATAAGGAAAATAAGTATTATGGAGAAGCTTGCAAGATTTATAAGGATATAACTATATCAAAGCCTACAAATATAGATGCGTATTTACTTAGAGTATTATGTCATAAGGATTTAAAAGAGTATAGCAGGGCTTTAGAATTAATTGATTGCATATTAATGATTAAGAAAGATTATAAGCCAGCTTTAGATTTAAGAAGCTCTATTTATAGAGAGATGGAACAAGAGAGAATAAGTAAAGTGCTAAAAGCTAAAAAGTTAGATTTTAATGCTGTTTTGCAAAATTAGATATTTGGCTTGGGAAAAGATAGTAACAGGAAGTTTTAGTTACTATTTTTTTTATTTAGGAAAAGAGATTGAAATGAGTACTAAAATGATTAAAACTGGAACTAAAGAAACATTAAATTTAAACTTTTACGCATACTAAACTATGTAAGGAAGGTGTGTGTTATGAAGAATAAAAAGTTAGTTGATTGTTGTTGGGGAGATAAAATAGAAATCAATTTAATGATAAAGAAAATATTAGATATTAAAAATCCTTTAATTTGGGCTTATGCAGGTGATAATACTAAAGAAATAAAGTGTATTATAAACTGTGAGGATCTAAAAATAAAGGAAGGAGATGTGATTTTTACAAAAGGTCAATATGCTGAACCCTTTAAGATAGATAATTTTAAGATTGTAGAAAAATATGATATTAAGGACTTCCTTCAAAGTGTTAAAAGACCTATTGAAGATATAATGAGGGAAATAGAAGAAATCTCAAATGAAGAATTTAAATCAAAGGAAGCTAAAATATTAAATAATTACTTTTTTAAAGACGAAGATTTTATAGAAAAATTTAAAAATGCCATTGGAGGCGTATTTAATCATCATAATTATCTAGGGGGACTTGCTGAGCATACATTAAACGTTATGTATCTATCAAAAACTTTAGCATATAGATATGATTGTAGGTATAAAGAGATAGCAATACTTGGAGCAAAGCTGCATGATATAGGTAAAGTTTATGAAATGGAGTATAATGGACCTTTTAAATATACATTGCGTGGAAGCCTTGAAGGTCACATTGTTATGGGAGTTGAGATGATAGAGAGAGCTTTCTCTGAAAATCCGGATATCTTTTCAGAGGACTATAAAGAAAGAATAAAAGCTATAATAGTTCAGCATCATGGTAAATTAGAATATGGATCTCCAGTAGCACCAAGAACTGAAGAGTCTTATGTAGTGCATTATGCGGATTATGTAGATGCAACTATGAACAAAATAGATATTATTTCGGAAGGAATACCTGAAGGGCAGTGGAGTAATTATGATAAAAGAATAGAAACAAGATTATTCTTATAGAATTAAAAGGATAAAACTTTCATAAAGAAGTTTTATCCTTTTCTTTTATTCTTCTAATAATTCTTTAACGTAGTTTGGTAAAGCAAAAGCTGCTTTATGAACCTCACTATTATAGTATCTGTCTTTTAGGTTAAGACTCTTATAATATTCTTCGTTGTAGTCTTTAACTGGATGAAGTTTCTTGGAAGCAAAGCCAAAGAACCAATATCCAGAAGGATATGTTGGAATAACATATTGATAAACTTCGCAAATAGGGAAGATTTCTTTAAGCTTCTTATTTGATCTTTTCATTTCTCTTCTGTTCATATCATAATAAGGACTTTCGCCTTGGTTAACTAATATTCCATTTTCAGTTAATGCTTTATAGCAGTTTTTATAGAATTCCACTGTAAATAATCCTTCTCCAGGACCTATTGGATCAGTAGAGTCTACTATTATAAGGTCATATTTATTTTCTAGACCTTCAACAAATTTTATTCCATCTTCAAAATAAAGACTAACTTTTTCGTCTTTCAATTTAGAAGAAGTGAATGGTAGATGTTCAAATGCTGCATTTACAACTTCTTCATCTAGTTCTACCATATCTATATGTTCAATGGATGGAAATCTAGTAAGCTCTCTAACAGTTCCTCCATCACCAGCACCTATTACTAAAACATTTTTTATATTTGGATTAACAGTCATAGGAACGTGAGTTATCATTTCGTGATAGATGAATTCATCTTTTTCAGTTATCATTGTCCAACCATCTATAACTAAAACTCTACCAAAATCATATGTATCTATTACATCAATTTGTTGGAAAGGACTCTTTTTTGAAAAAAGTGTTTCCTTTACTCTCATAGAGAACTTTACATTGTCTGTTTGATTTTCTGAATACCATAATTCCATAAAATATACCTCCTAATTTGTACGATAATGTTATTTAGTTCATTTTGTCAAAAGAATTGTGCATTACCTTATTATAGGTAAGAATTTAAGACAAAATTATAAAAAAAGTTTACTAAAGGTAAACTAAAAGTTGTGATATATTAAACTTCCCGATATAAAGTATACATTACATTAATAAAAAGTCAATATTTTATAAGCAACATTTATTATTATATGAAATAATTTCATTTTATATAACAATAACTTAGAAATTTGAATAAAGCAGTAAGAATTTGCGAATAATATTATTGACCGTTAAGGTTGCGTAGGGTTTCTTGCCAATGGCTTAGGCTGTTGGCTTTTTTTTAATTTTAGATCATCTAAAATATAGAAAATGAAGAGAAATGTCTAAAAATACGAATAACTAAAGCGTGTGATTTTAATATAATTCGTTATACTGCGAAATATATTATGTTTTTTAACTGTAATATTGACATTGTTCAGTTGGAATGATAAGCTAATTATAGAAATACGAAATATAAAATGTAATAGCAAAAAAACATTCGTTAAATTGACAATCAATGTTTGGAGGTATTTAAATGTCTAAAAATAGATGCATATTCGTCGAAAAGAAAGATGGATTTGACGTTGAAGCTAAAAGCTTATTAAAAGACTTTAAAAGTAATTTAAGAGTAGAAAAATTAGAAAATGTGAGAGTAGTAAATAAATATACTTTAGGAGACGTAGAAGAAGAATATTATAAAAAAGCTTTATATACAATTTTTTCTGAACTTACAGTTGATAAAGTATATGAAGAAAATTTAGAAATTAATGATGGAGAAATAGCATTTGGAGTTGAATACTTACCAGGACAATACGATCAAAGAGCTGATTCAGCGTCAGAGTGTTTTCAAATCTTAACTGAAGAAGATAGAATTCAAGTTAAATCTTCAAAAATAATTATTTTAATTGGTAATTTAACAAAAGAAGATATAGATAAAATAAAAAAATATTACATCAATCCAGTGGATTCAAGAGAAGTAGAAATTAATAATAGAGAGTTAGAATCTCCAATGAACATACCTAACGATGTACAAATCTTAGAAGGCTTCAGAGAAATGGATAAAGAATCTCTAGAAAAATTGCATAAAGATCTAGGACTTGCAATGAGTATAGAAGATCTAGTTATGATTAGAGATTACTTTAAGGAAGAAATGAGAGAACCAACTATTACAGAGATAAAGGTAATAGATACATATTGGTCAGATCACTGTAGGCATACAACTTTCTCAACTTCAATCGAAGAAGTTGAAATCGAAGAAAATAAATTCACAGTACCCATTAAAAAAAGCTATGAAGCTTATATAAAATCAAGAGATTATGTCTATGGAAAAACAGATAGACCTATAACACTTATGGATCTAGCAGTTATTTCAATGAAGGAAATGAGAAAAAAGGGAATGCTTGAAGACCTAGATGTTTCTGATGAAATAAATGCATGTTCTATAAACATTAATGTAGAAACAGATAATGGAACAGAAAAATACCTTTTAATGTTTAAAAATGAAACACATAATCATCCAACAGAAATAGAACCTTTTGGTGGTGCAGCTACATGTCTAGGTGGTGCAATTCGTGATCCATTATCAGGAAGAACTTTTGTATATCAAGCTATGAGAGTTACAGGTGCGGCAGACCCAACAGTTCCTGTAGAGGAAACTATAAAGGGGAAATTACCTCAAAGAACAATTACATTAAAGGCAGCACATGGATATAGTTCATATGGTAATCAAATAGGGCTTGCCACAGGACAAGTAGCAGAAGTTTATCATCCAAACTATGTTGCAAAGAGAATGGAGGTTGGAGCAGTAATTGCTGCAGCTCCAAAAGAAAATGTAGTTAGAGAAGAGCCTAAGGTAGGAGATGTTATAATTCTTCTTGGTGGAAGAACAGGTAGAGATGGTGTAGGTGGTGCAACTGGTTCATCAAAAGAGCATACAGAAGATTCTATAAATGAGTGTGGTGCAGAAGTTCAAAAAGGTAATGCACCAACAGAGAGAAAGATTCAAAGACTATTTAGAAACTCAGAAGTAGCTAAAATGATAAAGAGATGTAACGACTTTGGTGCTGGTGGAGTTTCAGTAGCTATTGGAGAACTTTGTAGAGGTCTTGATATAAATTTAGATAAGGTTCCTAAAAAATATGAAGGTTTAGATGGAACAGAACTTGCAGTTTCAGAATCTCAAGAGAGAATGGCAGTTGTAGTTCATAGTAGTTTAGCAGAAAGATTTATAGAACTTTCTTCAGAAGAAAATTTAGAAGCAGTGGTTGTAGCAAAGGTTACAGATACTGAAAGACTAAGACTTTTCTGGAGAGAGAAGATGATAGTGGATATTAAGAGAAGTTTCTTAGATACAAATGGAGCAACTCAGAAGACTAATGTTAAGGTAGTTGCACCTAAGGAATTCCCATGTGATGTTCATGAAGTAGATGTTAAATCAAAATGGATAGAAAATCTACATAAATTAAATGTAGCTTCTCAAAAGGGATTAATTGAAACCTTCGATTCAACTATAGGTACTGGAACAGTGCTTATGCCTTTTGGTGGGAAATATTCAAAAACACCAGCAGAAGGTATGGCAGCAAAAATTCCAGTATTCTATGGAGAAAGCAAGGATGCATCACTTATGACTTTTGGATTTAATCCAGAGCTTGGAACATGGAGTCCATATCACATGGCTTTCTATTCTGTAATAGAATCTATAGCTAAACTTGCAGCTATGGGTGGAGATTATAGAAGAGCTAGACTTACATTCCAAGAATATTTCGAAAGACTAGGTAAAAAGCCTGAAAGATGGGGTAAACCATTTGCAGCATTACTTGGAGCATATAAAGCGCAAGAGGATTTAGGAATACCTGCAATAGGTGGTAAAGACTCAATGTCTGGAAGTTTTGAGGATATAGATGTTCCTCCAAGTTTAGTGTCTTTTGCAGTAGGATATGAAAAAGCTAATAAAATTATTAGTCCAGAGTTTAAAGAAGTTAATAGTACATTAGTTTTACTTGAAACAGAAAAACTTGAAGATGGCTTAATAAACATGGATAAGTTTAAAAAGAATATAGAAACATTATATGACTTAATAGGTGCTAAAAAAGTTATATCAGCGTCAACAATAAAGTTTGGTGGAGTAGCTGAGGCTATAACTAAAATGTCTCTAGGAAATAGAATTGGAACTGAAATAAATAACCTTTCAAAAGATGAGTTATTTGGATTAAACTATGGAAGCATTTTATTAGAAGTACCAGCAAAGGTAAATGTTCAAAAAGTATTTAAAGATTGTTTATATAAAGTAGTTGGTAAAACTTTAGAAGAAGAAGTGATTAAAGTACAAGAATTTGAAATTGCACTTGCAATTGAAGAACTTGATAAAGCTTTAGAAGAAAAGTTAAGCCCAGTATTTAAAATTAAAACAGAGGAAACTAATACAAAAGTGAAAGTAGCTACTTACAATAAGAGAAACACTATTTCTCCAAAAGTAAAAGTAGCAAAACCTAAAGTTGTAATTCCAGTTTTCCCTGGGACAAATTGTGAAGATGATTGTGCTAGAGCATTCTTGAAGGAAGGTGCTGAAGTTTCACAAGTTATTTTAAGAAATCTAAATAAAGAAATTTTAACAGAGTCAATCAATAAGTTAGCTGAAGAAATAAGGACAGCACAAATCATTATGCTTCCAGGTGGTTTCTCAGCTGGAGATGAGCCAGATGGTTCAGGTAAGTTTATAGCTACTGTCTTTAGAAATGAAAAGATTAAAAATGCAGTAATGGATCTTTTAAATAATAGAGATGGTTTGATGCTAGGAATTTGTAACGGCTTCCAAGCATTGATTAAATTAGGACTACTTCCTTATGGTGAAATTAGAGATATAGAAGAGGATATGGCTACATTAACTTATAACAATATAAATAGACATATGTCATCTTTAATTAGAACAAAGATAAATTCTGTTAAATCACCATGGTTAAGTGAAGTAAATGTAGATGATATTCATACAGTAGCAATATCTCACGGAGAAGGAAGATTTGTAGCTTCAGAAAGTTTACTTAAGGAACTAGAAGCAAATGGACAAATAGCAACACAATATGTTGATTTTAATGGAGATGTTTCATTAGATATGCCATATAATCCAAATGGATCTATGCTTGGTATTGAAGGTATTACAAGTCCTGATGGAAGAATATTTGGTAAGATGGCTCATTCAGAAAGAATTGGCACAGATTTATATAGAAATGTACCAGGGGAATTTGATCAAAAGATATTTAAAGCAGGAGTAAATTATTTTAGATAAATGGGAGGTCTTTTATGAAAGTAGCAATATTTTTCGGAAGTAAGTCAGACACAGATGTTATGAAAGGAGCTGCAAATGCTCTAAAGGAATATGGAGTTTCTTATAAAGCATTTATATTATCAGCCCATAGAGTGCCTGAAAAACTAGTTGAGACTATTAAGAAAATTGAAAGTGAAGGTTGTGAAGTTATAATTGCAGGAGCAGGACTTGCTGCTCATTTGCCGGGGGTAATAGCATCACAAACAACGCTTCCAGTAATAGGAGTACCAGTAAGAGCAGCGCTAGATGGTATGGATGCACTACTATCAATAGTACAAATGCCAAAATCAATACCAGTTGCAACAGTTGGTATAAACAATAGTTATAATGCGGGATTATTAGCGGTACAAATGTTATCACTAAAATATCCTGATATTAAAGAAAAATTAGTAGAAGCAAGATTAAAGATGAAAGAAAAGTTTATAAGTGAAAATAGAGAGGGAGTAGAACTATAATGGAAAAGTTAGAAATGTTATATGAAGGAAAAGCAAAGAAGATTTATAGCACAGCAAAGGAAGATGAAGTTATCGTTTATTATAAAGATGATGCAACAGCATTTAATGGAGTAAAGAAAGCTCAAATCGATAATAAAGGTGTTTTAAATAATGCTATAACAACAATGATTTTTGAAATGTTAAATAAAAATGGTATAAAGACTCATTTTGTTAAGAAAATAAATGATAGAGAGCAACTTTGTAAAAAAGTTGAAATCGTACCTTTAGAAGTTATAGTTAGAAATATAGCTGCAGGTTCTATGGCTAAGAGATTAGGCCTTGAAGAAGGATATAAGTTAAAGACAACTGTATTTGAATTTTCTTATAAGGATGATGAACTTGGAGATCCATTAATAAACTCATATCACGCAGTTGCAATAGGAGCAGCTACTTTTGAAGAAATTAAGTTAATCTTAGATATGACAGCAAAGATTAATGATTTATTAAAAGAATTCTTTGCAAAACTTAATATAAATCTAATTGATTTTAAGATAGAATTTGGTAAGTTACAAAATGGAGAAATAGTTCTAGCTGATGAAATATCTCCAGATACATGTAGGTTCTGGGACGCAACAACTGGAGAAAAGCTTGATAAAGATAGATTTAGAAGAGATATGGGTAATGTGGAAGGTGCGTACATAGAAATATTAAACAGAATTAAAGGAGAATAGTTAATGACAAATTCAGATTTTAATTTAATATTAGATCCTAGTCTAGATAAATTTAAAGATGAATGTGGTGTATTTGGGGTTTTCTCAAGTACACCTCTAGATGTAGCAGGAATGACTTACTATGGATTATATGCACTACAACATAGAGGGCAAGAAAGTGCAGGTATAGCAGTAGGTGATGGCGAAAAGATCGAAATGCATAAAGGGCTAGGCTTAATAACAGAAGCATTTAGCAAGGAAGATTTAGAAAAGTTAAAAGGTCATGTTGCTATAGGGCATGTAAGATATTCTACTACAGGAGCAAATACAGTAGAAAATTCTCAGCCACTTTTAGCTAGTTCTAAGTTAGGCTCTATTGCCTTAGCACACAATGGTAATTTGGTAAATGCAGATGTGATAAGAGAATTACTTGAAGAGGGTGGACACATTTTCCATACTTCAATAGATTCTGAAGTAATAGCTACTTTAATTGCAAGAGGTGCAAAAAAGGGTATAGAAAGAGCAGTAACTGATGCAATGCAAGCAATTAGAGGAAGTTTTGCAATGGTTATAGCTACAAAGGATAAGCTTATTGGTGCAAGAGATCCTCATGGAATAAGACCTCTTTGTATAGGAAAAGTTGATAATGCTTATATTCTAGCATCTGAAAGTTGTGCTCTTGATGCTGTAGGCGCTGAATATGTTAGAGATGTTAAGCCAGGTGAAATGATAATAATCGACGAAAATGGCATTGAATCATTCCAGTATTCTGAAGATGCAGGTTGTCAAACTTGTGCTTTTGAATACATATACTTTGCAAGACCAGATTCTATGATAGATGGACTTGACGTTTATAATACAAGAATAAAGTCGGGAGAGAGATTATTTAAAGAACATAAGATAGAAGCTGATTTAGTAGTAGCAGTACCTGATTCAGGAATACCAGCAGCTATAGGGTATTCAAAGGCTTCAGGAATTCCTTATGATATAGGTTTTGTTAAAAACAGATATGTAGGAAGAACATTTATATCGCCTTCTCAAGAAATTAGAGAAAAGGCTGTTGCTGTAAAGTTAAATCCTTTAAAAGTTAATATAGATGGTAAGAGAGTAATACTTATTGATGATTCTATAGTTAGAGGAACTACATCAAAGCACTTAGTAGAATCGTTAAGGAGAGCAGGAGCTAAGGAAGTACATTTTCTAGTAGCATCTCCAGTTGTTAAGTATCCATGTTACTTTGGAATTGATACTCCATACAGAAGTGAACTAGTTGGTGCAAATTACACTATTTCAGAAATAGGTGAAATGATAGGTGCAGATTCTTTAGGCTACTTAAGCATGGAAGGAATGTATAAATGCTTTGAAGGCAAAGAAGGATTCTGTGTAGGTTGTTTTAATGGAAAGTATCCAGTAGCGACTCCAATTGAAACATCAAAAGATCATCTTGAAAGGTAGGATTATTAAATGATAACTTATAAGGAATCGGGAGTTAATATAGAAGAAGGATATAAGTCCGTTAAGCTAATAAAAGAATATGCAGCTAGAACAATGAGTAAATATGTTTTAAATGGACTTGGAAGTTTTGCTGGTATGGTTGAGCTTCCAGAAGGCTATAAGAAACCAGTTTTAGTATCAGGAACAGATGGAGTTGGAACAAAGCTTGATATAGCATGCAAGAAGAAAAAGTATGATACAGTAGGAATTGATTGCGTTGCCATGTGTGTTAATGACATACTTTGTCATGGAGCAAAGCCATTATTTTTCTTAGACTACATAGCTTGCGGTAAGCTTGAAGCAGAAGTTGCAGCAGATTTAGTTAAAGGTGTATCAGAGGGTTGTCTTCAATCAGATTGTGCGCTTGTTGGTGGAGAGACAGCTGAAATGCCAGGCTTTTATAAAGAAGGAGACTATGATATAGCTGGTTTTGCTGTGGGGATAGCAGATAAGGATGAAATAATTGACGGATCTAAAATTAAAGAAGGAGATAAGCTTATTGGTATAGCTTCTTCTGGAGTTCATTCTAATGGATTTTCACTTGTTAGAAAGTTGTTTAGTGATTTAGATATGGAGTTTGAAGGGAAAGAAGTATGGAAAACTTTAATTACTCCTACTAAAATTTACGTTAAGCCAGTGCTTGAACTCTTAAAAAATTATGAAATAAAAGGTATGTCACATATAACTGGTGGCGGATTTATAGAAAATGTACCTAGAATGTTTAATGGTAGAGAGTTAACTGCAGTTATAAATAAAGAAAGCTATCCATTACCATCAATATTTGAAAAGATGGTTGAGCTTGGAGTAGATAAAGATCATATGTACAATACCTTCAACATGGGGATTGGATTTGTACTTTGTGTCAATGAAAAGGATGTTGAACCTATAAAGAAAGTTCTACTTGAAATGGGGGAAAGAGCTTACGAAATAGGTTATGTAACATCTGGAGGTGAAGGTGTTTGTTTAAAATAGCAGTGCTGGTTTCCGGGGGAGGAACTGACCTTCAATCTATTATTGATGCAGTTGAAAATAAAGAATTAGACTGTGAAATAAAAATGGTAATAAGCAGTAAAGAAGGGGCTTTTGCAATAGAGAGAGCTAAAAAACATGGTATAGAATATCATGTTGTAAGTAGAAAAGAATTTGGGGAACATCAATCAGATAAAATTTTAGAATTGACAGATGGAAAAGTAGACTTAATAGTACTTGCTGGATATTTATCTATTCTAAATGGGGAACTTTTAAATAAATTTAGCAATAAGATGATAAATATTCATCCATCTTTAATTCCTTCCTTTTGTGGCCCAGGTATGTATGGGCTAAAGGTACATGAAGCTGCAATTGAGAAAGGTGTTAAATATTCAGGGTGTACAGTGCATTTTGTAAATAATGAAGTAGACGGGGGAGCAATTATTTTACAAGAAGCAGTGCCAGTTTCTTTTGAAGATACGGCGGAAACTCTTCAAAAGAAAATATTAGAAAAAGAACATATATTATTACCTAAAGCAATTAAACTTATTTCAGAAAATAAAATTGAAATTATAAATAAAAAAGTGAAGATTGAAGAATAAAAGGAGGCCTTTATTTTGAAAAAAAGAGCTTTAATTAGTGTATTTGATAAAGAAGGAGTATTAGACTTTGCAAAATTTTTAGTATCACAAGATGTTGAAATAATATCAACAGGTGGTACATATAAGCATCTAAAGGAAAATGGAGTAGATGTAATAGAAGTTAATGAGGTTACAAATTTTCCGGAAATGCTAGATGGAAGAGTTAAGACTTTACATCCACTTGTACATGCTGGAATACTGGCTATAAGAGATAATAAAGAACATATGGATACTTTGAAATCAAGAGAAATACACACAATAGATTATGTTGTAGTTAACCTTTATCCATTTTTTGAAAAGGTAAAGGAAGATCTAAGCTTTCAAGAAAAGGTTGAATTTATTGATATTGGTGGTCCAACAATGCTTAGAGCAGCAGCTAAAAACTTTCAAGATGTAGTAGTTATATCAGACAAAAAGGATTATGCTGTTGTTATGGATGAAATGAAATCAGGAGAAGTTTCATTAAAGACTAAAAAGAGATTGGCAGGTAAGGTATTTAATCTTATGAGCGCATATGATGCTGCTATTTCTAATTTTATGTTAGAAGGAGAAGAAGAATATCCTGAATATCTTTCAGTTTCATTTAAGAAAAAGCAAGGTTTAAGATATGGTGAAAATTCTCATCAAAGTGCTGCTTTCTATCAGTCAACAACAGTAGAAGGAGCTATGAATAGCATAGATATATTAAATGGTAAAGAATTATCTTATAATAACTTTAAAGATATGGATATAGCATGGAAATGTGCAAATGAATTTGAAGAACCATCATGTTGTGCTTTAAAACATAACACTCCATGTGGTGTTGCTATTGGAGAAAATCCATATGAAGCTTATATGAAGGCTTATAAGGTTGATCCTACTTCAATATTTGGTGGAATAGTTGCCTTCAATAGAAAGGTTGATAAGAAAACTGCAGAAGAAATGGTTAAGATATTCTTGGAGGTAATTGCAGCTCCAGATTATGATGAAGATGCACTTGAAGTATTAAAAACTAAAAAGAATTTAAGAGTATTAAGAGTTAGTAAAACGCCCCAAGATGAAAAGTATATGGTAACTGTTGATGGAGGTATCTTAGTACAAGAAGAAGATAAAAAGCTTTTAGAGAAAATAGAAGTTGTGACTGAAAAGAAACCAACTGACGAAGAGATGAAGGATTTACTATTTGGAATGAAGGTTGTTAAATATGTTAAATCCAATGCAATTGTTGTTGCTAAAGACTCTGTAGCGCTTGGAATTGGCGGAGGTCAAGTTAATAGAATATGGCCAACAGAAGATGCTCTAAAAAGAGGGGTTGGAGCTACTATATTAGCCTCTGATGCATTTTTCCCATTTAGAGATGTAGTAGATCAAGCTGCTAAAGCTGGAATTAAGGCAATTATTCAGCCAGGTGGATCTATGAGAGATCAAGAGTCTATAGATGCTTGTAATGAACATGGTATAGCTATGGTATTTACTGGACTTAGACACTTTAAACACTAAAAGTTTGGAGGATATTTTATGAAACTACTTTTAATTGGTTCTGGAGGAAGAGAACATGCAATAGCTTGGAAACTTTCAAAGAGCCCAAAGGTTGAGAAGATATATGTAGCCCCAGGTAATGGTGGAACTGCTGTAGAAAATAAATGTAAAAATATTAATATAACAGATTTTGATGAATTAGTTAAATTCGTTAAAGAAAATGATATTTACCTTACTGTAGTAGGTCCTGAAGATCCATTAACTAAGGGGATTACAGATAAATTTAAAGCTGAAAATCTTAGAATATTTGGACCTGATAAGGCTGGAGCTCAGCTTGAAGGAAGTAAAAGTTTTTCTAAGGAATTTATGAAAAAGTATGGAGTAAAAACTGCTGAATACGAAGTGTTCACAGAAGTAGAACCGGCTTTAGAATATATAGAAAATTGCACATATCCAGTAGTTATCAAGGCTGATGGACTAGCGGCAGGAAAAGGTGTTGCAATTTGTGAAACAAAAGAGGATGCTAAAGAAGCATTAAATTCTTATATGATAGATGATATATTTAAAGGTGCTGGACAAAAGGTTGTTATAGAAGAATTTTTATATGGAGTTGAAGCTTCAATTCTTTCTATTACAGATGGAAAGACAATAATACCATTTATATCAGCTAAGGACCATAAGCAAATTTTTGATGGTGGTAAGGGACCAAATACAGGTGGAATGGGAGTTTTAGCACCAAATCCATATGTAACCAATGAAGTTATGAAAGAATTTGAAGATAATATAATGGCTAAGACTCTAGAAGGAATTCAAGCTGAAAAGTTTGACTTTAAAGGAATTATATTCTTTGGACTTATGATTACGAATAAAGGAACATACTTACTTGAATATAATGTAAGAATGGGTGATCCTGAAACGCAATCAGTATTAAGTTTAATGGAAAGTGATTTGTTTGAAGTAATTGAAGCAGCAATGGATGAAAAATTAAGTGAAACTACTGTAAAGTGGAGAGATGAAGTTTGTATAAATGTTGTTCTTGCATCAAAAGGTTATCCAGGAAGCTTTGAAAAAGGTTATGAAATAACTATAGATCAAGGTGTTAAGGATAATGTATTTTTAGCAGGAGCTAAGCTAGAAGATGGAAAACTTAAAACTAATGGAGGAAGAGTTCTTTCTGTTGTTGGTTCAGGTAAAACATTAGAAGAAGCTAGGGAAGTTGCATATAGAAATGTTGAACTTGTAAATTTTAAAAATAGCTATTGCAGAAAAGATATTGGAATTTATCGTTAGTTTTACAATAGAACAATAGAATGCTATCTTTACCAACATTTAATTGGATTAATATTTCTAATGATGGTTAATATAATAGTGCCAAGCAAATTTAACATTTGCAAAGGCAAAATACTATATATTAAGGGAGGAAACTAAGATGGCATCAAATAATAGTGGAAGAAACAGAACTTTAGTACCAGAAGCAAAACAAGGATTAAACAGATTAAAAACTGAAGTTGCTTCAGAAGTAGGATTACAAGACTACGAAAACATTGACAAAGGAAACCTTTCTTCAAGACAAAACGGTAGTGTAGGTGGAGAAATGGTAAAAAGAATGGTAGAAAGTTATGAAAGAGGTCTATAAATAATATAGGCATCAAAAATGTAGTAAGCCATTTTTAAAATAGTGACATAATTCCTCTCTAATGAGAAAAGGCTAGTAGAGCATTTATAATAATTATTATATTTGTTCTACTAGTTTTTATATTTATATAATATTATAAATTAGAGGGCAATCTGTTAAACTTTGATAAGAAATCCAGCAGACTTATGAAAGTAGTATTATTAGGTTTCTCGTCTAAGTATATGAAATAAAACATTTGAATACTACTTTTGCTAACAATTTAATAGATTATAAATTTTGCTTGTGGTTAAGATATAACTGTAACCAAAATTTATATTTATTAAGGGAGGTAACAAAAATGGCATCAAATTATAGTGGAAGAAACAGAACTTTAGTACCAGAAGCAAAACAAGGGTTAAACAGATTAAAAACTGAAGTTGCTTCAGGAGTAGGATTACAAGACTATGAAAGCATTGACAAAGGAAACCTTTCTTCAAGACAAAATGGTAGTGTAGGCGGAGAAATGGTAAAAAGAATGGTAGAAAGTTATGAAAGAGGCCTACAATAACAAAGTTATTTAAAATTTTTTAAAACCGTCTAATATACATAAATTCTTTACTACATAGAAAAAGACTAGTAGAGCAAATACAACGTTCTACTAGTTTTTGTTATTTTACTTAGTTATCTTTTGTTAAATAATAGTTTGGTATAAAGCTCTCATCAGCAGTTTTCTTATCTAAATCTATATTGTCTATAAGTGGAGTAGAAGTAGTAAATTTATCTTTGCTATCTGTCCAATCTTTAAGTAATCCTCCTTTATGAAAAGTGGATTCAGCTCCACAAATTGAACAATATCTACTGTCTCCAGATAGCTCAATGTCACAATCAAGATTAGTACATTTATTTCTCAAGAAAGCACCACAAATTTGGCAGTAATCACCTTTTATATCAGTGTCCTCGTTATTACAAATAGGGCAAACGGAAGCTTTTCCTATATCATTTATGATAATCCTATCATATTTCATATTGTCCTCTCCTTAACTCCAATTAAATATATTTTACCTATTAATTATAGCTTATCAGACTCTTTACAAAAAGTATTTATTAATATTGAATATTGAGGAATTAAAATACACATTATATACATAAATGTATTAATTGTTTTAGGTAAAATATAAATAATAAAGGAGAAAGATATATGTTAATTTCAGAAGCAATTCAATTTAATAGTAAATCTTTAATTGAAGCTGAAAATGAATACAAAAAGAATGTTATTATGGTGACTAGGTTTATGGTTGGTGTTAGAAAGACAAAGCTTCACGCATTCAATAATAATCCCCCAGGTTATGATGATTTTGTAAAAGCATTTCAAAGATCAAAGGTTATAGCCAGAGACTGGGAAGCAAATGTTTATGAAGATTTAATAATTACTCCTAGAAATGTAAAAAAACATAATAATCACATTTTACATGAACTAACAGCAGCTCGGAAGCAAGCAAAATATTTAGTGACTCATCCAACTGATAAGGAAGAGAGGCTTTATTAATTGATTTAAATACTGTATCTGATAGATTGAATAATATTACAGAAGAAATTGCAGATTCTCTAAAAAACATACAGGATTTTAAAGGGAATATGCCTCAAATGGCAAAGGATATGCAAGCTGTCGCAGATAAGGCTGTAGAAGAAGCAAGTGTAGATAAAGGATTAGTAGAGCAGTTAAATAAAGATATTCAAAATTTACAAGATGAAATAAGCAGGCAAACGGCACAAATTGTAGCTGCAGCTATAGCAGCTGGTGCTGCAATAGTCATTGGTGTTGTAGCAGTATTTTTTGCAGGGCCATTAGGGTTAATTACTTGGTTTTTCTTAGCTCCAGTAGTTGCAGGTGCTATTTATGTTATTGTAGTGAATTCAAAAAAAATTAAAGAGGAACAAGATAAAATCAAAGAAATTAGTAGTAAAATAACTGGGATAAATGCTGATGTTACAGCATTTCAAATAATATCTAAAAACTATACAGCAATGGCTAAGGAAGTTCAAGCTTTAGAATCTAATGTTCAATTAATATTAAATGAGTGGCAAAAGCTTGAAGATGATGTTAACAGAGCAATTAATGATGTTTCAGTTGCAATTAATGATACTAATTTTAATAAATTTGATATAGTTGTTAATGATATTGATGCTGCTATAGATGAGTGGAATAGTGCTTATAAACAAGCAGATTATATTGATCTTAATATACAGGCAAGTGATGCTAAATTAGAGATAGGTATGTCTGAAACTGAAACAAAAGCGGCAATAGACAAATCAAATGTTGTAGACATTTTAGAATATTTAAATAAACCAGCAATCTAAATGAATTGTTGAATCTTTAGAAAAAATGTTATAATATAAGAACGTGTGTTTGCAAGAGGTGCTGTTATTTTATAAAATGAAATTACAGTATCTTTTACAAAATAACACAAAAAATTTAAGGAGAAGAAAATAATGATAAAAAGAACACATTTAGCAATAGGCTTAGCAGCAACAATTCCACTAATAATGAAGAATCCAATAAGTGTTCTTGGTGTTTTAGGAGCAATTGCTCCAGACTGGGATAAGTATTTAAGATTAAAACATAGAACAATAACTCATTCATTGGTAGCACTAGGAGTATCTACAGTAGGCTTATATCATGTTAATAAGTCAGTTGCTCTTGTTTGGGGAATATGTTATGCTTCACATTTATTAGCTGATGCTCTTACAATAAAAGGAGTACCATTTTTTTATCCATATAAAAAGAAATATGGATTGAAATTATTAAAAACTGGGGATGTAAAAGAATATGTAATCCAGCTATTAGCAATTGCTATTCTCATTTTAAGATACATAAGGTAATAAATTTTAGTTTTCAATGTATTACAGTGCCATTTAGAAAATTGTTTAAGAAAAAAGTGTAAGTGATAATGTTTACTAGTGAAAATATTTTAATAAATCATTTTGCATAGTTATTAAAGTCATAAATTATAATAGAAACATAGACAAGTGTAGGAAAATGTAGTATTATATAACCCTAACCCAAAAAGTAATCATAATTTTCGTATAAAGTTGGAGATACGGTCCGACAGTTTCTACCAAGTTGCCTTAAATGACTTGACTACGATATGTTACTACTTTCATATATTTTAATATATGTCTAATACATATCTTTATCCTCAACATGCGATAAAATTTGATTACAATACTACAGCATAGAGGAGAATGACAATGAATTTCATATCAAATTATTTTCAATTTAAAGAAAAACAAACAAATTTGAAAACAGAAGTAATTGGAGGGGTAACCACATTTTTAACTATGGCTTACGCCTTGTTTTTAATTCCAAGTGTTTTAGCTCAAGCAGGATTGCCGCAGGAAAGTGTTTTTTTAGCTACAGCTTTGGCAGCAGCAGTTGGTACTTTAATAATGGGAGCATTTGCAAAGTTCCCTTTAGCTATAGCTCCAGGTCTTGGACTAAATGCATTTTTTACATATAGTGTATGCATAGGAATGAATATTCCTTGGCAAACAGCTTTAGCAGGTGTATTAGCTTCTGGTATTATATTTTTCTTAATTTCAGCAACAGGTCTTAGAGAGATTATTATAAAAGCAATTCCAGCTAATCTTAAGTTCGCGGTAAGTGCAGGAATTGGTTTATTTATAGCATTTATCGGTTTAAAAAATGCAGGAATTGTAGTAGCTAATCCCGCTACTTTTGTAGGGCTTGGGGATTTAACAAATCCATCAGTTTTATTAGCTGTGTTTGGTGTTATTGTTATATCAATATTAATGGTAAGAGGATCAAATATTGCAATATTTATTGGAATGATATTAACTGTGGTTATAGGAATGATAACTGGTCTTATAGAAATTCCATCAGCAGTAATTTCTATGCCACCATCAATGGCACCTACTTTTGGAGTAGCAGTAGAAAATATAGGTGAAGTATTTAATCCACAAATGCTTTTAGTTGTATTTACATTATTATTTATGGATTTCTTTGATACAGCTGGGACATTAGTGGCAGCAGGTTCAAAGGTGGGATTATTAAAAAAAGATGGTTCAGTAGAAAATGGATCAAAGGCATTGCTTGCTGATTCGGTTGCAACTTGTATAGGTTCAGTGTTTGGAACTACTAATACAACAGCTTACGTTGAATCTTTATCAGGAATTTCTGTAGGAGCGAGAACTGGGTTTTCTAGTGTAGTAGTAGGTATTTTATTTTTACTTTCATTATTTTTCTCACCATTACTCACTGTTATTACTACACAAGTAACTGCACCTGCATTAATTATAGTAGGATCATTAATTTGTAGCACTTTAAAGGAAATCGATTGGGATAAGAGTGAAATAGCTATACCAGCATTTTTAACTATTATATTAATGCCATTAACTTATAGCATAGGTGAGGGTATTGCATGTGGATTTTTAACTTATGTTATACTAAATGTCTTTAAAGGAAATTACAAAAAGATACATCCAGTTATGTATTGTTTAGCAGTATTATTCTTAATATATTTTATAGTTTAGTGTAAAGACTAATATGGAAATATTCTGATATTCCTATATTCTTAAGAATATGCTGATAACTTGCGACTTTGAAGGGTTTTGTGTTAATAATTTTACGATTTTACTAATGGCAGTATCTAAAAAAGATACTGCCATTAATTTTATGTAGAAGCTAGAGAAGTTATGAAATCAAAAGCATCTTCATCATCATTTATAGAAATTTTCATGTTTCCAAAGGTGTTGTCATTAGTATTAAAGTTAAGAATACTAGACATTTCTTCGTAATTTTCCTCTCTATTTATCTTATCTTTTGAAAATAATATTTTTTGACAGCAAGGTTTACTATTAGCTTGAGATGGAAGTAGCATCATAGCAATTCCACCAATATACTTTTTCATGTTAACATTTGGTTTAATCATATTTATGTAACATATTCCATCTTTTACACTTGTAAGTTCAAAGAAGATTAGCTTATCAGTTGTCTTATAATTACCTTTAAAACTTTTAATGATTGAATTTTCATGAATTATATTAAAGCATACATCATCATCATGAAATTCAATAATACCTTCCTGAATAGTACCTTCTTTAAGTTTATTTGTTACAAGGAAATATACAAAATATTTTTCCCTAAAAATATACTGGAAAGAATTCTTAAAAGCATTTATTGATTCTAGATCGCTGATCTTTAGTTTGCTATATAGTAAATCATTTAATTTTATCTTGTATATTTTAGAAATATATATAAGGGTTTCTATGGTTGGAAATGTAGATCCTGATTTGTATTTAGAAAGTAGATCTTCAGAAATGCCTATTTTTTGAGATAACTGTTTCTGAGTGCCTTCTAACTGTATTAACTTTTTAAGATTATATACAAAGTTTACGGATATTTCATCATATATAGTATTTTTTAATATCTTTATTTCATTAAAATCAAGTGATTGATTAATCATCTAATATATCTCCAGATAGTTGAATATAATTCAAGTTTTTATAAGTGAATTTTCAATTTTATTTTATATTCCTATATATTTATTGAGCATTCACACTTCCTATATTACCATAACAAGGAAACATATATATAGAATGTTTTAGAAGAAGGTTGAGTAATGAATAAATATAAGAAGATAAAAGCAATATTAATTGATTCAGGAAGAGTACTAAATTATCCAAGAAGCGGGAATTGGTTTATGTCACCTAATTTTTATGAAATTATAGAAAGAGAAAAGTTTAACAAGATAAAAGCATATAGGAAGAGAAAAGCTGTTTATGAAGGAATGAAATATCTAGATAAACAAACTCTAATTTTAAGAGAAGAGGATGAATACAACTGTTTTTATAAATTTTTTGACATAATATCAGACTATTTACCAGAACTAGATTTAACTTATACTGAAATAACAAAACTAACTAAAGATTTGGTTTATAACTATAAAAAGTATGAATTTTATGATGATGTTTATAGAGTTATACCAAAATTAAGTGAGAATATTAAATTAGCTTTAGTTTCAGATGCTTGGCCATCTATTGAAGGAGTGTATAAGCATGCAAATTTAAGAAATTACTTTTCATCTTTTATTATTTCTTCTAAATTAGGAGTTAGTAAACCTAATAAACTTATGTATCAAACTGCACTTAATGAACTTAAGATGAAAGCAGAAGAAGTTGTATTTATTGATGATAACCCTAAAAATTGTTATGGAGCTAAAACACTTGGGATAAAAGCTGTATTACTAAATAGAGATTTTTTAGTAAGAATTAAGAATAAAATAGCTACTAGGGGAAAATATGATTCTTTTGCTAACTTAGATGAACTTCTAAAGAAAATGAAAGCAGATTAGAGGGATGAGATGAGTATTCAGATTATAATCATTTTGATATCAAATTTTATAATTGCAATAATAGGAACATTAGCTTATTCAACTAGATTAGTTGGTGTTAGAACAGGTAAAATTGCACTTACTTTCGCTATATTTAATATATTATCTTTAGTATCAAGAGTAGCAGTAACATTCCAAACACCTATGTTAACGAAGTTAGTAGAGTATAGATCATCAGGGGACTACTTAATAACTATATTTAATTTAATAATTATTGTTTCAGGTATTGCTACTGTTTTTGCAGCTTTATTAATTCCCACATTTCACAAAGTATTCTATAAATGCGTTTTATGTTTTTCTGTAGATAAATCAATCTCAAAATTAGTTTTATATGGTTTTTCAAAAGCAGGAATTAATTATATGAGAGATTCCATTGCAATACCAGTAAAAAATGATATTACAAAAATTAATTTCAAAAAAATACCTAAAAGGCTGACATTATACAATTTAATATCTGTATCATTGATAATGACTGGATCTTTAGCACCAATTTATGCAGGAAGCTTAGAACCAGAACTCAGAGCAACTTGTATTACTTTATCTTCAATTATAAATGGTTTAGCTGTTATTCTAATGTCAATATTTATTGATCCACAGTTATCAATTATGACTGATGATGTAATAGATAATAAATGCTCAGAAGAAGATTTTTGTGTATGCATTTTTGCTATGATTGGCAGTAAAATTATAGGTACTTTTGCTGCTATTATGTTGCTTATTCCTTTTTCATATGTGGTAGTATATATAGCAAGATTAATATAATAATATTTTCTACTTATTAAGAAATGCGGTAAGCATAGTAAAATTTTATTTTTTAAATATATCATATTATAAATAAAAAATGTACATACTATAAATGTAGTCATGTAAATAAAACTGCAAGGGAGGAATAACAATGGTACATAAAGAACAGACAGACAGACATGCACATAGTAGTTTTTTTGGTTGGTTAGGAAGATTGGTATTAGTTGCTGTTGTTTTAGGAATAACATCATTTTTGACTCCAGGTTTTACAATTGAAGGCTTATGGTCTTTCTTAATAGCTGCAGTTGTAATAACAGTTCTAGATTATTTTGCAGAAAGTTTTATGGGAGTTGATGCATCTCCTATTGGAAAAGGTATAAAGGGATTTGTAATATCTGCCATAATAATATATCTAGCACAATTTTTAGTACCAAACATGAGTGTATCAATAATAGGTGCCTTATTGGCAGCGCTAGTTATTGGGATACTAGATGCAGTTTTACCAGGAAAAGTAATGTAAAAACTTTATTAAAAAACTTATATAAAGAAGCTATTAAAGATAATAAGATGATTTCTATACAACATGGAAATCATCTTATTTATGTTGTTTTATTGAAGATAAATTTTAATTGATAATTAGTTTAATGCTTTATATAGCATATAAGGAATACGAATAGCAACACCACTATCATCAAAGGTATAATTTGTTCCTTCTAATGGTTTTTTATTTTCAGCTAAATTCATTCCGCAATAAAAAAGAGCTTCTGCAGTTCCTTTAGCATCTTGTATAACAGTATTTGTCATAATACCTTTATCAATTAATTCAATAGCTTCAGGAAGTCCATCTACGCCAACAACTGGAATTGTTCTAGAGCTGCCTTCTTTATTAAAGCCATAGGATTGTAATGCTTCAATAGCACCTATTGCCATTGAATCATTATTTGAGTTAATAACTTCAATCTTATCTCCAAACTGCAAAAGTAAAGCTTCAGTAGCTTTTCTACCTTCTTCTTTGTCCCAATTGCAAATTACTGATGAAAGTTCTTTTGTCTTTATGCCTGCAGCATCTATAGTAGAAACAGAAGCTTTTGATCTACCAATGGTGTCTAAGCTGTTTGGTTTTCCTTTTAAAAGAATATATTCCATAACATTATTTTTATTATGATCTACAGTATTTTTGTGCTTAATCCACTCATTAATAAGAATTTCTCCTTGAAGAATACCACCTTCTTCAGGACTAGAACCAATAAAAATAGCTTTATTATATGATTTTATAGCATCCATATTATATGGTTCACTGTGAAAAACAATTACAGGAATATTGCTGGATTTAATTCTATTTATCACATTTTCAACAGAATTTATATTAACTAAATCTAGCAGTATAAGATTATATTGTTCGTTTGAGATAATAGAATTAATAAATTGTGTTTCTAAATTCTCGTTATTATTGGAATTAAAAAAAGTAAACTGTACTTTATCTTTATTTTCTTCTTGAATTACTTGCAGGTATTTTACAATCTGAGAAGGATATGGCTCATTGACATCATACATAACAACTGCTATTTTTATTGGAACTTCCCTAAATGGATTGAAAGGATTGATTTGTGCCATAGCCTTATTTGGAAAAGCAAATGAGAAGGACAATAAAGCAATTATTAATATTGATAGGAATTTCTTAAAAGTTTTCATCTTAACCACCTTAATTTGTATTTTATAAAAATTCATTTTAAATTTAGTATACCTATTGCTAAAAATACTATTCAGGGGAATTTTAAGTTGGATGTAAAAAGATTAAATTTTAACTGACAATAAAAATTGTTTTACAGAAAAATCAGTGTGATCCATTCTACCCTAAGTAGATTGAATAAAATTAGGAAATACATCATAAAGTTAATGTGGCTATAAATAAATTTTTGGTTTATTTATAGCCACGTTTTGCTTTATATGATTTATAAACTATAAAAGGAATAAATCCTAATAAAAATGATAATCTTTTATTTAAATACCAATTAACATCACCGTTATAGTTCCATTGCATAGGAATTTGATCAGGTAAAAAAGGAGTTGAAATAATTATTATAATTATTGGTATTACTAATATTAATATATCCTTTTTATTAAATTTCATATCGTATCACCTAATTCTTTTAAGTTATTTTGATTAATGCTAACACAAATATATATAATAGACAAGTAGATTTGTAGTTTTAAAGTATTTGATGATATTGATAAAAGTTCTATATGGAATGTTACAGATACTTTATATTGATTTAGATAATTTTATATTTTAATTTTTCGTATAGAATATTCGAAGTTATCATCTTCAAATTTTAATATACCATATGAAGCTCTTGATTCATCACTAGGTAAACCAACACTACCTACATTCATTATTAGTTTTCCGTTTTTAGTTGCTATAAATGGTGAATGAGTATGGGCGCAAAGCAATATATCATGATTCAATCTATTAAAGAGCTCAGAAATATCTTCCTGTGGTGTAAGTATCCCAATTCCTTCATTAATCTTACGATCTGACCCATGAACACATAGTATTTTAACACCTCTAATTGTAGTTTCTTCTTTTTCTTTTAAAGTTTTAATAGTCTCAATTAATTCTTTTGATACCTTACTATTTACATCTAAAAATTTATTGTACATATTATTTTCAAGTTCATTTTTAGGTTTGAAATTTTCATTTATTTCATTAAACCAATTATCTGTATTACCTTTAATCCAAACAATTGGTTTAATCATTTTAATTCTCTCAAAACATTTCTGTGGCTCTGTCCCAGAAAAGATTATGTCTCCAAGGACAATAACTGAATCAATATCATTTTTATGCATATCCACTATAACTGTCATAAGTGCATCATAGTTCCCGTGGATATCAGCAATTACTCCTATCTTCATAATAACCTCCAAGTGTAAAAATTAACAATATATTACAATATAATTATATCACCATTATATAGAAGTTTATATATTAATCTTAAAATTATATTTAACTAGAAGAGGAAAATTTTTAAGAAGATTGTAACACCTGTTACGGAATAAATCAGAGTTATTAAGTATACTTTATCTTGTAACGAGGAAAGAAATTAGAAAAATAATTTTTTTAGATAAAGTAGGAGGAAAAAATATGTCAATGTTTTGTTATCAATGTCAAGAAACTGCTGGTTGCAGTGGATGTACTGTAAGAGGAGTTTGTGGTAAAGATGAAAGCGTAGCTAAAGCTCAAGACTTATTAGTATATGTATCTAAGGGACTAGCTATGGTTAGTAATGAAGGTAGAAAGGTTGGAGTTATAGATAATAAAGTTGATAAGTATATAACAGAAAACTTATTTACTACAATTACTAATGCTAACTTTGACAGAGATTCTATATTAGAAAGAGTAAAAGAAACTCTAAAGTTAAGAGAAGAATTAAAAAGCAAAGTTATAAAAGCTGGTGGAAAAGTTGGAGAAGTTAAGGTAACTGGTGGTTTCTTTAAGAAAGTATTTGGAATGAGTAATGAAGAAGTTATAGCTCCAGATGCTGTAACTTGGACAGCGGACAACACAATAGAGTTTGATAAAAAGGCTGAAACTGTAGGAGTATTAGCAACTAAAGATGAAGATGTAAGAAGCTTAAGAGAACTTATAACTTATGGATTAAAGGGATTATCTGCTTATATGAAGCATGCTATGAACTTAAAATATAATAATGAAGAAGTACATGGATTTATGGCAAAGGCACTAGCAGCTACTTTAGATGATACTTTATCAGTAGATGATTTAGTAGCATTAGCTTTAGAAGCTGGAAAATTTGGTGTAGATGGTATGGCTCTTTTAGATAAAGCTAATACAGAAACTTACGGAAATCCAGAAATAACCACAGTAGATATTGGAGTTAGAAAAAATCCAGGAATATTAATTTCAGGACATGATTTAAGAGACTTAGAAATGTTACTAGAGCAAACAGAAGGAACAGGAGTAGATGTTTATACTCATGGAGAAATGCTTGCTGGACAATATTATCCTAAGTTTAAAAAATATGCTCACTTTGCAGGAAACTATGGTAATGCATGGTGGAAACAAAAAGAAGAATTTGAAAGCTTTAATGGACCAATTTTAATGACTACAAACTGTGTTGTTATACCAAAGGATTCATATAAAGATAGATTATTTACAACAGGGGCAACTGGAATGCCAGGATGTGCTCATATAGATGCAGATAAAGATGGAATCAAGGACTTTACAGCAATTATAGAATTAGCTAAGAAATGTAAGGCTCCAAAGGAAATAGAAAATGGACAAATCGTTGGTGGATTTGCACATAACCAAGTTTTAGCGTTAGCAGACAAGGTTGTTGATGCTGTTAAATCTGGTGCAATAAAGAGATTCTTTGTTATGGCAGGTTGTGATGGAAGAGCAAAGGCTAGAAACTATTATACTGAATTCGCAGAAAAATTACCAAAGGATACAGTTATATTAACTGCTGGTTGTGCTAAGTACAAGTACAATAAGTTAAACTTAGGTGATATTGGTGGAATTCCAAGAGTATTAGATGCTGGTCAATGTAATGATTCATACTCATTAGTTGTAATAGCTCTTAAATTACAAGAAGTATTTGGTTTAGATGATGTTAATAAATTACCTATATCATACAATATAGCTTGGTATGAACAAAAAGCTGTAATAGTATTATTATCATTATTATACCTTGGTGTTAAGAATATTCACTTAGGACCAACACTTCCAGCATTCCTTTCACCAAATGTAGCTAAAGTACTAGTTGAAAACTTTGGTATTGGTGGAATTACAAATGTTGAAGATGACATGAAAATGTTCATGGAAGCATAGAAGTTAATTACTAGATAATCATAATAAATTAGCCCTATCCAATATATATATTTAAAATAGAGAATCCTAGCTGTATTATTATAGCTAGGATTTATTTTTGTATTTTGAATACCACCTGCTACGCGGGTGGTTCTAAAAATTTAGAATTAAAAACCAGTTCAGTGGAGATAATATTATGAGAATAAAGAACTTAGGATTTTTAATTTATTTTAAGCTTAGAATTTCATAAAAGGAGTGAGTTCCATGAAAATAGAGAAAATAACAGAAAAAATGGAGTATAGCGAAGAAAAGTTTACAAAGAAGATACTTTACAATGAGGACAAAGTGCTTTGCTTCATTTTGAATTTTAAACCAGATCAAGGAGTTCCATCTCATAATCATGAAGAAAGTGATCTTATTGTTCATATCCTTGTAGGCCAAGGAGAAATGGTTGTTGAGGGGAAAACTTATAAGGTTCTTCAAGGAGATGTTATACATTGCAAGGGCAAAGAAATGTTTAGTATAAAAAATACGGGGTATAGTGACATGTCATGTCTAGTAATGCTTTCACCAAATCCATCCGCATTATATTCAAAGGAAGTATAAGAGATTAATTCAAATTTAAAAGCACCTTAGAAGATAGTATAAACTAAATCTGAGGTGCTTAATATAAAAATTTATATTTTAAATAGAGCTAAGCAATAAATCAGTAGCATATGTTATAGACTTTTCAATACTTTTAATGCGATTATCATCTGGTTCAAATCTAACCTTTATAGGAAATTCAATATCAGTCATACCAGTACCTTTAACGCAGTTAGAAGTGGTTAACACATTCATATTAGTTTCATTTAGATAATCTTGTATCACTTCTATAGCTTCACCACTCCAACCGTAGGAACCAAAAGCTGCACCTATCTTTGAAGATAGATTTAATGATTTTAGATTTTTCAAAATATCTTCCATATTTCCAATCATATCTCCATATTTGGTGGAGCTGCCAAAGAATATTGCATCTGATTCTGAAATACGATTTAATATATCTTCTTTTGGAGTCCTGTTTACATCAATAATTTCTGAAATTATGTTTTGTTCATTAAATTTTTCATTTATAATAGTTGCCATCTTTTTAGTTCTTCCACTCATAGTAGAGTATAATATCAAGGCTTTTTTATTAGCTGTAGAATTTTTACTCATATTATCATAAATATCAATAAACTTCTGAACATTATCTCTAAGGATAAATCCATGAGATGGAGCTATCATTTCTATATCTAGATCTTTAATTTTATCAATCATATTTTGAACATATCTTCTATGAGGATGCATTATTAATTTGTAATAACCAACAAAGTCATCTGTTATATCTTCTTTTGATAAATCATTAAAATATTCATAATTAGCAATATGAGTACTAAAAATATCGCAAGGGAATAAAATTTTATCATCTTCACAATAAGTAATCATAGTTTCTTCAGTATGAAGATATGGTGTTTCAATAAATTTTAGTGTTTTACCACCTATATCTAATGAATCTCCATTTCTAACTACTAAAAATTCTCTATCATGAAGCTTGTACATTTCCTTTAGTTCATCTACAGCTACTTTTGTACATACAATAGTAGCATTTTTAGCTTTCATAGCTAAAGCTCTAAGAGCACCAGAATGGTCAGGTTCAGTGTGATTAATTACAATATATTGAATCATGTCAAGATCTATAATGTTTTTTAAGTTTTCAACATATTCTTTCCCAAAACTTATATCTACTGTATCAATTACTGTTGGTTTTTCAGTCATTAATAAGTAACTATTATATGTAGTCCCCTTAGTTAAAGTTAATCTGTGGAAAGGCACATCTCTATCATCTACTTTACCTATCCAATAAGTATTTTTATTTAGCATAATATTATTCATTATTTTTTCCTCCTGAATTTATTAATTTTTGCATTTTGTTTTGCCATGGCTTAATTCTATGCTTATTTAATTTATAAAAATATGACTGAAATCAAATTTTAAAATTTGATTTAAATCATATTACGATCAATTTTATAAAGATATAATAGTGCCAAGGTTTTAGTAAAACCAATTTAAAAGAAACGAGAGGAGCTTAAGATGATAGAAAATAAGTTGCTAGATTTAGAAAATACATGGAAAGGGTTTAAAGACTGTATAGTATATAAAATAATAAAAGAAGATGAGAGAGTTACATCATTATATATAAAATCTTTAGATGGAGGTAAGCTTCCAGGTTTTACAGCTGGTCAATTTATTGCTGTTAGAATGAAAAATCAAGATAATACATACACTAAACCAAGGCAATATACACTATCTTTAAATTCAAATGAAGAGTTTTATAGAATAAGTGTAAAAAGTGAGGAAAATGGATTCTTAAGTAAGAAGCTATGCAATGAGATTCAAATAGGAGATAAGATTCAAATAACAGTGCCTATTGGAAATTTTGTATTAAAAAACGGTGATGAACCACTAGTATTAATAGGGGGAGGGATAGGAGTGACGCCGATGCTTGCCATGGCTTATGATGCAGTAAAGAGCGGAAGAAAGATATACTTAATTTATAGTATCCCAAATTCAAAGAACCATAGCTTTAAGGAAGAAATAAATGACCTTAGTAAGAATAATAAAAACTTAATAACCACAGTATTTTATACACGACCTGAAGAAAATGATGTGTTATTAAAAGATTTTGATATAAGTGGAAGAATTTCATTAGAATGGATGCAAGAAACTCTACCAAAGAATGGTGAATTTTATTTTTGTGGACCATTAGAATTTATGAAAGCTATTTATAAGAATTTAGTAAAGATAGGTATTGGAAAAGAAAATATAAACTATGAGATGTTTAAATCCGGAGAAGATATAACAAAATAGTAAAACTTTAATAAGTAGGAGGAATAACAAATATGTTAAATAATATTAGAGATGAAAAAGGTAATTTTAAGAATTTGATAAATGGAGAATGGGTACAATCAATAGGGGGGAACTTTATCCATATAAAATCCCCACTTGACGATTCATTTCTTGGAAGTGTTCCAGCTATGACAAAAGAAGAGGTTGATGTAGCTGTAAAAACTGCTAAGGAAGCTCAAAAAAGATGGAGAGACACTGCTATTTATGAGAGAGCTGAAATTCTTTATAGAGCTGCAGATATTATACTTGAAAATGAAGCTGAGTTATCATATCTTATGATGATGGAAATTGCTAAGGATAGAAAAAGCTGTAGATCAGAGGTTTCAAGGACATCAGATTTTATTAGATTTACAGCAGATACAGCTAAAAATTTATCTGGAGAAAGCATTCCAGGGGGAAGTTTTCCAGGTTTTAAAAATAATAAAGTATCAATTGTAAAAAGAGAACCATTAGGAGTGGTACTTGCAATATCTCCTTTTAACTATCCTGTTAATTTAGCAGCATCCAAAATAGCACCAGCACTTATGGCAGGTAATTCGGTTGTATTTAAACCAGCTACTCAAGGAAGCTTATGTGGATTATATTTAGCAAAGATATTTGAGGCAGCAGGAACTCCAGCTGGTATATTAAACACAGTTACAGGAAAAGGTAGCGAAATAGGAGATTATATAACAACTCATAAAGGAATAGATTTTATTAACTTTACTGGAAGCACAGAAATAGGAAAAAGAATTTCTGAAATAACTTCTATGGTTCCGCTTTTGATGGAGTTAGGAGGAAAAGATGCAGCGATAGTTTTAAAGGATGCTGATTTAGACTTAGCAGCAAGTAATATAGTAGCAGGTGGATACTCATACTCAGGGCAAAGATGTACAGCTGTAAAAAGAATTTTAGTTGTAAATGAGGTTGCTGATAAGCTTATAGAAAAAATAAAAGAAAAGATGAAAAAACTAACTGTAGGAAATCCATTAGAAAAAGATGTTGATGTCGTTCCATTAATAAATTCAAAAGCAGCAGATTTTGTTTGGCAATTAATAGAGGAAGCTGAGGAAAAGGGAGCTAAACTAATTGTAGGTGGAAAAAGAGAAGGCAATTTAATTTATCCAACACTTTTTGATAGAGTGACTACTGAAATGAGACTTGCATGGGAAGAGCCATTTGGACCAGTACTTCCGATAATAAGAGTAAATGATGTAGATGAAGCTATTGAAATAGCAAATAAATCGGAATATGGACTTCAAGGAGCTGTATTTACAGAAAATATAAACGATGCTTTTTATATAGCTGATAAGCTAGAAGTTGGAACAGTTCAAGTAAATAATAAAACAGAGAGAGGTCCAGACCATTTTCCATTCCTTGGAGTAAAATCTTCTGGTATGGGAACACAAGGTGTTAGATATTCTATAGAAGCAATGACAAGGCATAAAGCAACTGTAATAAATTTATCTAGCAATAAATAAATTTTAAATATATGCTCAAAGGATAATTAATTTTGTCTTTTGAGTGTTTTTTATTATAATATAATTAATAAAATTGTTTCTTGAAATATATTAGCAAATTAATAATTGATATGCTATAAAAATTGAAGAATATAAATATTTATTATATATGCATAGTTTAAGGAGATGAGATTGTGAATAAGGAATGTGGAAATTGTTGCAATAATTGTAGGGGAGAACTTTGTGCAAGTAAGGTACCTATATTTGAAAACTTAGATGGTGAAGAATTAGTAGAAATAGTTAAAACAATTAATCATAAAGAATATGCCAAAGGTGATGTAATATTTAGTGAAGGTGATGTAGCAAGTACACTTTATTTTATTAATGAAGGTAAAATAAAAATATATAAATATACTAAAGACGGGAAGGAACAAATATTATACATACTTTCGGAAGGAGACTTTTTTGGAGAATTAGATCTTATAAAACCTTCTAAATATGGATTTAATTCAAAAGCAATAGTGGATACTAAAATATGTACTCTTAGTAAGGATGAAATGAAAGATCTAATGGTGAGAAATCCTGAAATAAGCATTAAAGTATTAGAAACTGTAGGAGAAAGATTATCTAATGTGGAGAATCTTGCACAAAATTTAGCTACAAATGATGTAGATTCTAGAATGGCATATTTATTGATAGATTTGTTAGAAAAGTACGGGGAAATTACTGATAAAAATGTATCTATAATGTTACCTCTATCAAGAGAAGATATGGCAAATTATATAGGTGTAACTAGAGAAACTATAAGCAGAAAGTTAAAGAAATTTGAAGACGAAGAGCTTATTAAAATTGAGGGACCAAAAAATATCATAATTTTAGATGAAGAAGGAATAAAAGATTATATTTAATAAAAATCCATTGTTATTTAGATGACAATGGATTTTTTATATTAGAAATTAATTGAGATTTGATTTCAATCACATAATGTTTTCCAAATAATAATTATAATAAAGTCAGAAGTTAGAAAAAACATTCAATTAATTAAGATATATTAGGAGGAAAACATTATGAAAATAATTTATTGGAGTCAAACAGGAAATACAGAGAAAATGGCTAGTTTAATAAAGGAAGGAATTGAATCAGAAGGAAAAAAAGCTGAATTAGTTCAAGTATCAGAAGTATCTCTAGAGGATGTTAAAAATGAAGAAATACTTATTTTAGGATGTCCATCTTCTGGAGCAGAAGAATTAGAAGAAATAGATATGGAACCTTTTGTTCAATCCTTAGAAGGGAATATAAATGGTAAGAAAGTAGCTCTATTTGGATCATGGGGATGGGGAAATGGTGAATGGATGCTTGAATGGGAAAGTAGAATGAAATCTTATGGAGCAGAGCTTATAAGTGAAGGATTAACAGTGCAGGAATATCCAGAAGGTGAAGATGAAGAAAAATGTATAGATTTTGGAAAAAGAATAGCAAAATAATTTAATACAAAGGTATGTAACATGTGTTACGTACCTTTGTTGTATATTTTGATAAGATAAACCTAAGGATATGAAAGGGGAATTTTTATGAAAAGATATGAAGAGCAAAGAGTTTTTTTGAAATCAAATTTTGATGAATTCAAAAATGTAAAGACAGATAAGATGAAGGGAATACCGGAGCCTTCTAGAACTAAAGGTTATGATAAATCTTCTAAATTTATTGATCTTCCAGAAGTAAATGAAGGAGTTTTGAAAAATTCTAATATTCATGATTGTATAAAAAATAGAAGAAGCACAAGATTTTATGCGGATGAAAATATTAGTATTGAAGAATTATCTTATTTATTATGGGCTACACAAGGTATTACTCAAACTAATAAAGCTGGACTTACACTTAGAACAGTGCCTTGCAGTGGAGCAACACATTCTTTTGAAACATATCTATTTATTATGAAAGTCCATAATCTAAAGAATGGATTATATAGATATCTTCCATTTGAACATAAACTTTTATTTTTATCAGAATTAGATGGGATAGAAAATAGAATAGACGAAATAACCCTTGATCAACCTTTTGTACCTAACTTTACGAAAAAGGCAGCAGTCTTATTTGCATGGAGCACAATACCATATCGCTCAGAATGGAAGTTTGATACTACGGCTCATAAGAAGATTTTAATAGATGTTGGACATGTATGTCAGAATCTATATTTAGCTAGTGAGTCCATAGGGGCAGGAACTTGTGCCATAGGTATATATGACCAAAAGATGATAGATGGTATTTTAGGTTTAGATGGAGATGAAGAATTTGTAATATATCTTGCTGCCGTTGGTAAAAAGCAAAGATAATAAACTACATTAAAAGCATAATTACAAGGAATAATAAATTTAATCAAAGAAAAAGAGGAGGAATTTAATATGTCAAGTTTTGCAGCTACAGTAGATGTAAGAAAATATGAACCTAAGGATAAACGTCCTACAATTTTTAGAACTTTTGAAAGTTTAGCACCAGGAGAAAAAATGGAGCTTATAAATGACCATGATCCTCGTCCATTATACGATCATTTTAATGTGGAGATTCCAAATCAATTTGAATGGAACTACTTAGAAGAAGGACCAGAAGTTTGGAGAATAGAAATTACTAAAAAATAAATCCTTAAGTGAAAGATGAAAAAATCTTTCACTTAAATTTTAATTAAATAATGTAGGTGCTTATGGTAGTTGTATATAAGGAGTCATATCAATTTAGCACTTATAATCTACATATTAGTATTGGCTGTAGATAAAAATAATTATCAATTTTGATTTAAATCATATTTTAAAAAGATAAAGTACATTAGAATTTAACTATAGAAATTTTTAATTTACATATAAGGAGAAGTTAATTATGGATAAGAATAAAATAGAGAATTTAACTGAAGTTTTAGAAAAACTAAATCAAGGAGGAGTAACAGAAGAGTTAAGAAAAGAAGCTTTAGATATAGTATCAAATATAAGTCCTGTTGAACTTTCAATAGCAGAACAAAATTTAATAGAAAAGGGTATGAATCCACAAGATTTAAGACATCTTTGTGATATTCATATGGAAGTTTTAAAAGATGAACTTGAGAAAATGAAAACCAATATAGATCCAGAGCATGTTGTTTATACCTTTGTAGAAGAACATGAAAAGATTCTTGGTTTTCTAACAGAACTTGAGGAACTAAACACAAGAATTCAAAAACTTAAAAGCTATGATAAAAGCTTAAAAGAGTTTGAAGAATTAAAGACTGTTTCAGAAAATATATTAGATGCGGAAAAACATCACCAAAGAGAAGAAAAAGTATTGTTTACTGAAATGGAAGATAGACAAATAACTGGCCCAACTAGAATTATGAGAATGGAACATGATGATTTAAGAGCTAAAAAGAAGGTTTTAAAAGATTTGGCTTATAATGTTTCTACAATAGATTTTAATGAATTTAAGGAAAAGGTAGATGAAACAGCTAAATATATTATATTTAATTTAAGAGATCATATATTTAAAGAAAATTATATTCTATATCCTACAGCAATAGAATCTATAAAAGAAAAAGCTACTTGGGAAGATATGAAAAAAAGATGTGACGAAATAGGATACTGTGGTTTTACTCCGAACAAATAGTTTTAGGATAATATTAAGAGGATTGAAAGAAAAGTTTCAATCCTCTTTCTTATATAATAGATAAATTTAGGAAAAGAAAAAAACATGTAACAAATGTTACTGAATTAATTGCTGATTTTATACTATACTATTAACAGAGACATTTTACAATGATTTGCCTAAGGTTGCTTAGAAAGAAAAGTTTATTTAATAAATCATAAATATGAAATAATACAACTTAAGGAAAAAGTTTAAATAAGGAGGAAAGATTATGAGTTTATTTTTAGGAAAAATTCATTATTGGTTATTTAATAAAATAGTTTGGTTTGAAAATTTAGAAGAGGTAATAATAGATTTAGCCAAAGAAGAAGGATTAGATACAGAAAGCTTAAAGAAAGTTATAGTAGGTAAATATGGTGAAAGAACACCAAATCTTCCACTAGAAGAAATGATTGATACAAGCAACATACATGGATGGCTTCAAGGGAAAATTCACTCAGCAGAAGGAAGAATGGCTGCATGGACAACTGAACTATTAAAAAATGGTGATGAAGTTAAGGCAAAACTAGAAGATATTTATATAAAGCAAGGAATAAAAGCTGCTGAAGAACTAAGGGAAAATGGAGGAGCGATAGAAACAGCTCCAGATATATTTAATGCAATAAATGATTATATATTGGATGGAATGCCATGTGATAGAGTAAATGAAGTTGTAGAATCAGATGAAAATAAAGTTTCTTGGGTAAGAACTTTATGTGTTCATAAAGATATCTGGGATCAGGAACAAGGAGATGTGAACTTTTTCTACCACTTAAGAAGTTTGTGGGTTAAATCATTTGTAAGTAAAGTAAATGAGGAATTTGAATATTTAGAAGAAAATGAGTCTATGACAATTAGAAGAAAATAAGTAATTACTTAAGGAGGTAAATACTATGAATGCATTAGAACTAATGATAGATGAGCATAAATATATAAAAAGAATGTTGCTAGTAGTTAGAAAAGCATGTTATAAAATAGTTAATGGTGAAGAAGTTAATTATGATGATTTTTATTCTATTGTAGATTTTATAAGAAATTTTGCAGATAAGCACCATCATGGAAAAGAAGAACAATTTCTTTTTAATAAAATGGTTGATGAGATTGGAGTAACTGCTGAAAAGTTAGTTAAACATGGAATGTTAGTTGAACATGATTTAGGAAGACTTTATATGAGTGAGTTATGTACTGCATTGGAAGATTTAAAGGCAGGTAAAGACGAAGCTAAGATTGATATAATAGGTAGTGCAATGTCTTATGCAAATCTTCTTACAAGACATATAGACAAGGAAGATGGGGTTGTCTATAAATTTGCAGAAAAACAGTTATCTTCTGAAACTTTAGATGATTTAAATGCTAACTGCAAGGCTTTTGAAGATGATAATTCTGAAGATAGAGAAAAGTATATTAAAGTATTAGAAACTTTAGAAACAAAATATCAATAAATTTATAACCTTATAAAAATTCTGAGATTTATCTCAGAATTTTTTTTATATTAAATAATACTATTAAATAATATGTTTATAAGGCAAATTAAACAGCTAGGTAACTATAAGTACATATATTGACATAACCATTTAAAATTCAACTTAAATAAAAGAAATTTTTAAATTAATTAGAAAAATAGGAATTTTTAAAGCAATTTAGAAATAATATCTACAGTAACGCTTATTAGGGGGAGTTTTATGAAGCAAACGCTATTGAGTAAGATGGCAATAGTATCTATCTTTACCTTTAGTTTTTTATCTTTAAGAGTTTCTGCATATGAAATGAAGCTAAACACAAAAGAGCATGGTAGTGAAGCTAGAGAAGTGAAGGTCAATTTTAACATTCCAGATACTTATACTTTCACAATACCAGAATCAATAGATATAGATTATCCATCATTAGAAGGTGGTGTATGTATAAAAGTAGATAATTCTCATTTGCAAAAAAATTATGGTATTAGTGTTAAGGTAAAAGGGAAAAATGATGAATTCAAATTTATCTCAAATGAAGGAAATAGCATTCCTTATAAGTTGATTGATGAAGGAAATAAGGAGGTTACTAGTGGAGCTATAGCTGCAAACTTTACTAACGAAAAAGAAAGTCCTAAAGAAAGAAATTTTAAGATTAAAGTGGATGAAAAAGATATATTATATGCTGGAAACTATAAAGATAGTATGGTTTTTGATATTGCAGTAAATAAGTTATCTTAAATAAAGTGATAAAAATAATAATTATATAATAAAGGAAGGTTTATATGAAAAAGAAAATAATCACAATGTTAACCATTTCTACTTTGTTGATATTTGGAACTGTTAGTAATGCACTTGCCGCTGGAACAGGTGAAAAACAAGTTTTCCCAGCAAAAGATAAAGAGGATGCCAAAGGTAGCGTTTTGATAAATGCTGAGGTAGATGCAAGTTATATGGTAAGCATTCCAACGGAAGTTGATTTTAGTAAAATTAAGAAAGCTCCACAGGGGGCTACTGGTAGTGATGCTTATGTAGAATCTGGAATTCAAGTTAAACTTAATGAATGCACTGGTTTTAGAAGAGTCACAGTAGGAGTAGCTACAGACAATGATTTCTATTTAAAAGGTATTGATCCTATAAGCGATGATAATAAAATAAAGTATTCTCTTGTAGATTCAAGTAATAACGCAGTATCAGGTAGTAATATAGGAACATTAGATTTAAGTGATAGTGGCAAAATTAAAGATTATAAGATTAGGTTAGATACAACAGATGTAAAATATGTTGGAAAATATAGTGGAACATTGAATTTTATATTCGATGCTGAAGAAAAAATAGATTAATATATATGTAAACTTTATTTAAGGGAGGTATTTTATGAAGGATAGAATTCAATTTAATGGTGTCCCTTTGGAGAATTATTCAATTTATTATAATATAGATAAAGATAGGTCGGTTAGATGTTATTCTAGAAAACAAATTAGGGCTTTATATCCTAAAAATAACTTTAAAATTGTTGGTGAATATCCTCCTAAGAAAGAAAGTTTTGCAGATATTTATATTAACAATATAAAGCTACCAATAGGCGAGTATGGAAAAATGAGTCCATTAATCTACTCACCAAAGGGATATATAGAATGTGAAGGCGAAAAAAATTCTTATGTAGTACTAAAAAAGAATTTACTGCCATTACGGATAGTGATCACACTAATATGTTTAGCTATTATTTTATTTGGTATTTATTATGCTAGTAATTTAGATGATAGCAAGACACAAGATTCTATTATAGATATAGATCCAAATGCAATAGATAATGATCCTAATAGCCAAGTAAATACTAGCGGAAATGGAATTCAAATTCCAGGTTTTAAAGTACTAAATATTGCGGCTGATAATAAAAATGCACAAGTAGGTTTTAGCAATCCACAGGGTAATCCTTGCTATTTTGTAGTAAGTTTAATATTAGAAGATGGTACAGAACTTTACAAATCAAAAATGATCCCTCCTGGCAAAGGAATATATAATATTTTACTTGAAAAAACTCTTCCCAAAGGCGAATACAATGGTATATTAAAATATGAAACTTATGGAGTAGATGGATTAAACCCTATGAATGGAGCTAATTTAAAATTGACAGTGGCTGTGAAATAATCAAAAGGGAGTTATTTATAGAAATTAATTATATATTCTAAAAATAACTCCTTTTATTATAAAATACTCAGTTACTAATTAATTTATGTGTAAAAAGGAGAAATAAATGAAAAGGTTATTAATTGCTTTAGGGTTATCCATAACTTTTATTCTAAATCTATTTAGCTTTTCAGTAGCTGCAAATGAAGAGCAAAAGATAGAAATTAATTTGGGTATTAAGGGAAGATACACGGTATATATTCCTTCAAAAGTTGAATTTGGAAAGGATGAAATAAAAAATAGTAATAACTATATCTCAAAAGACGTAAATATAATAGTTGACAATAACAATTTTATAATTAATGATCTTAAGGTAAAGGTAAGTAATGATAATAATTTTTTATTAGTTGGAGAAAGAAAAAAGAGCATAGAATTTTCTCTATATGACAAAAAATTTGATGAAAATAATTTAGAATTGAATAGATTAAAAAAAGGAGATTATATAGATATGAGGGCACAATATGAATTGGACGATTTTTGGGCAATTATTGAGTGGTTTATTAGAAACTTTTTCAATAGAACTTTGGTAAATGCTAAATATGGACAATGCTTAGTTGTATTGGATAAAAATAAAATTTACAATAGGGGGAAATTTACTGGTTCATTAACTTTTCAATTTGAAGTATCTTAAAAGAAATCTCTTAATTTAAAATAATTTTGAATTATCAATAAATATGTTTTAAAATAAAAGAAAAGTTTAATTAGGAGAGATAAATATGGAAATAGATAATAAATGGTTTGATGCAATAAGCATTAGAACTTCTAGAAGAAAATATGAGCTTAAAGATATTGAAGTTGAAAAAATAGATAAAATCCAATCTCTAATAGAAAAAGTGAATAAAGAAAGTGGACTAAAATTTAAATTTGTTGAAGATGCTTCTAAGGTATTAAATGGATTTAAGGCATCCTACGGTATGTTAAGTGGGGCTAAATCCTTAATTGCTTTAGCAGGTGATGCTAATATGAGAGATTTACAAAGAAATATAGGATATTATGGTGAATTAGTTGTATTAGAATGTACTAGTTTAGGATTAGGGACATGTTGGGTTGGAGGAACATATAACAAGGAAGCTTGCAGAAAAAGTATTAATCTTCAAGATAATGAAGAGTTGTTATGTATAATTGCTGTTGGATATGTTAATGAGGAGAAGTCATTTAAAGAAAAATTGGTAGCAAAAATAAATAAGAAAACTCAAAATTTTGATGAAGTTCTTGTTGAAAAAGATGGTGAGATTCCAAGTTGGGTAAAGAGTGGAATTGAAGCTAGTATGTTAGCTCCATCTGCTATGAATAAGAGACCAATAGCTTTTATTTACACTCAGGGAAAGATTAAAGCTTTTGCGTGCAGGAAGAATCATAATGTTGAAGATATAGACCTTGGAATTTCAATGGCGCATTTTGAAATTGGTGCATTTAAGGAAGGTTATAAAGGTGAGTGGCAAGTAGTAAATGGTGAAAATGTATTTAGTTAATCTCTGTAATTTACTACTTTATAAAAGCGTAGGGCTAAGTTCTACGCTTTTAATACATGTTTGAAAAAGATTAATATATTTAATACAATAGAGATATAAGCAATTATTATATATTATGTGGTAAATTTGAAGGGGAAATAGGAGAGGGAATGGAAGTATATATTTTTAATATAGATGAAATTTTAGATATATTTGATTTTAAGAAATTTTATGATTTTGTAGATAAAGATAAAAGAAAAAAAATACAAAAATTTAGAAGAGATGAAGATAAAATACGTTCATTAGTAGGAGAAGCTTTAGCGAGAATTAAAATATGTGAAAAGTTAGGATGCAAGAATTTCAATATAAAATTTGAACACAATGAGTATGGAAAACCATATATAAAAGAGAATATAGAATTTAACATATCACATTCTGGCAGTTATGTTATTGTTGCTATTGATGATTGTGCCCTTGGAATAGACATTGAAGAAATGAAAGAAATTGAATTTGAAGGCATAGCGAAGGGGTATTTTGATGAAAGTGAGTATAATTGGATAATTAATCATGATAAAGAAAAACAAAAAAAATGCTTTTATAAATTATGGACTTTAAAAGAAAGTTACGTAAAATACGTAGGAAAAGGCTTAAGTATAGGATTTAACTCTTTTAAATTTAATATTGACGAAAATAGAAATATTCTTGAGATAGATAGTGATAGCGAGGATATATATTTTAAAAATTATGACATGTTGGACAAGTATCAATTATCAGTATGTTCAAAAAAAGATGAAGTGATACTAAAAGAAGTTGATTATAAATTTCTTTGTGAAATGATGAAAAAGTATGAAGAATAAAGATAGCACTTAAAGAAGATTATATCTTTAAGTGCTATTTCTTAATTTACTAGGGAATTAATCTTGTTCTATCTCTTGGAATAAGGCTTGCTTCTCTTATATTATTTAAGCCTAAAAGTTGACATGTAATTCTTTCAAGGCCGATAGCTAATCCCCCGTGAGGTGGCATTCCATATTTAAAGTTATCAGTGTAACTTTTGTAGTTGTCAGGATTTAGTCCTTTAAGTTTTATATTTTGGATCAACATGTCATGGTTATGAATTCTTTGTCCACCAGTTGTAATTTCAACACCTCTAAATAATAAATCGAAACTATGGGTTAATTGATTTCCATAAGGCATAGTGTACATAGGTCTCTTTTTTCTTGGATAATGAGTTAAGAATATAAAATCACAGTTTAATTTTTCTTTAGCATATTTACATATAAGTTTCTCGCCTTCAGGATCCAAGTCTTCCTTTAAATCAGTTTTATTATATTCAGCTTTTAATATATTAATAGCGTGACTTAGTTTCATTCTTGGTATATTACTATTAATTACTGGTATTTTAGCCTTTAAAAAGTTTACATAATCTTTTCCTTTGTTTGTGACTTTGTTTAAAATAAATTTTAGTAGCTTTTCTTCTAAGTTCATAATATCATTTTCATCTTCAATAAATCCCATTTCTAAATCCATACTTATATATTCATTTAAATGTCTAGCAGTGTTATGCTCTTCAGCTCTATATACATGACCAATTTCGAATACTCTTTCAAACCCTGCAGCTACCATAAGTTGCTTATAAAATTGAGGGCTTTGGCATAAGTAAGCTTCATTTTCAAAATATTTCAATTTAAAGATTTCTGATCCGCCTTCTGCACCTTCCTTAACAATTTTAGGAGTGGATATTTCAGTAAAGCCTTCTAGAGTAAGGTATTCTCTAAATGCATCGGATATAATATTCTGAATTTTAAATATGGAATTTATAGTTTCATGTCTTAAACTTAGCATTCTATTATTTAGTAAAGTGTCTAAGTTTATATCTAAAGACTTTTTATTTATTTCTATTGGTAATTCATTTTTAGATAAATTAAGCATGGTTAATTCTTCTACTGATATTTCAAAAGGATTTAAATTGTTTTTACTGCTTTTTATAGTTCCAGAAATTGAAACTACTGATTCCAAAGTTATTTCCAAAGAATTTATTTTTTCATTTTCTATAACTGCTTGTAGTAGACCAGTTCTATCTCTTATTATCAAGAAAGTTATAGATTTTAGTTTTCTTATACTATGAATCCATCCTTTAATCAAAACTTTATCATCTATATATTCATTTAATTTATTTATCATTATTCTTTTCATATAAAACACTCCTTAATCAAATAAAAATGCCCCTTAAGTTATTTACTAACTTAAGGGGCGAGTATTATCGCGGTACCACCCTTATTGATTTAGTTAAAAACAATTGAAAGTCTAATACTAGTATAAAATTGGCCACTTCTATACTAAAAAAACTTTCACTTCATATAGAAGTGAAAGCTAAAATTCACGGTACCATTCTACTTTAATAAAAGTTTAAAACTTAAATCATCTCGAGATCCTTGTAACGGAGGAATCCGACTTATCCTATTAAAGATTTCAGATAAGCTTCTCCAGGATGTCATTCAATATAACTTTTCTCATAGAGCTTCCACCAACCTCTATTCGCTTTGGATACTAAGATTATATTTACTATTCCCTTCAAAGAATTTGTAATTTAAATTATTAATATGATAAACCTTAAAGAAATATTTGTCAATAAGTAATTTAAGAAGGAATTTATGATGAAAAGAAGTCTTTTCACGATATATCCATTGAAAAAGAGGTATAGTCAAATATAATCAAAATGAGAACCTATAAATAGAAAAGGGAGGAATATTTGTGAGTTTAAAGCAAAAAGGTAAAATGTCACTCTTTATGGCGTGTACAATGATAGTTAGTTTAGTACCCAATTCATTAAGTGTCAGTGCGGCAACAGATGATAAGCTTATTTATGAAAATAATTTTGAAAAAGGTAAGGGACCAGATGAAGTTGCAGGAGTAATTACAAAAGAGGACGTGTCCGTTGTTTCTTTAGTGAAAGGCAATAATGCACTTAAATTTAAATCTAAGTTTGATGGTAGTGATAACTGGGAAACTAACAAGCATGAACTTGCTTTTTATAAAGAATATAGTAAAAAAATATCAAAGGATTCTACTTTACAATTTGATATTTTAGTACCTACAGATGAAAAGGTATATGATGGACAAATAAAATATATAGGAGGATTAGGTACACATGATAAGTCAACAGATAAATGGGGATGGGTAGGTACAAGCTATGGAGATATAAATTCATCTGATTTTGTGGACTTAGGTAATGGATATTCATCAAAAAGCGTTACAGTAAAATTAAACGATAACATAAATGTAGATCTATTTAAGGTGGATTTACAAATAGTTTCATATAATTGTAATTATAATGGTGATATTTATTTAGATAATATAAAGTTAATATCATCTAATCTTCCGGAAAAAGTAGAAGTCCCAGCGGTAGTTGATGATTTTGAAGGATATGGCGGTGAAGATAAATTACTTGAAAAGGAATGGAAAACTAACGCTGGAGATGGATGTTTAGTAACCCCTAAACTTGTGAAAGATGGGACAGGCAATCATGATTTAGAGTTTAATTATAAAATTTCAACTGAGAAAGTTACAGAAGGATGGGCAGGCATAACCAAGGATAAAAAAGTGGATTGGTCAAGCTTTAATTCATTACAATTCTGGTGCACTCCAGATGGGAAAGGACAAAAACTAGCTATACAAATTACTTCAAATGGAGAAGATTTTGAAGTTAATATGCCTGAATTTGCAAGTACAACTAGCGAAAGTTTAATAACTATACCTTTTAGTAAGTTTAAAGGCAAAAAAGGTGGAACATTAGATTTAAGTAAAATAGAGAGAATAGGGATATGGTGTAATACTATTCCTAAAAATTCAGAAGGTCCTTGGACAGTTGATTCAAAAATGTATTTTGATGATATAAAAGCTGTTTATGTTGTTAGTGATGAAGAAAAGGAAAAGTTGATTCAAGACTCAACAGATCTAATACGGGTGGCAGTTTCCAATAAGAATCAAGAGGATTTAGATAAAGCTCAAGAAATGATAAAGAAGATACCAGGATGTTCAGAGAAGGATGCACTTCAAAATAGATTAGATACTGTTAAGGATAGGCTAAAGCAAAATAATATAAGAAAGTTATTGTTTAAGCTAATAAATATGTAATATGATTACTATATAAATTTAGTAAAATAGAGATAGTATTGATGGTACTATCTCTATTTATATAGATATTAAAATTCTCTTTCAAATATAGAAACTTTGTCTTTATCTTCAAAATCCTTTATGGAGTTTATTCCAAGTTTACCTAAGACTTCGTCCATGGATTCGCTATGAAGTGCTACTTTTATTGGGGAAGCTAAGGCATACTCATCAACAGCCCTTTTGCCTTCAACTGGTGATACTATTTTTTTAGGTCCGCCTACACATCCACCAGGACAACCCATTCCTTCTAAAAAGTTCGCATCAATTTTTCCTTCTAGAGCATTATTAAGAAGTTCTTTGCAATCTTTTATTCCATTTGCTTGAACAGCTTTAAAGTATTTATGTTTTTCAGGGTATAATTCTTCTATGACTTCAGAAACAGCAATGGAAACACCACCAGTACGAGCATAAAGGCGACCTCCCTTTGAAGCATATTCTTTTGTTGGAATTCCTTTTAGCTTACTTGGCTTGATTTCTAAGGCTTTAAAGATTTCATTAAGCTCTTGGAAGGTTAAAACAAAATCTATGTCCCCTAATAAATCTTTTTCTTTAGCTTCTGCTTTTTTTGCTATACAAGGACCTATAAATACTACCTTAGCATCTTTGTTTAATTTTTTTATAACTCTACCAGCTGCAATCATAGGTGAAACAGATGGTGATAAATCTTTAACTAGTTCACCATAAACTTTTCTTAGCATTCCTACCCACATTGGACAGCAGCAAGAAGTTATCATTAAATCATTTGGTCCATGAATGTGTTTATCAAATTCTATAGCTTCCTTGACAGTTAGCATATCTGCTGTAAAAGCAACTTCAATCATATCAGAAAAACCTATTTTTATAAGTGCAGCTCGAAGTTGATCCATAGTAACATCTTCACCAAACTGCCCCATTATGGCAGGTGCTACTGCAGCTATAACCGTTTCATTTTCTTTTAATAAGTTCATAATAGGTATAAACTCAACGCTATCAAGAATTCTTCCATGGTCGCAGGAATCTATACAAACTCCACAACTAGTACAAAGATCGCTGTCTATTATAGTGGCTTTTTTATCTTTGTCGTAATAAATGGCATCAAATGGACAAGATCTTTGGCAGCTGAATTTATCGTCTTCTCCTTTTGAGCAATTTAAATTACAGGAATCAAGTTTTTGAATTAAATTTTTATTTACAGAGTAATGAGTTATAGCTTTTTTTAAATTATAAACATAGTTATTGTCAAATTCTATATCCACACCACATAAAGAAGCTACTATTTTAAATGTCTCCTGCGGTGATATTTCATGGCATACCATAATTCGTGTTAGTGTTTCATCAAAAGTCCCTTCATAATAAGATTTAACCAATGTATCAAAAAGTTCAACATGCTTATTATTCATTAATTTACCTCCAATTATATTTCATAACTATAGTATGTATTAATTTAGAAAAAATTATATTCTATTTTTATTTTACCCATCTTTTTTTAAACATAACATGATGGTTTATTATTGATTTCTCTAATTACTTCTTTAATATTAAATTTTTTTATTTATAAATATTAGAGTATTATTTTATATGCAATTAGGGTAAACATAAATAATTGAATAGTATTTTATTGTAAGTAATGGTATAATTAATGTTGTAGTATTAAAGAAATGGGGGAAGAATTATGGGGAAAATTCATAATTTATTTGGAAATAAGGAAAATGATAATAACAATGTTGAAAACCCTGAAGATCAAGAAACTATGGAGTGGTTTGATATAAGTGGTAAAAAGATAGTAGTAACAAAGGGACAATGGAAAAATGAGATATTACCCAAGATGTTAAAAGGCCATTGGGATAATGCAAATAACTTATATGATGATATAATACATGCATTAGAAGATGGATTTGCTAATGAAGTTAAGGAAGCAGCAGAACATCTTAAAGAAATAGACGAAATAAAGGAACGTGGATATACAGCTTTAGGAATCACATATATGAAATGCGATTTGTATGATGATGCAGAAAACGTTTTAAAAGAATATATAGATGGTTATGGTAAAACAGGAATCATATTAACTAATTTAGCTAAAGTATATTATGCACAAAAGAAAGAAGAATATATAGATGTTTTATGGGAAGCATTAACGTTAGATCCTAATCAAAGTAATGGGTTATATTGGTATGCCTCAATCTATAGAGAGAGTGAAGACGAAGAAGGATTTATAAGTGCCTTAAAGCGTGCAGCGGAAATAGAGAATAGCTGGCTTCCACAGGTGCTTATAGCAAAAGAGCATTTAGTTAAAAAAGAATTTGATAAAGCAAAAGAGATATATGATTCAGTTTTAGAAAAACATAAAGATAACGGTGAAGCATTAACTAACATTTCAGGAGACCTAGGTCAAAGTGGATATATAAATGAAATGATAGAAATTATTTCTCCTATATATGAATTAGAAAAACATTCTCCTACACCAGGATTAAACCTTTTACAAGGATATTTCCAAACTAGAAACTATGAAAAGGGACAAGCTTTAATTAAAGAGTTAATGGTTGTACAAAATCCTGAACTTAGAAATTATCTTGTTCATATGTCTAATGAATTTGATAAAATGAGAGCAATTAAGGAAGTTAAAGCTGAAGATGGGGATGTTAAAATAAATCTTGTAGTTTTAGATAGCCCTATTTGGTATTATAATCTTAAAAATCCAGAATGGTTGACTGTAAAAAAAGAAGATGCTGAAAAAATAGGTTTAATACCATACATAGACTTAACTAAGGAAGATAAACCAGAAGCTGAAGTACAAGCTGAGGATGGAGTGGGAACATTAACAAGAACTATACCTCTATATATTGGCGAAAGAATAAAATTCTGTACAAACTATGATGAAAATGTTGTAATTCCTTTTGCAGAAAATTTTGGTCCTATTGTATCTAACAAAGAGTACAACCAGGTAGCATTTAAACAAATCTCTAAAAAATTAGGTATAAGCAAATTGATTACAGGTAGTATAGCCATGAAGAATACTACATTAATAGTTAAAAATTATATCTATGATGCTATTAAAGATTCAGTTGAGACAGTTATATACGATCTAGATGAGGAATGTTTTGGTGAAGATCTTAATGATATGGTTAAGGATGTAGTAGAGGAGCATTTAGGAAATAAATCAGAGAATTCTAGTTATTATATAGTGCCAAGCAATGAAGATATTCCTATGTATATAAGCGCACTTGGACAACAATTAACACAAACCTTTATTGCTAATAAATATTTGAAGAGAGAAGCATTATGGGGAGAAAAAGGAATGCTTAATTGGTATTTTAATATGGCTCTTCAAAATCCTTCAAACGAAGTAGCAAAAGTTATGGTTGCAGCAGGAATTGCAAAAAGTAAGGAATATGGTTCAAAATTATATCTAGAAATTAAGAAACAAGTAATTGGTTTATTTGAATCACATAAGGAAGAAAAATATTCTAAAAGGTTACTTCCATACGTATACAAAATATATGATATGGAAGATGAATTTAATGAAATTAAAGAAAAGCTGCTTAGTAAAGAAACTGATGAAAGTTTTATAAAATGGTTAAATAGTCTTTAGACATATAAAAAAGAAGTTTGTCCTAAATGAAGTGACAAACTTCTTTTTTTCTAATTTTTATCTAAGAATGATTGGAATTCTTTATAGTATTCATCTGTTTCTTTATTGCTATTTCCAGTAAAGAAAACATATTTATCTGGAAGCTTAATTACAATAATTTTATCTAAATCTTTATGAACATAGGTTTTTGTGGGTCCATATCCATCAAATTTAAAGTTTCCAAAGGCTATATGGCTTGTCCCGGTACCATTATTTAAAGTCATTCCAATACCAATACGCTTTTCAACTAATAAATTTGAGTCATTTGGGTTGTTGTAAAACATAAAGTTCCAGAATTCATCATCATCAGTATAAATAACATTTTCAGCAGCCATAAGAATTCTTGTTTGTGTGTTACGTATTTTAATATATCCAGCAAAAGTTATAAAAATCGTTAAAGAAACCATTATAAATGAAATTATAACTATATATGAATAAATGAAACATTGAAAAATAGTTAAAACACTTAAAACAGTAGATAGAAGTACAAGTATAATAGACCAAATTCTTTTGTAGATTAAATTACAGGCCAAATTTACCTTGCTATCATCACTGTAAACTTTAGTTTTTCCAGCTGAAAAGAGTTTATAAATAATTAAAAAAATTAGTGTAGTAAATAAAGATGCACAAGATAAAATTATCATATAGTTACTAAAATCCTGCTCACTTGTTATGGCATATGCTATTATTCCTATGGCAATTAAAAATGAAGGAATAAACCAAAGTATAGATACAGGCATTTTGTTTTTAATTCTTGATACTTCGGTATCTATAGAAATTACATGTTTATTCTTTAAAAACCAATTATTTTTCATTTTAAGGTTACGAAGTTTAGTAATGTGTTTTTTTATCACAATATGATAGATGGTAAAAATACTAATAACCCAAAGAAGTAAATATATAATACTAATCACATCTGAAGTAATAAAAAAAGAAGGAATATTAAGTATAATATTAATAAAAAAGTATTTAATATTATCTTTTTTGAAAGTTTTTATTATATCAAGAACTTCTTTATTATCAAGCTCTGAAAATGGAAGAGTAGTATTCAAAATAATATTTTGATTTGGTTTAAAAGCCATTAGATTTGATAAAAACAAAGATGCACAGATTACAATAGTTATAAAAAGATTAATAGTAAAAGACATTATGCCTCACCTCCAGTTAATTTAAGACCAGTCATATTATCAAAAATATTGGAACATAGATTTAAAAAATCTTTTTTCTGTATTCCTTTGATGCTAGATTCAGCTATAATTAGTAATAGTTCATTTTCTAGCTTTTCTTTAAATTCTTTAGTAGCATCTAATTTAGGATTTACTTTAGCGCCATGTCTACGATCTATCTCTATGTAGCCTTCTATTCTTAAAATATTATAAGCTTTTGTTACAGTCATAGTATTAACTCCGATATCTTGTGCCATTTGGCGAACTGTAGGCAATCCTTCGCCTATTTTTAATTTACCAAGACCAATTCCCATTACTATTTCATTTCTCAATTGAACATAAATAGGGGTAGGACTTGACATGTCCAAATTTATTATCATAAAATCATCCCTTTAGTATTATTTGTATTACTCATTATAATACAAATAATATAATAAATCAAATTCCTTTGGTAAATTATTAAGTATAAAATCAAAAGTTTTATTATGGTTAGTATAATGCTATAATTATATGAGATAAAATAATAAAGGGTAGGGATACTAGATGAATAATAAAGAAGTTGAGATTAATGGTTATATTGTTACATTTGATTATAAAGAAAACAAATGTAAAATTAGAAGAAAAGACAATGTAAAAATTGATACAAAAAGCAAGCAGTTTATTAAAGACTTAAATGAAATAAAAAAGACAAAGGAATATGGAGATAACTTTAGAATTATGAATCTTCAGAACATGAAAAAAACCAAAAGCACTTTATCAGAAGATACCAATGAAAGGTTATTGGAGTTTACAAAAAGCTTATTAAGAGAATAAAATAATAGTAGAGATTAGTTGTAAAAGAAAATGAGTAATTAGAGGAAATTAAATACTAATTACTTAAATCATAATTTAGATAAAAGATAGTGAAAATTTATTTTCATTATCTTTTTTATGTGTGCCCAGCATGGGCACGTACTAGTCGGTGAAAGTCCGTGTTCTTACCTGGGGAGGTCTGATAGATACATCTTAATATAGATTAAATTCTAGAAGATAACTTATATAGTGATA
>NZ_JACSRA010000023.1 GCF_014836335.1 Clostridium cibarium
AAATATAACTGGAAATGAAATTTCCAGTTATAAAACATATCCAATATTCAATTTACACAAGTTATTCTACATCCTCTATAAGGTGAATTTTTAGGATGCCTGATTAATAACTTCTTTAAAGTTATCTGGAACTTTTTCTTTAATTCTTTCATAGGAATCTTTTTCAGTAATAGCTGCTTCTAGTTTGCTTATACTATCATCTGTTAAAGTCCATACTTTATTAGAATCTTGATTTAATTCAAGTTCTACAGTTTTACTATCATCTAATTTTATATCGTTAAGATCATCTATTACAACTTTACCAAGGTAATTCATACTCTCTTCAACATTCATTGTTTTCTTTTTCTTTTCTTCTTTCAATTTTCCCAATCCATCTTTTTCTACATCATCTAAATTAATACCTTCTATTTCTAAAGATACTTTAGCTTTAGCTTTATCTACTTCTGATGAAGTCACATTATACTTTACTTTAGACAAGGCTGAATGTAATGCTTTTACAAAATCACCTTCCATATCTTCTCCATCTAAATTAAAAGTCACTACTAAATTATAGTCGCGTTTATTTGCTAAATCTTCTGCAGTATCTTTATCTACTTTTGTTTTCTCATAATTAACATCTTTTGACTTCAAATAAGTTCCAATATATGTTTTTACAACCTCTTCCGGTGCTTTTTTATCTTGTCCACCACATGCTATTAATGGCGCTGACAAAGTTACTATACATATTGTTGCTATTATTTTTTTCACTTTGTTCTTCATTTTTCTCCCCCGATCCAACAATTTTATCCAAGAACAAGTTTATAATTTACCATAAAGAAAATCAATAAATATATCGTAAAATGCTATTATATGGTCTTATAAAACGTTTTAATTTAAATACTACATAATTTAAGTGTTCGAAGCAAAAAAAATTATAAAACAAGTATATTTCTTGAGCTTTAGTAATATGTTGTTAAAGGTATAAATGTCAATAATGTATTTACCTATGAAGCTACTACTTTTCCTCTTTAAAAAATATATTTCTTCCTATAATTTCATAAATTCAAAATAGACATTTATACCTATCATTCAAAATTTATTTTAAGTTAAATATGAGCTATTGCTTCTATCTCAAGTAAAGCATCTTTAGGTAACTTAGCAACCTGAACAAGACTTCTAGCTGGAGTATTTTCTTTAAAATATTCTCCATAAATCTCATTGATTACTGGAAAATCATCCATATCCTTAATGAAAACTACAACCTTCACAACCTTATCCAAAGAACTGCCAGCGGCTTCAAGTATAGACTTCACATTTTCTAAGCTCTGCTTTGTTGCTTCTTTTATTTCAGTAACCATTACTCCAGACTCAGGCACTAATGGTATTTGTCCTGATGTAAAGATTAATTCTCCTACTTTAACTCCTTGAGAATATGGCCCAATAGCTTTAGGTGCTTTTTCAGTAAAAACTACTTCCTTTTTCATAATATCCCTTCCTTCAACATATATACTAAACTTTACATAAGTATATATTTCTTTTAAGGATATTTCAACATCTACTTTAATAAACTACTCCAAGTATTTTTTCCAACTATTCCATCTACTAAAAGGCCTTTTTTACTTTGAAAAGACTTAACCGCATTTAAAGTATTATCTCCAAATACTCCATCTGCAGCCAAGTTATATCCTTTACGATTTAAAAGAATCTGAAGACATTTTGTTATTTCCCCATTAGCTCCATATCTTATTACTGGAACATGACTTAAAGTCTCCTCCCCAACTATTCCATCTACCGCGATATTCCCAAAACCTTGTGAATTTATTTCACTTTGTAGCTTTCTTACTACATCATCTACTGTACTATTTCCACTATTAAGTTTTGCAAAAGTTAATGGTCCTGCTAATCCATCAGCAACTAATCCATTATCTGTTTGAAATTGTAGCAAAGAATTTAATGTTCCTTCACCAAAAATACCATCAGCTCCATATCCTCCACAATCATACCCTCTTGCAATTAATTTTTCCTGAAGTTCTTTACATCTGGACCCTACAAATCTCCTCCCTCTTTCTACCATTGTTTCAGCTGCAGGTGATGGATCATTATTTCTACTGGAAACGAGTATACCATCATAAAAATTATTTAGATCACAATCTCCATTTACCCCATCTACTCTCCCACTACTTGTATATTGATGTCCAACATAACTTGATCCCCAAACATTATTACTAGTTGGTGTTGTTACTCCATAATGAGCAACCCATAATGGATAGTTTGCAAGCCTGCTATCTAAATTGTTATTAATAAAATAAGGCGATGAATAAATTGCAATAGGCAAATCTGTTAATGAGTTAAATTTACTAATAAATCTTAAAGCATAATCCATTACATCAAATCCTGCCGTCTCCAAATCAAGACATGGTTTTAAATAATTATTTTTATTCTTTATTACATTATAGAAATTCTCTGCTTGAGTTTCTGGTGAGCTACTTCCTACTAGGAAATGATAAAATCCTACTTGTAACCCAGCACTGGTAGCACCATTATAATTTATTTCTCTAAAAGGATCTTGATAAGTAGTTCCTTCTGTTGCCTTAATATATACTAACTCTATTCCACTATTTTTAACCTTATCAAAATCAATATTTCCATTATGATTTGATACATCTATTCCTCTCATTTTTATCCTCCATATAATTCACGTTAGTTCTTTCCATTTTATATATAAATATGTTCTCATATTAATAAATGTGTTATATGCACAAATAAACTATATAATTTACACTCTACTCCGCATTTCCCAAAATTTTATCATTAATACTGTAAATTAAAAATAAAATATTATTAAAGCTTATTAAATTGGAGTTAACAATGCAAAATTCACGTGCTTGCAATCTTTACCATGAATCTAATACAGCAAATCATTTAGTTGAATATAGAGGCAATTTTAAAGAACAAATAGATAAGGTTTCTTATGCCTGCGGAGATATAATTACTGAAAGTATTGGGGTTATATCTTTAGAGGATAAATATTTGGAACAAATCTTAATTGATGTTCCTGCTATTATTTTTATAGGCTATAACCCTATATTTGTTTTAGAAGAAACCTCCCCTTCTAACGTGGATAATATAAATACTATTAAGATCAGTCCATATTTAAACTTGACTGGCAGAGGTGTTTTAGTTGGTATTATTGATACTGGCATAGATTATCTTAACCAAGAATTCATAAGAGAGGATGGAACATCTAGAATACTTAGTATATGGGATCAGTCAATAACTACTACCACCAATCCTTCAGTTCATATGGGTGAAATTTATACAAATGAACAAATTAATCAAGCTATAGCTGCTTCAAAAAACAATCAAGATCCCTATCAAATAGTCCCATCTAGAGATGAAATTGGTCATGGAACAAAAGTTGCTGGGATTATTGGAGCTAGAGGTTACGCTGGTGAACTTCAAGGTGTTGCACATGATTGCGATTTTGTAATAGTTAAACTCTCTCAGTCTTCCTATTTTAAAAAGCTTTTATCCGATAATGGCATAGTAAATGTTCCTGTTTATAATGCTTCAGAACTTATTGCAGCTTTAGAGCATGTAAAAAATATTAGTCTTAACTTAAATAGACCTATGGTCATTAGTCTAAATCTTGGAACTACGGATCTTAGTCATGATACTTTAAGTTTAACTGCTAGATATATAGCAAGTTTAGGAAATATAAGAGGAATATGTACTGTAATTGGAGTTGGTAATGAAGGTGACTCTCAAGGACATGCATCTGGAACCATTGTGTCAGTTGGAGATTCAAAAACTGTTGAACTTAGGATTCCTAGAGAGATGAAACAACTTGGCTTTAGAATAGTAGTTCAAAAACCAAGTCGTGTTTCTTTAAGAGTAATTTCTCCAACTGGAGAATCTTCAACCTTGTATGAATCTAAAATTGGCAAGCGCGACAGTCATTTATTTGTATATACAAATACTATTATGGAAATTAGATACTTAACTCCGGAACATTTTACAGGACATGAGATGATTCAAGTAGATTTTAAAAATATAAAGCCTGGTATTTGGAAATTTCAAATTACAGGTGAATATATAGTCAATGGCCGATTCGATATATGGCTTCCACCTAAAATCACTTTACCTGAAGGAACAGTATTTCTTGAACCTGACCCATATAGTACTTTATCAGTTCCAAGTACCGCTCTTAATATTGTGACAGTAGCATACTTTGGTGAAAATGGTGCTAGAATGCCATCCTCTGGAAGAGGTTATAATACAGATGGTATCATAAATCCTGATGTAGCCACATTAGGTACTAATATCTTAACTACCCAGGTTGGTGGTGGAAACACCACCCTTTCTGGTAGTTCTGCTGCAGCTTCTATAGTAGCAGGGGCCTCTGCCCTTTTATTGGAATGGGGAATTGTTAAAAATAATGACAGAACTATGCATTCAAGGAAGATAAGAAGCTACCTATACTACGGTGCCTATAGAAATGCTATTTATAAATTTCCTAATAGAGAAACAGGTTATGGCGATTTTGACTTGTTAGATACCTTTAACATCATTAGTAGATCCTATGGTGAAGTAAATAGAGATTATATAAAAGAAAACCAATCAAATTTTCATGAATATAATATAAATAATTTATTTATAAGAATTCCAAAATGAAAGGAAAGTTAAAATGAAGCAAGTAAATGGTACACCTTCAAATATCTTTTATGATGTTAATTATGATCACTACGTAGTACAATATCAAGGAAACATTCAAGAAGATCTTTCTAGATTTCCTGATTACTATGCAACTATAATTAATAATAGATATGCTATAGTTTCCGTAAAAAAGGACATTGAAATTAATATAACAAGTCCTTTTTTCCCTACTATTGTTTATGTAAAACCTGCAGAAATGTACACTTTGCAGCAAATATCTCCAATAGAGGCTACCCAAGTTAACTTTTTACAATTAAATCTTCCATTAAGCCTTACTGGAAGAGGTGTTAATGTTGCTATACTAGATTCAGGTATAGATTACTTAAGTCCTGAATTTATGGATGCCAATGGACAAACCAGAATAGAATTAATTTGGGATATGACTATCCCATCAGAAAATTCATTTAATACTAATACTCCTCATTTTGGAACAGTTTTTAGCAAAGAGAAAATACAAGATGCAATAAATGCTTCAAGAGAAGGAAAATCTCCCTATGACATAGTACCAACACAAGATACTCTTGGTCATGGAACTAGTATGGCAGGTATAATTGGAGCCTCTGGAAAAAACCCTAATTTAAAAGGTATTGCCCCTGAGTGCAATTTCGTAGTAATCAAACTAATTGAAGATTTTTCTTTTGAGGCTCAATTTGATATAGAAATTCCAGTTTTTAATGTAACAGTTATATTTGCAGCACTTGAATTTTTAAATAGATATGCCCTAAGTTTTTTTAAACCAATGGCCATATGTTTTCCTCTTGGTACTAACTTAGGTAGTCATGATGGTAATGATATTGTTTCTCAATATATAGACTCAATTTCCTCTAATACTGGAATCGTTGTAATTACAGGAGCAGGCAATGAACGTGCTGAAAGTGAACATACTTCAGGAATTATACCTGAAACTGGCGTAAATAAAGAAATTGAAATAGATGTTTCTCCTGAGCAGAAAGATCTTTGGGTTGAAATTTGGTCTGATGCTCCCAATATTTTGTCTGTTGATATAGTATCTCCATCTGGAGAAAATACTGGCCCTATACGTGCTTTAATTAATGTTACTGAAACTTATACTTTTCTATTTGAAAAAACATCGATGAAAATAAATTTCTACACTCCAGAAGAAAACAGTGGTAACGAATTAATTCGCATTAGAATCTATAAACTTCAGCCTGGCATATGGAGAATTAGAATAATAGGCGAATATATTCTAGATGGAAACTTTAATGCTTGGATACCTCAAAGTGGAATAACAGTTGGAGGAACTAGACTTATGCCATCAGATATTTATGGGACTTTAACCAATCCAGGTAATACAGCTTTTATAATTACTGCTGCTGCTTACAATCAAAATAATAATAATATTCTAAACTATTCAGGGGTAGGTTTTACTGGCAATAACCGCATTGGAATTACTGTTGCGGCTGGTGGTGTTAATGCCGTTACAGTTGCTCCAAATAATTCTACCACTGTTGTTAATGGAACAAGCGTATCTGCTGCTGTAGTTTCTGGTGCTTGCGCATTATTACTCCAATGGGGAATTGTAGATGGAAATGATCCAACAATGTATTCTCAAACTATAAAGACATACCTTGCTCGAGGAACAACAAAAAGAGCTGGTGATATTTATCCTAATCCTCAATGGGGATATGGAATGTTAAATATACTGGCAATGTTTCAAAATATGAGATAACTTGAAATTCATTTTAGTAAAATGGAGCTCTACTTTCAATTTCATGACTAATTTTTGCTGCCACATATGCAAAAAAGGAAGATATTAAAGAGTCCTGCAAATCTCTGAGTTCCTGCTTTGTTGCTTTCCCTAAAGAGTAAGCATTAACCAATTGTTCAAAACTTACTTCCACAGAATTTATAGCTAAGACTAATAATGTTCCAGTAATTAAACCAGGATATTTCTTAAGTATACATGTAGCTTGTGGATCATTTTTATAATTAGTTCCATTTATGTCATCTAATAAAATTGCTCTTCTAGTATGTCTTACAATAATACTTTGTATTATTGTATATAGAGCTATATGTCCTGATAAAATTTCTCTATTGCTCCATCCAAGTTCTATTAAAAACTGATTCCAATCTTTACTGCTTTTATTATTTTCATTACCTTGTGTAAGTCTATCTTTTTTCAATATCTATCACCACTCTTAGTTATTGCTAAACAAATCTACTATTCAATATATGACTACAAATATATAACTGCTTATAATTTTCAGAAAAATAAGGGAAGTAATTAACTTCCCTCAAAATACTATCTTTCTGCTAACCTTCTGTATGTATCCAATCTTTCCATTGCATCATGCTCTGTCTTTTCAAACAACTTTTCAGATTGCTCTGGAAAAGCTTTAGCAAGTGATGAATACCTAACTTCTCCCATTAAGAATTCTTTGAACTTACCATTAGGCTCCTTTGCATAATCAAGTGAAAATGGATTCTTTTCACCTCGAAGACTAGGATTATATCTATATAGTTGCCAATAACCACAGTGTACCGCTTTTCTCTCTTCTTCTACAGAATTAGCCATTCCAACATGAATTCCATGAGATATACATGGCGCATAAGCAATAATTAAAGATGGTCCATTATAGCTTTCAGCTTCTGCAATTGCTTTTAGTGTTTGATTTTTATCTGCTCCTATAGCAACTTGAGCAACATAAATATATCCGTAGGTCATAGCCATTGCACCTAGATCCTTTTTCTTTGTTCTCTTACCACTAGAAGCAAATTTAGCTATTGCTGCTGTAGGGGTAGATTTTGATGACTGACCTCCTGTATTGGAATAAATTTCAGTATCCATTACTAATACATTTACATCTTCTCCAGAAGCTAATACATGATCAAGTCCACCATATCCAATATCGTAAGCCCATCCATCTCCACCAAATAGCCATTGACTTCTCTTTACTAAGTAATCCTTATTTTTAAGTATCTTTTTAGCTATTTCAGAGTTTTCATTTTGTAATACTTCAATAACTCTATTTGCTCTAAGTCTTGTTCCTTCACCTGAATCTTTGTGATCTAACCAGTCTTTTAAAACATTCTTTGTTTCATCAGGTAAATCTGATTCTAAAGCTTTTTTAATGTCTTCAGCAATTGTTTCCCTCATATATGTGCTTCCTAAATGCATTCCATAACCAAACTCTGCATTATCCTCAAATAAAGAATTAGCCCAGGCTGGACCATGACCATCCTTATTTACTGTATACGCACTCATTTCTGCAGATCCTGCCCATATTGATGAACAACCTGTTGCATTGGCTATCATCATCCTATCTCCAAATAATTGAGTTATAATTCTAGCATATGCAGGTTCTCCACAACCAGCACAAGCTCCGTGGAATTCAAGAAGAGGAGTTTCAAATTGACTGCCTTTAACAGTAAACTTGCTCATTGGATTTTCTTTCTTAGAAACACCTTCCATGTAATAATCCCATACTTCAATTTGCTCTGCCTGTGAATCTTGTGATTTCATAATTAATGCTTTTTCAGGAGCTGGACAAACTTCCGCACAATTTGCACATCCAGTACAATCTAAAATGCTTACGCCTATTGAAAAATTATATTTTTCATCAGTTTTTAATGCTTTAGCCTCAACTAGCTTTGTTCCTTCTGGCGCATTGTTCTTCTCTTCTTCATTTAATAAGAAAGGTCTAATTACTGAATGCGGACATACATACGAACACTGATTACATTGAATACAGTTTTCAGGTATCCATTCAGGAACATTTACTGCAATACCTCTTTTAAAGAAGACTGAAGTCCCTTGTCTAAAAGATCCATCGTCCATTCCATGTTTTACAAAAGTAGAAACTGGCAAACTATTTCCTTCTTGTCTATGTATTGGCATAGCTACTTCTTTTACAAAGTCAGGTATATCTTCTTTGATATCAAGCTTATCATCCTTTGCATCTTTCCATGAAGCAGGTACATCAATTTTTATTATTGAATTAACACCTTTATCTATTGCTTCATGGTTCATAGATACTACCTTTTCTCCTTTTTTACTATATGAAGTAACTACTGCTTCTTTAAGATATTTAACAGCATCTTCCACAGGAATTATATTTGTAAGTTTAAAAAAGGCTGATTGCATTATCATATTAATTCTTCCGCCAAGACCTATATCTTGCGCTATCTTTATTGCATTTATTGTATAAAACTCAATATTATTTTCTGCAATAAACACCTTTACTCTTGCTGGAAGTCTTTCTTCAAGCTCCTCTGGACTCCAAATTGTATTTAGTAAGAACTTAGAATTTTCTTTTAGTCCTTCCATTACATTATATTTATAAACATATGCTTGATTATGACAAGCAACAAAATCAGCTTTATCTATTAAATAAGGTGATTTAATTGGCTTTTTACCAAACCTTAAATGAGATATTGTTATACCACCAGATTTTTTTGAGTCATAGAAAAAGTAACCTTGAGCATACATCTCTGTATGATCTCCTATAATTTTTATGGCACTTTTATTTGCACCGATGGTTCCATCAGATCCAAGACCCCAAAATTTACATTGAGTTGTACCTTCTGGTGTTGCATCAATACCTTTTATAAGTTCTAATGAAGTATTTGTCACATCATCTAGTATTCCAATTGTAAAACTATTTTTGGGCTCATTCTTAGTCAAGTTTTCATAAACTGCCGCTATATTTTCTGGATTTGGATCCTTTGAACCAAGTCCAAATCTTCCTCCTACTATTATAGGTCTTTCTTTTTCACTAAAGAATGTTCTAACTACATCTAGGTATAAAGGTTCTCCAGGCGCACCAGGTTCTTTAGTTCTATCTAAAACTGCTATCTTTTTAACCGATTTAGGTATAACTTTTAGTAACCTTTCAGTAGAAAATGGTCTAAATAGCCTTACCCTAACGAGTCCTACTTTTTCTCCTTTATTATTTAAATAATCAACAGTTTCTTCACATACATCTGTGACAGATCCCATTGCAATAATAATCCTATCAGCATCAGGTGCCCCATAATAATCAAAACAATGATATTCCCTACCTGTAAGACTTGTGATTTTACTCATATACTCTTCAACTACTGTTGGAATATCATCATAAAATCTATTAGCTGCTTCCCTAAGTTGAAAATAAACATCTGAATTTTGAGCCATACCTCTAGTTACTGGACTATTAGGTGTCATAGAATTATTTCTAAAATCCTCAAGGGATTTTTGATCAACCATCTTTTGAAGATCATCGTACTCTAAAACTTCTATCTTTTGAATTTCATGAGAGGTTCTAAAGCCATCAAAAAAATTAAGAAATGGCATTCTACTTTTAATTGCTGCTAAATGTGCAACTGCTGAAAGATCCATAACTTCCTGAACAGAACTTTCTACTAACATTACTACTCCTGTTTGTCTTGCAGCCATTACATCTTGGTGATCTCCAAAAATATTTAATGATGATGTAGTTAGCGCTCTAGCTGCTACATGAATAACACCTGGCAATCTATCTCCAACTATCCTATATATATTAGGTATCATAAGTAGCAACCCTTGCGATGCTGTATATGTTGTTGTTAAAGCACCTGACTGAAGTGAGCCATGTAATGCTCCTGCTGCACCTGCTTCTGATTGCATCTCTACAACTTTAACTGGTCTACCAAATATATTTTTCTTTTCCTGAGCACTCCAACTATCTACATATTCTGCCATTGGAGATGAAGGTGTAATAGGAAATATTACAGATACTTCTGTAAAGGCATATGAAATATATGCTGCTGCTGTATTTCCATCCATGGTTTTCATCTTTTTCATTGTATCCACCTCATGTTCTTAATATCATTATTTTTTTGTTAATATACTTTTAGTATTTTATCCATTATTACTTTGTCTTATGTAAAAAATTAAAAGTTATCCTATTAAATACATATGTTATTTTCCCATATAAAAAAAGCCATATCACTATGGCTTTTTTCTCTATTTTAGCTTTCATATTCTGTATTTAATTTACGAATTTTTTTACTATTATATAATCGTATTCCAGTAATTATAGCACCTACAACACAAAGCATAGAAGCCGAAATATAAACACATCTCATCCCATATATAAATATATCATCTCTGCCTACTATGTAATCAACTACCCTATATCCAGCTTTGCTGCTCATTCTGCTATAAAGTAAAGAAGTTGCAAGTGATGTACCAAATACCATACCAAGATTTCTAATAAGTGCATTTACACTACCTGCAATTCCAAGCTTATCCTTTGTTACAGTTGACATTACTAAAGAATTATTTGGTGATTGGAACATTCCATTTCCAATAGTCATAATTATTATAAAAACTATTAACATTATAACAGGTGAGTTCTCATTTAAGGTTGATATAAGAAATAAACCTAAACTGGTTAACGTGAGCCCAATTAATGTAAGTATTTCTGATCCAATTTTATCTGATAAATACCCGCTAAAAGGTGCTACTACAGAAAGTACAAGCGGTGAAACCATCATAAAAAATCCTGTTGTGGCTGGTGATAGTTTTAAAGCATCTTGAAAATAAAAAGGCAGAATTATATTAGATGCACTAATTGCAATAAATGATATAAATGCACATAATATGCTTATTGAAAATAAACTATTTGAAAAAATCTTTAAGTAAAGTAGAGGTAATTCCATCTTACTTTCAATCCAAAGAAACACTATAAAAGTAATAGCTGATACAATAAATGCCAATATTATATATATATTATTATACCCAATAGTTTGACCTTGTACTAAAGCACCAAATAATGCCACAGTTGATATGGCAAATAAAAGAGCTCCTTTTCCATCAAAATTTTCATCTATTTCTTTGTCTGACTTTGGAAAAATCTTCATTGTAAGTATGAAAACTATTATTCCTATAGGCACATTTATTAAAAATATATATTCCCAACTAACAGCCGAAACGATTATCCCACCAAGTGGAGGCCCAGCCATGGCTCCCAACGCAACAAAGGTTCCTAAAATTCCAAGGGCTCTTCCCCGTTCATTAGGAGGAAAAACTTGAGTTATAATACCTTGATTATTTGCCATGGTAGCAGCCGCTCCAATGGCTTGAATTACTCTTGCAACAACCAATACTAATAAGGAATTAGTAAAGCCACAAAGTAATGATCCTAATGTAAAAAGCAAAACTCCAAATTTAAATATTTTTGTTTTACCTTTTATATCTCCTAGCCTTCCAAATATTAAAATAGTAGCTACGATTGTAATTAAAAAACTAGTAACTACCCACTGAATGCTTGCTGAGCTAACATTTAATTTATTAGACATATCAGGTAAAGCGACATTTACAATACTACCATCTAAAGTTGACATGAATGTGGCTGATAACACTGTAAATAGAATAATCCATCGCTTTTTATATATTTCATCTTCTTTATTATTCAATATTTTTCATCCTTTCACAGCAGTTCTTTTTAATTTCTTTAGCATTCTCTAATACCTTATCTAGAAATTCTATAGAACTTTCAATTTGTTCTTCTTCATTTCCCTGAATTATCATATTAGTCCACTCTTCTATAATATTATGAATTTCAGGGATTACTTCTCTTCCTCTTTTAGTTAAAAATAATTTATATGCACGTATATCTTTTTCATTTTCTTCTTTTCTAACATATTCTAACTCAATTAGTTTTTTTATTATTCTTGCAGACATAGCTTTATCCACATTAAGCTCTCTACTTATCTCATTTTGACTAATGCCTTCATTCTTGTTTAACACTAACAAATATGGATAACTTCCAGTTGTAATATTTAGCTTTTCTAATTTCTTATCTAAATATACTTGAGTGTATCTATATATATTATTGGTTAATCTAATTAAATCTCTAAATTTGCTATTCATGTTTCCTCCTTTTGCTTTCCAAATAATAAATTATCATAGAATAGTTGATTAGTCAACCATTCTATCCATTTGACCCTTATTTTTATATGATTTATAATTAGTTAAAAATAGACAAATAAAATCAATATTTATAATATTCAAAGATTATTGGATAAAAACATATTGAACTTATCTTATAATGCGAGCCAATTTAAATCAGTTATTGTACAAATTTACTTTTATGGTTACGATGTATATCTAAGTTATGTTATACTAAATATACAAAGATCAAAACTTTTATGAATAAGTGAAATAAAATTGACATCTTAATTTAAGATACATAAAGGAGAATTCATAATGGAAAAAATAGCGTTAATAACAGATAGTGCTTCAGATGTAAGCTTAGATTTTGTAAAAGAAAATAATATAAAGGTAGTACCTTTTAAAATTATTTTTTCTGATAGAGAATATAATGATGCTATAGAATTGACATCTGAGATGCTTTATGAACTTTTACCAAAAGAAGTTCCTACAACTTCTTTACCTAGTACAGACAAATTTGCAGAATTATTGACTTCATTAAAGGATGAAGGTTATACTCATGCCATTATAATAACAATATCAAGCGGCCTTTCTGGTACTTATAACTCTGCAAGACTAGCTGCTGAAAGTGTTAATGGAATAGAAACTTTTGTATTTGATTCTATGACTTTAACTATGTCTGAAGGTGCTATGGTAATTGAAACAGCTAATCTAATAAAAGAAGGTAAATCCTTTAAAGAAATTACTGAGTTTCTACCAAGCTTAAGGGATAAAATAGATGTATTTTTTACAATAGATACTTTAGAATATTTAATTAAGGGAGGTAGAATTGGTAAAGTTGCAGGTACAATTGCTACTACCCTCAACTTAAAACCAATAATAACAGTTGGGAATGACGGAATATATCATACTGCTGCTAAAGTTAGAGGAGTCAAACAATCTATATCAAAACTTTCTACTTTACTAAAACCATATCTTGAGAAAGGTAAATGTAAAGTATGGGTTCTAAATGGAGGTGCTCCTGAAAAAGCAAAAGTATTATATCAATCAATAAAAGATTTCCCTAATATTATTGAATGTACCCTAGGAGGATGTATTGCTCCTTCTCTTGGAGTACATACCGGACCTGGTTTAGTTGGACTTATAGTTGAAAAGATGTATTAATAATTTTATATAAAAAATAAACTGAGGGAATACTCAGTTTATTTTTTTATCTTATGTTTACATGACCTTCTTGCTCTTTTCACATTAACTAATATACTTTCTATAGATTCTTCCCCATACTCATCTCTAAAACATAATTGGAAAATATCCATACCACAAAATCCTCTTTTAGCCTTATATATATAAGTGGATGGTTCTACAAAGTACAAAATACCATTACATGGATTTAATTTAATCTTTACAGAACTCTTTGCTCTACTACAATTTCTTACTTTTATGTCCAATATCACCGGTATACATCCATATGCACATATAGGTTTTATTTCACTTATTTCAACTTTAAAATTATTTGGATGTATCTTAAATTCACATGTATCTCTACCCTGCTCCTCTTCCTTCATAATTAACATCCTCCCTGCAACTTCTTACAAAATATACTATGCTTTTTCTTCATATTTTGTACCAATTGCTGAACCTTCCCCATAGAATAAAATAAAAAGAAATTTATGCACTTTTAGGAGGAAAAAAAGATGGAAAAACCTTCTCCATCCTGTAAATCTATTATCGCAAACTGTAGATTAGACGTAAACTTCGACCCTAAAAATAAAATAATATATGTATGTTCTGGCAAACCACAGTATTTCACCGCTACTTCAAGTAAATGTAACGGCCCCATTACAATAACTTATACTGGGAGAAAATATGATCCATGTACCAAAAAAATATGTGGTGACTTAGGAGTTTACACAACTTATGATTCAGGTATAGTTTTAGATGCATATAATTGCATAAGGCCTGGAACAATGGACACTCTATCCTTTACAGCAGATGATGGTTGCACATGTTATAAATTCACAGTTATATTCGTTTACTCACCATGTGATTGCTATAATACGCAAACTTGTTGTAATTGCAATAAATAAATTATTATAATAAACATATTAAGCTTAGCATCATAGAAGACATATCCCTAGCTAAGTTTAGTATGTTTATTTTAGTATGTTATAATATTTTCAATTACATTTAGGAGGAATTATTATGTATAACGTTAGAATCACCGCTAGTGATGTATCAAATTTAAATAATGAACCTTTAGAACTTTTAAAAAAAAATGGCTTTGATGTAAAAGAAAAACCATTTAAAAATATAAAGAATGAAGAAGAATACATAGAGTTTATTAAAGATGCTGACGCACTACTTGTTGGCACTGAAACCTTAGATAAAAAAATATTAGAAAAGATTCCAAATTTGAAATTTATCGCTAGGCGAGGTGTTGGCTATGATAGCATAGATGTTGATTACTGCCACATTAATAATATAACCATTGCTCGTACATTAGGTACTGTTGAATCTTCTGTTTCAGAACTTACTATGGCCTTTATTTTGGCCTTAACTAGAAAACTAGAAGAACATTCTAGAGATATCCATAATGGAATTTGGAATAAAAGACTTTCATCAGGACTTAAAGGAACCACCCTTGGGCTAGTTGGTTTTGGCAACATAGGACAAGAAGTAGCAAGAAAAGCTTCAGTTTTTGATATGAATTTAGTTTATTATTGCCCTCATAGAAAAATTGAATTAGAAGAAAGATATAACGTTCGTTATGTTACATTAGATGAACTATTGAAAATTAGTGATTTTGTTTCACTTCATATGCCATCTACTGAAGAAACTAAAAACATGTTCACATATGACAAGTTTAAAAAAATGAAAAAAACAGCCATGTTTATTAACACCGCTAGAGGGTCTATAGTTAATGAAGAAGATTTAGCACTAGCTTTAAAAAACAGAATTATATCTGGCGCTGCCTTAGATGTTTTTCAAGAAGAGCCTTGCTTAGATTCCCCTGTTTTAAAACTAGATAATGTAATATTATCTCCTCATGCTGGAACTTTTACTTATGATACATTCTACAGCATGAACCTTCTTGCAGCTAATTTAATTGTTGATTATTTTAATGGTGTTATAGACAATAAATTTATTATTTAAATTGTAAATACTTTATTTTCACTACTTATACTGGTATACTTTCCATATATGGACAAGACCTATGAAGGAAAGGCAGATTCTTATGAATACAATAAAAAAACTAATTTTATCAGATTTTACTCGAACTAAGGATTCTAAAAGAAACTTTACTAAAATAAGAGCTCTTTTTGACTTATCCTATAAAAATGAATACACAATTGATGATAATACTTGGGATGATTTAATGATGAATGATGTCTTTACTAAATTAGATAGAACCTATTCTAGTTCAGGGGAAGCAGCTTTATATAGTATGCTGAGGAATCCATTAATGGATAAGGATAAATTAGAGAAAAGAAAAAACTTAATTGAATTATTTAGAAAAAACAAAGAACTAAGTGGTAATATAAGGTACATACTATTTAATATGGGTTTCGACTCTAAAAATAGACTTATTAAAATGCTTGAAGGTTCTCTTGTAGTAAGTAAGGTAAAATTTTTTCTTTATATGATACTTGGACAGATAGTTCCATTATTATTAATAATTCTAGCCTTTGCTTTTAAAGAACCAAGATTTGCATTTGGTTTTTTCATATTAGTTTACCTTAATATTTATATAACTCATAAAGAAAAAAACAATGTAACTGCTACCGGAATCATTTATCTTAGAGATTTATTAACTGCAGCAAATAAAATTTCTAAAGAAGATAATCTAGCTCTAGCTTCTATGACTAAGAAAATTAAGTCTGCTTTAAATGATAAGGAAATTAAATCCATAGATAGATCTACTCGATTCATTAAGTTTATCACTGGATATGGTGAAATTTTAGAATATTTATCTGTACCTTTTTTACTAGAAGTCACAAATTATTATAAAATCAGCGGTATTTTATCAAATAGTGAAGATAAAATTCTTACTTTATATTATTTAATTGGCGAAATCGATGCTTTAATATCTATTGCTAGTTATAAAGAAATCAATATATCAAATTGTGCTACTCCAAAATTTTTAGATAATACTACCTTAAAGATAGTGGATGGTATTCACCCACTATTAAATAAACCCGTTGCAAATTCTATATCAATTGAAAAAAACGGTATAGTTCTTACTGGAACGAATATGTCTGGAAAATCTACATTCTTAAGAATGATGAGTACAAATATTCTATTAGCACAAACTTTTAATTTTGTACTAGCTAAGGAATATGAAGCTTGTTTTTTAAATATAGTGTCATCTATTAGTCCTAAGGATGATATTAATTCTGGAAAGAGTTACTACCTATCTGAAGCAGAATCAGTATTAAGAATAATTAAAGCTCTAGATAGTGATATACCAGTTTTCTGTCCTATTGATGAAATATTTAGAGGTACTAACCCTATAGAAAGAATATCTTCTTCTGCTGAAATATTAAGTTACATAAATAGAAGAAATGCTATATGTATCGTAGCTACCCATGATAGAGAATTATCTGAGATGCTAAAGGACCAATATGATTTTTATTACTTTAGCGAAGATGTTAATAACACTGAAGGATTAAGTTTTGATTATAAACTAAAAGAAGGTATTTCAAATACTAGAAATGCAATAAAGCTTCTAGATTACATAGGCTATCCTAAAGAAATAATTGAAGCAGCATATAAGAAAGCGGAAACTCTTAACACTAATTTCATTTAAATAATTTAAAGAAGCCTCTGGCTTCTTTTCTATTATTCATCATTATATATAACTGAAAAAATCTACGTAGCTACAAAACTTAATATAAAGGAGAATTTTTATGAATTCTGTAAAAAGAATACTGTCCTCAGATTTTACACGTCCTAAAGAAAAAAGAAGAAATATGAATAAAATCAGAAAACTTTTCGATTTGTCCAAAAAAAACAAATATACTATTGACGAAACAACTTGGGATGATCTATTAATGGATGATATTTTTACAAAACTAGATAGGACATGTTCAACTGCTGGTGAGGCTATGCTTTACCATATGCTAAGAAATCCTCTTATGGACAAAAACAAACTACAAGATAGAGAAAAGTATATAAAGTTATTTAGAGAAAATACAGATTTAAGCGCACATCTAAGATATATTTTATTTTATATGGGTTTCGATTCTAATAATAATCTTATTGAAATGATTGAAGGCTTGCTTTCCGTAAATAAATTAAAATTTCTTCTATATAAATTTCTAGGACAAGTTCTTCCCCTATTGTTATCTATCCTTGCTATAATATTTAAGGAACCTAAATTTATTTTTCTAATCTTCATACTAATAAACATCAATATTCGTATTCAAGAAAAAGAAAAGGATACTGTAAAAGCAACTGGAATAGTATATCTAGGTAAGCTACTTCTCTCTTCTATAAAACTTTCTAAAGTAGATAATTTAAATTTATCTCCTTTAACTAAAAGAATTAATTTACTTTTAAATGAACTAAAATCAATTAACCGATCAATTAAATTCATTAATATTATAACAGGACTAGGTGGAATAATGGAATTTCTCTCTGTTCCTTTTTTACTAGAAGCTACTACATACTATAAAATAAGTGGAAGATTTATTGAAAAAAGAGATACAATTCTTTCTTTATATTCAGCAGTTGGAGAAATAGATGCTTTAATATCTATTGCAAGCTATATAGAAAGTAATAAAGATAAATGTACTACTCCGCTCTTTATAGATAAAACTACAATAAAAATAACTGAAGGAATTCATCCATTATTAGATAATCCTGTTGCAAATTCTATTACAATAGACCATAAAGGCATAGTTTTAACAGGCACAAATATGTCTGGAAAATCTACCTTTTTAAGAATGATAACTGTTAATATTTTATTAGCTCAAACCTTTAACTTCGTACTAGCAAAAAGTTACGAAGCTTGTTTCTTTAACATTATTTCTTCAATAAGTCCAAAAGATGATATAAACAATAACAAAAGCTATTATATATCTGAAGCTGAATCTATATTAAGAATCCTTAAATCACTAAATGATTATATTCCAGTCTTCTGTCCTATAGATGAAATATTTAGAGGTACTAATCCAATTGAAAGAATAGCTTCATCTGCTGAAATATTAAATTATATAAATAAGAAAAATGCCATATGTATAGTTGCTACTCACGATAGAGAATTATCTAATTTGCTAAATGGAGAATATGATTTTTATTTCTTTAGTGAAGATGTAAATATCAGTACTGGATTAAATTTTGATTACAAACTAAAAGAAGGCATTTCCAAAACTAGAAATGCTATAAAACTTCTAGACTATGCAGGATTCCCAAAAGAAATAACTAAAGGTGCCTATAAAAGAGCAAAATCTCTAAGCACTAACTTTATTTAAATCAATTATGTTTCAAAAAATTTACATTTATACCATTTACTTTTTTTGTAAATTCACCTTATAATATATTGGTGGTAAGAAAGAGAGGTATGATATATGAGAAATGAATTACTTAATAGTTTTTATTCTGGAAACTGTTTTCACGCTTACAAATACTTTGGGGCTCACCTAACTCATGAGTCAGGTGTATTAGGAGTTAGATTTACTGTCTATGCGCCTAAAGCAAAAGGTGTCCAAGTCATTGGAGAATTTAATAAATGGACAGGCGAAAATTATGAAATGGTCAATTTAGATGAAAAAGGCACTTATACATTATTTGTTCCTGAAGCAAAAGAAGGAATGATGTATAAATATCGTATTTTTCAATCTACAGGAATGATTTGTGATAAGTGCGATCCTTACGGCTTTTTTAGTGAACTTCGACCAAATACAGCTTCCTATATAGTTTACTTAAATAATTCTTTATTTACTGATGATGAGTGGATGAAAGCTAGATCTAAAAATTATAATAATCCTATTAGTATTTATGAGCTTCATCTGGGATCATGGAAAAAGCCAAATAAAGATGAATATTATAATTATACTGAAATATCTGATGAATTAATTAGTCATTTAAAATTAAATAACTTTACCCATATTGAAATTATGCCTCTAAACGAACACCCTTTTGATGGCTCTTGGGGCTACCAAAGTTCAGGTTATTTTAGCCCTACTTCTAGATATGGAACTACTAAAGAATTAATGCTCTTTATTGATAAATGTCATAAGAATAATATTGGAGTCATTTTAGATTTCGTTCCCGTGCACTTTGTTCGCGATAATTTTTCATTAGCTAAATTTGATGGTACTGCACTTTATGAATATGAATATGACGATGTGGCAGATAATGAATGGGGCTCCTGTAACTTTAACTACTACAACCCTACTGTCGTAAGTTTCTTGATGAGTGCAGCTACTTTTTGGCTAGATGTTTACCATATTGATGGACTTAGAATGGATGCCATATCTAACGCTATATATTGGCAAGGAGATCCAAAAAGAGGTGTAAATATCGGTGGTGTTGATTTCTTGCGAAAAATGAATTACGGTTTAAATAGCATGTACCCTGAAGTCATGCTTATAGCTGAAGATTCTAGTAATTATATTAAAGTTACTGCTCCAACACCTTATGGTGGGCTAGGTTTTGATTATAAATGGGACTTAGGTTGGATGCACGATACCTTAAATTACTTTGCTACTCCACCTTGGGAAAGAAAATTTAACCATAACTTAATTAATTTTTCAATGAGTTATTTTTATTATGAAAATTACCTTTTATCCTTATCTCATGATGAAGTGGTTCATGGTAAAAAATCTATAATAGATAAGCTTTGGGGTACTTATGAGGAAAAATTTGCTCAATGCAAGACATTGTTTACTTATATGTTCACCCATCCTGGTAAGAAATTAAACTTTATGAGCAACGAAATCGCTCAATTTAGAGAGTGGGATGAAAATAAAGAAAATGATTGGTTTTTATTAAAATATCCATCTCACGACTCATTTAATAGATATTTTAAGGAGTTAAGCAAAATCTACTCTTCTCATTCCGCCCTTTATGAAAAAGATTATGATGAAGCTGGCTTTAAGTGGATAGATGCTGATAATAAAGATGCGAGTGTATACTCATATATGAGATATAGTGAAAAAGAAAAGCTTCTAATTATTCTCAATATGTCAAGTAATCATTATAAAAATTTTAGACTTGGTTTAGACCACGAATGTAGTGCTAAAGAAATTATTAATAGTGAATTAGATATTTATGGAGGCTACAATATAGTAAACTCTAAACAAATTTTTAGCGAGCCTATATCTGCAAATAATAAAAAACACTCCATTTTAATTGACTTAGCCCCATATACAAGTTGCATTTTTCAAATTAATTAACTATAAAAAACTAGATAGCTTTTTATAAAACTATCTAGTTTTTACGTCATATGTGATTCTTTAAAAGATTATATGCCTCTTCCGGTATGAAAATATCCTCCAAATTAATTGTTTTCGGATTAGTTGTTAAAGGATATTCTTCTATCCATAGATTATTATCTATAAGATCATATTTTTTAATTGGTTTATTAAAATCAACTTCTGTTACTTCTTCTAAATCTTTATACGGAGTTAGAACTGCTACCCTTCTACATGGTTCTTCCATTTCACTATATATATTAAAAAAACTATTATAGTTCTCAAAAGATGATGTTGTTGTTACAATTTTTAAATATAAATTTAATTTCTTTGCAGCTTCTAATGCTTTAATCATAATTAACTACTTTCCTTTCATATGTTTTCACTAGTCTTCAAATTTCAATTCAAATGTCATTCTATCTTCTCCAATAATAGTATTTTCGAAAACCTCTGTAGCATTATCTAAAAAATCTTTTGGTTCAGCCATAGCTGTTCCAAAATGTGTTAACACCATAGTTTTAACTGATGCACTTTTAGCTAAAGTTGCTGCTTCCCTAAAGGTCATATGCTTGTTTTTAATAGCTTTTTTCTCATCTAAGTCATCCCCATATGTTCCTTCGCTTACTAACAAATCACTATTATCAATGAATTTAGAAATGGTTTCAATTGGTCTTGTATCTGTTATAAAGCTAAGTTTTATACCTTTCCTATCTTCTCCCATTACTAAAGACCTTGAATAAGTAATTCCATTTTCAATTATTTCTTCATTAGATTTTTGCAGTTTATTCCATAAATATTTTGGAACATTATTTTCCAAAGCTTTTTCCACATCAAATTTAGGACTTCTACTAAAGTAAAAACTATATCCAATACAGGGAGAAGAATGATCTAATTCTAAAGTAGATATCTTTATATCTTCATCAATAAAATTCAAATCCTCTTTAGGTGATTCAATAACCCGAACTTCATATGGAAGATATTTAGCTATAGTCATAAGCCCTTCTACAGCTTCTTTAATTCCATGTGGTCCTATTATTATAACAGGTTCTGTTCTACCGCTATTCCCAATTGTGCCGAGTAGCCCTGGTAATCCTATTATATGATCACCATGAATGTGTGTTATACAAATGATATCTATAGCTTTAAACCCAGTATTAGCAATCTTCATTGATACTTGAGTACCTTCTCCACAATCTATTAATATTTTTCTTCCCTTATAATTTATTAGCAATGATGATAGATATCTATTTGGTGTTGGCATTCCTCCTCCACAACCTAAAAGTGTTAAATCAATCATATTTAATTCACCTCAAAATATATCATATCACACTTTCTTATAATATTATCTTTGAAAAACAAAACATCAAGGAATTATTATATTATATCCTTGATGTTTTAATTTCTATAATTTAATTTTTGCTCCAAGTAAAATTAAAAATTCTGATAATATAGATGTATGTGCAGCCCATGAAGGTGAAGTAACTAAATTTTCATCTACCACAGCATTATCCCCTTGAACTTCAATATATTCTGCACCACATGCTCTGATTTCAGGTGCTACTGATGGATATGCCGTAAGTTTTCTTCCTCTTAACATACCAGTTGCTACTAAAATTTGTGGACCATGACAAATTGCAGCTATTGGTTTGCTATTAGTTAAAAAATATTTAGCAATATTTACGACATCTTCATTATTCCTTAAGTATTCAGGAGATCTTCCACCTGAAATATATAATCCATCATAATCTCCTAAACATACCTCAGTGAAATCCTTATTTAAAACAAAATTATGGCCTCTCTTTTCTGTATAAGTTTGATCACCTTCAAAATCATGAATTGCAGTTTTTACATAATCTCCAGCCTTTTTATCTGGACAAACTGTATGAACTTCGTAACCCAATGTTTTAAGCAAAATATACGGAACCATTGTTTCATAATCCTCTGTATAATCACCTAATAATAGTAATATTTTTTTAGCCATGTTATCCCTCCGTTATTTAAAACTATACCCTTATACATAATTATAACATTTATAGAAATCTTATCAAATTATATTCATTAATTATTTAGTAGTTAACAAAAAAAGTGTCCTTCTTTTGTAGAATTAACACTTTTTTCATTGAAATTAATGTCCTTTATGCTTTTCTAGCTTTTTCTTCTGCTTAAGACAATACTTTCTTTTCTTATTTAGTTCTCTCTCATCCTTCGTTTCTTTCTTACGTTCTTCCTTGTTCTTTTCATATTGTAGTTTTAAAGCTTCCTGCGCTTTAGTACCTATTCCTTTTTGCAAAGTCTCTTTTCTTGTTTCTTTTAAAAGCCTTTTGAAATTCACTCTTTTCTTAATAATTTTTTCATCATTCATTGACATAGAATTACTAAAATTTAATGAGTTAAAATTGCTTAGAATAAATTCATATACTTCATAATCTTTTGGCTCTGTACCAAAGGTTACTTTACATACTTTTATTCTATTTCCATCCTCTACTTCAAAAATTCCAATCCAAAAAGGATCACTAAAAAGAACTGTTAATTTAATTATTGATAACATAATTAAATCCTCCTGTTAATAAAAATAATTGAGAACGGACAACCCCAGGAGGGCAGGTTACTGCTATAATTTATTATAGATTCTGACTACCAACAGAACTGTGTTTTTATCTCTATTTATATTATAATGTAATTTAATTTAAAATCAAAGCATCATAACCTCTCTTATAGTTGTAATAAACTTTCTTAATAATATATAATAAATATATAGATTAACGATGGACAAGTTTAAAGGAGAACATAATGAAATCAAAAATAGTTTTTTTTGACATCGATGGAACAATACTTACTGAAAATACATTAAAAATTCCAGACAGCACTAAGAGAGCTATAAAAAAAGCTCAAAAAAATGGACATTTAGCCATAATTAATACTGGCAGACCTATAAGAAGCATAGATTCTTTTATAAAAGAGCTTGGTTTTGATGGGTTTATATGTGGTTGTGGTACTTATGTAGAATACAAAAATACAATATTATTATCTAAGCAACTAGGCAATAATATATCAAAAGCTGTAGTTAAAGATCTTAGAAAATGCAAAATTGATGCAATTCTTGAAGGTGAAAAAGATATCTACTATGAAGAAGATGAAAATATTATCTCTAAGGAATTACTTAAAATAAAGGCTCATCATAGAGAACAACAATTATATAATGGAGCAACTTGGGATTCTTCTCAAATTGATTTTGATAAGCTAACAATCTGGACAAATGATAATAGTAATTTTGAAGAATTCTATGATAAATATAAAGATATCTTTGAATTTATCCATAGAGGAGAAAATTTTTACGAATTAGTTCCATTAGGCTTTTCAAAAGCTTCTGGTATAGAGTATCTAATTAAATATTTAAATATTCCTTTTGAAAATACATATGCAATTGGAGACAGTACAAATGATTTATCTATGCTCAAGTACGTAAAAAACAGTATTGCAATGGGAAATAGTAATCCATTATTATTTGATTTAGTATCTTTTGTTACTAAAGATATTGAAGATGACGGTATTGAATATGCTTTAAAACACTTTAGTATAATATAAAAAATCCCCTCTATTTCTAAAATAGGGGGGATTTCAATAATTGAACTATATCTATTTCTTTTTTATTTTATCATGATAAAAATAAATCTTGTACGCTAAATTATCTTTCTTGCATTTCTTTACAATATTTTCCTCAATACAATTCCAATAAGTGTTTCTTCCGCTAATATATATATCATCATAAATCTCTTTTAATTCTGGTTTATATTCAACAATAAAATCCAGTACCCTTTTCTTGTACTTTCCTCTTAAGTTTAAGTTTTCAAAACAATAATAATCAACATCATCACCAATGAAATCAATTATTTCACTATAATTTGTTATCTCTGGAAACATTGGTGACATAAATAAGTATGTTTTTATTTTTTCTTCTTTCAATTTTTTAATAGCTTTTACTCTCTGTTCTACTGATGATGCTCTCGGTTCAATTTTCCTTCTAAACTCATCATCTAAAGTATTTAAAGATATCCCTATATGTATATCCTTAAATTTCTTAAAAAGATCAATATCTCTTAAAACTAAACTTGATTTTGTTAATATCTCAACTCGTGCATCAACATCCACTAACTGCTCCAATATTCCACGCGTTACTTTATACTTACCTTCATATACATTATAAGCATCAGTGACAGAACTTAATAAAATTGTTTTATTAGTCATGGGTTTTAAATTTATTTTTTTACCACAACATTTTATGTCCAAAAAACTCCCCCATTCATCACCATGCCCAGTAAATCGTTTCATAAATTCAGCATAGCAATATATACATCCATGAGGACAACCTACATATGGATTTATTACATAATCTGAATCAGGTAACTTTGATTTTGTATTAACTTGTTTTACTTCAACTTTTTTTATATTAATCATAATACTTTAGACCTTTCCTATTAACTTGAGTATTAGTTAAGCTAATTCTTTCTTTGCAACATCCTTTTTCAACAATCCATATATAAACATTAAGATAAATGCTGTAATTGCACAACAAGCACTTAAATATATTGGAGCTCTCAAATCATTAAAAATCCAATAAACTAACATACCTGCAATAACTCCAAAAATATGCCCTATATTTTCAGAAAACACTATATCTCCCTTACTACAGTCCTGATTAATTTTATTAACCTCTCCAATGCAATACACAGTACCTCCACCAAAGCCAGTTGCTATCCAAAAAATAATTGCAAACATATTATCATAATTCTTCGCTAAACATATTAAAATAATTGAAAGAATAAAATGACCTGCAATAAAATATTGCCTATAATTTTTCCCTTTAATTATATGTGAAACACTGGTATATGTTATCCAGCCAGCCATAACCAATATTCCAATTACTTTAATACCAAAACTGCTAGTAAGTTTACTAATTATGATCAATATAAAATAGACATAAGCAAAATAATGCATCTGATGAATTACCATAATCCCATTAATAAATTTAAAACTCGGTTTTATAAATTTAGACTCTTTTATTTTGTATTTAGAATATACTACAATAAATATCAATATTATTGATATAATTATATTTTGCTCTACTCCAATAAAAGGTGCAATAACAAATCCTAATATTCTAAAAGTTCTTTTAATTGTAGTACTGACCTTATCCTTTTGTAAAGAACGTACTGATTGTATAGTCATAGCAATAAATATATATCCCAAAACCAAAACCCAATAATTAGAAATTACAAATTCATAGATAACAAAACATCCCATGCTTAAAAATGCTGTAATAGCTGTTACTTTCTTATTTAATTTGAACGGATTAGGCACTAAATTTCCTATCTGATAAGCTAATCCTAATGCAGCAACTTGCAAAACAGGTAAATCTATCGATATCCCATATACAACTCCACCTATTTCAACACAACCAGATACAAGACTTAAAAATAAAAAAATTACTTTATCCACACTTTCATCTCCAATTTTTCATATTCTCAAACAAATTACTCTATTCTTCAATCTTAATTAAATTATCTTTTGACGAAGCAATAATGTTATTAACAGCTATTCCACTAATTATTATTAATGTAATAGCTAAACATGTTACACCAGCGATTGTATTATAGGATATTATTTTTCCGCATATTGACAAGAATATAGAATTAATTATCAATGTTGCTAAAGAAATAACTGATAAGAATGTAGACCTTATTTCATTGTCTACTTCTTCATGTTTAAGCAAAGTTATACATTGTCCTTTTAATGGTATGGCACAATAACTTACAACAACCCCTAAAAGAATTAATAGAAAATTATTTGAAACTAATAGTAAAAGGAACAGTCCTTGTATTATAGGTCCAAATTTAATCAGCCTAGGAATTTTAAACTTTTCAACTACCATAGGTGAAAATTTTTGAGATAAACTTTGAGCCAATTGAGTAATGGAATATATAATAGCAACCTGTTTTACAGACATACCTTTCATAAATAAAATCGGTTGGTATATAACTGGTAAATAGAACTGTAATCTTCCCATGGCTTCATACACACATATAGATATACTTTTTTTATCTTTAAAAAACACCTTAAGTGTTTTACGAAACAATTCAATTGGAGTTTTCTTACTATCACCTTCTGAATTTATGCCTTTTAATGTATAAACTATTATCGTAGATACAACTCTAAAGATAAGGGTGGCAATTAAAGCATATTTAAAGATATCTTCAGAATAACTTCCTGGTAATAATCCTACAATAATGCCAGAAAGCAAATATCCAACGCTTAAGCTCGCATAAAAATTACCAAGTGATCTATTTGTATCTAACTTCTTTTTCTCACTTAATTCATATATAATTGATTCTGTATTTCCACTGTAAAAACTCCAACCTAAAGCTTCTAATACATATGCCAAAAATATTATTGCTATATGGTTTGCAAACAATAAAATACATGTTGATATGGAAAATGATATATATGTTAGATGTAACACTTTTTTTCGTCCTAACCAATCGCCTACTATTCCTGTTGGTATTTCTAAACAAGCAGTAAGTAGAGGAATAGATAAATTTAGCGCTGAAATATATACTAAACTTATATTCTTTGATTGTAAGTATGCTACTTCGATTGCACTATATAATCCTAATCCAAGTAGTAAATTAGTTAAGCAAACTTTATATAAAACTCCTTTTTCTTTCATTTAACTCTTCTCCTAACAAAAATTCTTTACTATCAAAAGTTATAGAAATCTTAGCTACTATTTAAAATTATCTCCTAATATACTCGTTTAGCATATTAATAGATTCTTGAATCTCAGATTTATTAAATAATTGAATGCAATATGTCACTTCCTTGCATTTATCCTCAATTTCTTCTACTATCTTTTTTATATTTATATTTCCCCTTCCAATAGCTAAATGATCATCCCTCTCTCCGTTATTATCATGAATTGCTACATATTTTATATGTTCTTTTAATTCTTGTATCCATACTGATGAAGAATATTTCGATATATAATTAGCATGTCCTATATCAAATGCAAACTTAAAGTAATCAGACTTAATATAATCAAATAATTGTTTTAATAAATAAGGTTCATCATCCCATACATTACAATATAAACACATAACTTTCCTAGCTTCAGCATAACTTATTAACTTTTTCCAAAACTTCTTATTATTTTCTAACCACATATCTGAATAAGAATTAAATTTAACTAAATTATCAAACGTAGTAAAGAACAATATGTATGTCATATTATAGCTACTTGCTAAATCAATTAAAGTTTTAAATCTAGTAATAGTTATTTCTTTTATATCTTCATCTCCTGCTTCTGGCTTTATATCACGAATTGGTCCTTCCATACCTAATAAATCTGTAATTTTGCACTCTAAAGCTTCTTTTATAATTTCTTCTCCCTTTGATATACTAGCTGGGAAAATAAAGTCTGATAATTCTAAGAAATCATATCCTTTTATATTCTTAAGTTCACTTAAATCATCTTTATTAACACTTATTCCTAATTTCATAATTTTCTCCCCCATTTAAACGTTTAGTATAGAGTTCTTACAATACCTTTTTATTTTCTTATATACCAAGGGTTACAAAGTTTTTTAACGAAAAAACCATTACCACAATCTTACAATTAAAACTCTAACCAAAACAAATGAAAGAATATCATTGTATTAGCTTCAATTATAATCAAATACATATCATGGTTGCTAATTATGCTTTATGAACATATATTTCTATTAATCCTTTTGTAGATACATTTTATTGTAATCCCTCCAATTTTAATTAGACTTTTACCATAGATTTAATTGCTCTTTACTTAAAGAATTAAATTTATTCTTTCTATCAAAAATACATTCAAATATCATCTTTAATGGTACTAAATTTGGCTTATGACAAAATGCTTGTCCTAAAAACTTGATGGCATTTTTTCGATTTGCTTCTAAATTAATATATCCTAACGTCAATAGCTTACTATATATAGCATCTTCTATTATGTCACGGCATTCCTTTTTATCTTTAATAAACGGCAACTCCTTAATAAGTTTTAAACTTATTTTTCTGACTACTATTTTATCTAAACCTAACTTTGTTAATTTATCAATAGTTACACTATTACTTAAAATTTCATCCTTAGTTATCTTCTCTCTGTCAATAAATGCATATACACTATCTTCACTTTGGTAATACTTATAATGATAATCTTTATATAAAATAAAAGCAGTTTTGCTCAAAATTCTAAACAAAAATTCATTATCCTCACTTGTACCTAAATTTTCATTAAATAGACCTAATTCATCTAAAATTCTTTTTTTAATTATCATGGTATTAATATGATAACAATAAAAATATGTTTTCATAGTAAACTCAAAAAAGTCTTTTTGATATATTGTATATTTTTCTTTATCAACTGAATCTAATTCTTTCACGCTTTTTTTAAATAACTCTTTGTAAAAGTTATTTTCATCAATACCTATAAAATTCTCTTCTTTTCCTTCTTTCCATAGTGCAAATCCTAAATGAATTTTTTCCTCCATCATAGATGTCAATAAATCTTTCAAATGCGAAGATATCCATTCATCATCTGAATCAAGAAATGCTATATATTGCCCATTTGATTCCATTATTCCTGTATTCCTTGCACCAGCAATTCCTTTTTTTCTTTTGTTTAATATAAACTTTATTCTATTTTCATCTTTATAAATATCTTTTATCAAATCTTTAGTATTGTCATTTCCATAATCATCAATAATAATTAATTCCCAATTATCATAAGTCTGATTTAATACAGAGTTAATGGCACGCTTAATAATTTTAGCTCTGTTATAAGTAGGCATAATTATGCTTATTAGTGGTTCCATCTCTATCTTCACCTTCTATTACTTTCACATATTCATCAATGCTCTTACTCCATGAGAAGTCTTTTACCATACCTCTCTTCATCATATTATTCCATTTAACTTTATCCTTGAACATCAATTTTGCTTCTTGCACTGATTCATAAAGAGAATTGTATGACACATCTTTCATAACAAATCCAGTTCCATTTTTATCATCAAGTTTTATATCTTTCACTATATCAACCAATCCTCCAACCTTAGTAACAATAGGAATAGTTCCATATCTCATAGCGTACATTGGGGTCAATCCACATGGTTCATAATTTGACGGATGAAGTAATATATCACTTCCTGCTAGTAATTCTTCAGCTAATGAATCTGAGTATCTATTTAAATAGCGAAAATTTAATCCAACTTCTCTTTCAATTTCTAACAGTTGCTTATTTACTTTTCCACCAACACCACCTGCTGGCACACCACATATTATAATATCTACTCCTAAGGAAATTAAATTTTTCATACGTTTAACATAATCAAAAACTCTTCGATTCCCCATATTTATAAATAAATCCAATCCTTTTTGCTGGGTAAGTCTGCAAAGAATCAACAATAATGGTCTGGAGTTGGCTGTCTTAATATTATATTTTTCTTTAATCTTTTCTTTGTTTTTTACTTTATTTTCAATGTAGTTAGCATTATATGGTATAACCGTACTATTACTTTTATATGGATTCCATTTTTCCTCATCTATCCCATTTATAATACCTATTACTTCCTTCTTAGCTTTTTCAAAGTAATCCAAACCAGGATGAGCAACGCGTTTTTCTAATAGTTCACTCGCGTAATTCTTACTAACAGTAATTATATGATTAGCATAAAATATTGCAAATGCACTCATAGATATAGTTTCAGTATACTTAAGTATTTCATTTCCCATTATCCTAATATCATCTTCTAAGAAGTTAAATATGTCCGGATATAGCTGCCCTTGATGCTGGTAATTGTGTATAATATGCAAGGTATCAATGATATTTTCACTAATATTCTTTATATAAGGATATATACCAGAAGCATGCCAATCATGAGTTATAAGAACAACATTCTTGAAATTTATATCCTTAATAAAATGTGCTATACATTTACCAAAAAGTAAATATTCCAATCCAACATCTGTTAGATATGGTTTGTTACCATCTAAATACCCATCTTGCATTGCATAAGCTTCCTCCATTTTTACGAAATAATATATAACATTATCTCTTTTAGCATACAATACCTCTGCTTCATAACTCACTGCATTAAAGCAAATATTAAATACCTTATAGCTGTGTAAATTCTCTTTAATTCCCGAATAATATGGGGTTATAACAACGTTTTTCCAATTTGTCTTTTTGCTGAAGTACATTGGTAGACTTCCTATTACATCTCCTAATCCTCCTATTTTGGAAAAAGGGACAACTTCAGCTCCTATGTGAATAATAACTTTTTCATTAAAACTCATAATAAACTTTCCTCCATTTTATATTAAATTGCCTTTCTCAAAATAATAGATGACTTTCTGTTTACTTTTGCTTGATTACCAACTTCCTTGTCACTTAATAATTCAACAAAGTTTTCCACTTTTAAAACTTTATCAACATCTACACATATATCTTTATCAGATAAATTAGATATACAATAAATATGTTCATCTTTATATTCTCGTTCAATAATTAATACCTTTTTTTCATCATCAGCCAATCTTATATAAAAAGTTCCAAACTTAATTGCATCACATTTATTCCTAATTTGAATTAACTTTCTATACCACTGTAAAACTTCAGGGTTTCTATTTACAATATCCCATTTCATTGTTCTTCTATTATTAGGGGTATCATCCCCTTTTATCATTATTTCATCACCATAATAAATAACTGGATTCCCCGGTATAACCATTTGTAAAAAAATAGCATTAGTTATGTCTTCCTCATTTAATAACTTTCCTGAAAACCTTGGTACATCATGACTACTAAGAACATTCCAATTTTCAATACTTCTATTATGTGGATATATAAAATAGCAACTCATTAAATTATCTGCAAGTTCACTAATTTTTAACTTCCCGCCAGAAAAGAAAGGTTCAAAAGCTTTCCACCAGATTAAATAATTTGTTACACCATCTAACTGATCACCTTCTAAAAAAGTTCTAGAGTCTTTCCAATTCTCTCCAATTACCACAACCTCTTTATTTAGAGCTTTCATTTCTTTTCTAAAAAGTCTTAAAAAATCATGTGATAATTCAGAAGATACATCTATCCTCCAACCATCAATATAATATTTTTTTATCCAATATCTACAACATCCTAATAAATAATCCCTAACTTCCTTATTATCAAGATTGAACTGAGGCATTTCTCCATAATCCCACCAACAACTATAATTGGGTCTATTAGGCTTGAATTTTACTGGATATTTATATACTATATAATAATTTTTGTATTTCGATTTTTCTTGATTACGCAACAAATCATCAAACATCCAAAATTCTGTACCACAATGGTTTAATACTATATCCAATACAATTTTTATGTTCCTTTTATGAGCCTCAGTTACTAGCTTATGAAAATTTTCTTCATCTCCAAGCATTGGATCTATTTTCATATAATCTATACAATCGTATCTATCATTACTATTGGCATAAAATATTGGGGTCATGTATATGTATGAAATCCCCAGTTCCTTTATATAGTCAAGCTTATCTATTATCCCTTTTAAATTACCACCAAAGAATGCTTTTTTACGAGGTTCGCTATCCCAATCAAGCATTTCTCTCCCCTCAATAGTAGTTTGTCCACTTCTTGCAAAAGAATCAGGAAAAATATGATACACTACTCCAGTATTACTAATAGGAACATAATTAAATCTAACTAAACTACAATCAAATAATTTTTCTATCTTTTTATTTAGCAATTGATTTGCACAAAAATAATATATATTTTCCTTACTATATATTTTGAAGCAGAATTTTTCATCTTCTATTTTCTCTTTTTCTATAACACATCTAAAGTATTTTTTCACTCCATTTGTATAATGATTTTCGCATTTATATTCGGTTAATATGCCATTTTTATCTTCCACAATAAGTGTAATATTTTGAATCCATTCTTGATGTGATACAATTTTAATCTCAATATAACCACCTTCTATTTCAGCGATATAAGAAGGGGTTAATTCAAATTCGATTTGATTAAAACTCGTTGTTCCAATCCTACATATAGAATGCCAATTCTTTGCCCCATCTTGCATATTATTAGGATCTAAAAGAATTTTATCTTCTTCTCCCGCTATCTTGAAATGATAATATAAATCTCCTTTTGGGGCTTCAACCTCAACGCAAAACTTACCTTCGCCTAAACCTTTACACTTTTTAGTAAAATACCTACCCTCAGATGGAAGTGCCCCAAAAATTAATTCTTTTACATCAGGATCTGTATTTATAACAAATTCTTTTTTATATTTTTGCATGATATTAAATTACTACTCCTTTCTAACCTTTCCAAGATTAAGATTGCATAAATTTCACAAAAACTAATTGTCTTTAAATTATGATTCATATTAAAATATCTAAACCATACATTCTAATTCTTCGTATGTAAAAAATCCACATGAATTTTCATTTTCTAACCAATATTTTGATTTTTTATTTTCTAAGATATCATATATATTCATATCTGGAAGCTTTCCTAAAATATATCTATCATCTACTGGTTTCATATTTTCGTCTAATGCCCAAAAACAGCCTACCACTGTACCATCAGTTAAAATACCAATAGATCTTTTTACGGCTCTACAGTCTAATGTGTACTTTTCATGATTTGGTAGCAAGTATTGAAAATCAACTTTTATATTACCTTTTGCTGTAATTTCCTTAATATAATCAACCATTTGACAATATTCTTCATGTGTAGGTTTCAATTCACTGAAATATTTTCCTCTTCCTGAAGAGAAAAATCTTAAAATACTCCATTCATCAATCTTATTTTCTTCCAACCAACTATATAAATTCATTAGTTTCTCCTTTGATATATTATCTTTTGTAATAACTGTTTGAGCTCCTACAACAAATCCAGCACTTTCAAAGAGTTTCATTGCCTTTGCAGCATATTCGTGATATCCGGCTGGTCTCATTTTATAATGATAGTATGGAAGATAATCTAAAGTTATTTCTACATCATTTATTTTGCCTCTTAACCTTTCAACTATCTCTTCTGTTACAAATGCTCCTGATATACTTATTCCTACATTTTCTTTTCCTAATTTTTCAGATGCATATATAATTAAATCCAGATTTAACGGATCTATAAGAAGATCACCACCTGAAAAATCAATTCTAAAATCCCCTTCCTTTAGTTGATCAATTATCCTTACCTTACTATTAAAATCTAGTTCCCCTTGAAATCTATAATTTTCATCTCTTCCTAAGTTAATTTTTTCAAAGTCTTTTACGTACTTTGCCGATACACAACAAAACTTACAGTTCCATGCACATGCTCTTGTTAAATTCCAAATAATTGATTTTTTATTTTTCATATAAAATCCCTCCTCAAATTTCTTCCCTATTACCCATATTTTACCTAATGTATTTATAATCTTACACATTAAATACATATATGTCAACATATTGAATTATTTCATAATTATATATAAATTTACAATTATTAATTTTTGTATATTTTTATTACTTTTTTATCTTCTTTACAAAAGAATATATTTTTTAAAAAGCGTAAAATATACTATCTTTTAACTTATTTTTTTAAAATAAAGGAAGATTTTTGCTAAAGACAAAAATCCCCCTTTTTAGGAAATATATTTACTATTGTTAAATAGTATTATCAAATATATATCGAGATACATGCACCACAAACATGAAATGTAGTTAAAATATCTGATTTAGAAAAAGTGTGGAAAGCAAGAAGAATAATACATTAGGACTACTTATGAATATTAAAAAAAGTAGACTTACCAAAAAAATGATAAGTCTACTTTTTTATTTTGAATATCTTTTTAAAATTTCAACAATTAAATTCGTACAAAGATCCATTCCCTCTACAGTAATGTGTTCTGATTTTCCGTGAAATGCAAACCCTCCTGTTCCTAAGTTAGGACATGGCAAACCATTATAGCTAAGAGTTGCTCCATCAGTACCTCCTCTAATTGGTTCAATAACTGGAGTAATACCCAAAGTCTTCATAGCTTCTGTTGCATTTTCTATTAGATGCAAACAAGGTTTAATATGTTCAAGCATGTTTTTATATTGGTCTTTTATATCTATTTTTACAGTGTCTTCGCCATATTTCTCATTTAATATCTTTTCTAAGTGTATTAGAGTATCTTTTTTCTCTAAAAACTTTTCACTGCTATGATCTCTAATTAAAAACTTCATAGTAGCATGGGCTGTATCCCCGTTTAAGCTCTCTAAATAAAAGAATCCTTCATAATTTTCTGTATGTTCAGGTCTTTCAGTTTGTGGCAACATTGAATTAAATTCACAAGCAACATTTAATGCGTTAATCATTGTATTTTTTGCACTTCCTGGGTGAACGAGAACACCGTCTATTTCAACTATTGCTTTTGCAGCATTAAAGTTCTCATAAGAAATTTCTCCTTCTATTCCACCATCGATTGTATATGCAAAATCAGCACCAAATCCTTTTACATCAAAATGATCTGCTCCCCTTCCTACTTCTTCATCAGGAGTAAATCCAATGCATACTTTTCCGTGAGGTATATTTTCAGTTAATATAATCTCGCAAACTGTAAGAATTTCAGCTATACCTGCTTTATCGTCAGCTCCTAAAAGAGTAGTTCCATCAGTAGTTATAAGAGTTCTACCTTTTAATTCTTTTAAATTTGGAAATTTTTCTACAGATAATACCGAATTATCTCCTTTTAGTAAAACATCTTCTCCATTATAATTTTCTATAACTTGTGGATTAACACCTTTTCCGCTTGCGCTTGGCGCTGTATCCATATGTGCTATTAAACCTATACTTGGTTTTGTTTCATAGCCTTTAGTTGCAGGAATGTATCCATAAACATAACACTTGTCGTCAACTCGTACGCCTTCTATTCCAAGTTCCTTCATCTCTTCAACTAAAATATTTGCTAAATCAAATTGTCTTTTAGTTGTTGGAATTGTTTCAGAGCTTTCATCAGAAGTAGTGTGTACCTTAACATATTTTAATAAACGTTCATACGCTTTCATATATATTCACTCCTTATCCATTGTTTTCTTCAACTTATATACTACCACTATTTTAGATATATTTGTACATTTGAAAAAAAAATTATGGAAATAAACTTTTCATATTGTATTTAGTTTATCTCCATAACTTTTTCTTATTATATTAAATATTGAATAAATATTGTTGCAAGTCCTAAAAAGAAGAAAAATCCTAAAACATCAGTAACTGTTGTAACAAAAATTGCTGAAGCTAATGCTGGATCTATTTTTAACTTTTTTAAAATAACTGGTATTAAAAAACCAGACATTGTTGCAAAGGCCATGTTAAGAATCATAGCAATTCCAATTACAATGCCAAAAACAACATTTCTTTCCCAGAAATAACCTAATAATGCTATAACAGCTCCAAGAGCAATGCCTGTAAATATACCTACAAATAATTCCTTAATAAATATTCGTTTTGCATTTTCACCTGTTAACTCTCCAAGAGCAATACCACGAACTACTATTGTTAAAGATTGGGTACCTGCATTTCCACCCATTCCTGTAACTATTGGCATAAATGTAGCTAATGTTACTACTTGACTTATTGTTCCTTCAAACATCCCAACTACTGCTGCGGCAAGTATTGCAGTTAATAAATTTACAAATAACCATGGTAATCTACTATTTATCGAATTTTTTAGCGATCCATCTATTTTTTCTTCTCTATCAACTCCACCAAGACGATGAATGTCTTCTGTAGATTCTTCTTTTATTATTTCAATAATATCATCTGCAGTAACTATTCCAAGTAACTTGTTTTTTTCATCTATTACTGGCATAGTTAAAAATCCATACTTTTCAAACTTGTTAGCTACTTCTTCCTGGTCAATATCATATTTTACTGATATAACATTAGTGTTTGTTATATCTGATATTTTAGTCTCAAAATCTGAACTAACTAAATCTCTTAAAGATAAAACACCTTTTAATATTTCATTTTTATCTGTTACATATAGATAATATGCACTTTCAGCCTCTGGCGCTACTTTCTGCAAATATTTTAATGTGTCCTTTACAGTTTTATTCTCTCTAATTGAGATAAATTCTGTAGCCATGATACCACCAGCGGTATCTTTTTCATAGGTTAAAAGCTTACTTACGTCCTTTCTATCCTCTGCATTCATCTTTTCAAATATATGCATAGATTCTTCCTCGTCTAAAGTACCTACAAGATCAGTTAATTCATCTGAAGACATTTCTTCAATAATTTTTCTTTGCTTATTTTCAGAAAAAACTTTTAAGATTTCATACTTCTCTTCATCATCTTCTTCTTCGATTATATGCGCTATCATCCAATCTGGTAATCTATTTAATATATTATAAATTTCATTTTCATTTTCATGTATTATATCTAATATGTCTGCTGGATGTACATCTTCTATAATCTCATTTATTTCTTCATTCTTTCCATCAAGTAAAACTTTTAATAGTTCTTCTTTCATTTTACATACCTCCTTGATTTAGAGATAGATAAAACATATATTAAGCGTATAAATTTCATCTTCCTCTAATATTTTGTATTCATTTTTCCTTCTCAGACTACTACTAGGGTCCAAGTCCATTTACACCACCACCTTTTCTTTACTTACAGAATAAAAAAGACTTTTTAAGCTCTACCCTAAAAAGTCTAATATATCTTCTTTTATGTAGAGCTTTAGCACTATAAAGCTTTGACTTAAGCCAGCTACGTTAAAAATCACCTTTGCGATGATTTTTGTTAACCCATTGGAATCTCTCGATTTTTCTGGGTAGTAGCGTATATCTTTATAGGAGCCTCACCTAACAAATTATTTTTTTGTCCTTATATATAATATTCTTTTAGTTTAAATTGGTCAATGAATTTACGTATATAGAATATTAAAAATAAATTAAGATTATCTTAAAGTAGAAATTAATTTATCTTCTAGTTTTAATATCTAACTAAAAAAAGATACTATCATTATTAAATGACAGTATCTTTTTACTACTTTCTCTTATGCCTCTTATATAGTAAAACGCCAATACCAATAGCTGCTATAGTAGCAACTGCAGTGCCAAGTTGTGCTCGGAAAAAGAAATCTTTATAATGATCATAAACTCTAACGTCGTAACTATCTTCATCAATAAAGTCATTTGCTTTTTCAAGTCTTCTAGCAACATAATATGCTTTTACGAACCTTTCTTTAGAAAAATTACTATCTAATCCTTCTTTCAATTTTTCCAGATATTCCTTAGTAAACTTCTTTGAATCAGGCAAGAATTCTTCATTATTATGTTCTTCAAAAACATTATAAGATTCTGCTAAATCTAAGGCTTCTTTAAAAACTTCACCTGGGTAATTTCGATTAATTAGTTCATCTCTTAGTATTCGTCTTGCTTTTTCTAAATTATTATCACTTATGGCCATTTTTAGATTCTCAATCATTTCCTCGCCTCCTACTATTTGCTTTAGTTTAATTTTACCATTAAAAACTAGTAAAATAAACCCAATTATACTTTTTTTAAGAAAATTTTAAGCATTTTTGCTGAATAGTTGGATATTATTGCAGGCAAGCAAGTCATATATTAAGAATTAACAAATTCTCCTCCGTTTACATGTATCGCTTCTCCAGTTATAAATGATGCCCCTTGGCTAGCTAAGAAAACATAAGCCTCTGCTAGTTCAACTGGTTGTGCTGCTCTTTTAAATGCTGTTTTGGAGCCGAATTCTTGTACATCTGAAGAAGGCATGGTGGAAGGGATTAAAGGAGTCCATACTGGACCTGGAGCTACAGCATTTACACGAATATTCTTAGGAGCTAAATTCTTAGCTAAGGATCTTGTTAAAGATACCAATGCACCTTTTGTTGATGAGTAATCAATTAAAGTTTCATTACCTTGATAAGCTGTAACAGAAGTTGTAATTATTATAGAAGAACCTTCTTTTAAATGTTTAATGCAATTTTTTATCATAAAAATAGATCCATAAACATTTGTTCTAAAAGTTTTGTCTAGCTGTTCATATGTAATCTCTTCTATGCTATTTGCTGTATGCTGTTCTGCCGAATTACATACTAGAATATCTATTTTTGAAAAAGAACTTATTACTGTATTAATAATACTCTGACAAAAAGTTTCATCACCAATATCACCTTTTATTAATAACGCAGTTCCTCCATTATTTTCAACTATTTTCTTTGTTTCCTCAGCATCCTGATCTTCATTCAAATATACTATTGCAACTTTTGCACCTTCTCTCGCATAAGCTATTGACACTGCTCTCCCAATTCCACTATCACCGCCAGTAATAACAGCTACTTTATCTTTTAATCTATTAGCATCAAATGTATATTCCCCTTGTTCAAATATAGGAACTGGATTCATTTTACTTTCTATTCCAGGTTGTGTATCTTGCGTTTGAGGAGTAAAATTCTTTGGAAAAGTCTTTTCAATCATAACATCATCTCCTTAATAATACTTCCTCATTATTATGTGTATATACTAAAATAATTATAGTTATAAAAAATAATGGACAATTAGTAATTATTCTAATTACTAGTTGTCCATAGATTTAATCCTCAAGAATATTTTTATTATTATATGAATAAACATTATAATCTTGCCATATTGTTTCTAAGTTAGTAAATATATCTGAAATGTTTTCTTTTTCTCTCATTCCAACTGCAATGATTAGTGCATTAATTACAGATAAAGGAGCAACTAAAGAATCAACAAATGATGCCATATTACTCTGAGCAATTAATGTAAAATCAGCTTTTGCTGCTAACGGAGATAATAAGCTATCAGTGATAGCAAGAACTTCTGCTTTCCTCTTCTTTGCAAAATCTAAAACATCAATAGTTTTAGTTGCATACCTAGGGAATCCAATTCCTATTACTAAATCACCTTCTGACACGTTTATCATTTGTTCAAATATATCAGAAATTCCATAACTAACAATTCTAACATTCTGTAAAATTATATTTAAATAAAAACCTAAAAACTCAGCCAAAGTAGTAGAACTTCTTAACCCAATTATATATATTGTTTTTGCTTTAAAAATAGAGTTTAGCACTTCATCAAAAGTATAAGGATTAATTTTTTCAAGAGTTGCTCTGATATTTTCCATATCTGCTTTTAGAACACCTTTAAGTGCATCACCTGTTGAAATAAAATCCTTAGAAAGTTCAAGTCTTTGTACTGTTGTTAATTTATTTTTAATAAGCTCCTGTAATGCTTTTTGAAGCTTTGGATAACCTGAGAACCCAAGTTCATTAGAAAACCTTACTACTGTTGATTCAGAAACCCCTACAGAATCTCCAAGCTTAGCTGCTGTCATAAATGCAGCCTTATCATAATTTTTCAGAATATATTCTGCTATAAGTTTTTGCCCCTTACTTAACCTTTGAAACTTAATTTGAATAATCCTCATTAAGTCCTTAACTTGATTGTTTACCTCGTTATCCATTAAATATTCACCCTATCACGCATTAAATTTTTATAACATTTGCAATTTAATTCTACCACCTTATGCAATTTTATTCAATAATAAAAATTGTATAATTATTCACACAAAAATTGTTTACCATCTATTTCTTTTCAACTATAACAAGCTTTGGAGGGTTATTAGTCCTATTTAAATAACTATGCACCATTACTCCATACTTGGACTTAGGTAACCTTTGAAGATATTCTAAAATGCAAGTTTCTTCTTTCTTTCCTTCATTATGCCCTGTATATATTGATATTGCAATAATTCCTCCAGAGGATAACAATTTTAAACCTTTCTTTATACTTTCTAATGATGTATTATGCTCAGTTGTAATGTTTTTATCCCCTCCAGGTAAAAATCCTAAATTATATATGATACAATTTACCTCTTCCTTTACATATTCATTTAATAAGTGATGAGAATCATTAATTACACTAACATTACTCTTTTCTTTCATTATATAATTCTCACATGCACTTTTTTGAATATCAAAGGCATATACTTTATTAAAATGTTCAGATAGAAAGTCTGTATCATATCCATTTCCCAAAGTTCCATCTATTGCAACCAGCTTATTTTCTAAAAATTCTTTTATTATGTAGTGAGCCAATACGCTAATGTCGCCTACGTACTTATACATTTAATCCCCCTTTATAAAGAAAAAACTTTTTCAAACATTATTGCATAGGAAATCAATAATTTGAAAAAGTTCTTTTAATTTAATTCTATTATACTTCTTTGCTTTTTAAAAAATCTTTTAATTCATGCAATTCTTTATCAACTCTATCAATTTTAGCATCATATAATTTTATATCTGTTTCTGATTTTGATTTTTCTTTACTATCCATTAAAAATTCTAGTTGAGAACATAGTTGCGCAAATTCCAAACATAGATCATAATATGTTTTCATAACAGACCCTCCCAATAATTGATATTAGTAATAAATTCACTTACTAGTACAATTATACACCCCTTAACAACATACGTCTCCAATTTCTAATACAAATATATTTGTACATTATAACAAAATTAAGAATCATAAATTATTTATATAATTTAGTTCTTCTATTGTTAAATTTCTATATCTCCCTTTTTCTAAATTTCCAAGTTTAATTTCTCCAATAGATACTCTCTTTAGTGAGATTACATCATGTTTTAATGCTGAACACATTTTTCTTATCTGCCTATTCTTTCCTTCATGAATCCCTATCTTGACTGTACTCTTTCCATCACTGAATTTAAGTAGTTCTATATTTGCAGGAGCTGTAATATAGCCACCTATATCTATACCTTTCTCAAATCTTTCAAGTTCATTTTTTCTAAACTCCCCTTTAACTGTGGCAATATATTCTTTAACAATTTTCACTCTTGGATGGATTATTTTATTATAGATCTCTCCATCATTAGTTAATAATAATAGTCCTGAACTATCATAATCTAATCTACCTATAGGATAAATTCTTTCATCAACATCTATTATATCTAATACGGTTTGTCTATTTTTTTCATCCTTAACTGATGTTATGTAACCCTCTGGTTTATTTAGCATTATATACAATTTCTTTTCTTCTGGTAAAATAATTTCTTCATCATATTCTACTTTATCAATGGCTTCATTAACTTTTATACCTAATTTATCTATAATTATTCCATTAACCTTAACTTTTCCTTCTAAAATGAGTTCTTCACACTTTCTTCTAGAAGCAACTCCGCATCTTGCCATATACTTTTGTAGTCTTTCTTCCATTAAAATATCACTCCATGATTATATTTAGTTTGATTATATCCTTCTACTTAAAAAATATCAAATATAAAATTAAATGAGTAAAGGGTATCAAAATGATACCCTTTAAGTTTACTAGAACCAGCCGCCTCGGAATCCTCCGAATCCACCGCAACCGAAGCCGCCAAACAATAATAATATCCACAAAAATGGGAATCCACCGCAGTTACCAAACCCACCACAGTTGCCGAATCCACCACAATTATTAAAGCCACCACAACAATTGTTTCTGTTATTATTGCAGCAACAGTTATTTGTTCTACAGCAACATTTTGACATAGTTACTCAACTCCTATTCATTAGATTACTATATTGTATTCTTAAAACAAGAGTTTTGTTCTACATACTTTAATTTAACATAAGAAACTTTAACTAAATAAACTTTTTCATTAGTTTCCTAATTAATCTTTGAAAAATAGCAGCAATTACTCCAATTCCCACAATCAATGATAAAGCTATAATGGTACCATTAATAGTTCGCACCTGGCCAAAATATATATCTTGTAAATAAACTACTGCGTACATTGAGGCTATAATAACAGTAATGAGTAACATTATGCTAAAAGAAAAAGTCCAATAAAATATTTTCTCCACTATTTTAAAATTGAAAAATTTGTTTATATTATTTATTATAAGTTTCTTGTTTATTAACCATGTTAATAAAAAGAAAATTCCAGTAGCGAATATAATCAAAATAATAGCTAATATTTCTTCAACGTGCCCAATCATTACAACATTTTTATAGTTTAATACATAATCACTTACTATGTGTAACATTTTTGAAATGAAAACTCCCACTTCTCCAGGAAATAAGGAATAGCCTTTAAATACATCACTTAAGTAAAAACACATTGATAAATCTACTATAAAAACAATAGGAGTGAATATAATTAAAAAAATTGTAATTCCACTATTTGAAAACAAAGTATCCATTAATACTAAATAGCTAACAAAAGCTAGTCCGCATACAATTAACCTAATAATATCTTTAATTAGCGTAGGCAACCAACCTACTGAAATCATTAAAACTTCTCTCTCTCTATAATAGATACACAAATAAATATATATATATATTAAAGTTAAAATTGTAAGGCTTATAAGAAGAAATATAATTTGATTTTTCTTAATCTCTTCTTTGCTATATGGGCCACTTGTTAAAAACGTCAAATTATTTCTTTTATTTATTCCCGTAATTAACACATATATCATAAATAATACAAATAGTTCAACAAATATATAAAAAGCACTACCTCTGCTAATCCTATCACCTTCTAAAGAAGAAATTCTAAATTTCAAATAATTAATTGAATCAATAGATCCAAAATAGTTAGCTACTGCAAAGATAATTGAGCCTAAAATCAATGCCCATTTTCCTGAATGATAGTATTGATACAATAATGCTTTATTATATAATTTCTTCATCTAACTCCTCCTTTTCAACCTTATATATAAATATATCTTCAAGGCTTAAATCAACTTCTTCTATAAAAAGAGGCTTAAATTTCTTAATTTCGTCTATGAGATCTTCTCCAAAGTTATCAGTTATTATTGTAAAAACTCTACCTACCCTGGTCATTTTGAAAATGCCATTAAAATTTAAATCTTCTTCATAAACTGGTGAATCAAAAGCAATCTGTAATTTTTTTATCTTCTTCTTCATATCTTCTAATGTATTTTTATATGATATTTTTCCTCCATCTAAAATAGCAACATCATCGCATATTCTTTCAAGTTCGCCTAAATGATGAGAGCTTATGATTATAGTTACCTGCCTTAAAGCAACTTCATTAACTAACAACTTTAACAATTTATTCTTTAATATTGGGTCTAATCCCGATGTAGGTTCATCCATAATTAAATATTCAGTTTCTGATGCTAAAGCTACAAGTAAAGCTACTCTCATCTTCATACCTTTAGATAGCTGATAAAAATGTTTTTTTAAAGGTATATTAAATATTTTATTTAATTTATGAAACTTATTTTCATTAAAGTTTTCATAGGATAGCTTATAATATTTTAATATATCTTTAACTGTAAAGGAGGAAAAAAAGTTATTTTCATCTGCTACATAAGAAAGTTTCATTTTAATTCTAGGTGAATTATAGACATTTTCTCCATCATATAAAATCTCACCTGTACTAGGCTTATAAATACCAGTTAAACATTTAATTAAAGTTGTCTTTCCTACTCCATTTGGACCAATCAACCCATAAATTTTCCCTTTTTCTATATTTAAATTAATATTATGCAAAATTTCTTTATCATCCAACTCCAAAGAAACATTTTTAATTTCTACCATTCTCTTCCTCCTGAATATTTTCAAAGATTTCTGTCTCCATTTTTACGATTTCTGCTAAAGTTAAATTAAGTCTTTTAGCATTACTTAATAACTTTGCTATATCTAATTCAAGAATCTTTTTGCTTTGTACTTTTAAAATACTATTTGCACCTAATTTGACAAAGGTTCCTTTTCCTATAATGGTTTCTATAAGCCCGTCCCTTTCTAAACTTAAATAAGACTTACTTATAGTATTGGGATTAACGCTCATAATATAGGCTAACTCACGAACTGAAGGTAACTTATCACCTTCCCTTAATGCATCTTTCAAAATAAGTTCCTTAATTTTTAATTTAATCTGCTCATATATAGGGATTACACTCCTACTATTTATTTGGATCATTTTTATTACCTTGAGAATTTATCATAAAATAATCTATAACCCATCCTTCGCCTTCATCGATAAATACAACATCCATATCAATCTTATTTACACTTTTGTCATATAAATCTTCGCTAGTCCCAGTAAGACTGCAAGCTTCAATCTTTTCAGTCTCTTTAAAGCTATTTATGTTTCTTCCTAAAGAAATATACTTGGCCTTAATTCTTTCTTTATTCTCTTCATTATTCTTTTCATTGTTCACTCTAACATTAAGTTTAGAATAATCTATTGCAGGGCAAGTCACTCTTTTTCGCTTAGAAAGACATTCATAAAATGAATCGCTATAAATAATATTACCATGAATTTTACGATTATCTTTAAAAGCTGCTAAAGGTTTCGAGTTTAATTCAGCAATTACTTCATCAGTAGAATTATAGTGCATCTTTTTTTCATAAGAATGAGATTTTCCAACGGTTGCAAGTATTACTGTAATTATTATTAGTATTCCAACAAGTGTTAAAACCTTGGATTTTTTCATTTTATTCCCCCTTTTAAATTATAAAAAGTGTACTAATAACAATAGTACACTTCAAGTTTAAATATATTTACCACATTATTCAATTAATTTCATCTTATTATTTCTTAAGTATTCCTTAAGAATCTTTTTTTATAGTAAATTTTCAACTAAGCATAATTCATCTAGCTTGCATAAAAGCTCCTTATAAGATGTTTTTATATAATCATTTTTATATAAATCTTCATAACAAACCTCATCTGGATTTATTTTAAGAATTTTAGTACATTCATCTCCATAGATTTTATATAATATACTTGTAAACCCTGTTTTTACTTTCTCGTAAGATTCATTATCCCCTAATGTCCATGCATTAATATCTCTATTAACTTTTTCTATAATTCCATACAATTGATAAATAGCACTTAATTCTTTTAATGTGTATTTGTCACTTAAAGAAGCAACTGCTTCAGAATACTTTCTATTTACCGGCAAAATATATAAATACTTCTTTTCCTCACTTTCATTTTGAAGACTCCTTATGCTCTGAAAAAGTGCTGTAGAAATATCCAACCTTATCACATTAGCATTGTTGCAAACTGCCTTAGCTCTATAAGTATCTTCATATTTTCGGTTCTCTTTAATAATCTTATATTCTTCTCTAATTTTTTCAACATGCATTTTTCGGCTTATTTTCCAACTGCAAAACGCTCCAACCAAAGAACCTGTAAGAATAGATAAGGCAGATATTATAGAAGTGATAAATTCTATTGGCATTTTAGCTACTCCTTTCCCTTTTTTCTTCTAGATTTAGTATGCTCGAAAAAGCATAAAAATACTTCTATCTTGATTTTTTCTTAAATTGTACATTCATATATTATTATGTATAATAGGTATATTAAATAATTTTAGGAGGGTTTTAATGTTCGGCTATGTAGTTCCTCTAAAATCAGAACTTAAGGTTAAAGATTTTAATCAATTTAGAGCTTATTACTGTGGGCTATGCTTTAGTATAAAAAAACACTTTGGCAATATTCCTAGAATGACTTTAAATTATGATATGACTTTTCTTGCTCTACTTTTAGATGGATTAAATCCAGATAAAGTCAAGGTAGAATATAAAAGATGTATGTCGCATCCTACAAACAAGAAACTTGTGGTACTAGATAATAATGCTTTAAGCTATGCTGCAAATATGAATATTTCATTAGTATATTTTAAAATATTAGATGATGTTAATGATGATAATGACTTAAAAAGTAGAACTTTTGCATTAGGTTTATCTCCATATAAAAAAAAGTTTTCTAAATCAATTACTCATATTAATGAAATAATAAAGGAAAATCTAAGTAATCTAACAAAACTTGAAAAATCAAAAAATTTTACTTCTATCGATGAAATATGTGATCCTTTTAGTATAATTGTAGGTAAAATTTTAGAACTATATCCACATAAAATAATTGATGATTCAGAAGAAACTAGAAGCAAGCTCTATTCTTTAGGTTATTCATTAGGTAAATGGATCTACTTAGTTGATGCTTTAGATGATTTAAAAGATGATATGGAAAAAAATAAATTTAATCCATTAAATTATCTATATAATAAAGATAATTTGCCTTATGATAAATTTTTTCAAACTATTAAAAGTAGATTAGAATTTAGCATACTTAATTCTGCTTGCACATGTAGAGATATGCTAAATGAACTAAGTCTTGAAAGAAATAGAGAAATTCTCGAAAACATAGTAAACTTAGGACTAATGGATAAGTACACTAACGCCGCTAACGGTTGTAAGTGTAAAAAGAATAAAAAGAAAGATTTACATAATGCCTATATATAAGAATTCTTCAATTATGGTATAATCATAATTAAAGAAGATTAATACATACTTTATGAATACGAAAGGAAGTGACTTAGCCATGAATCCATATGAGGTTTTAGGTATCAAGCCCGGTGCTTCACAAGAAGAAATCAAAAGTGCCTATAGAAAATTAGTTAAACAGTATCATCCAGATCAATTTACTGATAATCCACTTCAGGAACTTGCACAAGAAAAGTTAGCTGAAGTTAATGAAGCATATAGAATTTTATCAAGCGGAAATGGAAACAGCAATAATTATTCAAGTAATTCTGGAAGCTCATCAAGTTATACTAATAGCGGAAACTACTCTCAAGAATTAGCACAGGCAAGAGCTTGTCTTCAGAGAAGAGATACAAGAGGAGCCGAAGCTATATTAAATAGAGTTACAGATAGATCAGCAGAATGGTATTATTTAATGGGAGTTGTACATATGAACAAAGGATGGTATGATTCTGCTCTACAAAATATTAGAACTGCTTCTAATATGGATCCTAATAATTTTGAATACAAACAAACCTTACAACAATTAAACTCAAGAACTATGAATTATGGAAATCCATACAGAACTACTCAAAGCTCTCCAAATGCATGCGATTGTTGCATTAATCTTTGGTGTCTAGATAGCATTTGTGAATGTATGGGTGGAGACTTAATCGGTTGTTGCTAATAAATTTTTAAAGGAGGATGTTTATGAAAACTAAAGATATAACATTAGGTGGCATAATGGTTGCGTTAAGTATAATAGTTTTATATTTAACCAATATTATAACTATAAATACCTTTGCAATATTAACTGTTGCTTCATGTTTTATACCTATTACTATTATTAGAAGTAATATAAAAACAGCTTCTTTGGTATATATTGCAAGCACTATCATCAGTTTTTTCATCCTTCCAACTAACCGTGCAATTATGTATGGAATATTTTTTGGAGTCTATGGTATAGTTAAATATTTTATAGAAAAAATAAATAAACTTCCATTAGAGATTTTATTAAAATTAATTTTCTTTAATATAGTCTTAGTGATTAGCTTATTCTTCATGTCATCTTTACTAGGTGATTTAGATATAAAGTTACCTATGTGGGCTTTATTTCTAGCAGGTCAAGTAGTATTTCTTATTTACGACTATGCTATTACTGTAATTATAAGCTTTTATCTTGAAAAATTTAAAAGATTAAAATAGAAGAAAATAAAGAAAAGCTATTCAATTTAAATGTAATATTGAATAGCTTATTTTTATAAATAATTATTAAATTGTATATATCAAATTAACTATATATCCTACTTCCATACTTAATTCTATAAAACTCTTCTTGCTGTAATATAATCTTTTCTCGTCATAGGTGATATTTTTAATACATCGCCTGTTTGTGGTGAATGAATATATGTATTGTTTCCTATATAAATCCCCATATGAGTAGGATCATTATTCTTCCCAAAAAATACAAGATCACCAGCTTGTAATTCTCCCTTTGATACAGCATATCCATCATTTATTTGATTATAGGTAGTTCTACCAAGTTTTATTCCAAAATGAGCAAATACATATTGAGTAAAACCAGAACAATCAAATCCAGTAGAAGGATTTGTTCCTCCCCAAAGATAAGGAATTCCAATGAAATTGCTAGCATAAGCTATAATATTTTGGCCAGATGCAGAAGAACCTACTCCTCTTGTAGCTTTTGGTGCTTCTTTCCTTACTTCATTGATAACACTACTCACCAATTCATTTGATTCATCAGTTCTAGCTGTTAACAATCTTTCTTTAGCCTTCATTTCATTAATAAGGCTCTTTTGCTTTTCTTTATTACTATTTAAATTTGCTAATTTATTTTCATTTTCAAAATTTAAAGCACTTATTTTACTATGTTTTTCTTCAAGTTCAGATTTTTCTATTTCTACTTTTTCTTTATTATTTTTTAATTCATCTATAATTTTTTTATCCATAGTAGCTATTTTCTTGATAGCTGAAATTCTTGATACAAAATCACTAAGGCTTTTAGATTCAAAAATGACTTTAAAATAATCTAAATTCCCATTCATATAAGCTAATTTTAATCTATTATCAAGTATTTCTTGTTTCTCAACTGACTCTTTCTCTATCTGTTCTATTTTTCCCTTCGAATTATTTATTTCGTTTTCAATTGTTTTTATGTTACTTTTATTATTTTCAACGTCCATCATGAATTTTTCAATCTGGTTATCAAGTTTTTCAATACTTAACTCAATTTCTTCTCTTTTGTCTTTGACCTCCTCTAATTGACTTTGATCAGTTTGTGTTCCATTTGATACTGGAATAGCACTTACTGAAGCTTGAGTTGCCATAATAATGGTAACAGCAAGAAAAACTGTTCTAATGGTATTTTTCATTTATATCGCTCCTTTTTATAGAGTAATACCTTTTCTCTTTTTTAAAGTTATTTCAGATAATATAGTAAAAATGTGAAGAAGATATGAAGAAATCTATGAATTGCTAAAAAGGAGGAAATTACTAATTAGAAGCAAGGAAAATACAGGAGATATCTCCTGTATTTTTTAATATAATGGCCTAATTTAAACTCTATTTCTAACTATGTTCTTTGCTGCCAAGTAGGTAGCTAAGAAATAACCACCATATACAATAACTAAAAATGCTCCACTAATACAAATAAGATCACTAATTTTACTACCAGATCCAAACATTTTAACAATAGCCATAGATATTTTTAATCCCACAATTGAGTGAATAATAGCTAGAATAAGTGGCAATAAAAAATATATTCCTATTTGTTTAAATATAGATTTATATATAGTTTTATTATCCACTCCTATTTTCCTTAAAAGATTATATCTCTCAATATTATCATCTGATTCCGAAAGTTGTTGTATTGCTAATACTGCTGCTGAAGCAATAATAAAGATTAGTCCAAGATATAGTGCTAAGTAAGCCATTGATACTGCCATTCCCTGTGATCCACCTTTAATATCCTTGTCAGTTGCATAAAAGAAAGTTCCATCTGGAGCTGCTGATATTATTTTGTCTAAATCACTCCTAAGACTATCCTCTAAGCTACTCTCCTTATTCTTTAGATCAAAATTTAAAAATGAATTATATATTGGTTGATTATTTATTATAGTATCATCTACAACAATAGTAGAACAATTATTTTTAATTACAGAGTTACAAAAAGTCTTATCAATAACCTTATAATTAGCAGGTGCTAGAGTTTTTCCTCCTATCACTATCTTTTTATTATCCTTTAAAACATTTTCAATAGGTTTCAGCAAATCAACAATATCACTATTCACTAAATACTGGTCTTTATTTAAAGTTACAGGATTTTCACCTATCAAAGAAAGTTCTTTATTAAAATCTGAAAGCTTCATTATAGGTATATTTTGATCAGTTGCTATTGGATAATAATTTTTCATTATATCGTCTGAATCCGTTCCTATAAATCCACTATATTTTAAATTGTCAGTGTAAGTATGATAATAATGATATTCATCAGTATACTTACTAAAATCAAACTTGTTTTCCTCAAGCACATTATAAAAATCAGAGCCTCTATATGAATATATACATACATTATGTGGTGTTAAATCTTTTATCTCTTCATTTAACGCCTTATTTATTTGCAACCCACCTGATAGGGTACAAATGGATATAAATAGCATTAAGCATATAAATGACATAGAAACAAATGTAGTATTTACCTTACTGTTTATCTGTCTTAACAAAAACATATTCAATTCTTTAAGATAAATCCTTTTACTATTCTGCAAAACCTTTAGCAAAAATCCAGAAAGGCTCATAAAAAATAATACAGTTCCAATAGCCCCTAGTATAACTGAAATTAGAACCTTACTATCTAACTTATTAATTCCATACTTAAGCATAATATAGTAAGCTGCGCCTATACATATAACACTTATCATAAATATTATTACAGATATCCATATATTTTTTATTTTAACACTTTCACTCTTTTTAGATGCATTCAATAAATTAATTAATCTAATTCTTTTTATTGATGTTGTATTAAATAAGGCTACTATAATATATATTCCTCCAAATGATAATATAGCTTTAATGGCTGCATTACTTGAAAAAATAAATTCAAAACTTTTTAAATTAACTTCAAACATTTTCGCTGTTACTATGGATAAACCTTGAGATGCAAAAACTCCAAGTGCTAGTCCAAATCCAAGAGATATTATGCCTATAAGCAACGTTTCCATGAATAGTACCTTAGCTATATTACTCCTATCCATTCCTAGTACCATATATATGCCTAACTCTTTTTTTCTCCTTTTAACTAGATAATTATTAGCATATATAATCAAGAAAGCCAAAATAAAAGTTATAAATACAGATGCAATTCCCATAACCATAGTAACTGACTTAAAGGCATTTTCACTTATCTCATCTAGGTTTAGCATTGCTTTTTGAGATTCAATAGAATTAAATATATAAAACAAACATACAGAAAAAATTAAAGTCAAGAAATATATAGCATAATCCTTAAGACTTCTACGCATATTTCTAAAAGCTAGTTTAGAATACATCTCTTTGGTCACCTCCAAGGAGAGTTACCACTTCTATGATCCTATTAAAAAACTCTTTTCTGCTATCTTTTCCTCTAATTAATTCATTAAATATTCTGCCATCTTTAATAAACATAATCCTTTTTGCATAACTTGCTGAAAAAGCATCGTGGGTAACCATCATTATAGTTGCATTTAGCTGTTCATTTAAATGTACTAGAGACTGAAGTAGCATTTTAGCCGATTTAGAATCTAATGCTCCTGTAGGCTCATCAGCTAAAATCATTTTAGGATTAGTTACTATAGCTCTTGCTGCAGCAACTCTTTGTTTTTGTCCCCCTGATATTTCATATGGAAATTTATAAAGTATATCTGTTATATTTAGCTTTACAGCTACATCTTTAACTTTATTATCTATAGTACTTGGATCCACCTTACATATTGTTAGAGCTAATGCTATATTTTCATAAGCATTTAATGTATCCAAAAGATTAAAGTCTTGAAAAATAAATCCAAGTTCCTCTCGTCTAAATTTAGATAATTTCTTTTCCTTAAATTTTGTTATATCTTCATTCCCTATTAATATATTTCCACTAGTTACATTATCTATAGTTGAAATACAGTTTAGCAAAGTAGTTTTACCACTCCCTGATGCCCCCATTATCGCAACATACTCTCCTTTTTCAACAGTAAAACTTATATCATTAATTGCCTTAGTAACATTTCCCCTTGTTCCATAAAACTTTTGGATATTTACTACTTTTAATATTTCATCTGACATATTATTTCCTCCTTTATCTTATAGGTTAATGTTACCTTTTTCCATTTTACTGTACCATAACTTTAAGTGACAACTACCTTACATTTTTGTCACTTATATTTTGCTATTCAAATATCATCATGTCATTTTTAGAGAACAATATAGAGACTCTTGTACCTTTCCCTTCCTTTGAGTCTATGGATATGCTAAGTCCTAACCTTATGCATAACTTTTTACACAAATATAACCCAATACCTGTAGATCCTTTAAACTGCCTACCATTTTCTCCTGTATAGCCCTTGTCAAAAGCTTTAAGTAGTGCTTTTTCATTCATACCTATCCCATTATCTATTATGTTTAAAACTAACGATTCCTCTACTTCTTCACAAGAAAAACACAAAGAATTATGCTCTTTATTAAAGTATTTAATAGAATTTGATAAAATCTGATGAATTATAAAATCAACCCATTTTTTATCTGTATAAACTTCATAGTTTAAGTTTTCCTTACTAACTTTTACAGATTTAGCTATAAGCTCTTTCGAACTCCTTTTTATAGATGAATTTACAATCTCCTCTAAGCTTAATCTGTTAATTATAAAGTCCTTTTCAACTGCTGCACTTCTAGCATAAAACAATGCTTGTTCAATATATTCTTCTATCTTGTCTATTTCTTCTTCTATACTTGTAAGCTGAGGATTACGATTATTTTCAATTATAAGTTTAGAAGAAGCAATAGGATTTTTTACTTCATGTACCCAAAGTTCAATATATTCTTTATAATCCTTGTTTTCAATTTCTACTTTTGCTATAGCATCATTCATAGATTTATTGCATTCTTTTAATATATTGTAAAATGCTTTTTCCTCATCTTTTTCAGGTCTAGAAACCACCTCACTTAACAAATATTTTTCATCTAAACCTTCTAAACTTCTATTTAATTCCTTTAAGAAAGCAGATTTTCTGCAGTATTCGTAAAATAATAAAGATATATTAGATATTAAGAATAATGAGCAGCTAAATATAATGGCAAAGAAGTCTACCTTCAAAGTATCAAGTAATTTATAAACTAAACCTATTATCAAAAAACTTCCAATCAAAAATCCTATTCTTTCAAACAAAAATAACTTTAACTTCATTTTAATATATACCCTTGTCCTCTCTTTGTTTGTATAAATTCACTAGCTCCTATAGATTCAAGTTTTTTTCTTAAACGATTTATATTTACCGTCAAAGTATTATCATCAACAAATTCATCTGATTGCCATAAAAAATCCATAATTTCATTTCTAGATACTATAGCACCTTTTTTCTTTATTAAAATATTCAGAATTTTACTTTCATTTTTTGTCAGCTCAATTTCATTATTATTATATCTCATGGAACTATTTGAAATGTTAAAGATTAATCCATTATAAGACAGTAAATCTGTGTCAGAATTATGATAAGCCCTTTTAAGAATAGACGCTATTCTAGCTAATAATATATGAGTATTGTATGGTTTTGTTATAAAATCATCTGCTCCAAGATTCATGCTCATAAGCTCATCAATTTCACTTTGCCTACTTGTAACAACAATTATTGGAACATTTGATTGTTTTCTTATTTCACGACAGATATAATAACCATCGTAATATGGAAGGTTTATATCTAAAAGTATTAGGTGAACTTCTGATTTTAAAACAATATCAATTATATTTTCAAAATCACTTGAAAAATCACAAGCATAACCATACCTTTCTAAAAAAGTCGATAATTCTCGCCTAATTTTCTCATCATCCTCAATAATGAAAATTTTCTCCATTTATAAAAACAGCTCCTTTTTCTTCTATTATTTCTTAATATAACAAATTATTAAATAATAAACAAATTGCAGCTAAAAACTTTTCTAGGAAAACTAATTAAATTCATATCGTCATTTATTTTAATAAAGTTATTTATATTTGTGTTTTTTTTACTTTATATTTACTTTATTACATTTTCTGCATTACAATGAATACTATACATAATATTTTACAAATATGTATAAAAACATAAACTAGGAGAGGGGTTTAATAATTATGCTATTAAATTCAAAGAAAGTAAAAAGTTTGTGCACCTTTGGCCTAACGCTTGCCTTAATGTGCTCAAATATACCAGCTGTTTCAGCAAAAGATTTCCAAGATGGAGAGACAAATGAATACATAGGCGGGCTAAAAGGTCCTTCAGTAGAAGAAGAAAATTGGATCAAAGAAAATATGATTGAAACAAAAAGCGTTCTTCCAAACAAATCTGCCATAGAAAGAATTAACAAATCTAGAGAGAGCAAGGGTTTAAATCCAAAAACTAACCTCAAAACTGCAAATTTTGGACAAGAAGTAAGCCCAGCAGATTCATCAGATAAAACTACTCTCTCTGAAAGTAATTTATCTATAGCTGCATATACTGATGGCAACTCTTTATCTACTGACACTCTTACATCTTCTGATTTTCCAGTATCTGTAGATAACTCAACATCTAAGTATTATCCTGGTGAAGAAACTCAAGGGTCAATTGGTTCTTGTTCTGCAATGTCATCAACTTATTATCAAGCTAGTTATATGACAGCTTTAGCTAGAAATTGGGATTTAAAATCAGATAAAAATTATTCAAAAAAACTTTCTCCAAAATGGACTTATAATTTTATAAACTCCGGTATGGATGAAGGATCAAACACATCAGAAGCATATACCCTTTTAAAAGAACAAGGAGCAGCTACATGGAATGACTTTCCATATGATGGGCACGGTTCTGTTTCAAAAAATTATCTTGAATGGGCTGGAAACCCAAAGGTTTGGGAAAATGCAGCAAATAACAGAATTGATAAAACTGGAGTTGTAAGAATATGGGATGAGACAAACACTCCTGTAAAAAGTGAAACTGATTCTAATTTAGATAATATTAAAAAACTTTTACTAAATGGATACATTCTAGTAATTAATTATTCTAGTGCTAGTACTAAAATGACAAAAATATCAAATAACACAGATTCAACTGCCGATGATGCTTATGTTGGAGAAACTATATCTTATATGGTTAATGGTTCTAAAGGAGGGCATGGACAAGCTATTGTTGGATATAATGATGCTATTTGGACAGATATAGATGGTGATGGAAGTGTAGATCCTGGCGAAAAAGGTGCATTTAAACTTCAAGGTGGCACTTGGATAAGCTATGATGCTTTAAATACTGTATCTGCAGTGCCAGGTCTCCCAGCTGATAAGAACAGAACTAATTGTTTTTGGTATAATAACTCAGCATTTTGGTTAACAGCAAGAACTTCATATACACCTAAATTGCTTGGTGAAGTAACTATTAACCATGCAAAAAGAGATCAATTACAATATCAAATAGGTTATTCAGAAACAACTTCAAGTGACCCAACTATAACTTGGACTCCTAATATATTAAATAAAGAAAATGGAGCCGTCTCATTTAACGGCACTGATGGTGCAGCTTATGGTACAGTTGTAATAGACTATACTAACCTTATGGAACTTAATAGTAACATAAATTTCAGTGATAAGACTAAGAGATGGTATATGAGAATTACAGATAAAACTGCTGATGACAATGCTGCTGTAATTAAAGATTTTAGACTAGTAGATCCAGCAACAGGCTATATAACTTATTATAATGGCCCATCCAGCACTATAGATAATTCAACTGTAACCTTAAGTATTGACTACGCATTAGGAACTCCAAAACCTTCTGTAGCTCCCCCAACTTTCAGTATTAATCCAGGCACATATAAGTATGCAAAGAATTTGACAATAACTACCGAAACACCAAATGCAACTATAAGATATACTACGAATGGGGAAACTCCTACTACATCTTCTGCCGCTTATGAAGGACCTATAAGTGTTTATGGCAACATGTATTTTAGAGCAGCATTAGAAGTAGATGGTAAAATCGTGGAAAATACTATGACAAATGCTTATTACAATGCAGGACATAAGATTGGTGATGTAAATGGTGATGGTGAACTAAATGTTTTAGATGCAATGTATATAAATAAATACATTGCTAAAACAATAACCAACTTTCCTGTAAGTGACGGTATATCTATTGCTGATGTAAATGCTGATGGCGTTATAGATTCAACTGATAGCAATTTAGCAGGATCGGACAATACAGATTCTCTAAAAAAATATATAAATACTCATCTAGTTGGAGATGTTAACGATGATGAAAGAATAGATAATACTGATGTACTTCTTATAAACAAATATTTAACCAAAGGAACAGCTTTACCTGTTGATAATGCCTTATGGGCAGCTGATGTAAATGGAGATAATGCCATAACCTCCGCTGATGCTGATTTAATAACCCAATTTTCTGAAGGAACTATTTCCATTTTTCCTAAAGCTCATCATATTTACAAATTAGGTGATGTAAATGGTGATGGTAAAATAAATGTTTTAGATATAGCACACATGCAAAAATACATTACCGGAGCAATACCTACCTTAAATGTGCCAGATGATTTATGGACAGGGGATCTAAATGGAGATTGCGTAATAGACTCTTCAGACTTGGCTATACTTAAAAAATTTGTTTTAAGTTATGATGGATCACATTATATTCAAAAAGAAAGAATTGTTCATAATATTGGAGATGCATATGGTGAGAATGAAATAAGTTTATCAACTTATGCTCTTATACAAAGAATTGCACGTGGAACAGATAGTGAATATCCTTGTACTGATATTTTATGGACTTGTGATGTAAATGGGGATGGTATAATAGATGCATCGGATGCTTCACTAGTACGAGAATATCTATTTGCACAAAGAACAACCTTCCCCAAAAGCTCAATGACTCCTATTACAGTTTCTTAATATGCTAATTTATATCTAAAATAAAAAATCTCTAAAGCATTTATTTGCTTTAGAGATTTTTCTTACATCAGAGGTGCCAATAATTTTAATATTGATCTAAGAAATCTATTAGACCATTTTATCTTTTTTGTATCCTCTAAAGTAATTCTTTGGCTTATTTCTAACATATTTAAATAGTCTTTCTTAATTTGCATAACTGATTTAGTTTTATATAAAAACACACCACATTCAAAGTGTAAATAAAGACTTCGATAATCAAGATTAATCGTACCTACTGTTCCTACTGAATCATCTGATACAAATGTTTTTGAATGAATGAAACCTGGTGTATACTCATATATTTTTATCCCAGCCATAATAAGTTGAGCGTAATATGCTCTTGTTACAATATGGGCATACCATTTATCTTCAATGTGTGGAGTTAATATTCTAACATCAACTCCACTTTTAGCTGCTAATGTTAAAGCTGTTATTAACTCATTATCAATAATCAAATAAGGTGTACTTATATAAACATATTCCTTTGCTTTATTTATTATATTTAAATAAACATTCTCCCCTACTAATTCATCATCGTAAGGACTATCCCCATATGGCTGTACAAAACCATCATCTATAAACTCATCCTCTACATGAACTTCTGGTCTATATTTTTCATAATCGATCTCTTCTTTAGTTATAAACTTCCACACCTGTAAAAACATCATGGTAAAGCTCCATACTGCATCCCCTTTAATCATTACAGCTGCATCTTTCCAGTGACCAAATCTCACTATTTCATTTATATATTCATCAGCTATATTAATTCCACCAGTAAATGCAGTATGTCCATCTATAACTGTGATTTTTCTATGATCTCTATTATTCATTACTGAAGACAAAACTGGTACTAATTGATTAAATACAACTGTTTTAATGCCAAGCTTCCCAAGTTCTTCATAATATTTATTTGGCAGTGTTTTTATGCAACCAATATCATCATATATTATTCTTACATCAACACCTTCTTTAACTTTTTCAATTAATATTTCAAGTATCGTATTCCACATATTACCTGTGTGAATTATAAAGTATTCCATGAATATATAATGTTTTGCTTTTCTTAATTCGCATATTAATTTTTCATAAAAATCTTCTCCTGGTGAAAGATATTCAGAAGATGTTCTTTTATATATTGGAAAAGTAGATAAATTATTTATGTATTTAATTTGATTTGCTATAGATTTATCTGTAGCTTCAATTTCCTTTATTATGTTTTCATCTTGATTAAGCAAATCTACAATTTCATAATTAGTAGATTCGATTTGCTTTTTTAATATCCTACCAATTTTATTTCCACCAAACAATAAATATAATAATCCTCCAAAGACCGGAACTAAAAGCACTGGTACTGCCCAAGCTAACTTATATGATGGATTATCTGTTCTACTTATTATGTAGATCATTATTAATAAACTTAGTATGATAGAAAAAACATATAAATATATAAAAGATTCACTAAGTTTTATTACTCCTAATGCTAAAATAGTCAACTGCAAAATCAACAAAGCTCCTGTAATGACTATTCTACCAAATAGTACTTCTAATACTTTTCTCATTATATTTCCCCTATGCATAGTATAATATTTGCCTCTATTATAACATAAAGAAATTAAAAACCGTTATTTACTCTATAGAATTTTCAATTCCTTTAACTATGGACTTAGCTAGCTCCGCCTGATAATCATTGTTTATTATTTTATTAAAAGATACTGGATTATCAATGTAACCAACTTCAACTAAAACCGAAGGATTCTCTCTTTCTAGAGTTACTGTATAATAATTGTATTTACTTCCTCTATTATATTCTCCTTTATTTTCTTTAAAAAGAACATTATTGTAACATTCTGCTAGACTTTCATTTATATTTTTAGAATAGCTTTCAGAATATGGAGTAAAATAATAGCTTTCAGTTGCATTATATTTTCCGGAACCACCTGAATTATTATGAATTGAAAGATACAGATCAGCATCATTTTCTCTAGCCTTACCTCCTCTTTCCTTTAATGGATAGGCAGTATTTTCTGTATCTAATCTTATAACATTTGCTCCCTTTTCCTTTAACTGTCCTTCAATTAGCTTTGACATTTGTACATTTATTATATTCTCATTTATATGATTGAATCCTAATGCACCAGGATCCAACTTGCTATTTTCTATTAATCCATGTCCTGGATCTAAAACAATTGTCATATCTTTTAATGACTTCTTCTTATTTTTGAATTTAAATATAAGATTTCCCTCTTCATCGTAATAAGCCCTATGACCAATATACCTATCTTTTAATTTTAGACTCAAATATTTTTCATTATTCGAAACACTTGCTTCTTTAATTAAAGGATTATCTTCTAAATTAATTTCATCATTAATGCTATTAGCATAATCAAAGTAAATTTTCATTTCATCTAAATCATAATTATCTATACTATAATCTTGATTTTTAATGTCTTTAAATCCTGCATTTTCCGCTTTAAATGTATATGGCGCCTTGGAGCTTTCTTTTATTTTTAGTATTGTACTATTATTCTCCTCATATATTGATATATTTGATATCTCATTACCATTATTCACTTTGGTAACAGCCAAATCCATATCTTCAGCTTTAATTCTCTTATTTGAGGCTAGATTATAGTACTCTTTGTCATCTATTATAACCTTTGATGTTATATAATCCTCAGTTCCCTTTGCTAAAGGATAAACTTCATTTAACGGAACAACTGAAGTTGTTTTACTATCATAAACAAGGGCACTTTCTTTATTAATTATTCCGTATTTTTTTTCTCTTTCTTTAGTATTTAGTACTACTTCTCCCCCCTCTTTACTTTCTTCTTTCCCTTCAAAAGAACTATGTATTACAATATGACCTAAGCTGGTCTTACTATTTACTTCTTCCGTAAGTAAATCTCCTGTAAAGGTTGCGTATGTAGTTCCTCTAGCTGAAATATATTCATCTGACTCTACCTGATTAAACTCTATACGCTTTCCATTAAGCTCTGCATATGCTTTTGATCCACTATATAATTTAGCTGTTATTGTTATTTTTGTGCCACCTTCAACGCTTAAAATTTTTGCTGGAGTAATTGAATCTATAATCTGAAATTTCCTAATCACCTCATAATTTACAACTTTATCTCCTAAAGTAAATTGAAATGAATTAATTCCAATCTTCAATGGCACTTCTTTTACAAAGTTTCCTGTATAATATACTTGAATATTTTCATTATTTAACTTTAACTCTTTATTTGGATCTGACATTCCTAGAAAAGTTATATGCTCTTCACTTGTGCTTGTTTTTCTCTCAAGAGGTCTTACTATTTCTATGTCATTTTCTAATGGTTTAATTACCAACTTATCTTTAACTTCTGTTACTTCTGAAATATCAGCACTTGCGACTTTAGCTTCTTTATCATCTTTCCCTTTTATAGTTAATACTAAAAGAAAAGCTGCTACACAAAAACAAAGAAAGGCAATAACTAATATTCTTTTATCTTTGATGTATTTCATTTAAACACCCCCAACATAGTTTACCAAAAAAGTATATAAAATAATATGTTTTTCTATATTGCTTACAAACAGAATTTATACTTATTATTTCCATTAATTTAGTCTAAATACATGAAAAAAGTGATGGAATTATAACCACCACTTTTTTATATAATTATTTTCAAAAAACAAATTTATTTATATTTGATGTTTTGGTGTACTATTCATTAGTTCTACTAAACATATAAATCTCTTGTTCCATTTTTAAGCTTTTCTAAATTTTCTAGGAACATTTCTCTAATATCATCTCTTTTTATATCTTTAGCAAGTGTTCTAACTAACTTTTCAGCCTTTTCTTTAAATTCGTCATCTCCATAATCTAAAGCATATTCCATTAATGTTGACATAGCATTAGGTTCACATACATATTGGATGTTACCTGACTTTGCTAGTCTCATAAATCTTTCGCCAGTTCTACCTTTTCTATAACAAGCAGTACAATAACTTGGTATATATCCATCATCTATAAGTTCATTTAATATTTCAATAGGACTTCTTTCGTCACTTGTCTTAAACTGAGGAACTTCATTACCTTCTTCTCTTTCTTTATATCCACCAACACCAGTACTAGAACCAGCACTCATTTGAGATATTCCATACCTTAATAATTCTCTTCTCATATCTGCATCTTCTCTAGTAGATATAATCATTCCTGTAAATGGTACTGCGATTCTAATTATAGCAACTAACTTTTTAAACAACTCGTCATCTACTAAATGTGGGAATTGTTTTAATGAAACCCCCTTTGCTGGTCTAAGTCTTGGAACAGATATTGTGTGGAAACCTACCCCATACTTTTCTTCAAGATGTTCATTATGAATCATAAGTCCTAGAACTTCAAACTTAGGATCAGCGAGTCCAAATAAAACCCCTGCTCCAACATCATCGATTCCAGCTTCCATCGCTCTATCAAAAGCTGTTAAATGATATTCGTAGTCATTTTTCATACAATTTGGATGCATTTTTTTATAACTTGGTTCATGATAAGTTTCTTGGAATAAGATATATGTTCCTATACCAGCTTCCTTAAGCATCTTATATTCTTCAACAGTTGTTGCTGCTATATTTACATTTACTCTTCTAATCTCACCGTTATCTCTTTGAGTATTATAAATTGTCTTAAGTGTTTCTAGAACATATTCGATTGGAGCATTAACTGGATCTTCTCCAAGTTCTAGCGCAAGTCTTTTATGTCCCATTTTTTCTAAAATCCTTACTTCTTCAGCTACTTCTTCTTGTGTAAGCTTTCTTCTTTTAAACGTATTACAGCTATGATAACCACAATAAACACAGTTATTTACGCAATAGTCACTTACATATAATGGAGCAAATAATACTATTCTCTTTCCATAAATATCTTTCTTTATCTGTCCAGCAATTTCATACATCTTTTTTAGCTGATCTTTATCTTCAACTTGAAGCAAAACTGCTATATCTTTATGATTTAATCCTTCTCTCTTTTCTGCTTTATCTAGGACAGCTTGGACGTCTTCTGCTGTTGCCAATTTTGATTCTTCTAATAAATTTTCTATATATTTTTCATTAATAAACATTACATTTCTCTCCTCTGCCACTTAATATTGTCACCTCTTGTAACTTCTACTTCAAATCCTGACCTATTAATTCTTCCTTCAATGCAATTTCTACATTCAGCTGCTTCATCACCTGTACATATTTTCCCATCGTATAAGGCATATTTATCTCTAACTCTTGTTGGAGATAAATTAGGCATAACTACATTTCCTCCAGCTTTAAGTCCTTGCTCCCTTCCTAGTGGATGAACACTTCCCAATGCTGTAGTTGCCGGCAACAATACATTTGGTAATAATAATCTTATTATACCGAGTAAAGTAGTTGTTGCTTCTAATGTGCCTCCTTCTTCCTTTCCAAGTGGAGTATCTTTTTGAGGAATAAAAGGACCTATTCCGCACATTTCAGGATCTAATTCTTTTATATACAATAAATCTTTAACTAAATCTTCATTGGTCTGGTTAGGCAGCCCAACCATAAAACCTGCTCCTATTTGATATCCTATCTTCTTTAAATCACTTAAACATTTTCTTCTATTTTCAAAGCTGGCACCTGGATGAAGATTTTCATAAAGCTCCTTTGAAGCAGTTTCATGTCTTAAAAGATATCTATCCGCTCCAGCTTTAAACATCTTTTCATAGGATTCATAACTTCTTTCTCCTAGAGATAAAGTAATAGCATTATTAGGATACTTTGCTTTGATACTTTTAATAATGTCTATCATCACTTCATCTGTAAAATAAGGATCTTCACCGCCTTGAAGAACATAAGTCTTATAACCTAACCTGTCACCTATATCCGCGCATTCTAAGATATCTTCTTTAGTTAGTCTATATCTATCAGCTTTAGCATTCTTTGCCCTAATACCGCAATACATACAATTTCTCACGCAGTAATTAGTGAACTCTATTAAGCCTCTTAAGTATACCTTTTTTCCATAAACCCTTAATCTAATTTCATTTGATTTTTCTATTAGATATTTTTTAGAATCATCATCTATATTATTTAGTACAAATAGTAATTCCTCTTCTGTTGCATTATTAGTTTTGTAAAGCTTATCTATAATTCCATAAATATCCAAAAGGTTAAACCTCCTTCTTTGCAATTGATGTCTTTACTGTTACACCTTTAACATTTCCAAGTTTACCTGTTAGACTATTAATATCATCTAAATCTCCTGTTACTGTTAGAGAAATAACTGAAATACCTTCCTCAAAAGGAATTCCCATACGGCCCCTAACACTTCCTCTAAAATCTGCGACTATCTCATTAAATTTGCTCTGACAGTCTCTTGGTTCTTCTAATATGGCACTTATTACTGCTATTTTACTCATTTTTACCTCCTAGAACTCAAAAAGAGGACTCCTAATCTTACAAAGGAGACCTCTTAAATTTATACACAAAATACAAACCTAGTTTGCCTAGGCTAATTATCTCATTAAATTTGATCTCTTCCAGATTAGATTCTTCTTTTCTGTTAGAAAATATACATAATTCTTGCTCTTCTTTAAAGAATCTTCTCTAAAGAAAAGCTTTGTTTGATTATAACATAAATAGAATTAAAATAATAGATTAAATCTTATTATTGATGTTAGCATTTTTCTAATTTATTGTTAATAGCTACCATATCTGAATCCTTTGAATGTTCGGTATTGCATTCAACTTGACTTAATATAACTCCACCTATTAAAAATAATATTACCAAGCTTATTAATCCTTTATTTGTTTCACCTGTAACTTGAGTTACTATTCCCACTAAAGCTGGCCCCATTATTGCTGCAAATTTTCCAAAGATATTATAAAACCCAAAAAACTCATTTGATTTACTCTTAGGCACTAGTTTTGCAAAATAGCTTCTGGATATAGCTTGAATTCCCCCTTGAGCAGAGCCAACTGCCATAGCTAAAATCCAAAAATCCAAAGCTGTTTTTATAAAATATGCATATATGCAAATTGTGGTGTAAGTTATTATTCCAACAAAAAGCATTTTTTTAGTTCCAACCTTTTTAGCTAGCTTTCCATAAATAAGAGTAAAAGGTACTGCTACAAATTGTGTTAATAATAGTATTATAAGTAACGAAGTCATAGAAATACCTAAATCAGTTCCATAAGAAGTTGCCATATTTATTATGGTATCTACTCCATCTATATAGAAAAAATATGCAATCAAGAAAATAAATATGTTTTTATGACTTTTTATATTTTTAAAAGTTTCAATAATTCTTTTAAAAGAATTAACAACTATCTTAGGTTCTTTTTCAATATAGTATTTTTGATTAACATTTTTAAGTAATGGCAAAGTGAATATTCCCCACCATAGAGCTGTAATTAGAAATGTAATTTTACAAGACAAAGAAAGTGAAAACGGGATTACTTCTTTTTGAGAAAGTAACACTATAATTATAGAAATTACAAATGGTATGGTGCTACCTACATAACCAAGAGCAAAACCTGAAGCTGATACCTTATCCATTCTGCTTTCATCAGTAACATCTACTAAAAATGAATCATAAAAAATATTTGCACCTGAAAAACCTACCACAGTAAAAGCATACATAATGAGTAAAATTAATGGTTTATCTGAGGGAACCATAGCTAAACATAATGTTGAAATTACTCCTAGAGTAAAAAATAATTTAAAGAAATTCTTCTTATATCCCTTATAGTCAGCTATAGCTCCAAGTATTGGAGCAAGAATTGATACAATTAGAGTTGATATAGATACTGCATAGCCCCAGTACGCAGTTGAATCTGTTAAAGGAACTCCGCCTTCTTGGGCTGCTAATTTGAAATAGATCGGCAATATAGTTGAGGTTATTATCATAGAATAAGCAGAGTTTCCCCAATCATAAAAGGCCCAGCTTTTTTCTTCCTTGTTTAAGCTTTTCATACTTTCACTCCTTATAATTCAAGGATTTCTTCTACTACTTCTCCGTCAGTGTCTTTAAGGTCTACTCCTAAAATCCTCGCTAGTGTTGGTCCGTGATTTATTAGTTTTCCTTCTTTAACAACTATTCCTTTTTTAAAATCTTTACCTCTACCTATGAAAAATGTACCATAGTTCTCCTTTTTAGGAGAATAACCATGTATACCTCTATATCTATGCGGTACAATTCCCACTTCATCTTCCTTTATTTCCTCCAATACATCTCCTAAAATATCATCAACAAAATAAAAGCCTCTGCTTCCTTCTAACATGAAGCTCGCATTAATATCTGCCCCTACTTTCTCTATTTCATCATCTTTTAAAATAAATTCAATAGGTTTTTCTTTCATTTTTACAACATCTTCCAGGAGGTTTTCTACTTCTCTTTTAACATCTAAATCTTTAGGATTATTTAAATATATATATGCAGATCCATCTAAACTTTTGCAAATTGCCTTATAAGACTTAAACTTCCCATCTTTAGTACATGTAATTAACCCTTGCTCTCTAAACAAAGAATTTAATTTAATTATTTTATTTGCATCTATTGCACTATGATCCCCTAATGCTATTATGTTAGTTTCATCATAAATACCTTTATTCTTTAGGATTTTAATTATTTCCCCTAATCTAATATCATGCCTAACTATCCCATCCATAGCTTCTCTACTTTTATAGCCATAATGGTGTCTATTTGTATCAACATCAGTAAAATGAATTAGCATAAGATCTGGTGTATATTCTTCAATAACATATTTAGCTGATTCTATTACAAAGTTGTCAAGAGCAGGTTGTGAAATGCCTTTTCTAAGATGACCAAATTTTTTGTTTAATTTAAGTTGAAATAGTAAAGATCCTGAAGTTCCTGACTGAATATATTGATTATGATAAGGCTTTGTTTTAAATATTTCAGTAAGGTTATAGTCTATTTTGCTTTTACCTGTTACCGGCCACAAAAGCGAACATACCTTAAGCCCATTTTCTTTTGCTAAGTCATATATTGTTTCACCTTTTATATACTTTCTATACCAGTACCAATTAGGGCTAAAATCCCCTTTTTTAAATATAGTATTATCAACTATTCCATGGTTTTTAGGATATTTTCCAGTTACTATAGTTGCATGTGCTGGGTAAGTTAGCGTTGGATAAATAGATTCAACATCTTTAATTAAAGAGCCTTCTTCCATTAACCTTTTAAAATTCGGCAATTTCTTCATTATAGCTAAGTCATCTGAAGAAACAGCGTCAAAAGAAATTATTATCATATACTTACCTTTCATTTTTTCATCTCCTTAATTCTTATCTTAACCAAACTTTGTTAAATCCAATTGATGCCTTATTAAATGCATTTTAAATCTATGTTAAGTTATAATTTCACAATGCATTTTCTCATCAGCCATATCCCATTTTACTAAATAACCTTCACCTTTTGAGCAAAATATCGAAGTAGACGTATATTCTATATCACTATTTTTATCATAATTAAATTCCTCTATTACTTCGCTTTCATCATGGCAAACATCATATCCATCAAATACCAAATTAATAGTTCCTTTACCTTTGGTAAAAGCAACTATTTCGCTACTATAATCCATAAAAGTTTTAACAGGACCTCTTCCCATAATAGTAACTATACCTTCATTAATTTCATAAGGTTCAAAGCTTCCCTTATATTTTTGTATATCAGATAATACTCTTCCGATATGCTCATCTTTAACTACAATCTTAAACTTATAATATGGTTCTAAAAGTATATTATTTGCCTTTTCTAAGCCTTGTCTTAATGCTCTAAAAGTAGCTTCCCTGAAATCACCACCACTAGTATGTTTTAAATGCGCTCTCCCTGTTAATAGAGTAATTTTCACATCAGTTAGAGAAGATCCTGTTAAAATGCCGTGATGCTCTCTTTCAAATATATGAGTCTTAATGAGGTTTTGATGACCAATATTTAAGTCATCTGCTTTACATTTGTTTTGGAAATGTATACCAGTATTTCTCTTTCCTGGCTCCAGTTTTAAATGCACCTCAGCATAGTGTCTTAATGGCTCAAAATGACCACTACCTATAACAGTTGTAGTTATAGTTTCTTTATATAAAATTTTACAAGGTCCAAATTCAATATTTAAGCTAAATCTATCCTTTAACACTTCTTTTAATACCTCTAATTGAATTTTGCCCATAATATTTATATGTATTTCTTGTAGTTTTTCATTCCATATAACATTTAATGCAGGATCTTCTTCATCTAATATTTTAAATACAGCAAGTACATCCTTTACATTTAATGCTTTATCATATATAACCTTTGAAGTTAAGGTTGGAACCATTTCATAAGTAATATCTTCATTTATATCTCCTATTCCTTGACCTGCTGAAACTTCTGTAAGACCTGTTACCGCAAATACATCGCCAGCACTAATGCTCTCCTGTATTACGCCTTTATTTCCGTTAAAAATCTTAATTGAAGTAACTTTATTTGTATTCCCTTCAAAAGTAAATTCATCTCTAACCTTTAACCTCCCACCTAATGATTTAATAAAAGTTATTCTATTACCCTTTTCATCATATCTAATTTTGTATACTCTACCCTTAAAATTACCTTCTTCACTATATTTTGTAATAGTAAGACTCTCTAAAGCTTCTAAAAACTCTGAAATACCTATGTCTTGAAGTGCAGATCCTTCAAAACATGGAAATGCCTTTTCATCTTTAATCAATTTTTTAAATAACTCTAAAAGTTCATCTTTCTCTATTGAACCCTCTAAATATTTTTCAAGGAACTTTTCATCCTTTTCACATAAAAATTCAACTACATTCTCATTTTCTAAAAAATCACCTTCTAAAAAGCAAACATCCTTAGTAAAGTTTCTTTTAATTTCATCTAATACCCTATCTCTATCATATCCAACTCTATCCATCTTATTAATAAAAAAGAAGGTTGGTATATTATATTTTCTAAGTAAATTCCAAACTGTTTCAGTATGTCCTTCTATTCCCTCTACTCCACTTACTATAACTATGGCATAATCCATTATTGCAATAGCTCTTTCCATCTCAGAAGAAAAATCTACATGCCCTGGAGTATCTACTAAATAATATGTAGAACTACCTAATTTAAAGGTAGCTTGTTCAGAAAAAATTGTTATTCCTCTCTCTCTTTCAATACTGTTGCTATCCAAAAAAGAATTTTTATGATCAACCCTTCCAAGGCTTCTTATAGAATTAGTATGATAGAGAATTTCCTCAGAAAATGTTGTTTTGCCAGCATCAACATGAGCAAGAATTCCTATTGTTTTTTTCATCTTAATCACCTATTTCACAAACTGTAATGTATCGTATAAACTTATTTTTATTTACCTTGCATTTATCTACAATCTTAAATCCAGCAGCCTTAAGTTCTTTATCCATATTTTTTATAGTTACAATAACTAATTTTTTAGCAAATCTAGCAACAGACCTAATTAATTCATTTTGTTTTTCATCTGTTGTAGGTGTAAATATACCATAAGGCATATCTATTATAGCAACATCAAAATTCTCTTTAATAGTGTGCATATCCTTTTCTTCAACTACATTTTCAAATCCAAAAAACTTTAGATTTTTCTTTGCATTATCAGCTATTTGACTATTAATTTCATAACCTTTAATGTTTATTCCAATATCTAATGCTTCTATAATTACTGTACCAACTCCACAGCAAGGATCTACTACCTTTAAATTAAAATCATTTCCTACCGCTACATTCACTAATGATTTTGCTAGCTTTAATCCTAAAGAATTTGAATAAGTATATGGCTTTCTGTCATGTATGTGCCATTTAAAGTCATTCTTTTCATACTTCCCTAATATCCATCTATCCTTAATTTTTGAGATTCCAACTATAACTTTAGGTTCATGAATATTAGGTTCTCCTGTTATGACATAACCTATTTCACTTACACTTCTAAGCCTTTCTTTATAATCAACATCTTCATCTCCTGACTTTAAATATATAACTTTAAAATCATCTAAAGATAGCTTAGTATCTACTACCTGCTTCACTAAAGATTCTAAAGAGTTTCCTGAAAAAATAATTGATATTTTTTCTTTTATAAAAGGACTTCTTGAAGGATTAGTATCTATATTAGATACTATATACCTCTTCTTTTCTGGAACAAAATTAAATATATATTTCATCTCTAAGTCACATAACTCTTTATCACTGGCACTGTTATAATTTATTACATAAAAGTATTCTTTACTCTCCATTGTTTCCTCCTAATATATCTCCATATTAATATATAGAAATAACTATAGATATTATCACAAAAAATATTGGATTAATCAAACTTAACACAAAAGAAGTTTAATTAATCCAATAAAACTAAAATATCTATAGTCACATTTTAACCTATTATATTCATAATATCTTCAGCCTTAGCTTTAATTGTAAACACAATACTATCGTCTATTTTTAAAGTGCACTCACTTTCATTTATCTTAACTTGATTTAATCCTATACCGTTTTTAGGTATTTCTCTATATTTTGCTGGTTCAACTTTTACATTAAACTTTTTCTCTGGTCCTCCCGTAAGCTTAATCATTGACCCTTCAGAATTTTCATCCTTAAGCTTAATGCTCACTATATTATCAAATTTTGCACTAAGTCCAGGTCTGTACTCCTTAGGAATAGACACTATTATAGCTTCACCTACCATTGTCATCCAACCACCACTTAAATTAGCCTTTATAAGCATCTTTAACCCGCAATCTTCTTCAATTTTCTTAAGTGCCTTGCCTAATTCTAATATAGTTAATTTATACTCCATATAGTTCACCTCTTTGTATAATGAATTATACATTATATATTTTCAAAATAAAAGTGAATATAGTCAACTTTTATTTTGATAAATAACTTATTAATAATTTTAATGTATTTTCAATTGAATCTATGTGAGTTCTTTCATAGTGATGAGTTGCATCTACCCCTGGTCCTATGCATGCCACTTCAAAATCTCTACCTTGTGTAACTGCTACACTAGCATCTGTTGCATATCTATAATGTACATCAATTTTATAATCTATAGATTCTTTTTTAGCAAGCTTAACTAATTTATTTTTTATTGTACTTGAATAAGGAGTAATTCTATCCTTAGCCACTATAGTAACACTATGTTCATCTGAATTATGCTCTCCTCCAACTGTGCCAACATCAAGAGCTATAAATTCAGTAACTTTGTCTGGAACCACTGAAATTCCATGTCCAATTTCTTCATAGTTACTTATATATAATAACAAGGTGTTCTTTGGCCTCAGATTATTATCCTTAAAATATTTACAAAGAGATATTAATATAGCTATGCAAGCTTTGTCATCTAAGTGTCTTGACTTAATAAATCCATTTTTAGTAAATACTGTTCTTGACTCAAAAGAAACAAAGTCTCCAACTGAAATACCCAATGCTTCTGTTTCTTCTTTTGTAGAAGTATTTTCATCTATTCTAACCTCCATAGTTTCCTCTGTTCTTTTTTGTTCTCTAGCTTCATCACCAAAAATATGAACAGATGCTTTTGTAGGCAAAATAGTTCCGGTAAATTTCTCTCCTTCACTTGTAGTAATAATAACATTTTCGCCTTCTACTGCCCCCCAAGAAAAACCGCCAATATTAGATAGCTTTAATCTACCATTTGGCTTAATAGCACTAACTATAGCACCTAGTGTGTCTATGTGAGCAGATATAATCTTTTGATTTCTAGCATCTTGTCCATGTATTACTCCAATTATAGCTCCCTTTTTCGTCCAGTTAACCTCTATATCTAACTTTTGAAAATAATCATTTATTTTATTCATAGCTAGGATTGTATCTCCTGCTGGACTGCTAATAGATAAAATTTCCTTAATAACTTCCTTTGTGTAATTCATATCAATTTTCATATTTTCGCCCCTCTATTTTGCTTATTGCTTTTTTATTTAATAGTAGATATGTTATCACAAACAGAGGCTAATTTCTACAAAAATATAAATCACTAACAAATGCAAGTTTATTCAACTTTTTCTATATTTTATTAAGTATTTTCTCTCAATACGTTTATAATTTTATTTGAAGTTTTTAATATATTGTTCTAAGTATCTATAAAGTTCATTAATTTCTTCATTTTTAGGCAAGCAATTAATTAAACTTTCCAAAACCTTTTTCTCCTTAATATAATTTAAAGAAAAACTATAATTTAAATCTAATACCCAACCTAATTCATATATTTTTCTATCATTATAATTTTTTAATACATTATTATTAATCCTTCTGCCTAAAAAGATTTCCTGTATCAATTCTTTATTATAGCCTTCTGTAAAAGGTAAATTATCTATAGCTGGATTAGGTTTATTCTCTCTTTCTTTTTCATATTCTATAATCACCCTATAAATATCTAGTTTATCTGCATCTCTAATTAATTTGCAGAATAAAGCATTCTCTTTATCTAAATTCTTTGGAAGTTCTTTTGCATTGTGTAGACTTATAGCCTTAATTATAACTTCCTTTATATTTTCATCTAAATTTTCTAAAACCTTATTTTCTTTTAATACCTTAATACCAAGCGTAGCATGATTTTCTGAAAGATAATCTTTAAATGTCTTATACTTTTTAAATTGTTCAAACCTACCTATATCGTGAAATAAACCTATTATTTCTGCAATATTCACCTGTTCTTCTGTTAAACTTAAGGATTTTGCAATATTTACAGCATGCTCTGAAACCTTTAAAGTGTGTTTCTCCTTTAGTTCAATGTTTTGATTAACAACACTATCATTTCCATAAAAACTTTTTACATAACTATTAAACCAATTATAATATTCTTTAACCAATATACTTTTCATCTAAATCTCCTTAATAATACTTTGTTCCAAATTACATTAGTTACATTTTAATTCATTTATTTATTTTTTACCATACTTTTACTTAATTAAAGTTACTGACTTATTACTTTTTCAGCTCACAAAGACAAGCACAGCAAAAGAGAGTTTCTCAAAATAAATTCAAGAAACTCTCTTAATTATACTGTTAAATTGTTTTAACCTTTGAAGTTATATTTCTTATTAGATGTTGATTATAACCTGCACCTGTTGATGCTGATATTCCTATAAAAATTTGTTTATCAAGTTTTATTCCTTTATACTCTAACTCCAACTGATTATCGATATATATTTGTATATTATCTGAAACGTATTCTATTCTTACTGAATGCCAAACATTATCATCTACACGCATATCAGCCTTATAAGCTAAATGATTTGCCACAGAATCCTTGATAATTGCAACATGCTTACATCCTGGATCAAATTCATTTACATAAGAATCAAATTCAACTCCATAAGTTCCAGGTCCATTAAAATTTAAATCTCCTCCCTGGCCACCAAAGTTACCTTTCTTTGGTGCTAAATTTACAACTAATCCATCAGCGCCACCATGGCTATCCCCACGTCCACCACCAATGCAGTATTCAAAATTTAATATGAATCCATTAGTAGTATCAATTGAATTATCGCACCATATTCCTCCGCTTTGCCAAGTAGCTAATGGTGTAAGTTGAATATAATCAGCTACTTTTTTAGTAGTTCCAAACCCTGAATAAGCTGGTTCTTCTGCTGTTACAATATCTATAGATGCTTGTAATACTTTTATCTTATTAGATAAATTATCATCTTTAAATTTAATTATGTCTCCCTTTAATATTGCATCATTTACTTTAACTAAGTTAGCTTCAGTAACACCTTTTATTCCTATTGTTACAAAGTCTTCTAATGTTCCTTTACCATTTTTAACTTTAATATATGAGTTGTTAACATTTATTATTACTTGAATATCTATTAATAGTTTTGCAGGCTCTGTATATTTTTTCCCCTTAATATCTGCATTTACATAAATTAAATTATCTACTGTTACATCTTTAATTCCTAAGTAATAATAATCATCAAGTGTTGCTTCTCCATTATTAACTCTAATTAAAGTTTGTATTAAAAGAGCTGAATCAGTTATATATCCTTGAATCTCTTCAACAGTTTTACAACCTTTTCTTGCTACTCCATCATTTATAAAGATTAAGTTCTCACCTGTTACTCCTGTAATATTTACTAATGTATAATCTTCTAATGCTCCATGTCCTGATACTATTCTATCAAAAGCTTGGTGATATTTAACAACATTATTAACTTGAGCTGTAACTTCTCCTACACTCATGAAGTGTTTTCCTTTTAATGCCTCATTAACATAAAATATATTGTCAATATTAACTTCAACTAGCCCTAGTAATTGATAATCTTCTACTGTTGCCTTTCCATCATTCATTTTGCCTAATGATATATATATTGCTACTTCATTATCAACTGCTACCTTTACTTCTGAAACTGTTAAATACTTCTTTCCCTTAACTTGTTCATTAATAAAATCTATATTATTTTCTGTAACACCAGAAATTCCTAATTTTACATAATCATCTATCGTAGCTTTCCCATAATTTATTCTTATCAATATGTCTACTGAGCTTAAAACCTTATTTATAACTGTTTGCACTTCCGATGGATAATTACACACTTTTCCTTGTAATTCTGCATTTACATATATTAAATTATCTACTGTAACCCCGCTTGTACCAATAAATACATAATCATCTACAGTTCCTTCTCCTGCATTTATTTTTCCTAAAGCATTTCTTATGTTTATTACCATGTTAATTCTTACTTGTATATCTTTTAGATTCATATAATTCTTATCTTTTAAATCTATATTTACATAAATCAAATTATCTACTGTTACTCCTACAGCTCCTATAAGAACATAATCATCTATTGTAGCTTCCCCTATATTTATCTTGATTAATGCATTATATACATTTACAACATTAATAGCTTTTACTTTTGCTTCTTCTACTGTAAGTAGTTTTCCACCTTTTAATTCTCCATTAACATATCCTAAGTTATCTACAGTAACTTCAACTATTCCAAGTAAAGTGTAGTCATCTATTGTTCCTTCTCCTGCATCTATCCTTCCTAAAGCTACATAAACCTTATTACTAACATTAATTCTAGCTTGGATTTCTGCTGAAGTAACATAATTTTTACCTTTTAAATCTGCATTTACATATATTAAATTATCTACTGTTACACCTGTTATTCCAAGAACTGTATAATCAGCTAAAGTTGCTTCTCCTGCATTTACTCTTACAAATGAAGCATATAAATTAGCTATAACATTTACTCTTGCTTGAATATCTAGATGAGTTCTTGCACCTCTCCCTTTTAAATCTGCATTTACATATATTAAGTTATCTACCGTTACTCCTTTTATATTAATAAACGCATAATCATCAACAGTTGCCTCTCCTGCATTTATTCTTCCAAGAATAGCAGTTACTTTTAAGTCTAATTCATATTGAGCTACTATAGTCTTAACTTTTGTTTTTACCTCATCGTAAGTTCCAAGACCAAGTCCCTTAATATTACTATTTACATATATTAAGTTATCTACTGTTACGCCTACAGCACCAACAACATTATAATCATCTAAAGTACCTTCTCCGGCATTAATTCTTATTAAAGCATTATAGATATTGATATTAACTTCTACTCTAGCCTTAATTTCTGTAGCTGTTAGATAGTTCTTACCTTTTAAGTCTGCATTTACATATATTAAGTTGTCTACAGTTACTCCAATAGCTCCCATAAGTTCATAATCTACTACAGTGCCTTCTCCCGCATTGATTCTTGTAAATGAAGGATAAAGCTTTACTACTATATCTATTCTAGCTTGTACATCTGTAAGTACTGTGTACTTTCTTCCTTTTAGATCTGCATTAATGTAAGGTAAGTTATCCACTGTTACTCCATTAGCTCCTATTAATATATAATCATCTACTTGTGCTGTATCAGCGCCTATTCTTACATATGCATCAAACAATTTAACTAACACATCAACCTTAGCTTGTACATCTGCTGTTACAAAGAAGTTATTTCCTCTAACATTCAAGTTTACATATGCTAAATTATCTACTGTAATTCCCACAACACCTATTGTATTGTAATCATCTACTGTTCCTTCTCCAGCATTAATTCTTACAAATGAATTGTACATCTTAACTATTACATCTACCTTAGCTTGTACATCTGCTAACACAAAATAACTACTACCCTTAACATTTAAGTTTACATATGCTAAGTTTTTTACAGTTACTCCTACAACACCTATAAGTTTATAATCATCAAGAGTTGCTTCTCCTGTATTAACTTTTACAAATGAATTATACATATTAACTATTACATCCACCTTAGCTTGTACATCTGCTAACACAAAATAACTACTACCCTTAACATTTAAGTTTACATATGCTAAGTTTTCTGCAGTTACTCCTACAACACCTATAAGTTTATAATCATCGAGAGTTGCTTCTCCTGCATTAATTCTTACAAATGCATCATAAACTTTAACTAATACATTTACTCTTAATTGAATATCTGTAGAAGTCACATATCCTTTTCCTTTTAAGTCTGCATTAATATATGTTAAATTATCTACTGTTACACCAACTACACCAATATAAGCATAATCCTCTACTGCTGCTTGGCCTAAATTAATGTTTTCATAAATCTTATTAATTTTTAATATGGATTCATATATTTCTACTACTATATCTACTCTAGCTTGCAAAGTATCAACTGTTACAAACTTCTTTCCTCTAACATGCGCATTTACATATGCTAAGTTTTGTATAGTTACGCCAGTTATTCCTATAAATTGATAATCTTCTACTGTTGCAATTCCTAAGTTTACTTTTTCAAATATGCCTTTAAATTTTATAGCTGTTTCTACGGCTACTTTAATTTCTGCTACAGTTAAGTAACCCTTACCTACTACCTGTCCATTTACATATGCTAAATTTATATCATTTACTACTGTTATTCCTATAGCTGTATAATCATCAACTGTAGCTGTTCCAGCATCAATTCTTTCTATTACTGCTGTAAACTTAACTACTACATCAATTTTCACTTGAATTTCTGGCAATGTTTTTAGATTCTTACCTTTTAATTCAGCATTTACATAAACTAAATTATCTACTGTTACACCAACAGCACCTATTGTAGCATAATCATCAATTGTTGCTGTACCATTATTTATATTTTCTATAGCAACTCTTACTTTTATCACTACATCGATTTTAGCTTGAACTTCTACTAAAGTAAAATATCCTTTATCAGTTAATTCTACATTTATATAGTTTAAAAGATCTACTCTAGATATAACTGCTCCTATAAGCTCGTAGTCATCCAAAGTTCCTGCCCCTAAATTAATTCTTAGATATGCATCATATACTTTAATTAATTTCTGAACCTTAACTGTAATCTCTTCTAAAGTCTTATAATTGTTACCTTTTATATTGTCGTTAATAAATTTTATATTAACATCAGTAACAACTGTTATTCCTAAAAGAGTATAATCCTCTATAGTAGCTGCTCCATTATTTATAGCTTCTATCGCTTTAAACTTCTTTAACGAAGCTGTAACTATATCCTTTATCTCTGCTTTAGTCAAATCACTCTTCTTATTATCTCTTGCTTCTTTAATATCAGCTCTTACAAATTCAATATTATTTTCTGTTACGCCTTCTATTTTTAAAGTACCATAATCAGCTATGCTATCAATACCTTGATTTATGTTCTTTATAGCTTTATTAAAAACATCTATATTATCTTGAACTTTCTTTAATGTCTTATAGTCCTTACCTTTTAACTCTTCGTTTAAATCTTGTAAATTACTATCATTTACTCCTGTTGCTCCAATATAATTATAATCATCTAATGTTGCAGTACCTGAATTTATAGCATCAAAGAAGTCTATTAATCTTACAGCCTCATCAACTGCATCTGCTATTTCTAGCTTTGTTAATTCAGCTCCTTTTATTTGTTTCTTTTCTGCAATAACTGCTCTTACTGCTTCAAGATTACTTTGATTAACTCCATCTATTCCTAAGATTTCGTAATCTTTTTCTGCTTCTATGCCAGCATTTATTTTTCTTAATGGTTCTACTATGGTATTTATCATTCCTATTTCGTCAGTTAGCTTAATCCACTTCTTACCACGCATCCATAAATTCACATCCTGTAAATTTATATTATTTACATTTACTACTCCTATATAAGTATAATCTAGAACAGTAGCCTTTCCTTGACTAATAAAATCCAATATAGCATTAATCTTATTAACTGCTTTTGTTGCTACATCACTTATTTCTGATTTTGTTAAATCTCCAGCTTTTTGTACTTTAACACTTGCTATCTCTTTTCTTATTAATGGAACATAATCTTCTTCAACACTATTTATTTGTAATGTTTTATAATCATTTGCAGTTTCTATTCCATTATTAATGTTTTGTATAGCTTGTACTATTCTATTCACTGCATCTTTTAATGTATTTATATTTGTAAATCCTTGTCCTTTTAACCATTCGTTTATGTCCTTTAAATTTGAATCGTTCACTACAGTTATTTCTAGAAATTTATATTCATCTACTGTAGCTCCTCCTAAGTTAATTTTATCTAAAACAGTAGTTATGTTCTTTAACCCATTTGATACTGTTGTAGATATATCCTCTCTTGTTAAGTTAGATCCTTTTTTCACCTTCTCATCCTGAATTAATTTTTTAATAATGTTCAAATTATCAGATTTTACTTTTCTTATTTTTAATAACGTATAATCTGATAAATCTTCCACTCCATCATTAATCCTTTGGAGAGCCTTGTCTTCTTCTGTTAATTTCCCATCTTCTGTTGCTGCAACTGCTGAAACATTACTTGTAGCTACATTATTTACCACATAGTTTGTTTCAAACAATTTATTTTTTTCATTTGTATTCTTTTCTTTCGTTGCAGTTATTGTTTTTGCAGCTTCTGAATTATTAACTAATTTATTTTCTTCTGCTGCATAGGTATACACCTTAGGTACATTAATTAGCAAAGCTAAAGATAATGTAACTACACTTGTCCTAAGAATGTACTTAACCAGTTTAATCATTTTTCCCACCTCCATCTATATTGTACCATTTTATAGTATATTATGTAAATTATGAAGAAATTACACAGAAACAAATCACCTTTTGACTATAATATAGTTGTAATTTTTTAATATTTTTAAAAAATTATTAATACTTAAAACAAAATATATAGCCACAATTTTTCAAAGTAAAAAAGAAAATTATTACAAAGGATTTTAAATAGAAATATACGTATTTTTCTATTTAAAATAAAGTAAAACCCCCTGTGAACCTGTATTTAAAATTATCTATCTTAAAAAAACAAAAAGTTCAAACTTGAGTCTTTCCTAACATATTAAGGAAGCTTATAATGTAGTTAGTAAAACTTTTATAAAGGGGCGATTTTTATATGGATAAAATCACTAAAATTGATATTATAACAAATCCAAGTAAGTTTGATGAATTAAAAGAAGAACTAAGCAAGATAGGAATAGAAGGAATGACAGTTTCTAATGTTTTAGGTTGTGGAGTACAAAAGGGACATAAAGAATATTATAGAGGTGTGACTGTCGATATAAACTTATTGCCAAAAATAAAAATTGAAATTGTAGTATATGAAGTTCCTGTAGATTTGGTTATACAGGCAGCAAAAAAGGTACTTAAAACAGGCAATATAGGTGATGGTAAAATCTTTGTTTATGATGTACAAAATGTAATAAGAATTAGTACTGACGAAGAAGGAAAAGCTGCACTTCAAAATTATAAATAGAATCGAGTAGGAGGTAGATAATTATTTTATCTACCGACCTCTCACACCACCGTACGTACCGTTCGGTATACGGCGG
>NZ_JACSRA010000024.1 GCF_014836335.1 Clostridium cibarium
ATATATACTTAAAATAAAAAAATAAAGTAAATAAAAAGGTAAAAAATATTTAGGATATATAATTTTATGGGAATTTTTAGGAATTGCTGTTATAATTAAATATATTATTGTAAAGGTGGTTTTGTTATGAAAAAATTGAATGCTATAAAATATCTTTTACTTGTACTTAGTGTGTTTCTTATAGGATGTTCTGATAATACAGGGAAGGATACTCAAAAGAAAGAAGATAGTATAATGAGATTAAATGTTATTGAAGCTTCTGATACAGGAATTACAGCAGCAGAGGAAAATAAGATTGATTTAAAATATAATATTCCAAATTCTCAAATTGAAATCACAGATACCAATGATAATTCTTTATCTTGGAATGAACTGAAAAATGCAAAAGTTATTGAAGTGCATTATTCAGGAAGTATATTAGAAAGATATCCTGCGGTATTTGAAAAGATAATAAAAGTAGTAATTATATCTTAGATAATTGATTATTATTTTCTAAAGTAAAAGATGGTATTATTAATTAAGAATCTATAGCAAAATTGAATAACAGGTTATGTAAATGCAAAAAGTAGTAATATGTTCACATTAACTTTTGGAAGCATTTTAGGAGGAAGCTATGGATTATAATGTTATAGATTTAATAAATAAGGCTATAAAAATTGGAATTAGACAAAAGGATGTATATATAAAAGCAAGTAAAGAAAAATCTGATATTCCTTCTATGAAAATAGTACTAAAGGTTATAATCAAGCAAATCGACCATAGCATTGAGTATTATGAAGCACTAAAAAAAGAGATGGAAGGTAAGAATTTTGAAGCTATTGATTTTGTGGTTTATGATAAGATTTCCTTTTTAATAAATGAGTTTAATGAAAGACTAAGGCAACCTCCGATAGATGATGTTAGACACTTTTTAGAATTTACACTTCAGTTAGAAAGGGATACCTATGCCTTGTTTGTAGACATACAAGGAAGATTTGTAAAGTGTAAAAATGATACCCATACAAAAACATATATAATTTTATCTCAAATAATCGAAAACCAAGTTGATTTTATTAAAGAGCTTGAAGATTTAATGTAATAGAGTATAAAAATAAAAGAGAAGACTTATCTTAAGACTTCTCTTTCAATTAGCCATTCACTTTTTAAAATTGAATATACAGCTAAATTATAAAATTCCTTATCATTACGTACTTTAACTTCTCTTAGAGTTCCTTCACATTTCATTCCGCTTTTAATCATTACCTTACCTGAGGCAATATTATTTGTATCATGCTTTGCAACTATTCTATTTAATCCTATCTCAGAAAATAAGTAGTCAATTACTGCATGTAGTGATTCAGTCATCATTCCTTTTGACCAGTATTTTCTTGATATACAATAACCAATTTCGCAAGAATAGTTTTCATTATCTAGTTCAACTAAGCCAATACTTCCAAAAACTTGTCCTATTTCTTTTAATTCAATAGCCCAATGATATGTGTTGATCTTTTTATATTCGTTAATGCAAGTATCTATAAATTCTCTAGTAACCTCAATAGTTTTGTGTGGTTTCCAGGATAAGAATTTAGTTACTTCCTTGTCATTTCCCCAGTTATTAAACATATCATCAGCATCTTGAAGTTTAAATTTCCTAAGTAACAGTCTATCTGTATTGATTTCTATTGTACCTTTATGTGATAGCATAATATCCCTCCCAAATAAAGCTTAATAATATTATTCAGAAAGCTTTCTTTTTAATATCTCTTCTAAATCAGGCCTATTTTCTTCTTTTATATCAAATTCAACACTAGATTGAAATTTCAAGGATGGACGTAGTTTAAATCTAATAGTATTTTCTAATATCCAATCATAACTTTCAATTTTAGACCATTTATAAAAATTACCTGCGTGATATATTCCATTTTCTCCTATTTCATTACCTCTCCATGACTTAATCAAATATGATAAGGAAAAGAGTATCCAAAATGTACTTGATAAGATACCGCTAATACTAATATTTTCTTGATTATTAATATAACCATTTAGATCATAGGCTAAAGCAAAGGTCCATATTATTAAGAAAACAAACCAAAAAATAGTTAAAAATAGATTTCTTTTTATTTTAATAGATAAACCTCTATTCTTATAGGAAGTATATAAATCAATTGATAATAAACATACTGCTAAGAAGATTAGTGGTATAAAAATTATTGTAGACAATGAAAAATGATTCAAATAATTCAACTCCTCTTAAGTTTTTTCTAGTATACAGTAATTATATCATAATATGTAATTATTTCATTAAAATAAATATATATAAATGATTTATATACAAGCATATTTGAAGTATGATTTTAAATTGTATATAATTTAACTAACATAATAAATTTTGGCAGAAATGGATAATATAATAAAGGAGGAAACATAATGAAAAATGAAATTACAAGAAACGAGGCATTAGAGTTACTGATGAAGTATAATAAGGAGCCATTTCATATACTTCATGGTCTTACAGTCGAAGGGGTTATGAGGTGGTTTTCAGAGCAGCTTGATTTTGAAGATGAAACAGAATACTGGGGGATAGTAGGACTTTTGCATGACATAGATTTTGAAATGTGGCCTGAAGAACATTGTGTTAAGGCAGAAGAGCTTTTAAAGGAAGCTAATGTAAGTGAAGAAATGATTCATTCTATTTGCAGCCATGGGTATGGAATATGTGTTGATATAAAGCCTAATCATACTATGGAAAAGGTATTATTTGCTACTGATGAATTAACTGGTTTAATAGGAGCAGCTGCAAGAATGCGCCCATCAAAAAGTGTTATGGATATGGAACTATCTAGTTTAAAGAAAAAGTTTAAGGATAAAAAGTTTGCAGCAGGATGTTCAAGAGATGTAATTAAAAGTGGAGCAGAACTTCTTGGATGGAGTTTAGATGAGCTATTAGAAAAGACAATTTTTGCTATGAGATCCTGTGAAAAAAGTGTAAATGAATATATGAGTAGCTTAAAATAAAAGTTAGATATGTTTTATTTTCTATAAATATTATAACACAAAATTTTCCAAATTATAAGACTGTAAGTTAGTTGAAAAATTTTATATAATTACCTTTGAGTAAAAGAAAGAAGGTAGTTAATATGAAAATTGTAGCTATTAACGGAAGTCATAAAGGAGAGCATGGAAATACTAATATAATGGTTAATGCATTTTTAAAAGGTGCAAAGATAGCAGGAGTCAAAACTGTTAACATCTTTCTAAAGGAAAAAGAGATTGAACATTGCAGAGCTTGTAAAGTTTGTTGGTTCAAAAATCCAGGAAAATGCATAATTAAAGATGATATGGCAGAAATAATTTCTTTAATGGATGATGCTGATATAGTTATTTTGGCAACTCCAATATATTTTGACAACATTTCAAGTATGTTAAATGTATTTATGGATAGACTTATGGTAAAGGCTAGCCCCTATTGGGGAAATGATAGTCAGGGAGAATGTCGACATTTAACAACTCATAAATTTCCTAAAATAATAATGATGTCTAATTGTGGTTATCCTGAAAGAGCGCATTTTCAAGTTATTTCTCACTGGATTCAAAGAGTAGCACGTAATATTAATACTGAATTACTAGCTGAAATATATGCTTCTGAAGGAGCAATATTAAATAGCAAGCTTGACAGTGTACTAAGCTACTTAGATACTTTACAAATAGCTGGCACAGAGGTTGCGACTAATATGAGTTTAACTGAAGAAACAAAAAAATTATTGGAACAAAAATTTATTCCAGATGAAATTTACATTAGAGAAGCTAAGAAATTTGTTGATAATATGTTAAAAGATAATATTTCTTAAAAAATTAAGGGTTGTCTCCAAATGGTTTTAAATCATTTGTATGGGATGGCTCTCTTTTTACATATCATAATTAATTGGGCTTTTCCAATAAATATCTATGTATTATAGCGTATTTAATTCTTAAAAAGAGCTTATTGCCTTTTAAGAATTAAATAAACTATTTAGCGATAAAATGGTTTATTTAGTCTTCTAATTATGAGAATATGTGGGTAAAGAAAACTTGTATACTTTCATATCATTTAAAAGGAGGAATTAAGGTGTTAAGAAGAAACCAAGTTAAAAAAGTAGTATCCCTTGGGCTTACTTTGGCAGTAACCTTAGGTGGAGCTAGTATGTTAGATAATTTTTCACAAAAAAGTTATGTGTATGCAGCTTCGGCAAGGCAAATGGAAGGTCTTGATAGAGGGGTGATTGCAACAAAGACTAGTAATGGAGTTTATATAGGTTGGCGTATGTTTGGAACTGATAGTTCTAAAATATCTTTTAATGTATACAGGAATGGAAATAAGATTACTTCATCACCAATAACATCAAGTACTAATTATATTGATAAAGGTGGCAATATAAGTTCTAAATATTATATACGTCCTGTTATAAATGGAGTTGAAGAAGTAGCTTCAAAAACAGTTTCAGTTTCACAAAATCCATATTTAAATGTTCCAATTCAAAAACCAGCAGATGGGATAACACCTAAAGGTGAAAAATACACTTATAGCGCTAATGATGGTAGTGTTGGAGATGTAGATGGTGATGGGGAATATGAAATAATTTTAAAATGGGATCCATCAAACTCTAAAGACAATTCTCAATCTGGATATACTGGCAACGTATATTTAGATGCATACAAGTTAAATGGAACTAGACTTTGGAGAATCGACTTAGGTAAGAATATTAGAGCTGGTGCTCATTATACTCAATTTATGGTTTATGACTTTGACGGTGATGGAAAAGCAGAAGTAGCATGTAGAACTGCTGATGGAACAAAAGATGGAGTAGGAAAGTACATTGGAGATAGTAGTAAAGACTATAGAAATTCAAGTGGATATATATTAAGTGGACCAGAATATTTAACTATGTTTGAAGGAAAGACAGGTAAGAATTTATCGACTATTAGTTTCTCACCAGAGCGTGGTTTAGTAAAGGATTGGGGAGATACCTATGGAAACCGTGTTGATAGATTTTTAGGAGGGGTAGCCTATTTAGATGGAGTAACTCCAAGTCTTATTATGGGTAGAGGATATTATGAAAAAAGCGCAATTACAGCATATGACTTTAAAAATGGGAAGTTAACTAAACGTTGGAACTTTACAGCAGATGGTAGTCAAAACTCAAATTATAAAGGTCGTGGATGCCATAGTTTGAGCATAGCTGATGTTGATAAAGATGGGAAGGATGAAGTTGTTTATGGAGCAGCTACGATAGATGATAATGGAAAGGGATTATACACAACAAAGTTCTCTCATGGAGATGCTCTTCATGTAGGAGATTTAGATCCAACAAGAGATGGACTTGAAGTATTCCAAGTTCATGAAAGTAAAAGTGGACCTAATGCAACCTTACGTGATGCAAAAACAGGAAATGTACTTACTAGTTTAAAGGTAGGAGATATAGACTGTGGTCGTGGATTAACTGCAGATATTGACCCAAGATATCCAGGGGAAGAAATGTGGGCTATTGGAGGGGTTGGCCTTTATAGTATTAAAGGTCAAAAGATATCAAATAGTACCCCATCAATTAACTTTGCAGCATGGTGGGATGGTGATTTAAGCCGTGAACTTGTAGATAGTAATAGAATAGATAAATGGGATTACAATAACAATAGAACAAGAAATATTTTAACAGCTAATGGATGTTCATCAAATAATACAACCAAGGCTACACCAGTATTACAAGCAGATATATTAGGTGACTGGCGAGAAGAAATAATTTGGAAGACTGATGATAGTTCTGCATTACGTATATACTCAACTACTGATGTAACAAATTATAGAATATATACATTAATGCATGATTCCCAATATAGAGAAGCTATCGCATCTCAAAATAGTGCATATAATCAGCCACCACATCCAAGTTTCTTTATAGGAACAGATATGAAAAGTGTACCTACACCAAATATTTATTTGACTAAATCTTTAAAAGCACATCAATAACAAAAACTAAAGACTATGTTTTAGCATTATACTAAAACATAGTCTTCTTTATTAAAAGTCAATTGTACGTGTGTTTTTAAATATAGGACCATTAACTGAATATTGAACACCTTGTACAACAACACCATCACTATATACAGATACATGGTATCCTTCAGGTTCATATTCGTTGTTAGCAAGAGAAGGAACACCAAATATATTAGCAGAATTATATAGAGAGCAGAAGTTATCACTATCTCCATAATATGCATTGTTGAATTGTTTATGGGTATGTCCAGTAAACATTATAACTTCAGGATGTCCATTTAAGGCATATTCTTTTAATGTATCAGTATTAATAAGTTTTCCCCAATCATTAAATTCACTATTAGAAGTATCTGATCCATAAACTGTATCATTTAAAGGTTGATGTAAGAAAACGAACATAGGTTTTTTACCCCTTGAATTTGACCATTCATTTCTATTTTGTCTAATAGTTTGACCTAACCAATCTATTTGTGAAGGAGCAAGATAAGCATCACATGAGTTTGAAGGTATTTCATCAGTACCTAAGAATGCAAGTCTATCATTTTTTCCATTGATATATTGCAAATCATATGAATTATTACGTGAATAATTAGTTACTCTATTTTTAGTATTTAGTAGTGACTGCATTGAGTTTGTCCAAGAATTGAAATTGTTTAAGCAAGATGAACGATCTCCTGTTTGTCCATTAACTACATATTCATGATTACCAATGTTAAAATACATAAATGGAATATCCCTTTTAGTATATGTTTTTCTAGAACTTGAATCGTAGTAACTAAAATTATTTATAGTGTCATATAGTTTTTTATATTTCCAACTCTCGCCACCATCAACTATATCTCCATTTACAACGACACATTGGTCGTTATTGTAGTATTTTGAAATACAGGTTAAGGCAGTATTTAGATTTGAATCAGCTCTCCATCCTCCACAATCATCAGATCCCATATGGGTATCAGAAATTACATCAAATTCATAGGCAAATGCAGAAGTTGAAGCTCCAGCAATTAATCCAACAGTAGTAATAGCTGCAATTAATACTTTTATTAGTTTTTTACTTTTTATCATGGTTATAATTCCCCCTTAAAATTGTTATAAGATTTTGTAAAATTTAACTGCTGAGTCAATTATACAATTATAATAAAAATATGTAAAGTATTGGGTAAAAGGGCGTTAAATTACAATAAAGTTGTAGCTTGAGGAGATAAATGGGTAAAATGCAGTAATTTTCAGTAGAGCAAGGCTATAATTGCGATTATGCAAGAAAAAGTTACATAATTTTACTAAAAAGTTTTTGCATTCCATGAAATCTCTGTTTATAATAATTTCATAAATGAATTAATTTAACTATTATGTAATTTAAAAAAATATAAAAGAGGTGTAGGGAAAATGGAGAAAGAAAATGGGGTAAAAAGATTTATTGATGAATGCTTTTCAGGAAGTAGAAAGGCTTGTGCAAGAAAGCTGCAAATTTCTGAAAGCACATTATGTAGGGTGATAAACGGAAGTAGTCATGGGGGAAGAAAATTCTTAAGCAAAGTCATTAGTTATTGTGAAAAAAACAAAATTGATTACAGAAAATATATTAGCTTTTGAAGGTGAAAATTTTGGTAATCTAATTTATGTTAGGATGTGAAAAAATGTGTGAGGTTAAATGGATTAAAATCAATACCAATATGTTTGAAAGTAATAAACTAAGGCTTATAGAAGCTATGGAGAACAAGGAGACTATTATAAATGTCTGGATAAGATTATTAGTACAGGCAGGAAAAACAAATGATAGTGGGTATATTTATTTTAGCAAGGACATGCCATATACAAATGAAATGCTAGGTATATTATTTGGAATATCTGAATCTTTAGTAGAAAACGCTTTAGCTACATTAGTAAAGTATGAAATGATAGACATAAATGATAAGAATTATATAAGGATAATTAATTGGGAAAAACATCAAAATGTAGAGGGAATGGAAAGGGTACGTGAGCAAAGTAAAAAACGTATGCAAAAATACAGAGAAAAGAAAAAGAAAGAAGAATCTAAGGCAAGTGACGTTTTAAATGATTGCAGTGATGTAACAGTTACGGAGCAGATAGAGAGTAAGAAAGAGAATAAAGAATTAGATAAAGAGAATGAGAATAATATTGTAGCCATGGAAGAGGTAAAAAAGGAAAAGAGAAGAATAGAAAAAATATCTGAGGAAGCCTTAAAATTAATTGCCTACTACGAAAAGATAACGGGAAAAGTAGGCATATTTGGTCATGAAAGCATAGTTATAGCCATTGATACCTTTGGAGAAAAGTATGTAAAGATGGCCATAGATAAGGCCATGGAAGTAAAAAAGATCAATATGACTTATGTAAATGGCATACTAAGAAATTGGGCTAAAGAAGGATATCCAAAGGAGGGGAAGGGCAATGGAAAAGGAGAATGCAGCATTAGAGCTAGTGAAAAATTTAAGGACTTTAAACCAAAAGAAGCTAGAGAACTCTCAGATGAAGAACGGAGAATTGCAGAGAGTGAACTCATATAAATGCTCAAAGTGCAGGGATAGTGGCTGGATATTGATAAAAGAAGATGGAAGAGAAGTTGCAAGAAGCTGTGAGTGTAGGGAAAAAGAAAAATTAAATTTGCAGTGGAAAAAAGCAGGCATTAATCTAGAAAAATCAGCCCAAACTTTTGGAAACTTTAAGGAATGGAATCAAGTTATAAAAAAGGCTAAATCCATATCTATTGCCTATGCTAATAACTTTCAAAAAAACCAACATTTGAGGCAAAACAGCATTTTATTATGTGGTCAGGTTGGAAGTGGAAAAACTCACCTAGCCATAGCTTTAGCCATTAATTTAATAAATAGGAATCATAAGACTGTGTACATGCCTTATAGAGATGTAGTAACAAAGATAAAGCAAAATATCATAAATGATTCTGTATATAAAAAACTGATCTATAAATATGCAAGGTGTGAAGTGCTTGTTATTGATGATTTATACAAGGGGAAGATAAGTGAAACAGACGTTAATATAATGTTTGAAATAATTAATTACAGGTATCTTAATTATCTTCCTATTATAATAAGTAGTGAATTTACTATAGAGAAGTTATTAGCTTTTGATGAAGCTATAGGCTCTAGGATATATGAGATGTGTAAGGATTATTTGGTTGAGATTCCTGAAGACAAGAATATAAATTATAGGCTTAAGGCTTAAGAAAGAAGGAAAATATGCAATGAATAAACTTGCTTTAGAAAGAATATATGCAGAAAGGGGCTTAGAAGATTATAAGCTTAGAACCCTTGATGATCTATTTTATATTTACGGAGTTAAGGTTAATCAAATTGAGGGATATTTTAAATTAAAAGAGGAAGAAAAGAGTTTTTTTAATAGATTTATTATTAATTATTTTAATAGTTATGGTTTAGAAGGGAGGAATATATCTATTATAAAGGTAGCTAAGCTTAGAAAAACTTTAAGGGTTGAATTTATTGATAATGGGAAATGGAGAGTTGGAGACTTAGAGTTTGGAATTAGAAATTAAGCATATTGAATAGTTAACTTAAACCAAAAGGATGTCCATATACAAAATGGACATCCTTGGTTTATTTAAAGTGGTAAATAAGTAAAAAACAAAGCTTATTAGATAATATGTGTATTGTTTTCTATTTATGCTTAAATGGGAAAAATATTATTATATAAATGGATGTAAGGAATATATCCTATAAACCACTTTAGATAGAAAAGATGCATTAAAATATTTGAAAGTTAAATAATATAAATGGAAATGGGTATACTCGTTAAGGAGGTAAAGGTATGGAATTAAACTGGATATGGCAAGTAATCTTAGTATTTATAGTAGGAACATTTATTTTAAGAGTAGGGGGAAGAAAATCAATTTCCCAAATGACAATATCACAAACTATTGTGATGATAGGTTTAGGGTCTCTGTTAATTCAACCTGTATCAGGAAAGGGCCTCTTAATTACTTTCTTGGTAGCACTTGTATTAACGGGACTGATGATAATCTCTGAATACTTACAAATCAAAGTGGATTTTTTTGAGACGCTATTTACTGGTAAAGCGGTAGTTGTTATTGAAAATGGCAAGCCAAATATAAAAAAATTAAAAAAGATTAGGATGTCAATAGATAGACTGGAAACCCGTTTGAGGCAGGTTGGTATTTCTTCTATAGAAGATGTGAAGTATGCAACAATTGAAGTAAGTGGACAGCTAGGATATGAATTAAAAGATAATAAAAAACCAATAACACAGGAGAATCTTATAAAGCTTGTAGATGAAATAAATCAATTAAAAGGGATAATTGGTAAAGAAATAGAATATCAAAATAAAGATAGAAATAATATTTTTGAAGAAATAGAAAGTAAAAAATTTGAAGGAAGCAAAGGTGAGCCTTAGAAAATATTTGTGGTAACAAATATTCTTGCTAAATCATAAAATATAATTAGTTGTTTAGCAGTTTATTATATCTTATTAGGAGGCATTTAATGAGCACATGGGAAAGTAGACTTTCATCTCCGAATATTCCTTTTGCAAAATATTCTTTTGTAAATAATACTAGACACTTTTATTTAGTAGCAGAGCCAATAAAACATAATATACTTGAAAATATTGTTATAGATGCTATTGGTTATAATGGGTCGACACCTGGTCCAGTAATAGTGCTTAAACAAGGTGAATGCATAAATTTGACGGTAGAAAATAGATTGAATAAACCTACAGCTTTACATGTACATGGACTTTCAAAACCAAATTCTCAAGATGGTGCACCTGATATAGAACCGAGTACACCTAAAATTATGCCTGGAGAATGTTATACCTACAGGTTTTTAGCATGACAGGTAGGTACCTTCTTCTATCATTCTACAATGGAAATGCAAGTAGCGCAGGGGCTTATAGGTGCGTTTGTTGTATTACCTGAAGAAAATAATAGAATGAATATGGAGATCCCTTATAGGGATTATATATTACTTCTTCAGCAATGGGAAATACAACAACCTAAACTTGGTAAGGTTTACCCAGGAGTGTATAAGCCTGAAATGTTTGACAGGAACCCAAACTTTTTTACTATAAATGGAAAGGCATTTCCAGATACTGCACCACTTAATACTGCATGCGGTGAAAAAATAAGAATAAGGTTTATTAATAAATCTAGTAGCTCTCATTCAATGCACATACATGGTCATGATTTTGCTATAGTAGCTGTTGATGGATTCCCAAGAAAAGAATTTGATGACACAATTAATGTTGCTTCTGGCAGAAGAATTGAGATTGAATTTACTTCCAACAATTCGGGTATATGGCCAATCAATGGTACTAAGACTTTCCATCAAACTAATAATGGAGAATCGCCAGGTGGAATGATTACTAGACTTATATATAATAAGTAAAGAGACAATGTTATTTATAAAACTTAGTATATGCTAAAAAGTATAAAGACAATAAACATGATAGAATTTTATGTTTATTGTCTTTATTTATGAAAAGTACTTTTTAAAGTATATGAATTTTAAATAAATGTATATGTATAATTATTTACTATATTTTTTAAATAAATCGTCAATAGCCTCTCTAAGAAGAAATGCTTCAGTTCTATCATTTGCTTTGGAGAGTCTAGAAATTCTATCTAGTTGAGTTTTAGTGAAATAGTTAGATTTTAAAACCATACTTTCCGATTTAGAAAGACAAATTCTATTTTTACCTAATTATTTTGCTCGAAACAAAGCACTATCGGCTACTCTAAAAAGCTCTACTACATTCTTAGCGGCTAGGATAACTAGCTACTTTGAAGCTTAGTGTAAAATAAATATTTTCATTTTTATTATCACAAAGGTTAAAAGTATTATCTGATAAATATCTTCTTATTTCTTCTAATTCCATAAAGCTTCTTTCTGCACTTTTTTTGACAAGCAATATATTGAATTCATCACCAGTTTTGCAAATAATATCAGTAGGAGATAGATTATTTTTAAAAATTGAAATAAGTTTTTTTATTACTGCATCACCAATAGAATCACCATATAAATTATTTGAATTTTTAAAGTCATCAATGTCAGCTACAACAATGCTAAAGGGCCCTTCGTTTTTTAATGAGTATTTGAAGATATGAATATTTAGGTGAAAAATATCAATTAATTCTTTAAGATAGCAAACTTAACTAATAATTATTATAATGGATTATCTTTACTAACTATATTAAGTTTAATGGTTCAATTAACGTATTGATTGATCTATTAGCTGAATAGATAAATTTAACTTAGGGATAACAAGTATGTAAGTAATTTAATCTAAAGGAGTGTGTTTCAAATAGGAGTAGCAACTATGTTAACAAACAAATATCAAAAGTGTATTGATGAATGTAATAGGTGTTTACAAGCATGTTATGAATGTTTTGAGGCGTGTATCAATGAACCTGATTTAAATGCAAGAAGAAGTTGCGTGAAAATCCTTGTTGAATGTGCAAAAATGTGTGAAATGTCAACAGGAATTATGTCTATGAATGGTCAATTTGCAAAAGAACATTGTAGTATGTTTGCAACAATATGTGATGCATGTGCAAAAGATTGTTCTATGTTCAAGGATGAACATTGTCAGAAGTGTGCTGATTAATGTAGAAAAATGGCTGGTATGTAATAAATTGAAATAATTAGATAAGTAATTTAAACATGTTACTTATCTAATTATTATATTTTTAATAGAAGTGGGTAGATTTTCTGTTTATATCTTGACTTTCAACTATTTCTAAAGCTTCTAAAGGTCTTTTGCCTAAACCAATAAGTATTCCTGATAATATATATTTTCTTAATAAAGCTTCAGGAGTAATATTACCACTAATTTCTGCTAAACCTCGACTAACTAGTGGTTTAATGTAACTTATCCAACTATTTAGATTTAAATTAAATGTATTTGGTGAAGTATAATTATTATTAAATTTACTATTTAATGTAACTAAATAATTTAGCTTTGAGACATTATTTGTTTTATCTACTATTATTTGAGATATAATATCTCTATAAGAACCAAAGGGAAATTTGTCTTTAATAAACTTGTAATATTCCACTTCTTTCACTTCTCTAGGAAATGCTGCTTTAATACCATCAAGATATGATTGTGGCATTAGTAGTTTTTCTGTAGCCTGAAATGAAATGTCGACTCCTGAAAGTTCTCTATATAATTTTCTAAGAATCTGAGCATGTAATTGTTTGTTATATTTAATTGAATTTATTATTTCTTTTTCTTCACGAGTAGGTGCTATTTCAATAAGATAATCATAATATACTATATCTTCTCTTTCATTAAGAAATGATTCATTTAGACTAGTAAGGATATTTGTGAAATCTATATTGGAAACTGTATTTTCAAATTGTTCCATAAATAATATTAGTACTCCTAATAGTGATTACTTATTTCCATTTTATTGCTATCAATTCATTTTTGTTCCTTTAAAATATAAAAAAACATTCAGTAAGTATTCTTTCTCATAATTTATAGCTTCATTATTAAATTGTCTATCTTAATGTGAGGGGGCACAAAGCATATTATTTATATAGATTTTCATTATTTGAATATTTTTTAATAAGTTTTATATATTTGTAAGAATTTATTGTAAAAAAACCCACTAGCGGTAAAAAAATAATACAAGCTATGATTAAATTTATATTAGTATAATCTTTGAAAACAAAACTTACAATAAGCAGTAAAATTAAAAATGTATTAAAGAAAAGAAATACATTTCTTATATATTTAAAATATTTAATAGTTTCTTTTAGGTTACTATGGATTTTAAATGGGATATCATCATTCTTCTTTTCCAAGATTAACAGTTCACGATTTATCATGCCTGGATTGGTAGCAATTGTTGCCTTAGTGTTTGTATATGGTCGTACTCTTATTTCTCCAATTGAAAACTTCCCGAGGTTTATATTCTTTTCAAAAGAATTTATATTTAAGCTAGTTAGAAAAGAACGATATTCTTGCAATTCTTTATAGGTCTTATTTATAACAAGTTCAATTTTATATTGATATTCATTTGGCTGACATTTTTCAAAATAATAACACAATTGACCAGTCTTAATCAATCTATATCCTTTGGATGCCATCTCGTTAAGCCAATTTTCTTGCCCGTCTAAAAAATTAATGAAATACTTATATGCTTTTTTATACATTGAGAACCTCCTTTAAAGTTATCATTCATAAATATCATCCTTTCAAAAGTACTTATTTATAGACCCAAAGACATTGGACAATTAATTCTGCACTTATTGCAATTTACAACCCATAAGCCTCTATCATTACTTCCATAAGCACATTTTCTACAATTCTTTTGAGTTACATGATTTTCATTTATAGCCTTACCTGGGCAGTTATCAATGCATATTCTACAGCCTTTTAGACATATATCCCTAGCTGGAGGATCAGATGGTAAATCTAAGTTAGTTAAAACAGCACCAAGGGTAAGCATATTTCCGTACTTACTATTTAATAGCAATGTATTCTTACCAAGAGTTCCTATTCCAGCTAACACAGCAGCATGTTTCATAGAAAGTGTTCCTTTACCTTCCAAGTTTTCTTCATCCCAATAATCATATGGATTATCGCATGGAATTGGTACAGCAATAGCATTAGGTATTTTTTCTAGTTCATTAGAACCTAAGTATGCAATTCTATCTATTTCGGTAAGAGCTACATTATTAAATTGTCTATAAACTATTCTTGGATTTACATTTGCTAAACCTTTTGGTATTTTCTTTGCAAAAACAATAACTGATTTACAATCAGAAAATATATCTTTAGGGTGGAACCCTTCTGGTGAATTAACAAATAAGTCAACGCTCGCAACACCACAAAGATCTGCACCGAGATTTATAAAAATTTCTTTGATTTTATCTTTCATAGCCAAAACTCCCTATATAATATAAATATTTACAATATATAGTATATTGTACCATAGATATAATCTTTAAAAAGTTAATCTTTCTTAATAAAACAAGTTTTTAGGCTTTTAAGTATCCAAACCAAAGCAGAAATAAGTACTATTGCAACTGGAACTATAAATAAAACTTCTAAAATTAGATCAAAAGGAAAAGCTATTGTTTCTGAGACAAATGAAAAGAACTGATTTTTAACATAAATAAATTCATCGGTTGAGCCAAGGACTAAAGTTAGTAACACAAGTAGGGAAATTAATTTTTTTATATCTATAGACATAATTTTTTACTCCTATTCTTAGTCTTTTGTGAAACTTTGCTTGTATTATAAAATATGAACATTTTGCTTTAAATACTTAATGTTTTAATTAACTAATTTACAAATCGATGAAAAGTGTTGTTTAAATAACACTTTTAAAGCAAATTGCATATTGTCTAGCATCATAAAAGATAATATAATCAATACAAATTAGCTAAATTGAATGAGTGATAGTTATTAATATAGTGGGGGATGGAGGAGAATATAGATGAGTATTAAGGTTAATACAAAGTATGGAGTAGTAAAGGGAATGGTAAAAAAACAGGTAAGTTGTTTTTTAGGAATACCATATGCTAAGGCTCCTATTGGAGAACTTCGTTTCAAATCTCCACAGCCTCCAGAGAGTTGGAGTGGGGTAAGAGATGCTACAAAATTTGAGAAGAATTCTATCCAAGTATCTAAAGAAAAGAATTTCAACAATTTAAGTGAGGATTGTTTATATTTAAATATCTGGGTTCCTGATACAGATAATAATAATCCTTTACCTGTAATGATGTGGATTCATGGAGGTAGTTATGCAAAAGGCGGAGGCGGTAGACAAGATTCATTAGGTGCAGAAAGTATTTATGATGGAGAAATACTGGCGCGTGATACTGGCTGTATTATAGTATCAATTAGTTATCGGTTGAATGTTTTTGGGTTTCTTAACCTTTCAAATTTTGACTCTTATTTTGAAGATAATCTTGGCTTAAAAGATCAATTAGCAGCATTAAAATGGATTCATAGTACAATTAGTGATTTTGGAGGAGATCCTGAAAATGTTACAATATTTGGGCAATCAGCAGGAGGTGCTAGTGTACTAGCATTATTAGTAATACCTGAAGCATCACCATATTTTCATAAAGCAATTGTACAAAGTAGCTGCATAGAATCTTTCTATACACCTGAGGAAGGAGAAGAAATAGCTTCTGAGTTTCTAAAATTAGCAGGTATTGATAAAAATCATATAAAAGACTTATTAAATCTTGAATATTCAGAATTAATGGATGCAGCTATAAAATTAGATGATTATGTACATACTAATTATTTTGGTCGTTGCACTTTCTGCCCAGTGGTTGATTTAGACTTTCTACCAGTTCTTCCTTCAAAGGCAGAGTTCAAAAATATAGGAAAGCCACTCTTAGTTGGAACTAATCATGATGAAGCAAATTTATTTTCACGATTTTTTAAAGAATCAGCCTTAAAAAAGCCAACTATAACAGATGGATTATTACATAAGGTAGATGAAGTGAGACGTGAAGAGCTATTTAAGAAATATAAAAAGTATCCATCTATAAAAGCATTTGCTGAAATTACAACAGATGTCATGTACACAATACCTGAAATACGCCTTGTTGAAAAATACTGTAAGCATAATGATGTATATGTTTATCGTATGGATTATTATTCTCTTATATTAAGATTCCTTGGACTTAAGGCTTGCCATGCCGTTGAAGTGCCAATGCTTTTTGGAAATTTAGCTGCATTTAAAGTGCCAGTATATTTTGGTAGTTCTAAAAATGCAGCCGCTTTAGGGTTACGTATGCGCAGGTATTGGGGGGAGTTTGCTCATACTGGTGTCCCTACTTTAAATGGTATGAAGAAATGGGATAAATATGATTTGAATACTAGAATGACAATGATTTTTAACAAAAATGATTCTTTAATATCTGATCCTGATAAAATAAAAAGGGAAATGTATAAAGATATTAATACCTTGTTAATTTAGGAGTAATTATATGATGAAAGATAGAAGATATAGACGTACCCAAAACCAACTGAAAAAGGCAATAATAGAGCTGTTAAAAGTTAAAAATATAAATCAAATTTCTGTTCGTGAGCTATCTGAAATGGCAGATATCAACAGAGCAACTTTTTATCTACATTATAAAACTCCATATGATTTATTAATGCATTTAGAGGATGAACTTTTCAATATACTTTTTTCTGCATATACAAATCATGATATAAAGGATCAATATGATTTTTTGCTTTCAATTTACAAATGCATCAGTAACAATTATGAATTGTTAATAGTCCTTCTTAACCCTAATACAGGAAGCACATTTTGGGACAGGTTAAGTAACTCAATTAAGGAGCAGTATAGCTATCTATGGTCACCTCATTTAAGATCATTATCGGATAATCAAATAAAGTATCTTGGTACCTTTATCATAGATGGATATATTTCTGTAATAAAAACCTGGTTATTAAATGGAATGGAAGAATCACCAGAAGAAATGGTTAAGTTATCTAAGAGTTTTGAATATAAAATACATGAAAAAGGATGTCCTAGATAAATAGGACATCCCTTTTAATTAAGCTACATCAAGTTTAGTAACTTGTCTCTGAGTTAAAGTAGCTCCAGATTTGCCAGTTAAGGCACCATTCTTAGTTAAGAAAATATTCTTAGCTATAATAGTATCCATTAAAGTACTTGCCTCAGCCTGAGTTATTGTTCCCTTAACCCCTTCTATACTTAGAGAAGTTTTTTGGCCATTAGCACAAACAAATGTTAAAGATAAGATATATTCCATAGATTATCCTCCTTTCTTATGATTTTAAGTTAGCTTAAGCACTAACTAAAGTTGAAGATTCTGAAACAAAGAAATCTCTAGTTTTAACATTTAACACATTTTTAATTGCAGTAGCTACATCATAAACATTTTGAGAAGCTGCATCAGTTCTTACATTAGAAAAAGTCTTTTTCTTGTAAGTAGTGTTACCAGAAGAATCTTTGCCACTTTCTATCTCTATTTGTAGAGAAGAAGAGCTAATAGTTTTAGTAACTGCCATTTTGTTTTCCTCCTTTCCTGCGTTTTCATATAAGATATATACAAAATTCACTAAAAAACCGAGTAAGCAACAAAATTTTCTTTTTTTATTAGATTCATATATTATGGATTCTGATGGTAAATATTGTGGTAGATTATTTCATGTGATAAAATGGAAAAAAACAAATATGATAAAAAATGTAGAATAAGGAGAAATTTTAAATGAAGGAAAAGCTAGATAATATCCTTTTAAGTAATATGGATCCACAGTTAGTAATGTATTGTACTATTGCTAGCCTAGTAATTGGAGTGATTCTTCTATTTGTTGGATTTTATTTAAAGAAAAAAGGAAAAAAGTGGGGCACAGTAATTTCATTAATTGGAGTTCTTGGTGTTGCTATTAATGCAATTAGATTAATTTAGGTAAGCTTTTGATTATTTGACTACGAAATTATTTGATTAAATTATAAAGGGTAATAAGCATGGTTTTTGTTTATTACCCTTTAGATTATGCTGCATTATTATCATCATTATCAATAACAACTCCAAGCTTTGTAGAAATAATTGTATTAAGTTTATTAATTGATGAAGACAAGCCATTGATTTGTTTTTCAAGTCTAATAAGTAAGTAGGCTGAAACTGCTACAGGAAAACCTACATTACCTATTAGTCCTATAAAATCATTAACTTCCATAAAATCACCTCCTTTAGTTAAGTTATATTCTGAATTTAGTGAAAGTCTTATATTAATTTAAATAATTTTATTTAACTATGCGGTCATAATATTCAGTAATAGCTGTATCTACTATAATGCTAACGAAGGCATTTAAGTCATGATGAATACTCTTAAGTTCATTAATCTTTCTAACAGTAGAAGCCCTTAGCATATAAGTTCTTTTTACATCTAAAAATTCTCCATCAATAGGTGGAGCAGAGCCATTAGCACCTGGTGTTCTCCTGTTATCATAAATTTCATTGGTAATAGGAGAAATTATAGCTTCCTTAGCTGTGGACATAATATTAGTATCTTCTGAAAAGTCAAAGGCTGCTACACATTTTCCTTTAGGTTCAATAAAACCATCACTAAAACATTGGTGTTCTAGCTCCTCATAAGCTAAATCATCTTTGCTCATAACAAATTCTTTTTTTCGCCCCATAAATTCACCTCCTCCTTAAAGATATATGTAAAAAAAGTAGATATTCTAATATTCTTTTATGGAAATATTCTTATATTCCTGTATTCTTAAGAATATGCTGGTAAAATGCGGCTTTTGAGAATTTTTTTGTGATTATAATGAGTTTTTTTAGGAAAAGTTATATATCTTTTATGAGTAAAAAATTTTAAGAGGAGTGAATTTTAAATGGAAGATGAAATCAAATTTAGGTCAGAGGATTTTAAAAGCTATGATAGGAAGGAGATAGCTTTAGCCATTAGAAACAGCAATTATGATAATGAAATTGTTTGTTCTCTTTTGGATGAGGAAATATTAAGTGATTGCACAAGCTGCTCACTAAAAAAGATATGTAGTGATATAGATAAAATATCAAAATCCTTTAAAGAAAGGACAAGTACTGTTGTTAAGTCATTTCAATTTGAGTGAAAAAGATCTTTGGTTGGGTTAGTACCTTTGGTGCAAGCTCATTTTTTATTAGAATATACACTAAATTAGTGTATAATAAAAAATATGTTTTAACTATGAGGAGGAGAAAGTAATTGAAAATAAGAATGTTCCATGATGTGTTTCATGTGAAATTAAGCATATGGTTTAAGCTAGAATATATAAAAATAGTACTTTTAACTAAGAGATCTTTAAGGTGTAAAAAAAGAATATTAAATTATATACTGCAATTATGGCCTGTTATATTTTGTTTAGTAATATATGTGTTATTAGCTTATACAGTTAATGGTGAAAAAGATTTCTTAAAAACAATGTGGCAAGAAAAGTCAGTTATATTTACATGTTTGATTTTAGCATTATCAAATAATTTGGTGCAGGGAGAGAAGAAGAGAAAAAGTATATTAATTAAAAAACATGCATTATATGTAGATATGATGAGATTATATGAAAATGAAATTTTAAAGATCTGTAAGTATATGGGGTATGAGCACGGGGAAGACATGATATTCTATACTTCTAAAAGGTGGAAGCGCATTGATGTTGCTGTGAGAAATTTTATTAATAATGAAAACTTTTCTAATATGTTAATGCAGAATTATAATAATATATTAAAAGAATTTGAATACTTAGAGTATATAACAAGAGATTTAAGCAGAGACATTCTTGAATATAAATTAGAAAAAGATAAATTAATGTTTGATATAGACATGGTTTTAAATATTATTATGAATAGCAAAAATAAGCTTCAAGAAATACACTACGATGTATCAGAAGGAAGGAATATTGAAGAGTGTGACATTTGGAGATTTGTAGAATTATATGCCCTTATGATAATGTATATAGGCTGTTTTGTTGATAGTTTAAGAAGTGTATGGAGGAAGGATATAAATCTTACTATTAAAGCATATAAGTTGTTATCAATTGAAAATGAAGATAAGATATATAACCATTATAGAAGTAAGATATTAGAATGAGTTATTTTATAGAATGCAAATACAAGTTGCTAATTTGCAATTGTTGGTTGGTGTTATTTTAGTGTAAGACCTATTATAATTTACACATAATAACAAAGAAAAGAGGTAGAAGTCATGGGCTTTGCAGAAAATTTGAAATCAATTAGGAAGGAAAGACACATTTCACAAGAAGAGGTAGCAGAAATAATGGGGGTAAGTCGCCAAGCAGTTTCTAAGTGGGAGCAGGGAAGTGTTTATCCAGAAATGGAAAAGCTGCTTCTTTTGGCTAAAGAACTTAATTTATCTTTAGATTATTTAATGTTAGGTGAGAAAAGTTCCAATGAAAACAATAAAACTATATCCAATAATATAATTGTACCAACAGGGAAAATTACAATTAAATCATATGATGGAAAAGCAATTGTTAACTGCTATAAGGTTTTAGCGTCACCTGTGATGTACAAAGCAAAAAATGATGAACCTAAATATTGGTTGATTGGTGTTAATAATGGAGCATTTTGGGGAGAAAAATCAATTTTACTTGGCTGGTATGCTGATGAAGAAAAGATAAAAAAGGAAATAGATGAAATTGCAGAAGCAATTAATAATGGGGTACAAGCATATGAATTAAAATATGCAGTAAAAGTTAAGAATAAAATGTTAAGAGTAAAAATAGATGAAGAGTAGCTTGGCTTTTAGGTGATGTACAAGAAATTATATTTTTAGAATTAATATAATTAAATAAATTGTAGGGAAGGAAAATACATGTGTATTTTCCTTCTTTGTATTTAGTGACTTAATTAATCCAATTTGGGATAATTAAGAAAAAAATAGCGTTAATTGTAGAAATATGATACAATACCCATGGCTCAAAATTATTGCAGAAATTAGTGGGAACAAAGGGGGAAAATACAATATTAGCAATAATATTTGACAATGCATTAACTTAATTAGGAGGAAACGATGAAAAGTATTAAAACAAAACTGATATTATCTTTAGGGGTGCTAATAGGAATTATATGTATAGGATTAGGTGTAGTTTCATTTGTAAATTCATCAAAGGCATTAACATTGAATTTAGGAAAAACTCTTCCTAACATTGCAGAACAAGCAGCTAGCAGCATTCAAGGAAGAATTGAAGGGCATCTAAGTTCATTAGAGGCTATTGCAGCAAGAAACGAAATAAAAGATCCTAATAACTCATGGGAAAATAAAATGCCAATTCTTTTAGATGAATGCAAAAGAATAAAAGGCATTAGGATGGAAATTGTAGATAAGAATGGGGATATTAAGAAAGCGGATGGAACAACTGCTAATGTTAAAGAGAGAGCATATTTTAAAAATGCACTATCTGGTAAAAGCAGTGTGTCAGATCCAATAATAAATAAGTCTGATAAAACTGTAGTAGTTGTGTATGCAGTTCCTATTAAAAACAATAATGAAGTTGTAGGAGTGCTAATTGAAACAACAGACGGTAATAAATTAAGTGAATTAACTAACATGATTAAAGTTGGGGAAACAGGCTATGCATTTATGATAAACAAAGATGGTGTAAACATAGCTAGTAAAGATAAAGACAAAGTAATTGATATGCATAATCCAATTGAAGAAGCTAAAAATGATCCAACTTTACAATCATCAGCAGAAAATGAAAAGAAAATGATTAAAGGTGGAAAAGGATTAGGTGAATACACTTATCTTGGAGTAAAAAAATATGTAGGGTATGCTCCAGTAGGAGATACTAATTGGTCACTAGGAGTTACAGTAACTAGAACAGAAATATTATCAGAGTTAGATAGCTTAAAGATTTCTGTTATGATATCATCTATAGTATTTATATTAATTGGATTAGCGATTCTTTATATAATTGCTAATAGTATATCTAAAGGAATAAAATCAACTTCAAAACATTTAGAATTATTAGCAGGAGGAAATTTATGTGAAGAAGTTCCGCCTAAATATTTAAAACTAAAAGATGAAGTTGGGGATATGACTAACTCAATGAAGGTAATGCAAGAATCCCTAGGAAATATGATTAGAAGGATAAAAGAAAATTCTTCAAATATTAATATGCAATCAGAAAGCTTATCTTCTGTTTCAGAAGAAATAGCAAATGTATCGCAAAATGTTACAGAAGCAATATCTGAAATTGCAAAAGGGACAAGCAATCAATCTGAAGATTTAATAAATGTAACAGATATCCTTAATGAATTTAGTAATAAGTTATCTGAAATGGTTACTGAAATACATGTTGTAGATTCAAATTCTAGAGAAATAAGTTTAATGGCAAATGATAGCAGTAGTGAAATGAACGGATTAAATCAATCAGTAATAAATGTGAGCAATTCATTTAAAGAATTTTATCGTAAAATCATGGCACTTGGAAAAGATATAAATGAAATAAATGAAATCACAAATTTAATAAATAATATTGCAGAGCAAACAAATTTATTAGCACTAAATGCAGCTATTGAAGCAGCTAGAGCAGGGGAAGCAGGAAAAGGATTTTCAGTAGTTGCAGAGGAAATAAGAAAACTTGCTGAACAAGCAAAAACATCATCAGAGGATATTAGTAAATTGATTAATGCAATATCTAATAATACTGATACTATAGTTCAGGAATCAATTACAATGGATGATGAAATAATGAATCAAGCTAAAACTATAGACAATTCAATAACATCTTTCAAGAAAATAATACAAGCAGTAGATGAAGTAATTCCTAAGATTGAAATAGTTAAAAATTCTGCTGAGGATATAGATAATGATAAGAATGCTATTTTAAATAGAATAGATGGAGTATCTTCAGTTTCAGTTGAGATTTCATCATCTTCACAGGAGATTTCTGCATCATCAGAAGAAATGAATGCTTCAACAGAAGAAGTATCAGCAGCAGCACAAATGCTTAACAATATGACAAGTGAAATGATTGAGGAAGTAAATAAGTTTAAAGTTTAATATGGAAGAATTTGAATAGGAAAATAGGGCCTGATTTTGGGCTCTATTTTTTGTATGTGTCTTAAACTTCAGAGATGACGAAAGTGAAATATATTTACAAAATTGAGATATAAGAGTAAAATAGACAAAGGGATTGGGAAAAACTAGGGAATTACAATTAAGCAAACGATATTGAATTTATCAAGGAATTAAATTAAGATGAATGGAGATATAGTATGCTTAAGTTAAATAATAAAGAAATAAAGACTTATTATATACAGGACAAGCATCTATTGAAGGATAAAGTGGGAGAAACTCATTTTGTTTTAAAAAGAGATGTTGTGTCCTTTTTTCATTCCGCTGTGCATTATGTTAAGTAGCTTAGGAGGAATGAAATGTGATAAGTGATATAAAAGTAAATTACGGGGTAATAGGAGATCTAAGGGATAAAATAGCTACATATAAATCAGCAATTGAAACCATGGAAGAGTCATTAAATAATATAAATAGCAGGCTTGAGACCGAAAACAGCGGGGAAGCTGTAGCAGCGTTAATAAGTAAGCATGAAGACTTAAAAGGTGATATAAGTGCCTGCAAGGGAGAACTAGAGGATTTATATAAACTTTTTAGTGGTTTCCATGATGAAATGACAGGAATAATACATCCCATGAGTTATGGGGCTATTATGAGAGTAGACAGAGATGATATATGGTGGAACATGCAGTCAATAATAGGTGCCTGTACTGCAATAGGAATCATGAGATACAATGTTTCAACCTATAGAAGTTTTCCAAGTTTCTCGGACAGTAAAGAAGAAAAAGAAAATCAAGAAAGAAATTATAGAAAAATAGAGGAAATTTGGGATATAATTAATTCATATAAGAGTGGATTTGATTCCGAAATAGATTATATGAATAATCTCTTTAATAGTAAAGTAGTCCCATATGAAGAGATGGACAATAATTATGCCAGCAGAGCCCATGAAACATATACGAGATATGTAACTACATGGGAAAGAATAGTGGATGGAATTATAGATTTTTCTCAAATGGTAGGAAACTTCGTAGACGGAGTGATAAAATCAGTAGAAGATTTAATTAAAGGACTAGTTGGACTAGTTAAAGGCGTTTTTGTATATGCTGTAGGTGCCGTAGCTGTTGTAATATCAAAAGTAACTGGAGATACTCCAGACTGGCTTAAGGGAGCAGAAGAAGACTTTTATAAGGATAACGAAATGATAAAGGCTGTCCTTGATGATCCTTCTATCATAGTCGAAGGGATAGCACAACAAGTTTCTGATGCAAAGGATGAAAAGGGATTAGCTTATTGTACTGGATATACAGCTGGACTTATAGCACAGATGGTACTGCTTAAGAAGGTTAAAGGTGGTAGTGGTGCTGAGGGAGTTAGTGAAGCTAGAGTAAAATATCTTGAAACTTTAAAAAATGGATTAGTAGATGATGATGCTTGGAAGAATTTGTACAAGCATGCTGAAAAGAATGATATTGATTTAGGAACAAAATCCTTTGAATGGAAGTTACAAAAAGTTGAAGAACTTAAATCAGAAATTTTAGCAGATAGAGATTTAATGTCAATAATACAAGAAAAAGCAAATAACTTATTGAAATTATCTGACAATAGATTAAGCGATGCTATGGCTAGTGGTTACAGCGCTGAAGATTATTATAGAGTTTTAAATCAAGAAAAAAGTGGCATAAGAGCTAAGGAATATATGGAATCACTTGAAAATTCAAACTTAGTTGATGAGTGGCATAATAATTTCTACGGAAATGATAGTAAGTATGTTATAAGTTATATGTCTAAAAATGATTATATTAAGTTTGTTTTAGATGGAAGATCAATTGGTAGACCAGGGGCAAATGGTGGTCAGTTTGTTTTGCCGGAATTAACAGCAAATTCTATAGAAACAAAATTAGCTGATTTAGGGTCTATAGAATCTTCAACTACTGAATTTAAAAGACAATTAGCAAAAGCTTTAGGTTTACCAGAGAATACTTATAATTTCGGAGTTGTTAGAGTTCAAATTCCAATAGATTCAGATATAGATTTACGAATAGTAAGTGGTGTAGAAGATGGTTGTAATTATCAATGGGTTCCAGGAACCAAAACTTTAGGTGGTACTAGAGAAGGTATAATAAGACAGATATTAGAAAGTAAAGATAAAGATTTATATGAGCAAATTATTAATAATTCGAAGGTTGGAAACTAACTCAATATAAAGGAGGATAAAGATGGAAGATGATATTAATAGAAAAAGTTTATTACTTGCAATAAAGAGAAATGAACTTGATGATTTCCTAGTAGGAAGAGGAGTATATTCTTTTGGATTTAATCCATATAGGCCAGGAAATTCTATGTTAGATTTAGATAATGCAATGCCAGAAATATATAAATACCATATTGATGAGCCAGATGAAAGAGTAGATATATTGTTAGAAAAGACATTATTAGAATGGCTAACATGGAAATCAGGAATAGGTGTATATGCAGTGTTTTTAGTATTAAGTTATCAGTTAAAAATGGAAAAATTGAAAAAATCTCCATTCAGTATAAATAAAAAAGAGATAATTAGAGAGTTAAGGAAAGATGCTCTTACATATGAAGGTAAACTGAAAAATCGCAAGGAGTATGAAGGAGAAAATTTAACAGAAGGATTATGGGAGGCTATGCAACTTGAAAATGAAAGAAATATTAAGGATTATGGAATAGAAATCTTATAATTTTTCAAGAAATTTTATATAGACTTCAATAAATAGAAAGAGTTATTTATTGAAGTCTTTTACAATTCGTAGAAGACTGAGTAGCAGGTGGAATATGAATTCAATATCAGCTTCCATTACCAGTAGATATCTTAGAAGAATTAGGATTGCTAAAAATAATAAAGTAAGGAGAAAAATATTTATGAGGATAGAAGAAGCAAAAAAATAATTGAAGAAGAGGAGTTGGATAGGTATAAAAAGATAACATCTGATGGAATTGATATAGTAGAAAATCAAATTGGTATTCTCGAAACAAAAGATGGTTGGCAATTCTTTTGTATAAATGAAAGGGGCGGGGTTGAAGTTATTGAAAAACATAAAATAAAAGAAGATGCTATTTCTCATATGATAGAGGGATTAAGGGTTGAAAAAAGAATTGCTGAAAGACGATTAATGAGAATGAATAAAATATAGTAGGAAAGAGTCTTTTATAATTTTTAAAAGATATTTTAATCAATGAGATTGAAAATACTTTTTATGATAAGGAAGCAGATTATTATTTTCTTCAATCAAGAATGTATGATCCAAGTGAAGGAAGATTTATTCAAGAAGATAGCTTCCGAGGAAATAGCAAAGATCCGTTAAGTTTAAATCTATATACTTATTGTGTTAATAATCCGATGGTGTATGATGACCAAAATGGACATTGGACTGAATGGATAAGTAAGGCATGGAATGTTGCTAAGGATATAGCAAGCAGTGCATTGAATGGAATTAAACAAGCAGCAAATACTGTATGGGGTGGTCTTAAGTGGATAGGAAGTGTTGTTAGAGATGTTGCTAAAGGACTTTTGTCAGTCGCAGATGAGTTTAAAAATGATATTGCTTCAAGGATTAAATCTCTTAAAGATGATTGGAGTAATATAAAGGATAGATATACTAATCTTATGAATCAGCATAAAAAAGTTAATGAGATAATTCAGGTGACAAATCAAAATAAAGATGCGGCAGTAAACTTTTTTAAACAAATTAATGTTCAACAATTACTTTCAGGTGGAATAGCTATGGCTGTAGGAATTGAATCAATGAGTGCTGGAGGGGGAGCAATGGGCGCACCTGTACCTGGAGGACGTATAGCTGGAATAGGATTACTTGCATTAGGTGTATCTAGCTTCCTATATGGAACTGGTGAGGTTATAGATTCAACATTTCATACAAATCCAATAAAAGATATGGCAGAAAAGCTAGGAATGTCTGAAGAAGATTACAATATGCTAGGCTTTATGAGTACATTTGGAAGTTCTGTTGGAGCTGGTGCGGTTTCACCTTATATATCAAATGGATCAACCCCTAATGAATCAGCAGAAGCTGAGGCAAGCGAGGGGGCGGCTGAAGCTCCAAAGTACAAATTTGGTGACCAGAAAAAGTTCGATAAGCATTTTGATAAGCATGTAACAAGACAAGGCGAGTTTGGGAATATTACACAAGATGAATATTTACAAAAAGCTAATACATTTATAGATTCAACTGGGAAAGATGTACTGACTAGAACTAGTTCAAATGGTGATATATTGAAATTTAATACAACAACAAATGAGTTTAGCATAGTTACTAAAGATGGGACGATAAGGACATATCACAAGCTGGACCCTAACATCCATGGGCAGGGGACTAATATGGACTATTGGAATGGACCAGATTGTAATTATTAAGGCAAGATGTCTTTGACTATTAGATTTGAGAGGAGGCCGAAAAATGAATAAGTATACTTGCCATGTGTGTGGCTACCCCAATTTAGATGAACCACCACGTGGTATTGATGGTAAAATACCTTCATTTGATATTTGTGACTGCTGTGGTGTGGAGTTTGGGTATGAGGATACTAGTGAGGCTAATATAATCAGATACAGACAGAAGTGGATTGAAGCAGGAGGGGAGTGGTTTTGCAAAGAAATGAAACCAGCAGATTGGGATATGAAAAAACAATTAAAAAATATAGGTGTAGATATAATTGATTAATTGAAATGTGGATTGGAAATATTTTGCTGCAAAACACTAACAAAACTAACTGCAATACTTCTAGAGTTGAGCAGATCAATACTCAAAAGCTGATTTTGATTAACTGCAAGATTAGATTAGTAAACAATGGCTGACTACAGAATTTCAATAATGCAGTAAGTAGTAACAAAAGTAAAAATCAAATATATATCATAGTAATAATGAAGGCTAACGCTGATAAAAGGCGTTGGTCTTTTTTCTATATAATCAAAAGAAAGGAGCAAATAGGCATGATAAATGAATTGGATTTGATACTGGTGAAGTTATTGGTAAAATATTAGGTAGAGAAGATATTTGCAAGTAGAAATACCTTGAGAAGATTAAAATATACTAGGCTTTATGGTCACTTTTGGAGGTTCTGCTAAAGCTAGTGCAGTTTCACCTTATATATCTAATGAATCAAAAGGAGCTGCTTCAAGTGAGGCGGAGGGTGAATCTAAAGTTACCGCAGGAGGCATCGAGTTTAGCGATAAATTTAGCAAACCTCAGTACAAAAACCAAGTTGCTATTAGAATAATAAAAATATAGTTTTAATAGGCTTAGTTTAAGGATATTTTTATTATATAAGAAAATACTATTTATTAATAAGAAAATATTAATTATAGTAATTACTCTGGAGGAAGATGAACAAATGGTTGTTTTTATAAACGTTGTTATTGTCATTTTGCTTGTATTTATGAACGGTTTTTTTGTTGCTGCTGAATTTGCTGTAGTAAAAGTAAGAAAATCTAGAATAGAAACATTAGTGCTTGAAGGGAATAAAAGTGCTAGATATACTTTAAAGATCGTTAATGATTTGAATTCATATTTATCCGGATGTCAATTAGGAATAACCTTAGCATCTTTAGGATTAGGATGGGTTGGAGAACCAGCGGTATCAGAGATGTTAATGCCACTGTTTAATCTATTCAATCTTTCAGAAAGTGCTGTACATTCGATTTCATTTGTTTTAGGTTTTTCCATTATAACCGCTATGCATATTGTACTTGGGGAGTTAGTACCTAAATCTTTAGCTATTATAACTGCAGAAAAGGTGGCAATGTACACATCTCTACCTTTAATTATGTTTTATAATTTAACGTATCCAATAATGTGGGTTTTTAACAATACTACTAATTTAATTTTGAAAACATTTGGATTTTCTTTAGTGGATGAACATGAAGCAGCACATACAGATGAAGAAATAAAGTTATTAGTTGAAGAAAGTTATAAGCATGGATTAATAGATAAAACTGAATTGACTTTTGTAGATAACATATTTGATTTTTCAGAGACAACAGTAAAAGATATAATGATTCCTCGTACAGATATGGCCTGTGTTTACATAGAAGATTCTTTTGAAGATATTATAAAATATACTTTAGATGAACAATTAACTAGATATCCAATATGTAGAGAGAGTAAAGATAATGTTCTTGGTTTTGTACATATAAAAGAATTATACAAAATGAAAATAGATGGGGAAAATCAAAATATAGAGGATATTATTCGAGAAATTAAATTTGTTCCAGAATCTATGTCAATAAGTGAGTTGTTAAAGTTATTTAAAAATGAAAAAGTTCATATGGCTATAATTATTGATGAATATGGTGGAACTTTTGGGCTTGTGACTATTGAAGATATTTTAGAAGAAATAGTTGGTGAAATTCAAGATGAGTTTGATGAAGAAATGGATGAGATCAACAAAAAGGAAGATGGAAATTATATAGTAGACGGAAAAGTTCATATTGAAGATATAAATGAACTATTAGAGATAGAAATTAAAGAAGAAAATATTGATACTATAGGTGGATGGGTATATTCACAACTAAAATCATATCCAGAAGTAGATGATAAAGTTATCTATAAAGATTATGAGTTTATTATATTAAAGTGCACTAGAAAAAGAATAAGCAAAATTTTAATTAAGAATCGTATACTTACAGCGTTAAAGGATTGAGAATTGCGACAGAAAGAACTTTCTAAAAGTGAAAAAATTTGAATCATAGCAATAATCAAGGCTAACGCTGATAAAAAGGCGTAGCCTTTTCTACTTTCCAAAGCACTTATCTTATTGTTATTTTCATTGTTTTGGTTATAATGAAAATATATTCAATGATTATAAGTCTACCTATTTCTACACTTATATTTAATAAAATTTATCCTCAGCTTGTAGCACATGTACAAAGTTATATGTTTGTAAAAATTAAGCTATTAAGTTATTTAATAATGTTTGTAATTTCAATTTTGACATATTGCATATCTAAAGGGATTTTAAAAAGGCATTTATATAGTGTTAAACTTAGTGAAATATTAAAAAATAGAGAATAGATTTATTATAAGAAAGAATTTAAGGAGGAATAAATATGAATAATCCTTTTATGGAAGGTGGATATTTATCTTCAAATGTATCTATAAATAAATTGTTTATTGAGAAAATGCCAACAAATAAAGTAAAACAAGACTTACAAGGTAAAACTGCAATGGACATATTTTCTACTGAACTATTTATAAATGAAATCAAGAAAAATTCCAAAGATTTAAAGTTAGATATTAATAATCTAGAGGAAAAGATGTTCCCACAGTATTTAGATAATCTATTGCAAAGTGATGATTTATTAGTTAAGAAAAAAGCAAATAACATTGTTAGATTATTTGGTGAAAGTCTTGGAGTTATTTTGCTAACTTTAAAGAAAGCAGAAAATGAGAATAGACTTAAGAGAAAGGATTGGGGAGATAAAGAATGGGAATTTTGGAGCACTATAGAGAACATAATTTTAGTAGGTGGACTTGCTAGTTCAAATATAGGTGAAAGTTTTAAATATTATATAGAAAAGGTATTTAAAGATTCTGGTGAAAAGAGTTATAATATTATGCTAATTAAAGACTCATCTAATATTGGGATAAAAGGTTGCGCAGCATATATTAAAGGTGTTTCTAAGGGAAAAACATATCTGATTTTTGATTGTGGACAAACTTTTATCAAGAGAAGTCTAGTGAAAATTGATGATAGTGGAGTTAGAGATATTAGAAATTTAACCAAGGTTCTATCTAAACATGTGGAGTGGAATTTTAAAAATATAGAAGAAGAAAGAAATGAGGCAGGTAATTTACACAAACACATTCTAAATACCATTCTAGATACAGTAGAAATTGCAAAAGAAGAAGAAAATGATAATATAGGTGATACTATAGTAATTAACATAGCTAATTATGTTAGAAATGGAGCATTTGTAAATAGGGGAGGCTACGGAAAGCTAAGGTTAATAGCCCATGATTGTGAAAAATATTTGTCTTCTGTATTATATGAAAAACTTAAAAAAAGCTTTTGTATAAAACTAGTGCATGATGGAACTGCAATGGCTAATGCATTTTTAGATTATCCAAATTCAGTTTGCATATCTTTAGGAACTGCATTTGGAGTAGGGTTCCCAGTAAAAAATTAATACAAAGTGAAATATATTTACAAAATTGAGATATAAGAGTAAAATAGACAAAGGGATTGGGAAAAACTAGGAAATTATAATTAGGCAAACGATATTGAATTTATCAAAGAATAAAATTTAGATGAATGGAGATATAGTATGCTTAAGTTAAATAATAAAGAAACAAAGACTTATTATATACAGGACAAGCATCTATTGATTAATAAAGTGGGAGAAACTCATTTTGTTTTAAAAAGAGATGTTGTGTCCTTTTTTCATTCCGCTGTGCATTATGTTAAGTAGCTTAGGAGGAATGAAATGTGATAAGTGATATAAAAGTAAATTACGGGGTAATAGGAGATCTAAGGGATAAAATAGCTACATATAAATCAGCAATTGAAACCATGGAAGAGTCATTAAATAATATAAATAGCAGGCTTGAGACTGAAAACAGCGGAGAAGCTGTAGCGGCACTAATAAGTAAGCATGAAGATTTAAAGGGAGACATAAGTGCCTGCAAGGGAGAATTAGAAGATTTATATAAACTTTTTAGTGGTTTCCATGATGAAATGACAGAAATAATACATCCAATGAGTTATGGGGCTCTTATGAGAGTAGACAGAGATGATATATGGTGGAATATGCAGTCAATAATAGGTGCCTGTACTGCAATAGGAATTATGAGATACAATGTTTCAACTTATAGAAGTTTTCCAAGTTTCTCGGACAGTAAAGAAGAAAAAGAAAATCAAGAAAGAAATTATAGAAAAATAGAGGAAATTTGGGATATAATAAATTCATATAAGAGTGGATTTGATTCCGAAATAGATTATATGAATAATCTATTTAATAGTAAGGTAGTCCCTTATGAAGAGATGGACAATAATTATGCCAGCAGAGCTCATGAAACATATACGAGATATGTAACTACATGGGAAAGAATAGTTGATGGAATTATAGATTTTTCTCAAATGGTAGGAAACTTCGTAGACGGAGTGATAAAATCAGTAGAAGATTTAATTAAAGGGTTAGTTGGACTAGTTAAAGGTGTTTTTGTATATGCTGTAGGTGCCGTAGCCGTTGTAATATCTAAGGTAACTGGAGATACTCCAGACTGGCTTAAGGGAGCGGAAGAAGACTTTTATAAGGATAACGAAATGATAAAGGCTACCATTGAGGACCCTTCTATTATAGTTGAAGGAATAGCTCAGCAGGTTTCTGATGCAAAGGATGAAAAGGGATTAGCTTATTGTACTGGGTATACAGCTGGACTTATAGCGCAGATGGTACTTCTTAAGAAGGTTAAGGGTGGTAGTGGTGCTGAGGAAGTTAAAGATTTTTATAGAAAAAATCCAGCAGATCCAATAAGAGATGTCTTAGGTTCAGGGCTTAAATCTAATCCTGCAGAGTGGAATAAATTAATAAATGCTATGAAGGATAATGGGGTAGAAATAGTATATAGAGATGGTACAATGGCGTATTCACCAGGGCTGGTTCCAGGTGAACCAGGACAGTTGATAATAGATAAAAACGCATCAATGAGTGCCTTGATACATGAATATCAACATTATTTAGATGATTTAGCTAGTGGATTACCAGGAATGAGGCAGTTATATGAACAAAATCCTAGAGTGATAAAGGAATTACGTGCATATATGAAAGAAATTAAAATTGCGGATGAACTAGGTTTGAAAGATGTATCTTCGCAATTATGGGAAAACTATAGACAAGAACGAGAAAGTATACTTAATTTATTCAAGGAGTGATAAATAGAATGGGTAATAGTAAAATAATAAAAAAGATTCAAGAAGGAGAATATGTTAATGAACAACTTCAAGAATTTTTAGAAATAAATAATGTTTTTGTGTTAAGTAATACAATGAAAGAAATTGTTAAACTTCAATATAAAACAGATAGTATAATAAAAAGGTTAATAGAGATAAGTGATTATAGGGAAAGTTCACATGTTTTGATTGGAGTTTATACAATCGGACATTTAGCTATTGCGACATTATTAAAACTAGGTTTTAATGAAGAAGATTTAGATTGCTATAATAGCCTTGATGAGTATGAAAAAAATATTGTTTTAAAATTGGTCGAAGGATATGAATATGTAATATAAAGGTCACATCAATATATTATAAAAGATTAGCTAAATACAATCCATTATTGCAATAATATAGTGAAAAGATGAAATGAATCAGTCGGAATTTAAGTAGGCTGGTTCATTGTTTTTAAGCGATTAGATGATTTATATCCTTGTCCTAGTTGCAAATATGTTATAGAACAATTTATGAAAAAATATCCTAATATTCAAGTTGAGATTATATATAAATTAAATTAAGAGGTGTAAAAAATGATTAACTATTATAAATTAAAATACTTAATTACAGAAACATTTTATGAAAATATTTTAGAAGAAAAATATACAATTGGGCAATCTGCAGGAAGATGTTTTGTTGAGTTTTATAATGAATTAAATTTAAATAATATTGAATCTCTAATAGTATATAGTACAGTACTTGCAAGAGTAGCAAGACATGAAAAAAGTGTACTTAATTCATTGGGTAAAGAGTTAGAAGAAATGAATAAATTACTTGTTCAAAATGATATTTTTAACAATATAAGTGATGATGAAGTTGAAGCTTTAAAGGAAGACATAGATTATGTGAATTCTAAAGTTAATAAATAGATAGGGTTAAAATACGGTATTTTATATCTAGAAAAATAATATTAAATAATTTATTGAAGATCCATTAAAGTTAATGTTGAAGAATAGTGCATAATTGCAATGATATAGTAAGGGATGAATCAGCTTAAATTTAAGTAGGCTGATTCATTATTTTTCTATCATAAGAAAGAATTATTTATTGGAGATAAAAAGAGAGCTTGTTTAATGATATTCTCAAGAATATGCTGATAAAATGGGGACTTATACGGATTTCATTAAAAAGCTAGGATAGCATCACATGACGACATAGTAAAAGCAGAAATAATATTAAAAGATTAACGCTGATAAAAAGCTGTTAGTCTTTTTTTATTGCCGTAATATTAAAACACCTAAGGAACAATTATTATTACGACTTTAAAGTTTTCATCCATGTTACGAAAATCCAATATAAAAGTTAAAGTTGGAGCAAATTATAAAGTTATTGGAATCTTTAACTATTTATAATAAAAATCTGATGGTATAATTTAAGTAAATATTGGATTAATAACATATATGTGTAATATTTGTATAGATGTAGCTTGTAATTAAAAGAAGGTGAATGTATGAAGTTAACTGATAAATTCAAAAAGAAGAAAATAACTTTAGATGAAATAAAAGATACCTATAACATAAAGGAATATTTGGAGTTGTATAAATTAATTAATAGATTGATAGAAGAAAATGAAATAGAACCTATTGAAGCTAGTGGTGGAAACGGTAAAAAGCCTGCTTTATATTCTAGATATAAATTAATTGAGAAAGAAAAAGATAATTCCGAGTTTATAGATGAGCTAAATTTTAAAATATACAGCAAATTGGATATTTCATATTATAAAAGCAACCTTGATAAATATAAAGAGAATAGAAAATACATATTACAATTAAGTGATTTTCTTAAGAATAAGGTACAATTATTAAATAGAGCAGTATCAATGAATGAAAGATCTTTTCAGATATGGGGTAGGGAGAAGTTTATCCAGAAGGAAAAAGGGAAAACTATATTAAAAAATTTGAAGGTGGATTTAAAGCTTCTAAATTACTACGACACTTCAGAACCTTTGGCATATTATTCGAAGTCTAAGAAACAACCTCAAAACATATTAATCTTGGAAAACAAAGATACTTTTTATACTATGAGGAAATACTTAATAAATACAAAGAATAGTATTTTTGATATTGACATAAGTACAGTTATTTATGGTGGTGGCAAAAATATTCGAAAGACTTTTAAAGATTATAAAATCTCTGTAGAGAATTATCTTTCTAATAGAGATAATGTTCTTTATTATTTTGGTGATTTAGATTATGAAGGAATATTAATATATGAAGGATTACTTTTTTGCTATAAAGATAAATACGATATTCGGCTTTTTAATGTAGGATATGAAAAAATGATAAATAAGGCAATAGATGAAAAATACGATTTACCTAAAACTAAGGAAGGGCAAAACAGAAATCTAAAAGGAGAATTTATCAAAGAATTTAGTGAAAAGTACAAGGTCAAAATAGAAGAAATATTAAAGAATAATTTGTATATTCCACAGGAAATTTTAAATATATGTGATTTGATGGAGGAAGAATGAAGTTAGATTTTTTAAATCAGCAATATGAACGTATGAAAAAAATAGGTGCTTATTCTTTATTATTTAGAAATAGTATTTCTAAAAGAACTTTGGATAAGTATGGTTTTACAGAGGGATATGAACAAGATAATTTAATAATTTCAGTTTTGGTATTTATAATGGAGCAATCATTAAAAGAAGAGCCATGCACAATTGATGATATAGCTGTTTTTATAGATGAAGTGAATAACGTATATTACAAAAAACAAATTACCTTTGAAGATAGTAAAGAAATCGCAGAATTTATTGTTAATACAGTATTGTGTAACGAAGGAAAAGCTATGTATTTTAAAGCCATGAATTTTAAAAAGGGTGATTATGAAGATATAAATATTAGCTTTTTGAAGAATAAAATTGATTATATAGAAGATGTAAGACGTGTAGTTTATAGAATCAGTGAGGATGGATATGAGCTTATTTTATCAACTTTAGAAGTAGAAGAAAGTTTAAAGATAACTATAAAAGAAATAATTTTCAAGTTACATTTACAAAAAGCTTCATATGAAAAAGCAGTTGATGATATAAAAGATATCTTTAGAAATATGAAAAGCAGAATTGAAAATATGGATGAGGATATTAGAAGAATAAAAGAACTTCCATTAAGTTACTCTGTTGATGAATACAAGAAAATTACTGAAGGAAATTTAGAAATATTAAGAGACAGCAATAAAAAGTTTCAGTTGCATAGAGAATCAATTGAAGATAACATTAAAGAATTTGAAAATAAGGAAATTAATATCAGAGACTTAACTGAAGAAGAAGAAGAAAATCTAAAAAATTTAAGAGTTATAAATGAGTATTTAGGCAGAACAATAGATGAAGAACAAAAAATTTTATTAAAGCATTATGATTTGAAAGAAATATACAGACAAGAACTTGAAAACATATCTAAGATGTCTCTTATTGAAAGATTTGATTTAAAAAAAGAACTATACAATAAGATATTGGAAAATCCTAAACTTATAGGGAGCATTGATAGATTTTTAGCTCCTCTTTTCTTAAAGGAGCCTATAAAGAGTTACAATATAAATAAAGCATTTACATATCAAACACTTATAAAAGAAATCCCAAAAGAAAATGATGAAACATTACTAAATTTTGCAGAAGATGAAAGTGAAGATTGGATTAATAAGAAAAAGAAGGAAAGGATAGAAAAATGCAATGTAGTTATAAGTACTATATTAGAGTTAGCATTAGATAATGGGAAAATAACATTAAAAAATCTAGCTGAGCTTACGCGAATAAGTGAAATCACAAAAACTAACCTTTTACCTACAGTAGAGATTTTTAGAGAAGTAATGGTAGAAATGATAAAGTCAAGAGAGATAAATATTAAGGAACTCAAAGAAGAGAGAAAAAGTTTTATCGATAATGGAGAAATAGAATTTCAGCTTAATAAATCAATTTTAGAGATAATGGATTTAAATCCTAGGTTTCAAGCTATACAAGATATAAAAATAAATAAGCTAGAGAAAAATGAAAACATAAGAATAGAAAATATAATTGATGAAAATGGAAACTATAAAAATTTTATATGTTCAGATTTAAGTTTTGAAGTAATAACAAAGGAGGGGAGATAAGTTTGAATTATTCATTAGAAGAAATAAGGATTAGTAATAGGATAATATATTATTTAATGAAGAAAAGGGAATTAAAGGAAGATGAGATTGCACTTTATAAATATTATTCAGAGAATGAGAATGTTCAAGAATTAGTTAAAATATCAGCTGATGAATTAAACTGTGAAGTAAAAAAGTTTGGAACAGTAGTATATTTTATTCCTAAGGAGGATAATGATTTTTTAGGATATTCTAAAGGTGAGCTTAAGTCAGTATTATGTAAATCAGGAGCTAATGAAAAAGATTACTATTTATCTCAATTTGTTATTATGACTTTAATAGTTTCTTTTTATGGAGCAACTGGTTTAAGTAGTAAGTGTAGAGAATTTCTAAAGGTTGGAGAATTCTTAAATATTATAGCTGAAAAGCTTAAAGAAGGAGTAGAAAGAAGTGCTATTAATAAAGATATAGAAGAGGGAGGGATAGCTTTTAGCAATATTTTAGAAAAATTTGAGTCCTTAAAAGGTTCTGAAAAGCAAAATAGATCAAAAACTACTAAAGAAGGTTTTGTAAATACAATACTTTCATTTTTAGATAATCAAGGATTGATAGATTATATTCAAAGTGATGATATGATAAAAACTACTAAAAAGCTTGATTATTTTATGGATTGGCATTTATTAAATAGAAAAAATTATAATAGAGTAGTTGAAGCATTAGGGGAGGAAGTACATGAGTAATTTTAATTATCTTAGGTTAGTAAATTTAAATTATAATAACAATAATTCAAAAATAGATGATCAATTATTTTATTTAAATGGTGAAAATACAATGCTTAATTTGAAAAATGGTGGAGGGAAATCCGTTATCGTTCAAATGATGATTGCTCCTTTTGTAAGAAATAGATATAGAGACTTAAATTACAGAACTTTTGATAGCTATTTTACAGGAAAAATGCCTACATACATTATGATGGAATGGAATTTAGATGATAATGCAGGATACCTTTTAACTGGAATGATGGTAAGAAAAAAAGAAGTTGCATCAGATGAAAACTCTAAAGAAACATTAGACATTATTAATTTTATATATGAATATAAATGGAGAAATAAATATGATATAAAAAGCATCCCTATTATTGAGAAGGACGGGGAAGGACGTAAGATAAAGAGTTTTGGGAATAGTAAAAAGTTATTTGATGAAATAAAAAAAGATCCAGAATTTGATTTTAATTATTATGATATGAATAATTCAGGTACTTCTAGAGCCTATTTTAACAAGCTAAGAGAGTATGGGATAGATCATAAGGAATGGGAAAATATTATTAAAAGAATTAATTTAACTGAGTCTGGTTTGTCTCAGCTTTTTAAGGAGGCTAAAAATACTGAAGGCTTAATTAAAAAATGGTTTTTACCTAATATAGAAGAAAAGTTAAGTAGAGATGAAGATAGAATAAAGAATTATAGGGATATTCTAGAAAAATATATATTCCAATATAAAAGTAATAAAAGTGATATAGATAGAAAGAGTAAAATTGAGATATTTACTGAAAGGTCAGTAGCAGTAAAGGCTGCAGCAGTAGAATTTAAAGAAAATGAAACTAAATTAAAGATGCATGAAAATAAAATAGCTAATTACATAAAGGCCCTTAGCGACTATATAGAAGAAAAAGAAAATAACTTAAGTAGACTTGATGGAGAATTACTAAAAAACAAACAAGAATTAAAGGAAATTAAATATGAAGAGCTATCTATGAACATATATTTAGTAATTGATGAAATAGATAAGCTTGAAAAAGAGATAGATAATAAAATTAAGGAAATTGAAGAAGCCAGGGAAAGCTTAAATAAATTAAAAAAAGAACATAATATTTTAAATTGTGCTAATGTTTATGAGCGATATAAGGAGTATTCCAAGGAGCTTCAAAAGATAGAAACGAAGCTGAAAGCTATACGATATAAGCAAAAAGATAATGCACCTAGAATTAATGATCTTGGGTATACTATTAAAAAATATTTAAAGGATGAATATAATGCTTTAAATATAGAAATGGGTAAAAACAAAGATAGCCTGAATTTATCTAGTTCCCAAAAAGCTGATTTGCAAAAAAATATTGAAGAATTCCAAAAAATATTAAATAAAATTTCAAATGAAGAAGGTAAATTAAGTACAAAAATAAAGGCTTTTGATGAAGTGGAAGATAAATTTAACAGAACTTATAATGAGAATTTGCTAAGAAATATTGAGGGATATTATCTTGAAGAAGATCTAATAGTTCTTGGTAGAGATATATCTTTAGATATAGAAAAATTCGAAAAAGAAAAGAGAAAAATTGAAGAGGATACTATAGAAAAAGATAAATTACTAAATGCTAAAAAATCAGAAAAGGATAAAAAGGGGAGGGAAGAAAGTAGATTAAAAGTAGAATTTGATAATGTGTTAAAAGATATTAAGAATTATGAAGAAGATATTATAAAGAGGAAGGATATAGTAAAGTATATAAATTTAGATGAAAATAAAATGTTTGATAGAGAAGAGATTGTAAATGGTTTTAATAAAAAGATAGAGATGCAAAATATAGATTTGCAAGAACTTTACAAAGATAAACATAATATTGAAGGAGAGATCTATAGATTAAATACAGGAAAAATAGATAATCTTCCAAAGGACTTTATAGATGAATTGAAAAATAGAGAAATTAATATTACTTATGGTATGGAATATCTTAAAAAGAATGAATTGTCTGAAGAAGATAATATAGAACTGGTTAAGAAAAACCCATTTATACCATATTCCTTAATTATGAATAGTAGAGAAATTAATATACTAGCAAAAGATGAAATAGAGGTTTTTACATCAGTACCTATTCCAATAATATCAAGAGAGAATATAGAGTGTCTTATAGAAAATAGAAGTGGAAATATAATTGAATTTGATGATATACGATTTTATACTTCATTTAACAATAAATTATTAAATAAAGAAGAATTAAAAAGACTATTAGAATTAAAAGAAAAGGAAATTCTTAAAATTGATAATTACATATTAGAAAAGAAAGAGTCAATAGATTTTTATAACGATAAAAAGGGCTTTATTAATAATTCAAAATTGACTAAGGAATTGTACGAAAAAACAAATAGAGATTTAAAAGAAAAAGAAGAGGCAATAAAAATAAATAAAGAAGGATTAATTTCACTTAATAATATTATAGGTGAATTGACAGATGCTATTAATGAAAATGATGATAAAAGTGACGAGTTAAAGGAGAATATTAAAGAGAGTAATAGAAAGTTAACTGAATATAATTATTTAGTTTCAAAATATGAACAGTATCAAGGGGATAAAGAGCAGTTTGATATGCAATTAGAAAAGAAAAGATTATATTTAAGTAAAATAGATGAATGTAGTACAAAGCTAGAAAAATTTAAAGGTTATAATAATGGTAATATTATAAACAGTGATTTAGAAGATTTATATTCCGAATATGAGGTTATTACAAAAGAGATTTCTGAAAGTATGCCTGAGTTAGAAGAAGAATTTGAAAAAGAAAATGAAAAATTTAGAAAAGTAGAAAAAGAATTAAGTGATAAAATCTCATTGTATAATATTGAAGAAAATAATTTTAAGGATGTCATTTATGATAGTAACAAGGAAAGTAAGTTGATAAATGATATTGAAAAAATAGAGGAAAAAATTGATGGGATGAAGGATAATATTTCAGAATATGGTAATAGAAAAGCAAAGGAAGAAGCAAATAAATCAAATTTATATGATCAAATTAAAGAACTTATTAATAGAGATAAACCAAAAGACAGAAGCGAAATATTTAATAAGAATTTCAAAGAAGAGCTTGCTAATTTAAATATAAAAGAACAGGAATTGAACAGCAAAAAAGTTGCTATTAGTGAAGAACTTAACCTATTAAAGATAAACAAAAATGGATTAAATGAATATGACTTTGAAATAGAGACTTCAATAGAAGTTGAATTTAATATCAGTAAATTGGATAGTATTACTGGAAAGCTTAAAAGAGACTATAGACTTATTAATAAAAGCATAGGAGAAAATGAGAAAAAGCTTGTAGAAATAGTTGATACTATAGCTAATGACGAAATGTTTAATAATGATTTATTATTTGTTGATGCAATGGATAGTCTTAAAAAAGTTTGTAATAATCCCAATAGTTTATTAAAACAACTTGAAATAATTTTAGATTCATATGAGAGATTAGTAGAAAAACTTATGCACGATATTGAAATAATCAATAAAGAAGAAAAAAATATTTTAACTAATCTTTACGAGTATATTTCTTTAGTTAACAAAAATGTTGATGAAATCGATGAGAATTCTTCAATAAATATTAATGGAAAATCAATAAAAATGCTTAAAATTTCAGTAGTTAATATGGAAGAAAACAAAGAATTATATATGATGAAACTTAAAGAATATATTCAAAATATAAGAGATTATTGTGTAGGTCTTCTAGAAAAAAATGAAAGTATAAGTGAATATATTCAAAACAGCATCACTATAGTAAAACTTTATGATGAGATAATTTCAATAGGAAATATTAATATTAAGCTTTATAAAATAGAAGAAAATAGACAGAAACAAATTACTTGGGATGAGGTCTCTAAGAATTCAGGGGGTGAGGGGTTCTTATCTGCTTTTATAATATTATCTAGTCTTCTATCTTATATGAGAAGAGAAGATAGAGATATATTTTCCAGAAAAGAATCATCAAAGGTCCTTATTATGGATAATCCCTTTGCACAGACAAATGCAGAACATTTATTAAAGCCTTTAATGGATATTTCAAAGAAAAGTAAAACTCAACTTATATGTTTAACAGGATTAGGTGGCGATTCTATAATTAATAGGTTTGATAATATTTATGTAATGAATTTAGTTACTTCAAAATTAAAAAATGGATTAAGAGTTATGTTGTCAGATCATATAGTAGGAGAAGAAGAAAGCGAAGTAATGGTGTCATCAAGAGTGAAAGTTGAAGATGTACAGTTGAAACTTTTTTAATATTATAAGTGAATTGTAAAAGTAGTCTTAGGCGTTTGTATAGCTTGTCTTGGTATGCACCCTTAAAGTTAGACCAAAAATCTAACTTTGGGGGTGTATTTTATTATGGTAAAATATGACGATGAATTAAAGTTAAAAGTAATTAATGCTTATTTAAGAGGTGAAGGAGGTTATATTACTTTAGCAAAACAATTTAATATAGGTCATCGATCTACTGTTCAACGTTGGGTACGAACTTATAAAAAAATAGGTATCGATAGTATATGTAGAAAGAAAAAAGGACTTGCTGTGTTCTCTTAGAACTTCAAAATGTAGTATAAAATGAATCGGCTAAAAATTAAGTAGGCTGATTCATTATTTTTCTATCATAAGAAAGAATTATTTATTCAAAATAGAAAGAGCGCTTGTTTAATTTAAAATGATTCAAAGTAAGCCGTTCCACCTCTTTGTGGTACGGCTTTATAATTACTATTTAAAAAAATTCCATGTTTAAATTTATCATTTCAGTTATTTTTGAGAAATACATTTCTTAGGACAAGCTAATTGACAAGCTCCACAGTCAACACAAGCAGATTCGTTGATTATTCTTTTTCTATCTCTTTCTTCTGCGATGCATCCAACAATACATACTCTCTGGCAAGTTCCACAACCTACACAATCTGATTTATTTATTCTTCTAGGCATATTTCTCTCCTTAGATCTAGAAAATTATAATGTTTGTTTGCAAGAGGTAACTGTAACTTCTAATGTTCTTGTAAGGAATGGACACTTTTCTTTCATCATTTTAAAGTTATCCCCATCTTTTAAAAATTTAGCAGTTCCTTCAAGCAGAAACCCAGTTCCCATAAATTGATAGCCCATTACTTCCTTACTACCAAGAGTCAATTTAACTTTAGGGTTAGCATTAATATTTTCTTCCGTTTTAATCATAGCAGCTGCAGGAATTAGGATTTTATTTTCTTCTACAATAATTAAATAACTATTCCATGTATTAACGACATGAGCTTCATTATTTGCACAAGTTACAATAGAAACTACTCCTTCATGATTTAGTACCTCAAAAAACTTTTCTGTAAACATTTTATATTCCTTCTTTCTTTTAAAAAATATATAGCTATCATTACAGACAATTAATATCGTGGATAACTATTGTCTATGATTATAATATGATTATTTATTTCTTTTGTCAATAGACATTTTTTGCTAAAGATATATATTTAATGATGTATGATTATCTTGAATGAGAATAAATAATAGGATATTATTAAGAGAAGATTATATATCAAAGGAGTATGAAAAATGAAATTCTCAGTAGGAGTAGAATATGCAATACATTGTTTATTATATATGGTAAACTCAGAAGAAGGTAAATCTGTGGGAATAAGGGATTTAGCAACATTTCAAGGTATCTCTGAAACTTATTTATCAAAAGTATATGCAAAATTAAGTAAGTCAGGAATTATAAAATCTATACCAGGTGTAAAGGGTGGTTATGTGCTAGCTCGTAGTGCTGAAGAGATAACTTTTTGGGATGTTGTCGAAGCAGTAGAAGGAAGTGAACCATTTTTTCAATGTGCAGAAATTAGACAAAATAATATATTATTAGATAAAGATAATTTACCAGATACGCATACAAAATGTCCTTGTTTAATAAAAGTTGTAATGTTAGAAGCAGAAGATGAAATGAGAAAATATTTAAGGAATAAGACATTGGCATGGCTATATGATCAGGTATATAATAAAATACTTCCGAAGGAAATGAAAGATGCAACAATTGAATGGTTCAATAATAGCAAAAAGTAATTAAATATATATAAAACATAGGATGTCATATCTTAAATATGAGAAAATATGAAAAGTAGTTATTTAAGAAGGGGGAAGGTAAATGCGTAATGAAAAGAATATTGGTGTAATATATGCAGCTGCTGCATATACATTATGGGGTGTTTTGCCCGTATACTGGAAACTTATAGATAGTGTGTTTTCAATGGAGATTTTATCTAACAGAATAGTTTGGGCCTTTGTTTTTACAATTATAATTATTGCAGTGACCAAACAATGGGGAGAGCTTAGACGTATAGCGAAGGATAAGAAACAAATGCTTTATATATTTATTGCATCAATTTTGATTGCCTTTAACTGGGGGCTCTATATTTGGGCTGTTAACTCAGATAAGATTGTAGACGCAAGTCTAGGGTATTATATAAATCCATTATTTGCAGTGGCACTTGGGGTTGTAATTTTTAAGGAAAAGCTAAGCTTTTTGCAAGGAGGGGCACTTTTTGTTGCATTTATTGGCGTAATAATCAAAACTTTGCAGTATGGTAAAATCCCTTGGATTTCATTAGGTTTAGCTATTTCTTTTGCATTATACGGTGCAATAAAGAAATCAATTAAGGCTAATTCTATAGTAGGTTTAACCCTGGAAACAACTATGCTAACTCCAGCTGCGTTAGCGTATATAGCAGCAAGGCAATTTAGTGGAGTGAGTGCATTTCAGAAGGAAGGTGTAGTTGTAATTATTTTGCTTATAGGTGCTGGTGTAGTTACAGCGATTCCATTATTGCTTTTTGCAAGTGGAGCAAGAAGACTTCCTATGTCAGTGCTTGGCTTCACTCAATATATTTCGCCAACTATAAGTCTACTTATTGGAATTTTTGTGTATCATGAAAGCTTCACAGCTTTGGATATGATAGGATTTTGCTTTATATGGGTTGCACTAGCTATATACTCCATTTCACAAATGAGAATGGTTAGAAGCAAACACTACATAAAACAGGTTAGCTAGGGTTTAGCAGTTTATTTTAAAAGAGTTGTATTAAGAATGTTAAGAAGCACTGAGTCTTATTCCATTAGGACCTTTTTAAGGAGGAATAAGATTCAGTGCCTTATAGGTGAACCATATTATAAGTGAATTGTAAAAGTAGTCTTAGGCATTTGTATAGTTTGCCTAAGGCTACTTTCATTTTAAATACCCTATTATAAGGAATATAATTAATTCTATAGATTAAAGATATAAAAAAATTTTTTCTAAAAATGAACCGATTAAGTATTTAATGCCTCTAATATATAGATGCATCAATAAGAATCGAAGGGAGACAGTAAATTGTGTGAAGAAGAGCTTGTCATAAAAATCCAGTCTGGTGATATGAACGCATTAGGTGAGTTGTTTGAAATATATAAAAACGAATCATTTAAATATGCATATCTTATTACAGGTAGTAAGCATACAAGTGAAGATGTTGTACAAGAAGCATTTATAAGCTGTTATAACAATGTAAAAAGTCTTAAAAATCCTCAGGTTTTTAAATCATGGTTTTTTAAAATGCTTACGCGAATTGCATGGAGATATGCAAAAAAAGATAAGAAATCGCTGCCAGTTGACAATATATTTGAAAAAGCAGATGAAAAAAGTATTGATACTTCTATAGAGCAATATTTAAGAAAAGAAGAAAAAAATAATCTTTATGCAGAAATTGAAAAGCTTGATTTAAAACAAAAAACAGTAATTGTTCTATATTATTTTAACGGTCTTACAGTTAAGGAAATTGCAAAAATAATGGACTGCTTTGAAGGGACAGTAAAGTCAAGGCTTCATAGTGCAAGGAAAAAATTAAAAAGAAGTTTAATTAAGTGTGACGATGAATATAATCATAGAAATTTAAAGAGGGTGAGACTTAATGAATAAAAGATTTAATGAAAATATAGATAAAAAAATTAAAGAATGCTTAATTAGTAAATCAGATAATGCTTCAGTACCTGAAAATATGTTTTTTAAAATTAGAAATGAAATATTAAAAGAAAAAGAAGATAAAGGAGTTTTTGTTATGAAACATAGATTATTAAAACCAAAGACAGTTATAATTGCTGGAATGCTTATTGTTGCAACAACAGTAACATGTGTTGCAGCAACTAATCACTTTGCAATGTTTAGTTCATCATCTCGTCAAACTGAAGTTAAAAATTTTCCAAGTAAAGATAAAGTAAAAGAGAGTGCTGGCTTTATACCTAAATATGTTGAAGCCTTTAATAATGGGTTTAAATTTAATACATTTAACTATTCAAACAATGAAATCCGTGATGATAAAGGAGCTGCTGTTGAGAAATACAAGGGTGCAGATTTTGATTACACAAAAGAAGGTTCTAAAAAGAATCAGAGTTTGACTGTGTATGCTAAAAAAATAGATCAGAAATATTTGGATGAAGACACATTAAAAAATACTGTAACAGTAGAATATAAAGGAATAAATATTGAATATACTAGCAATCAATACAAGGCAGTTCCAGAAGGATATAAGCCAACAGATGAAGAAAAAGAATTGCAAAATAAAGGACTTCTTCAAATCGGATATGGAAGCGACGAAATAGAAGTTAATCAAAATCAAACAGTTACGTGGTATGAAGATGGAATATCATATTGTATCTTGAATGTGGATTATACTGAATTAAGTCAAGATGATATGATTAATATGGCAAAAGAAGTTATAGGCTAAAAAAATTATCCCTAAGGAATTAGAACATTTATTCCTTGGGGATAATTTATTTTTATTTAGTTTATACAAAATTTTTCATAGAGAGTATAAATTACAAAACTATGTAATTGAAGTGGAAAGATGTATAAAAAGTATGGTAATATAATAGATTAAATGTTAATGAAATGATATACTAATAGAAAATACATTTTATGAGCAGAAGGTGTTTATAAATGGGGAATGATGTAACATTAACGGAACTTGAAAAAGTGATCTTAAATAAAGTACAAAATTATATTAATAAAAATGAAAAAGTTGGTATAGATATAATTGCAAAGGAATGCTTTGTTTCAAAGGCAACAATTGTAAAACTATCAAAAAAGCTTGGGTATAGTGGATATAGCGAAATGTATTATACTATTCTCGCTGCTAATAATAACTCCTCAAAATTAGATTTTTTTAATAATAGTAGCGACATGTGTATGAATGAGCACTTAAAGGGTGATATTAATATACTTGTAGAGGCATTAAGAGAATTTAAAGATAAAAAGATATATTTAGATTCACTAGGAGTTTGTGATAGTGCTAGGGAATATTATTTACAAAAGCTATTGATATTTGGATTTGATGCAGCTAGTAGTTATCACTATGAGGCCTTTAAAAATAATAAATCTGGTTTATACTTGTTTTTTTCTTATTCAGGATACAGAGCTGAGATTATTGAAAAGGTCAACGAAGCTATTAGAAATAATTTTAAAGTAATAGCTTTTACTGCCAGTAAAGATTCACCTTTGGCAAAAATATCTCATGTGACACTGGAGATAGCTGGTATAAAATCAGATAGGGAGCATTACTTACCAAATTTATTTACTGCTAACCTCATAATTTTGTTAGAATTAGCACTAAGTGAATACTCTAAAAGATATTTATCTGAAAAATAATATTAAGAGCCTATATGGATAAAAGTAACTGATAAAATGGATTATTGCGGAAGAAAGTTTGTGATAAGCCATGTTATCAGTTTTTTTATACCATTTTTTTAGTGAACTTTTTCACTTTTAGTAAACATTTTCATAAGCGTGGAAACTCTATTGCTAGCGTAAATAAACTAGGATATATTTTAAATAAATAAAAGAAGGAGGTACTAAATCATGAGAAAAAAAATATTGTTATTAGGTCAAAAATTTTCACAAGCTGCAGTACAACCAGTTATGTTCTTAACAGTTATGGGAATTGCTCTTGCTGTTGCTGTTATTATGCAACTAGAGTTTATGCCATCATTTATAGTTTTTATTGGTACACTTTTAAAAAAGATGATGGATGCTATGTTAAATAATCTTTCTATTATCTTTTGTGTTGGAATTGCAACAGCATTTGCAAAGAAGAAAAAGGTTGATGCAGCTATCATAGGATTAATAGTTTACATTATGTTCTTAGCAAGTAATAATGCATGGCTTACATCACAAAATATGTTAGCTACGCCAGGAGCTATGGGGCTATTTGGAACTGGACAAAATACTGTTTTAGGATTTCAAGTAGTAGATATGAATGTTTTCTTAGGAATAATACTAGGATGTATTACTGGATATGTATTTAACAAGTTGGCTGATGTACAGTTTGGAGATATGTTTAGAGTATATGGTGGATCAAGATTTGTATTTATAGTAATGATTCCAATTACTTTGATATTAGCAATTGTGCTTAGTTATGTATGGCCTGTGGTAAACTATGGTATTAATGCACTATCAGGATTTATGAAGAGTGCAGGTTCACTTGGTGTATTTTTATATGCATTTGGAAATAGATTTTTAATACCAACTGGCTTGCATCATTTATTATGGATGCCATTTTGCTTCACTGGAATTGGTGGAACTTTAAATGTTGCTGGTGACGCTGCACAGGGAGCTGTTAATATTTTTTATGCGGAAATGGGTAATAGTGCTCATTTAACAGCTATTGATCCATCAATAAGGTTTGCAACCTTTGGATTTGCAAAAATCTTTGCAAGTGTAGGTGTTGTTCTTGCTATGATAAAAACTGCAAAACCACAGAATAAAAAGACCGTAAAGGGATTACTTATTCCAGCACTTTTTGTTGCAGTGGTAGCAGGTATTACAGAACCACTTGATTTTTCATTTCTTTTTATATCACCTTTGCTTTGGCTAGTACATGGTTTGCTTACCGGTTTTTCAGAAATGCTACTTTGGATACTAGGTTCAAGGACATATTCAATTTATGGATTATTGGATACATTAGTTTGTAATTCTGTAATAAGTCCAAAACTTTCAAAAATATATATTTTCTTTACAGTGGGAATTATAATGGCTGTAGTATGGTATTTAGTATTTGTTTTCTTAATTAAAAAGCTGGATATTAAGACTCCTGGTAGGGAAGAGGTCTCTGACAATGAAATTAATATTCAGGCAGATGGCAGTGCTATTGTTGAGAAGAATGCTAATGATGATCAAGATTCTGAGATATTTATTGAAGGGTTAGGTGGAGTTTACAATATTTTAGAGGTAAATAACTGTTTTACACGTTTGAGAATTGATGTAAAGGACGTTAGTAAAGTGAATAAAGAAATAATAAGTAAGGCTAAGCAAAAAGGTGTTGTTATTAAAGGAAGTAATGTACAGATTATTATTGGAATGACTGTAGAAGATGAAAAAGAAAAACTTGTTAATTTATTAAATATGAAAAAAGGAGAGATGTAAAATGAAAAAATATTCTATATGTATTGTTGGGGGAGCAAGCCGTTATACACCAGATATGCTTGCAATGTTATGTAATCAAAAAGAAAGATTTCCTTTAAGAAAAATTGTACTATATGATATTGAGAGGGAACGTCAAGAAGTAGTGGGTAAGTATGCAAAAATATTATTTAAAGAGTATTATCCAGAGTTAGAGGAAATAATATGGACTACTGATAAAAAAGAAGCATTTCAGGATATAGATTTTGCCCTTATGCAAATTAGAGCAGGAAGATTAAAGATGCGTGAAAAGGATGAAAAAATTTCACTTAAACATGGTTGTCTTGGTCAGGAAACTTGTGGAGCTGGAGGATTTGCATATGGTTTAAGAAGTGTTCCTGCTGTTATAGACTTAGTAAAGGATATTAGAACTTATTCCCCAGAATGCTGGATTTTAAATTATTCTAATCCTGCTGCAATTGTTGCAGAGGCAACGAAAAGGGTGTTCCCTGATGACTATCGCATTATTAATATTTGTGATATGCCAATTGCAATTATGGAGATTTACGCAAGTGTGCTTGGAGTAGGTAGGAGGGATTTAGAACCTAGATATTTTGGACTTAATCATTTTGGATGGTTTACCCATGTTTTGGACAAGAAGACTGGAAAAGATTATTTACCTAAGTTAAGAGAAATACTCAAAACCCCAGTAGATGTACAAACAGAACCTCTTTTCCAAGAAAAATCATGGAAATCAACTTTTCAATTTATGAGTCAGATGATAAATGATTATGATGAATATTTACCAAACACATATTTACAATACTATTTATATCCATCAAAGATGGCAAAGAAAGAAAATCCAGAGTATACAAGAGCTAATGAAGTAATGGATGGAAATGAGAAAGAAACCTATGGTAGGATGAATAAAATTATATCACTAGGTAAAATACAAGGCACAGAGTATGAGATTACTAGTGACGTGGGATGTCATGCTGAGTATATAGTTGACTTGGCTACAGCAATTGCCAATAACACCAATGAAATCTTTTTAACAATTACAGAGAATAAGGGAACTATTGAGAATGTTTCTTCTGGTGCTATGGTAGAAGTTCCATGCCGTGTTGGAAGTAATGGAGTGGAACCTTTAGTTGTAGGGACCATACCAACTTTTTACAAGGGACTTATAGAAAATCAATATGCATATGAAAAACTAGCAGTAGATGCTTGTTTGGAGGGAAGCTATCAAAAAGCATTACAGGCACTAGTATTAAACCGTACGGTTGTAAATACTGATGTTGCCAAGGAATTATTAAAGGATTTAATTGATGCTAATAAGGGATATTGGAATGAGCTTCGTTAAATATGAGAATAGAATGTGATATGGTGAGGAAATTTACCATATATTAAAAAATACTGTAGGAGATTTATTAAAAAATATCCTACAGTTTATATTTATTAATTGATATTCTTCAAACGTTCAATGATACTACTTTTTGAATAAAAATGAAATATTATTTTTGGAGTTAAAACACAAGTTATTATTATAACTATCCCTGTAACTATAAGTTGAATTATTGGAAAATTAAACGAAGCATAGTTAGCTTGATATTTAAACGCTTCAACTAAATAATATGCAAGAATACTTCCGAAAGTAGAAACTAACAATAAAGAGAATATTCCATAATAAATACCTTCAAACGTAAGCATTTTTCTTATTTGTTTTTTAGTCATACCAATAGATTCGAGAATTGCAAGTTCAATCTTTCTAGAACTTATATTTGTTATTATTGTATTAATAAAATTTACTAGGCCGATAAATGACATTAGTGAGGAGATACTTATTAAGGTAAAAGCAATGCCTCTTTGAGATTTTACAAAATTATTCCTTTCTAGATGTTTAGCTTTTATATTTATATATGGAAAGCCAGTTGTAATATCTTTTAACTTTTCATATGTTTCTTTAGCATTATCATCTTTTAAAGAAAATGTTAATATAAAAGGTTTTGCCTCAGGGTAAAGTTCTTTTAGCAAGCTATCATCAATCATTATATCAGGGCCATTTTGAAATACGTGAGTATATGTATTTCTTTTTAAAACAGCGATAACTTCTACTTGTTTTGGATTATCTTTTGTTCCAATATTCATTGTATCACCAACCTTTATTGCGTTGTTTGATACATTAGATACAATGGCATAGTTATGTGATTTTAATTTTGAAATATCTATATCTCCATCTATAAGAAGGTCTGAAATATTGTCAAAAAAGTGTTCATTTACTCCTAATATATTTGAATTAACTTTAGATTCAAAGGGATTACCACCTGCTTTTTTTCGAAATTCATCTGAATTAGATTTTAAAACACCATCATATTCAAGAGGAGCAGAAAAGTAACTAATTTTATTTACATCTTTTATGTTATCCAAGGCACTTATTTCATTAAAAACTTTAGTATCATCGTAGGTGATTGGATTTTCCTCATTTGTATTTATACGCTGTAGATAAGTGTTTTCGACTTTAAAGTCATATGGTACATAGGTATCTAAATACGCATCTGGATTTAACGAATTAGCAAGTACACCTGCACAGATAAAACAAATAAATCCAAAGGTTAAAGATAGGATAACTATAATGCTTTTTGTTTTATCTCTAAATAAATTTTGAAAAGCCATTTTGTATATTTTAGCACCATTTGTTCCTGCTTTTGTAGTATTTTTTCGCTTGGAATTAGGGGAATATTTTAATGCTTCAATAGGGGAAACTTTGGATGCAATTTTAATAGGCTTTTTACATGAGATTATTATTGTGAATAATACAAATATTATAGTTGAAATAAATATAAGTGGATTAAATTTGATATTAAGTTTTGAAATATTAACGCTTTTTATGACAAGTGGACTTACAACAAAACAAATTAAATAACCTATTATTATTCCAAGTGGAATTCCTATAATAGACAATCTTAAATATTGGTATCTAATAATTTTTTTGATCTGCTTTTTTGTTGTGCCTAGTGATTTTAATAAACCGTAAAATTTTATGTTTTTTAGAACTGAAATATAAAATATATTATATATTATGAGGTAACCGCAAATTATTATTGTAATTATCATTGAAATATAAGGTAGTAATTCATCAAAAGTTAGAGTTGAAGTTGTAGTACATGCACTATTTACCTCAACTTGTTTGTTATTTAAATTCAAATCTGAACGGATTTTTTCAAAATTATCAATTATATTTACACCAGTATTAAAAGTTATATAAAGGTCTAAAGAAATTTCACCTTTATTATCTTTAAAATCCTTTGAAACTATTCCAAATCCATTTTCTGTTGTACTAGATTTTGTGTATTCTGTATAATATGCAGATAAAGTGAAGTCAGTAGATTTATGTTGATTATTACATGTATATTGTAAATTTATTACTTGACCTAATTTATAAGGTAAATGAAATTTATCTAGAACCCAGGTTGGAAGAGCAATTTCATTTTCTGCAGATGGTAAATTACCATTTAAGTCATAATATACTCTTTTTGATAATGTCTCATCATCTAAGTAACAGAGAACTAAATTTGAATTTTCAAATTCAGGGTTTTCTATTTTATTTGTAACTTGAATCATTTCACCAATGTTTTTTATTGATGGATCATTATGAATTTTTTCTAAATCTGTAGATGTTACGTTTTTTATAATACCATGAGCTGTATAACCTTCTAGTGTAAATTTTTGAAAGTCAAGGCTGTCTTTAAGACTTATAGATAAAGTAGTAATTACAGTAAAAAGAATTGTAGTTAAAATAATAGCAGATAAAATAAATAAATTTGTTGATTTATCAGATTTAAGTTTTCTAACACTAATTTTTTTAAGAAAGTTATTAGATATATTTTTTGACATAAGTTTTCCCTCCTATAATTTTAGTTTTCCATCCTCAATTCTAATTATCCTATCAGCCATTTCAGCCATGGATTCATTATGAGTTATCATGACTAAAGTTTGGTTGAATTTTTTTATGGATAACTTAAGAAAATTAAGAACCTCACTTCCAGTTTTGCTGTCAAGGTTTCCAGTAGGTTCATCCGCTAAAATTATTGAAGGCTTTGTGACTAGTGCTCTAGCAATAGCTACACGCTGTTGTTGTCCACCAGATAATTTATTTGGTAAATTATTAATTTTGGAACTTAATCCCAATGTATCTATTACATCTTCTAAGTACTTTTTATCTACTTTCTTATCATCGAGTTCAAGTGGAAGAATTATGTTTTCATACACATTTAAAATTGGCATTAGGTTGTAATTTTGAAATATAAAGCCGATGTTTCTTCGTCTAAAGATAGTCAAGTCATCATCTTTCATCTCAAAGATATCTTTATTATTAATATAGACTTTACCACTGCTTGGCCTATCAAGACCTCCTAGCATATTAAGTAAAGTACTTTTTCCAGATCCAGAAGTTCCTACTATTGAAATGAACTCACCTTCTTCAATATTTAGTGTTATTTCATTTAAAGCATTAACCATATTTTCATTATTACCATAAGATTTACTCAAGTTTGTTGTTTGTAATATACTCAAAATTTTTCACTCCTTAAAAATATAAGTAAATTTATTTTACCATAAATACAATAAAATGTAATTTAATTGTATATGGGAAGATGATTTAATTTGACGATTGTTAATATAAAAAGGTAATTGAAAAACGTGAAATATATGTAAAAGTATGGATAGATAGATTTAAATAACCAAAACTGTTTAAATATAAAAAGAGGAAATATTGACAATTAGTATTAAAAAAACTATAATTTAACAAAAAACACTCGAGAAAAGTTGAGAAAAAATTTGCACCAAAAAAGTGTGTAAAGAGGGGGATTTTAGAATGAAAAAAATTATAAGATCAATTATAGGGTGCATAGTTGTATTGGGGGTTTTGAGCATAGATTCAAAAGAAGCTAAGTCATTCCAACCAGCAGCACATTATGCATTAATTCAGAAAGTAAAAAGTAATCTGTCTTCAGCAAGTATAATAGGACAAGCACTAAGAGAATATCCTAATATAGCAGCTTGGGGATCGCTCGGCCCTGATTTAGGATATTTTCAACCATCTGAACTTGGGGGATATGCACCATGGGCTGATAGATATCACTATTATAAAGTAGGCAGTTTTGCTAAAGAACAATTAAAAGAAGCACTAGATTCTGGAGATAAGAAAAAAATAGCTTTTGCAGGTGGATGGGTATCTCATGTAAGTGGTGATTTAGCTTGTCATGGAATTTATGTTAATCCAGAATGTGGTGTGTATTTAGATAATGAAGATACACGTAGTAAACATAGCGAATTAGAGAAAATGGCAGATCCATATGTTTGGACTACATTAGGAAACCAAGATCAGAATTTATATATAAATAAAAATTTGGCAAATATATATTCTAAAACCGGAAGTATTCCTTTTGATTTAATGAATAATGTTTCACAAAAAATTTATAATACTTCAGCGTCAACATCAGAAGAAAATGGATGGTGTAATGTTTTATTAGCAGGTTTAAATAGTGGTATAGGATATACCTACACTGATTATAAAGTTGCTGTAGATTATCTTAATGAAAATGGAAGAAAAGATAGATTAAATAAAGCTTTTTCTACAGCAGAAAATCAATGCACCAAATTACTAGAACAGGCTGAAAGTGGAGAGTATAGTAATTTTACTGATAGATGGAACTTGGATGTTGGAGCAAGTGAATCTCCAATTAGTTCACTTACAGCTATAGTGAAAACAGGAACAAAATCTGGTGCAGGAACTGATGATGATATATATTTTGGTATTAAATTAAAAACTGGTGATACTAAAGAATGGAAGTTAGATAAAGCATTTTATAATGACTTTGAAAATGGAGATAATGATGAGTATTACTTATATATAAATGATATGGATTTTTCACCTAATTTAGTTGACAAGGTATGGCTTGAAAAGAAACATAAAGATTATTCAATTGGACAAGCATGGTATTTAGATTCTTTAGAAGTTAATGTGAATGGAAAAATAGCGCTATCAAAAGATGCAAATCAGTGGGTAAATGGAAATGATACTGTATATTTTGATGCTGATTGGTCAAGTATAACTAATACTAGTGACCCAACATTTTAATTGAGGGAAGTTTATGTTGAAAAATAATAAAAAGTTAAGTGATATATTTTCAAAAGTATCATTAGTTATAATATTATTTACAATCATGGTAATTGTAGATATACCATTAAAATTTATACCTTATATAAAAATTTCAACAGGAGCATATTTTTTACCCTTCTATTTATGTCCTATAGGGCTGTTTTTATCAGTACTTTCTTTAAAGCTAAATAAGAATAAAATAGGTTATATTGCCTTAATATTAAATGTATGTATGGTTTTATTGGAAGCTATTTTTATGGTTGTAGGCTTTAAATTTTTAGTACATTGAGATGAGATATATTACAGCATATTTTGGACAAGAAGATTGGAAAAGATTATTATTTTTAAATTTACTAAAAAAATAGAAAGGGGAAAAATAATATGAAAACATGTATAGCTTGTGGAATGCCAATGAGAACTCAAAGTGATTATGCAATGGAAGATGAGAGCAAAGATTATTGTATTTATTGTGCAAAACCAGATGGAACAATGCAATCTTATGAGGAAAAGTTAGAATCTATGACAGGGTATATTATAAAAACTCAAGGATTAGATGGGAGTGCTGCAAATAATGTAGCAAAAGAGATGTTAGATAAACTTCCAGCATGGAAGAAATAAAACTATTAGATATGAGACAATACTATCCATTTTATATGAATGGTATTTCTCATATGATAGTAAAAATAATAAATTGAGTTGGAGAACTCAAATAAATATCTACTTGCGATTATTTTAGATAATATATTTTATATTCACCAATAAATTTATACCCCAATTTTTGAGCTAGTAAATATGAAGGATAATTTGCAGCATCCCAATGAGGGGTTAAATCATGATCAAGACAATATAAAATAAATTTTGCAGCTACAAGAGCAGCAAGACCTTTCTTTCTAAAATTAGAATTTGTTATTATAGAAATTTCAGCTGATTTTTTTGATAGTAAACATGGGGTACAAGCTGATAATACTTTCTTATCCTTTTCTATACAGAATCCAAAGCTGTTATGTACGAAGTCCTCTCCTAAATCATAATTTAAAAAGTGATATTTCTGTAATTCATCATTACGCATTTTATTAACAGCATCTAAATCGATTCTTTTTAAAAACTTGGCATATTTATTTGTATGTATGATCTTTTCTATTATCTTTCAATTTCTCATTAATATTTTTCAAAAGTATCATCAAGATAAACTGCTTTCTATAGATGAAAATTTTTTTGTTTGTATAATTTTGGTACAATGCAATTATATTACAAAATAAAGACAAAAAGGATTAATATTGAATAACGCAAATAGTAATATTCAATTTGCTAAGAACCTTGCATTAGACCATAAAAGAATAATGAGAGGACATTATGAGTATAAAAACAGAACTCTTGTTTATGCAACAAAAAGTTGTTAATATGCCTAAATTTGTATATAATATTATATATTTATGCTGGTGTTATAGTTATAATAATTTTCAAAGGGGTTGAGTTTATGAGCATAAAACATATTGACAATATTATTGATAAAGTTGAATTGAAGAATGGATCACAATTAATTTTGAGAAAGGCAACAGTAGACGATGCTAACGATATTATTGAATATTTGAATATTGTTGGTGGAGAAAGTAATAATTTACTTTTTGGAGAAGGTGAGTTTAAACTTACAATTGAACAAGAGAGAGCATATATCGAAAATATTAATAAAGATAAAAACTCTCTTATGTTGTTAGGTGTAATTGATAATAGAATTGTGAGTGTTTCTCAAATAAGTAGTGAGAACAGACAAAGAATAGGTCATAATAGTGAACTCGCAATTTCAGTAAAAAAAGAATATTGGGGAAACAGAGTTGGTAGTTTTGCTATAGAGCAGTTAATAAAATTTGCAAAAGATAATAAATCTATAAAGAATATTAGTCTTGGTGTTAAAGAGGATAATCATAATGCCATTAAACTGTATAAAAAGCATGGATTTGTAGAAGTAGGCGTTCATAAAAATTTCTTTAATATTAATGGTGATTATTATGATGAAATATTAATGGATTTATATATCTAAAGTTATTAAATAGACAAGCAATAGGTAGTTTAAATTTAACTACCTATTATTATTACTATAAATCAACAATTATATCTAACAGAGCCAACAATAAAAACTAAGATAGACGTAAGTATTATGAGGCAGACTATTAATCAGATACTTAAGATTTAAGATTAAAGTTACCGAATGAGGATCATAGAGAATCAAGTCAGATATAACTGGACGGGGAAGCGTATATGTGGAGAACCAAAATAAAAAGAGAGTAGTTTGTGAATTAATTGGATTATCAGTGGAATTGAGGAAAACAAAAGAGTAATATATAGTTAATGAACTTATGAGTAATTCAGTTAAAAATAGGGGGGGAGAAGGCTATGGGTTTTTTCGATATATTTAAGAAAAAAAGAAAGAAATCAGATGTTAAGCTACAAAATTTATCAATACAGAATGTGGAAGACCAGGTTGTTCATCAAGGTAATGTAAGTGCTGATGTTATAAATATAAATTCAAAAACAATAGAAATGTTGCATAGATCATTTATTGCATTTGATGTTGAAACAACAGGCCTAAATTCTGAATATGATAGGATTATTGAATTAGGTGCTGTTCGATTTATAGATGGTCAGCCTACGGAGGAATTTAGCACATTAGTAAATCCACAAATTAATGTTCCGAGTGCTGCAACTAAAGTAAATCATATTACAAATCAAATGATTAGTACAGCTCCAAAGGAGAATGAAGTTTATCCTAAATTATTAGATTTTTTAGGGGAGGCTTCTCAGAAAAAAATAATTATGTGTGCACACAATGCAAGTTTTGATTTCAGATTTCTTATAAGTACATTAAAAAGAATGGGGGTAGATGCAAGTTTTGATTATGTTGACACTCTTAGTTTATCTAGAAAACATATTAAAGGACTTACAAATTATAAACAAGGTACAATTGAAAAACATCTTGGTTTAGCAAATGATAATGCGCATAGGGCTTTATCGGATGCTAAAATATGTGGGAAAATCCTTTGTAATATATTGTTTAAATTAGACGAGGAAATCAATGAACAAAGAAAGAATATGGAAAAGATTAAGCCTAGTGAAGAAGAACTTGAAATATGCGGGTATATCCAAAAAATTATTAGAGATAATGGTGAGGATGTAAGTTGGATAAGATATAGGAAGAATAGTGGAAACTATATTGATGTTTCGTGTCTATATTCGTTTTTAAAATTTAAAATAGCTAAAAAGGGAAAATACATAATCATCGATAAAAAGTCTGCAAATGGATTAGAGCTTTCACAAGAACCGTGCACTAAAAGTGAAGGTGGAAGTGATTTCGTAAGGGTATTTCTTGAAAGTCCTTTTGATTTAAATATATTATCTTCATTTATAGTAAGTTCTTTTAAAGAATGCTATAAAGCTATGAATTATTATTTGGATAATGGAGAACGTGCAAAAAAGTCTGCAGAAGAATGCATAGCAATGTTAACCAAAATTGAGAATAGTGAAATAGAAGGATTACTTTCTTCAGCAGAACAGAGAATAAAAAATAATATAGCAATTGAACAGGAAAAGAAAAGAGTAATAGAAGAAAAGCAAAGAGAGAAAGAAGAAAAGAAAAAAAATAAAGTATTAGCGAAACAGAAGAAGATGCCTGAAAATACAAATAATAATGAAAGTATGTGTTCAAATAGGAAAAGAGTTGGTAGAGGAATTATTCAATTAAATGATGATGGAACAATTATTCAAGAATATGAAACGGTAGCATCAGCAGTTAGAGAGACAGGAGTTAATTCTAAGAGTATAAGAGATGCTGCCAAAGGGATGCAGAAGCATGCAGGAGGATTTTGTTGGAGATACAAGGATGAAGTGCTGAAAAACGAATAGAAGTTTTGGGAGAGGATGAAGAACAAATGGGTATTTTAAGTAGATTATTTAAAAAGAAAGAAACTGTTACTGCATATGTAAAATATTTTTTGTATGAGTGTGGAATTAGTAAACCAGAGAAATATCATAAACAAATGATAAATGAAGGTTATTTGGCAGTCTCGACAATTGAAGCAATAGTACAAGCACTTAAAGTTGATACATTAAAAAAATTTTTAAAAAAGCTAAATTTACATTAGAAAATACTAATTCTGGTTTAATTCAAAGTAATAGACCAGACCCATTTGCCTTTAACTTCAACGAAATTGAAAAAAGTGTTCAACTATATCTATGTATAATATGTAAAAAATAAGTAATGCAGCAATATACTATTGCCTTACTTATTTTAATAATTTATGTGAGATATAATAATTACTAATTAATTCATAGGAAATGTAAATTAATAGTGACAAAAATAACTACTAAATGGTAATTTGTGGAGAAGATATTATGATTGAAGTATTATTATCATATGCTATTTTGTTGCATTTGGAATTAGTGTCGGATGCAGAATATAATGAATATCTTGATGAGCTTTTTTTAAAACATCCTGATAATGATTTGCTATTAGAATTAGAGTGGGGAACTTTAGATATGGAAGGTACAATTAAAATTATTTTTAACTACTGTTTAGGTAATAATGTTGATTATGATACCTTTGGCTGCTTTTTGCTCAGTAGGTTAGAAGAAATTTATTATAAAGATGCTATGGATATACGAATCTTTGGATCAAAAATGTACTCATTATGGAGAGTGTTGCCATCTGATATTGCGAATAAAGAACCATTTTGGACTATGTCTTATGCTGATGATCCTTTGTCGTATGGAGATGAAAGACAAACAAGAGAACTTTATCAAAAGATGTTTCAGTATTATAAGAAATAAAAAATTACATTATGATAGACAAATCAAGATTTAGAGTGAGAGCATAATTTATGAATGATATAGTTAAAGAAATTAAAAAATTAAATGAACAATCTTCAAGAGAAGATGTTCTAAGGTTGGCTCAGTTTGATTTTAAGAAATTTGAATTAAATAGTGAGCATAATGATAATATTAAATTAATCTTTGATTGGAAGAATTTAAAGGGTATTCATATAGAAAACAGTATTAGAGCAAATAATATATACAGGGCATTAAATTGGGATAATGAAGAATATCATGATATTATTACTTCTTTTTTGTATGTTTATTTACTTTCATTAACAAAGTTTTATCCAGAAAAATTTAGAATAAGTGATAGTAATGTGATAATGGTTCAAGGTATGCTAGGACAAAGAGCCTATTCTAATAAATATTTGAGTGAGCATTATATGGAATTTCAAGAGGCTAATAAAAATGTACATATTCAAAGATTTGCATCACTTACTCATAGTTTTGGAAATTTCATGCCATGTCCCAATTCACTTTTTAATAGCATTAAAGGCACTACAAAAAGTATATCTGATTTTCTTGATATTCTAATAAATAAAGTGGATAATTTATCTTTTATAAATAAGAGAGTAAACAAGGACATGATGATTGAATGGAAAAAATGGTTTGATGCAGAAAATTATTTTATATATAAGGATGATTATAATAAAATAAATGATTTAGATGAATTAATCAAGATGTCAAAAGAGGACTACTTAAAAATTATAGAAAAGTTGAATAATAGAATAATTAAAAGGGGATTGCTCATGGTAGCTACAATTAATCCAAAAGTAAAAAAGCTATGTGAAGAGGCTAGCAAATTATATTAGTATTTGCTAGCACAAACTTTAGGATAATAAAAACTTATATTCAAACCGTTCATTAAAATCACCATTTAAACAATAATATACTGTATTTAAATTCTTTGAGTAGACCATAGAAAATGTAGTAATCCATTCTCCATTTCTTTGACTTACAGAATCAAGTATACTAAATGCTGTTTCAACATTTACTTGTTCTGCTTTTTCAAATGCACTCGTTACTGATTTGAACCTATCACAATTGCATTCAACATTTTCATTTAAATAATCCCATAATGAGAAATTTGTCATAACAAAAAATGGTGAAGACTTAGCTGGGCTACTTATATTACCACGACCAGGTTCTACTACCCAAGCATTACCATTGGAATCACAAATCATATTATGGCAACTCCAATCTGGAACATTAACAACTTCAACATTTCTTAAATATTCTTCTAAGTTTTCAGTGGAAATTACTCCTTTAAGTATATCTGTTATAAGTTTAGTTGTATGAGTAACTTTTTTGCTTGGTCTTCTGTATAAACCTTTTCCATTTGAATTAACTACAAGATTATTAAAGAACCTACCAAAACGATCCACTCCAAATGATGGATATTTTCCACGACCTCCATCAACTTGCACAGTAAACCAGTTAGGATTTTTAGTATCAATAGAATATTTCATGCCATTGTTATCAAAATTCATTCCAATAATCGTATCTTGTCCTCGATAAATAAAACTTGTACACATAATTGTCTCCTAAATAATTATTTTAGTTAGATAACGCTTACTTCAGCATAATTTATATCTGATTATAACATTTATTTCATTATAATATATGTAATTACAATTGAGAAACAAAATTAAAAGAATTTTTTTAAGTATTAAAGTTAAGGAAATGATGCTTTTTATATCATTAGCTTATGTTATAATTACTTTAGTGATTTTTGGAAATACAACCAAGGATTAAATATATATTATCAAAGTGAATAGAAGGAGAATGTATGGGATTATTTGATAAGTTTAAGAAACAAGAGAAAACACATGATGTATTTCAGCAAGATCTAAGTCATAAAGAATCACCAGGTTCTGTATTTGTTATACATTTGTTAATGAGAGAGAAATGCGACATGCCTAATAAGGAAATTATGACTTCAGTTATGCAAAAACATTTGGGTGATGTGGAATGTTTCTGTCATAATAAAGATATTTGTGGTTTTGCGGTAAAGAAGCATAAATTAGAATTTGAAGAAGGTTTAATGCCAGTTCAACTTATGATAACTGGCTGTACAGATAGAGAAGAGCATAAGATCGATGAGTTTACTAAAAGTCAGATGTGGGATTGCATGGAAGATAGGGATAGGATTTTAGCAGAATGTAAATATCAGGTTAGTGCTATGGATATGTTGGCTCGTGGAATGGAATATAAAGAACGTGGGGATATGCTAATGGACTATATGGAAGCTCTTGTGGAAATGTATCCACAATGTGAGGCAATTCTATTTCAAACATCTGGCAAGATGTTTACTGCAGCACAAATCCGTGAGCATAAAATTCAAAGAGAGAGCCGTTTTATCTATTTTGCGGTTAATGTTCGCTTCTTTAATATTGAAGGAACTAATGACATGATGGTAGATACCATTGGAATGAGTACATTGTATTTACCGGATTTACAATATCATTTTCATGGTATTGACCAAAACTGGATTGTTAATCATGCTTATAATTTACTTTCTTATATTTATGATAATAATAACCCTATAGAAAGTGGAGAAACTGTTGATGGAATAACAGCTGGTAAAATGGATAGAAATGTACAGTGGAAATGCCATTATGAAGATGCGATGATTCAACCATCAAGAGGTGTACTAGATATATATATGAATGAGTATGCTTCTGGTGGAAGAGATTATTAGTAATTAGAAAGTCTTAAAAATATTAATAAATAATTTAAAGTAGTTATTACAGATAGATATGGGGGCTGGAATTAATTATGAGAGTTATTGGTAGGGGAAATACAGCAGAGGTTCTAGAACAACTGGATGATAAGGTATGCAAATTGTTTTATGAAGGATATCCTAATAGCGCTATTGAACGTGAATACAATAATGCAAAATTAATGCAAACAATGAGCATACCCATGCCTCAAGTTTATGAAATTGTGCATGTTGGAGTGCGTACAGGAATAATCTATAGCAGGATTCAGGGACAATCTATGTTGGAAAAATTACTTCAAGATAATGATGTGAACTTTCTGGTTAATCAAATAGCTGACTTGCATAAGAAAATATTAGGATATCATACTTGCGAAGTGATGTCATATAAAGAATTCCTTCAATTATGTATTGGTAAAAAAACAAATGATAATATAGATATATATAATGAAATAGAAGGTTTACCAGAGGGAAATTGTTTATGTCATGGAGATTATCATCCAGGGAACATTTGGGTAGATAAAAATGGCAAAGTCTTAGTGATTGATTTTATGAATGTATGTCATGGGCCATGGCAATATGATGTTGCTCGTACATATATCTTAATTTCAGAGGGAGATGTACCGCAAGAAATATCTAACAGAGAAGAAATTATATATATGCAAAAGCAACTAGCTGAAATGTATTTGAAGAAACTACATGTTTTATACAATGAGATTAGCCAATATGTATCAATAATACAAAAATGCCGTGAATATGAATTGTCTTAAAAAAGCATATTAATATTAAATTCAATTCTAGGCAAAATAGTTTTTTACTAATATTGAGGCATTAAAAGCAAAATCAGAGAAAGGTAAGAGAATAATTGAGGATCTTCCTATAATTACAGTATTTGATAACAGAAGAGAGGCTCTTAAATATGGTCTTGTATTTTGAAGTATAGATATAAAACATAAAGGCAGAATATTTTAATTATTACAGAAGTTGTAGGGAGGTATGTTTATGATATTTACTGAGAAAGAAAATTTGTTAGCAAATGAAGCTCATCTGACAAAGGCAATGCTAGTAAGTGGATTAAATTCATTAAGAAGAGCAAATATAGTATTAAAGGGGGAGTATTATCAAGCATTTTTTTCTTTATCAATTGGATTCGAGAGAATGTTAAAAATAATATACATTAGTGCATATAGAGCTGATCACAATGGTAACTTTCCAACAGGGAACGAATTAAAGAAATTAAGTCATAACTTAGTTAAATTATGGGATTATATTGGAATCAAAAAACTAGAAGGAATACATAAAGATATATTGGAATTCTTAGACGTGTTTGCGGGATATTCTAGATATTACAATTTAGATATAATAATGAATAAGACTGGAAAGAATAAAGAGCATGGAGATGTATTAGAACATTGGGCTATGATACAAAATAATATATTAAAAGCTTCCGGAAAAGAACGATGTATGTCAAGAAAACAGCAAGAGTTAGCTAAATATATAGATAATGTAAGTATGACATTAATGCATAATTTAAAAGGAGAGGAATTGGTTAGTTCTGCTCAAGTAGCAAATGAAGAGATAAATATGGATATAATTCAAGGTTATTCAGTTCAATATGTATTCGAAATTATTAAAATTTTGTATTATAAAATAAATGAGATAGAAAAAGTAGATTATAGGATGCCTGTGTTAACAGAGTTTTTTGATTATTTTAATGACTATTGGAAGCCATATCAGATTAGAAATAAAAGAAATTGGCTTAATATAAGGTGAAAGGCTATATCATTATTAAGGAGAATCGTACCATAAGTAAATATTAATTTGCATAAGCGTACTAAAAGATATATATTTACAATATATAGTGAGGTATCTTAAAAAGAGTTATAATAAAGGGAAAATATCCTATGGGGGAGATAAGAAATGATTAAATATGGAATTCCTGAGATTTTAAAAGAGCATGAAAATATAATAAGAAAAACTTCTAGGTATAGTAATGAGATAAGTTTTAAACTGGAAGAAACAAAACCATAGGAGAGTAAATTAGGTGTATATCCATATTTAAAAAGTATTGAAGAATAAGGATTTTTCAAAAGTAGTCTATGATTGGCAATGTTGCTAGTGTATAAGGGAGTTTATGATACTCATAGATCGTAGTAAAGAGAAAATTAGCAAATCAAAGTTATTAGGATAGGCTTTTAAAGTCTATCCTATATTTATCTTTATTTTCTAAATACCACTTAGGAATTGTCAAGTTGAAATTATCATAATGATGGAATGCTTCAAGACAACGTTTGGTCATTCCATCGATATCTTTCTGTCCAAATTCTTCTGCCCATTTAATTGAATATAAAGATGCATGTGCAACATATACTGCTTGTGATTTCCAAAAATCAATTGGAGGATTTCCAGTAAAGTATCCTTGGATTTGTCCTATTGAGAAGGCAATACTGTGGTCTATATCAAAGCTTTGAATTTTATAAAATTCTTCATATTTATCTCCACATTTCCAACGGTTAAAATCTATAACTCCAATTCTTTTGTCAGGTGTGTATATTAAGTTTCCAACATGAAAATCACCATGTTCATAAACAGGGGATGACTTACACAACATATCAATATTGTTTTTAACAAATGTTATGGCAATTTCATCATTTGGGATTCGGACAGATGAATCTTCATACCTTTGTAACTGTAATAATTTTTTAGAAATTCTATTTACCGAAGGAACATCTTGAAGATCAACTGGAATGCTGTGAATTTGTTTTAAAATCTTACCTGAATATAAGCCAAGTTGATATTGTTCTATTTCAGGTAAAGAATGTAGCTTTTCTTCAAGGGAACAACCTTCTACCCAACTTAAAAGCATATAAACATTTTTATGTTCATTAAAATATCCAAATTCTATTGCTCTAGACATTTGAAAATCAAATGTGTTAAATTTCTTAATGATTTCAAATTCTTTCTTTTTTTTCTCGTAAATATCAGCAGTAGATATACGAAGTAAGTATTTGATATTTTTATTATCTTCTATGCAGTATTTTTCATCAGATGACCAGCCATATTCTATCTTTTTTATTTTTACCCATGTACTTGAAGTTTTTATATCATTAAAATTGTAATTCATTATATACCTCTCAAATTATATTTACTATCTAATATACTCTTTATAGTAATAGCAAATCTTTTAACATATACAATAAGTATACAATTTATTGTAAGAATATTATACAGATATTGATGAAAAATACATATTAATACTACTTGATTAAAAGATACAGCAACATTTCACAAACAATACAGAAATATTTCACAAACAGCACGAGTGAAGAATCATCCGATAATGTATTATATAATAGGGAGCATTATGATATAAATTATCATTGCAAAAAGCAGTAAGATAACTTGTACAAAATAGCTTTAACATAAATAAAAAAGAGGTAAAGTATGGTTATTAATTTTTCAGTACCAGTTGAAAAAAATACGGAAACTAAAAGACACTACATTAATATGAGTAATGGAAGTACATTTCCTACAGTGTGTGTTGGGAGAGACTCTTATATAGTAGATGGGGAAATTACTAGTGGAGTTCAGCTTACTATATCAAAAGGGTACGCTGTTCATAATTTACACATAGGTCAATTTGTTTCAATCGCACACGGTGTGGGTTTTACTATGGGATTAGGGCACGATTATCTTAATTTATCAACAGGAACATCAAAGTTATTTAAAGAAAATAATGAGCATAACTATGAAGGTGGATATAAGGAAAAGGGACAAATATTAATTCAAAATGATGTATGGTTAGGTCATGATGTAACTGTTATGGCAGGAGTAACAATTCATAATGGAGCAATTGTAGCAGCTAACTCACATGTTGTTAACGATGTCCCTCCATATGCAATAGTAGGAGGAAATCCTGCAAAGATAATAAAATATAGATTTAGTGAAGAGATAATAGAAAAGCTTCTTACTATTCAATGGTGGAATTGGAGCGATGAAAGGATTAAAGAAAATAGAGAATTCTTTAAAAGTAGAAATATCGTTGATTTTTGTAATAAGTTTTATAATGAGGCATTAGAGAATAATAAAAAAATTAAAGATATTGAAATACCAAAAAAGGAGAATACATATCTATTTTTTATGGATTTTACAGAACAATATTCTCTTTGGGAAAGAGTAATTAAAGAATTCATAAATAATTTTAAGTTAAAAACAGACCATTTGTTAATTTTATACATTGATGAAGAATTTGCAAATAATAATATGAATTTAATCAATTTGCTTAGTGAATTTATAGATGAACAATTAGTAACTGAGAACTCTATGTGTAGTATTAGTATTTGTATAGAAAATAAAGAAAATGAGAGAAGTATGTTTAAAAAGACAGATTACTTCATTACAAATAGAAGTGAGTTCACAATCCTTCATTCAGAATATTCATATGAAAATAATGTTAAAGTAATATCAGGTGTTGATATTCCAATATTCTAAATCAAGTGTATTCTAATTATTAAAAGGTTGATAATAATGCTATGCTACAGAGCGTATCATTAATGTAATCTAGTATTTCTTGTTTTTTATGGGTAATAATCATTATAATAGTCTTACACATAAACAAGGAGGTTAAATAAAAAATGAGTATAGGCAAGAAAATAAAAGAATGTAGAAAGAAGGCTAGTCTCACACAGGAAGAACTAGCAGAAAAATTATGTGTTTCAAGACAAGCCATTACCAAATGGGAAGCAGATAGAGGTATGCCTGATATTGGGAATATTCAAAATATATCCAAGTTGTTTGGAGTTAGTATTGATTATTTATTAGATGATGGAGAAAATCTATTGAGTTCCGTAGTAAAAGAAACTATCAACATTAAGGATTATGAAAAGATTGGCAAATTCCGTTCTAGATATGATGCTGCAGTGAGAGCTAAGTATCCAAAGGCAGCAATTATATATCCCTTGATACGTCTTAAGAAACTGAGTTTCATTGAAAATATTATTGATTTTCTAGTACAGCCTGGGGTATTGCAGATGGCAGATTCTTTAAACAATATGTCAGCCTATTACTTAGTTCAATTAGAGCAGAAGCAACTTCTTGTAAATGTAACAAAAGAGTTTATTGAGAGCAGAGAGCTAAACTGTAAATTCACAAAAAAGAAGATGGTAATTGGAACTAACATATTTAAGAAGTGTACCTATACAATATAATAAATAAAAGATATTAAGTGCAATATAGAAACAAATTTAATTTCTATAGAAATAATTAAAGAGTGGTATAAGCCACTCTTTTTGTATGTTAAGATTCTTGGGGGGGGGAATAACTTTTATACAGCTAGAGGTTTGGGTAGCAATGGAACAAAAAACGGCTGTAATAATGGGGGAAAATAACAACACATAAGAATTCAAGTATACAGATAATTGAATTCTTATGTGTTTTCTTATACTTTTTTATCTATCTATTAATCTTAATGTGTTCAATAGTTTATATTACTACCAACATGGTATAGGTAAGAAATACATACTAAAAAAGATATTAAATATTATATGGTTTTTGGTAGATATTTAATCTAAATATATAAACATACATATATATTTGACAATAAATGGTAATAAGCATATAATAAGCATATCAATTATTGTTACAACAAGTATACGGAGGTGAATGTATGTATGAATCTATAGGACAGATTACAAATCAAACTAATAAAAAAATAATATATTTTTTGAATTCAAAACTTGAAGTATTTGATATTACTCTTGAACAATGGAATGTATTATTGAAATTATCCCAGGAAAATAAAATTAACCAGAAGCAATTAGCTCATAAAGTAGATAAGGATGAACCAACTTTAGCAAGGATTTTAAATATTTTAGAAAGAAAAGGATTGGTTGTAAGACAACCTAGTAAAGAAGATAAAAGAGCTTTTTGTTTAAATTTAACAGATAAGGGGGTAAGTCTTAAGAAGAAGATCGAGCCATTTTTTGGAAGTCTTTTTGAAATAATTATATCTGGTGTTGCAATTGAAGAAATAGAAATATATAAACGTGTTCTTATGAAAATTAACAATAATATAAACATTAAACATGTAGGTAAGAAATAATTTAAATTTATTAAAAATAGGAGGAAAAAAATTATGAGACAGTTAGGAGTATTTGAAACAGCAACAGAAGCATGCGTAGCAGCCACAGTTGCACAAAAGGAGCTAGTGCTTAAATATACACTGGAGGATAGAAATCGTTTTATAGACAGTATCCGTAAAAATATAATGGAAAACATAGAGATGCTTGGTCAGATGGAATTTGATGAGACAGGTTACGGAAGAGTTGAAGATAAAGTAGAAAAAAACACAGGTGCAGTTATGCTATCTCAAGGTACAGAAGCTATTCCACATAACATGTATGCCTCTGATAAGGGACTTACAGTAGAATATTATGCACCATTTGGTGTTGTAGGGGCTGTTACACCTGTAACAAATCCTTCTGCTACAATTGTAGGAAATGCTATTGCTAATGTTGCAGCTGGAAATGCAGTTGTATTTAATGTACATCCTTCAGCTAAGAAAACCTCAGCCATAACAGTACATTTAGTAAACAAAGCCATTAATGAAGCTGGTGGACCTGTTAATTTGTTTACCATGCCAAGAGAATCTACTTTAGATACACTTGATGAAATTATGGCACATCCATCAGTTAAATTATTGGTAGGAACAGGTGGCCCTGGAATGGTTAAAACACTTATGAGCTCAGGTAAGAAGGTTATTGCAGCTGGTCCAGGTAATCCACCATCAATCGTTGATGAAACAGTTGATTTAAAAAAAGCGGCAGCAGGAATTTATGGATCATCCTCTTTTGATAACAATTTACTTTGCATAGCAGAAAAAGAGATATTTGTAGTAGATGCTATATTTGATAACTTTATGAAAGAGTTAGAAGCAGTAGGTGCTTATCGTGTAAATACTAAAGAAGGAAAAAAATTAACAGATATTTGTGTTGTAAAATCACCAAATGGCAATTATGTTGCAAATAAAAAGTATGTTGGTAAACACGCAAATGTAATCTTAAATGCAGCAGGTATTAAGATTGATATTGATCCTAGAATAGCTATTTTTGAAGCACAGAATGATGATCCTTTAGTTCAGACTGAGCAGATGATGCCTATTATTCCTATTGTACGTTGCAGAGATTTCCAAGAAGCAATGGAAAGAGCAGTTGCAGCAGAGCATGATTGCAAACATTCCGCATCTATTTGGTCAAATGATATCAACAGAGTAACTGCTTTTGGAAAAGTTATAAATACAACCATTTTTGTTCAAAATGGCGGGACAATGGCAGCATTTGGTATTGGCGGTACTGGAACAAATGCACCTACTATTGCTACACCAACAGGTGAAGGGGTAACAGGACCACAATCATTTGTAAGAAGAAGAAGATTTTGTATGGCAGATGGTGGAAATTATCTTTTGTAACAAAATAATGGATAATAGAGGCATGGTTTAGGGCTAGATATATACAAGGAGTGATAGAAAAAATGCAGATTAAGAGTTTTCAAGATTTAGTTAAAAATGTTCAAAGTATAGAAAAAAAAAGCAAGATTGCAGTGGTGGCTGCCCATGACAAACACACTCTCGAGTCAGTAATAAAAGCAAAAAAAGAGAATTTGATAATTCCTTTGTTGATAGGAAATGAAGAGAGAATTGTGGAGATATTGACAATGTTGGGTGAAAGTGCTGCAGATTATAAAATCGTACCTGCAATGGATGTTGATGAATGTTTGGATATAGCAGTCAAGATGGTTCATGAAAGTATTGCAGATGTACTTATGAAGGGAAAGCTGGAAACAGCTACTATGATGAAGGCAATTCTAAAAAAAGAAAATGATTTAAAGAAAGGTGGAACTATATCTGTAGTTGGCTTTTGTGAAACAGAAAAGTATCATAAGTTGCTTGCTATAAGTGATGTAGCAGTCAATATATATCCAGATTTGGAAAGAAAGAAGGATATTCTGCTAAATGGGGTTTATGTTTTGAATACAATGGGTGTTGAAAAACCAAAGGTAGCAGTTTTGGCACCTGTTGAAAATATAAACCCTAAAATGCCTGAAACTGTGGATGCAAATTCTTTAAAACAAATGAATCAAGATGGAGAAATCCATGGATGCATTATAGAAGGACCTATTTCATTTGATCTAGCAACTAGCAAGGAAGCAGCAGAAATAAAGGAATACGAAAGTCCAGTATCAGGAGATGTAGATTTGTTATTAATGCCGGATCTTGTGTCTGCAAATGTACTAATAAAGTGTTTAACAGGATTTGCAGGTGCACAGACTGCAGGTTTATTAGTTGGTGCAAAAATTCCGGTGATAGTGACATCCCGTTCAGCTCAAGCTTCTGACAAATATTATTCTATTGTACTTGCAGCATATGTGGCACAAGGTTATTGATTGGGAAAGGTAGTGTAATATAATGAAAGATTACATGGTTTTAGCTATAAATCCAGGATCAACATCCACAAAGATAGCAGTATTTAAGAATGAAAAAAAAGTGTTTAGTAAAAATGTATCTCATGATACTAATAAATTAAAAGAATTTAAAGAAATACAGGATCAATTGGTATATAGAAAAGAAATTATTGAGCAAGAACTTAAGGCTAATGGAATTTTTATAAAAAACATTGACATCTTCGTAGGAAGAGGAGGTGGTCTGGTTCCAATTAAAGGAGGAACATATATAATAAATAGTAAACTTCTTGAACATGCTAGTAAGGGAATGTCAGGACAGCATCCAGCACAGCTGGCAGCTCAGATTTGCAACATCTTTGTAGAAAAATATGGTGGTAAGGCTTATGTTGTAAATCCTCCAGATGTTGATGAATTTGAGGAAGTTGCAAGAATTACTGGACTATATGGCATATACAGAGAAAGTAGAATCCACACCTTGAATCAGAAGGAAGTTGCATTAAGGTATTGTAATGCAAATAATATAAAATATGAGGAAAGTAACCTTGTTATTTGTCATATTGGAGGAGGTATTTCTGTAACGTCACACCATAATGGGAGAATGATAGATTCAAATGATATTATTAATGGTGATGGACCTATGACACCCACCAGAGCTGGAACATTGCCCACTATAAAGGTATTGAAAATGTGTTATAGTGGAGAATTTACAGAAAAAGATTTGTACAAGAAATTGTCAAAGGAAAGTGGTTTGACTGCTCACCTAGGAACAGCCGATGTCAAAGAAATTGAAAATCGTATTGCAGCAGGCGATAAGTATGCAAAACTTGTATATAATGCGATGATTTATCAAATTGGTAAAAGTGTAGGAGCAGCAGCTTGTGTGTTGAAAGGAAAAGTAGATGCAATTATTTTGACAGGTGGAATAGCAAATAGTCAATATCTAGTGGCAAAGTTAAAAGAATATATCAGTTGGATTTCTGTGGTCAAGACAATAGCTGGAGAATTTGAGATGGAAGCTCTTGCAGCTGGAGCTCTTAGGGTAGTATGTGGCAAGGAAGAAGCTGTAGTATATACAGGGCAACCTACTTGGAGTGGAGTTTCTACTTAAAACTTATTGAAAGATAAAAGAATATAAAATGATAAGGAGATAGCTTATGAATAATTTTAATTATTATAATCCAACTAAAATTTTTTTTGGAGAAAATTCAATTGAAAATTTATCAGAACAGTTAAAAGCTTATGGAGAGAACATTCTTTTAACTTATGGTGGTGGAAGCATTAAGAGAAATGGGATTTATCCTAGTGTAATTAAGATATTAAAAAATGAAAATAAAAATGTTTTTGAATTAAGTGGAATCATGTCTAACCCAAGAAAAGAAAAGGTTTATGAAGGAATTAAAATATGTAAAGAAAATAATATAGACTTTATTTTAGCTATTGGTGGTGGTAGTGTTATTGACTGTTCAAAAGCAATCTCAGCTGGATCTAAAATAGATAGAGATTTTTGGAAAGCTTTTTTCATTAATAATGAAGAATGTTATGATGCCACCCCTTTGGGAGTTATTTTAACGATACCAGCAACAGGAAGTGAAATGAATTTAGGTAGTGTAGTTACGGATTGGGAAAAGAATTTGAAAATTGGATATATGAGCAAAATGTTATATCCAAAGTTCTCTATTCTAGACCCAACATATACCTATACATTACCAAAAGAACAAACTATATATGGTTCAATTGATATTTTAGCCCATGTGTTTGAGCAATATTTTAGTGAACCAAATGATTCAAATCTAAGTTATGATTTAAGTGAAGCTATTATTAAAAATGTAATAGAAAATTTAGAAATAGTACTTCTAAATCCAACTGACTATATAGCAAGGTCAAACCTGATGTGGTGTAGTACCATGGCACTTAATGGAGTTATTGGTTTAGGAAAAAATCAAGATTGGACAAGTCACCAAATAGAACATTCATTATCAGCGTTTTACGATATCCCACATGGTGCAGGACTTGCAATTGTGTTTCCAAGTTGGATGAAGTATGTATATAAACATGGATTAAACAAATTTGTAAGATATGCTATTAATGTTTGGGGTGTTGATATAGTCAATAAAACAGATGAAGAGATTGCATTAGAAGGTATTGAAAAGACAAAAGAGTATTTTGTTAAAATTGGAGCTCCAATAACATTAACTGAAGTAGGGATTCCAAAAGAAGATATAGATAGAATAACAGAAAAAGTTTTCTTGCCTAATACTGGATATATGAAAATGACAAAGGAAGATGTGAAAAATATATTGATAGCTGCTATCTAATTAATTTCCATGGGGGAAGATATAATATCGGTATTTGACATATTTCTTCGTAAAGTAAGGTAGTACATGAGCTGGTACAAGATAAGATACAAGTAGTTTTTTGGGGGGATAAACCTACCCCCCAAAAATTTTTGATTTGGAATTTTATCTTCTTTAACTATCTTCTTGCTTTTCCAGAAATATGATCTATAGTAATTTTTATTACCTTAGTTGCTTTACCTGCCTTAATAATATATTCTTTTCCTTGTTCAATAAAGTCTGGAGAATACTTATTTAAAGTTTCTAAAAGAGCCATATTTTTTTCATCATCAAAAACTTCAATTGCTTTTCCAAATACAATTAAACTCTCGTATTTTGTGCTAAATTCTTCAGGTAAAACACAGGTGTTGCCAACCACACAAAAAGATACTTTATCGTTATTCAATATATTATCTAACTTATGTCCTTTAGTAGCACAATGAAAATATATTGAATCATTAAAGAAGACATAACTTATTGGTACACCATAAGGATAACCATTTTCACTTATAGTTGATAGAATACCGTAACTAGTATTCTTTAAGACTTCAATAATCTCATCATTTTTGAGTTCTCTGTCTTTTCTTCGCATTTCTCTAAACATAGCAATCACTCCTTGTTTGAAATATAATTCCTTTATACATTAGTTTAACTAACTATTTAGTAATGCCTTTGAAATTTCCTCAAATCTTTCATCAGTTATACCAAGTTTTTTCTTAAATCTTTCATCTTCCATTCTTCCAACGATTATCTTGTCTGGAGATAATTTGTTAATAACATCTTTAATCTTATTAATAGATTCATCTGTGTCATTATAACCTTTTATAATTGTTACCTCTAAAATAAATTTACCTTTATATTGCTTATTAAATAGAACCATGTTAGAGATATATTCTTCTAAAGTGTATCCCTGAATTGGCCTTTGGATTTTTTGAAAATCTTCTTCAGTAATTGCCTTTATCTCTCCAATAACTTCATCGCACTTATTGACTATTTTTATATATTCATCTCTACCTAATATGTAGCCATTAGATAAGAGCCTTACTGGTACTCCCTTACTTTTAATTAGGTCTATAACATCATCAATTTTGTCATTTACAAGGGCTTCACCCTTTGAATTAATGAAAACTAATTCTACATTATTATCTTCTATCATATTGTTTAATTCATTTAATGAATTATCTATTTCATCAAATGATTGTTGTGTATCAACCTTATTGTGTGATCTTCCAATAGGGCAGAATATGCAATCAAAATTACAATGCTTTTCAGGAAGTATGTTTACTTCTAGCACCCTTTTTCCATCCTCAATATAAATATCTTTATAGCTAAAACCACTCATTCCTTTATCCTCCTAAAATTATTCTATTACTAGCTCTTTATTATCAATATCCAAAATTGAAATTTTATTTGTTCCTCCTAAATTATCCTGTACTGATTTTGATAGGTCATTAAGGGCGTTTTCAAATTCTGTTAATCTATTTTCATCAACCAATTCGATACATAAAAAAGCATTACTTGTATTTTCAGTAAGCATTGTTCTTACTGCTTCACGCCAATTAAAGCATCTGCAAATTGCACCATTATCATCTTTATAGACTATTTCTCCTTCATATGGAGGTGAGTTTTCATCTGTTCCAAGTGGAATAAATTCTTCATCTCCAGCAGCTGTAGTTAATTTTATAGGTCCTGCAAATTTGTCTATATCCTCTCCACCACAAGGCAGTGCATACCTTAACGAAATAGAGTTATAGATATCAACTAGTGGATTAATAGTTCCTATATGATTTCCATTACGAACTCTCTTAAGTAGTGCTTCTATGGATGATCTTGCACCTTTCTTTGTTTTAAATTTTTGGAATGTTTCTCTCCATACCTTTATTACAGGGTTAATACCAAATTCTGGATTTTGTAAATGTGTTAATGCTTTCTTTTCAGCATTTAAAATCATTTCTGCATATTGATCCTTATCCTTTATAGAATTATCTATGCCATTACAGATAATAACCCCAATTTTAGCATTAGGAAATAGATTCCAAAAGAAATCTTCAATAATAAACTTTTTCATTACAATACCTCCTATATTATTTATTTTGACTAAAAAATTGAAAATAAAAAAAGCCTATGGAAATATTATTAAATATCTCCCAGGCTTTTATCCTTCCGTGTACACAGATAACTGTGCGTTTTCTCTCGGACCTGCCAACTAAAAGTTGCGGAACCCTAGAAAACTAAAAAATATATTTTTGTGATTTATAAAATAAATATATGAGAATTTTAGCATAAGACCACATTTAAATCAACACAATATTAAAAAATTGAAGTAGCGTTAATAATGGTGGAGTGGTTTATAATTAGTATGTATTGGTCACATTAATGGATTAAAAAGTGTATAAAGCTAAACAATTATTTGGTTTACATAAAAATAGAAAAAGTAGTAAAATATGAGATATAAGAATGAATTATAAAAATAAAATTATGATTTAGATTTTAGAAAAAATATTGCATAAAGTGCAATAAAATAATTTAAGGAGGTTAGTGATGATAGAGCAGGAAAATAAAGTTTTATTAAGTAGATTTCAATATGACATTATAGATAAAAAATTTAAATGGAACGAAGTAATAGAGCAGAAAAATTATTACTATGTAAATGATTTTACAATAAATAAAGATATAACAGTACGTGTAAGAGAGAAAAAATCAAGGTTATTATTGCAAGTTAAAATTCCTATATCAAAAAAGGAGTCTTTGCATATTAAAAAGGAATATGAAAAAGAAATTTTAGAGTTACCAACACTCATTACAAGTAAAGAATTAGAGGATTTATGTGGTTGTAAATTAGGAGATGTAAAATATTTAAGTGAGCTACAAACTTTAAGGAAAGTCTGCAATTGGAGCAATAATGTTGAGATTTGTTTGGACTTAAATAAATACCTTAATATTACTGATTACGAATTGGAAATTGAATACGTAGGATTAGAGCCAAGAGAGTTAATTGAGCACTTAACTAATATAGATATTTGTTTTAAAAGAAACATAAAAGGAAAGTTTTCTAGATTTATGAGCGAGTATATTAAACTAAATAATAGAATGAATCAGGGATAGGGAGAAGTGATTTTCAAAAAAAGAGAATGTAGATAGATTTGTGTAAAACAAATCTACTACATTCTTTTTTTGTATTGTTTGATGGTAGATTTGGAATAA
>NZ_JACSRA010000025.1 GCF_014836335.1 Clostridium cibarium
CTACTCAAAAAACTTACTCTAAAAGAATTGCTGGTTTTTAACTTATTTATATCTGTTCAATTTTCAAAGACCATTTTCTTTATCGCCCTTAAGCGACTTTCTCATCTTATCACTTTTTTCAACATTTGTCAACATTATTTTTTATGAATCTAATCATGTTTACCAAGTTGCCTTAGCGACATGACTTATCTTATCATCCATATACACATGCAAATTTGACTAAACACTTCAGATTTATAATTTAACTATCTTAATCCCCCACTTTTCTTTTAATTTCTCACTCTCTTACATGCAGATACACTAGGGGGAGTTTTTATGTAGAATACAGGTTTCTAACTACATATCAATTAATACACTTTATTTTTACAATTTAGTTGACACACAATTTTCTGAATAATATAATAATGTTATAGATGTGTAACTGTTAAATCAGGCATGAATTTTGTATAAAAATTTATGCCTTTTTTTATTTTTTGGTGAACTTTCTATAACATTGAAAAGTACAGTAATAATAATGAAAGGATGTGAATAATCCTGTTATTCAGGATAAGCATATGTTTGGATTTTTTAAGAAAAAAAATAATGAAGTAAAAAAAGGACCAGAATTAGTAGCAGCAGTAAGTGGTAAGGTTATTCCTTTATCAGAAGTACCAGACCCTGTTTTTGCACAAAAAATGGCAGGAGATGGAGTTGCTATTGATCCAACAGGTGATCTAGTTGTCGCACCAGCTGATGGTGAGTTAAGTTTAGTTTTTAATACAAAACATGCTTTTGCGTTAACTCTTGATAATGGAATTGAACTTCTAGTTCACATAGGTGTTGATACAGTTTCCTTAAATGGTGAAGGTTTCGAACAACTTGCCGAACAAGGAACTAAAGTTAAAGCAGGAACTCCAATAATCAAAATAGATAGAGAATTCATTAAAAGCAAAGGCTTCTCATTAATGACTCCTGTGTTAATAACTAATCCAGATATTGTAACTTCAATTGAGCCTATAGAAAACATAGATTCAGTTGCAGGAGAAACAACAATAGTTAAATATACTTTATAAAATAATAAAAAAGCTTTCCTATTTTAAATTAGGAAGCTTTTTTCTTTAATCAAAATTATATAAATAATACAGAAAACCAAGGTGAGTTTTAACCTACCTTGGTTTTCTGCATTATTATGATTTATATATTAAGCTTAAATTATTCAATTCCTAATATTGAATTGATTTCGTTCTTATATCTATCTGCCTTAACTCCAAATATAGCTTGCATTCCATTACCTACTTCAACTACTCCTGAAGCACCTAATTTCTTTAATTCATCCTTATTAACTTTAGACTTATCTACAACTTCAATTCTAAGTCTTGTTATACAAGCATCAACACTTACTATATTCTCAGCTCCGCCAAATGCTGCTAGTACTAAAGGTGCTTTTTCAACTATTTCATTTGAACCACCTTTTGAACTACTTACTTCATCAGCCTTATTAAGACCTTTTGCTGCTTGATAATCAGCCTTTGAATAAAGTTTTGTTTCTTCTTCATCTTCTTCTCTACCTGGAGTCTTTAAGTTAAATTTCTTAATCATGAATAGGAATAAGAAATAATAAACTACTGCATATGCTAAACCAACTAATATAATCATATACCAGTTTGTTGGCACTCCAGCTCCTGCTGGAAGTAATCCAAATAATGAGAAGTCAATTAAACCTCCAGAGAAAGTCATACCTACGAATACATTTAGTAAATCCATTAACATGAATGATAAACCAGCTAATATACAGTGAACTCCGTATAATACTGGAGCAACGAATAAGAATGTAAATTCGATTGGTTCAGTAATACCTGTAAGCATTGCTGTAACAGCTGCTGATATTAATAATGATCCTACTACCTTCTTTTTGCTTGGTTTAGCTGTTCTATACATTGCTAAAGCTGCTGCTGGTAGCCCAAACATCATGAATGGGAACTTACCTGCCATAAATCTTGTTGTTCCACTAACTATAGTTGCCATAGTATCAGAAGATGCTCCAACTAGATCTCCCATGCTTGATAATTGAGTAAAGTAAGCAGTGTTAGCACCAGCAACTGTTTGCCATGCACCATTAACTAATACCTTACCTTCAACAAATGAACTAAACCAGAATGGGGTATAGAATACATGATGTAATCCAAATGGAATTAATGCTCTTTCTATAATACCGTAGAAGAATGTTCCAACAGGACCTGCTTCTCTAACTAAATTAGCTACTCCTGCAATACCACCTTGAATTACTGGCCATGCAAAAGCTAATATCCCTCCAACTATTGCCATAGTAATAGATGTTATTATTGGTACGAATCTAGCTCCTGAGAAGAATCCAATAACTTGTGGTAATTGAATTGTGTGGAATCTGTCATGTAATATCGCTGTAATTATACCTGTTATAATACCACCAAAAACTGACATATTTAATGTAAATATTCCGAGACTCTTTGTAACATAAGTCGCATACGCTGCCTTATCTGGATCAGTAATGTTACTTGCAGTTAAAACTCCAAGTTGAGTTACACCTAATCCAAGTAATGTTGAAATAACTTGATTCATTACTACGAAACCGAATACTGCTGCTAGCGCTGCTGTACCTTTATCTTTCTTAGCTAAGCCTACTGCAACACCTACTGCAAACAATACTGGAAGATTTCCAAAAATAATGTTACCGATATCATTCATTACAGTTAATATTGCTGTAACTGCTGATATGTTAACGAAAGCTATAAGTGGTTCATATACTGCTGGTGGATTGTCTAATTTTGCAATTCCAAGTAGTGCTCCACCTATTCCTAGTAATATACCTGCTATTGGTAAAGCTGCTATTGGTAGCATAATTGCTTTACCTATTCTTTGTAAATATTTAAGCATTGATAATTCCTCCAAATCTTTATATAGATTAATAAAAATTTTTAATAAGGTATTCTTTATATTAAGCTGGCCAGCTTATATACTAAAATTGAGTAACAAAAAAAGACTTTAATAATAACTTATTATGCCCTGCATATTTTTAAATATGCAAAAACACATTTCGTTATATAAAGTCTTGCCTGCATTACCAGTTACACCTTAATTATTTGATTATGTTTACATAATACCACATGATTTTCGCTTTGTAAAGGTTTAATCGACATTTTTTTTATTGATTTAAAGAAATTCTAAATCTTTCAATGTGAATTGTTAAGAAAGTCACTTCATCATCCTTAACATGTACCTTTAGCTCTTTGCCTATTATTTCTGCAACTTCTTTTGCTATTTCATAAGATTCTTTATATGTATTTTTTATAATTTCTCCTAACTGGTTATCAACATTCTTATTTTCTAATATTCTTTGTACTGCAAATTTAATATGAGTCAAAAATCTAGCATAATCCAAAGACTTCCTATCTATTTCTATATTTAACCTATCCTCAACATGTTCAACTATGGTGCTGCCTAAATAATTATTTTTAAGCGTATTAGATATACTTCCGTTATTTATAGCCGAATGTATATGTAGTGCTATAAATCCAATTTCATCATCTGGCATATCCACTTTTGCAAAGTTAGCCACTTTATCAGCTACCATCCTTGCAAGGGTAAACTCTTTTGGATACAGTGTTTCTATTTCAACTAAAAAGGGATTTTCAATTATCTCTTTGCTCTTCATTCTCTTAATGGCAAAGGACAAGTGATCAATAAGGCCTATATGAATACTTTCGTTTAATTCCTTATTTATTTGCTTAGAGACTTCATATATTGCTTCTTCACAAACTGCAAAGAAATCTTTATGAACTTTGTCAATTATATTATTAAAATTAGCTCTATTTTCAGTATCTTCTATAGTAAATATCTTATCAACTTCAGTTCCTTTACATATAGTCTGCCCATGTTTCTTCCCAAAACCAATTCCCTTAGCAAAAAGAATCTTTTCCTTATGATCTGAATTTACCAATATAATGTTATTATTAAAAACTTTAGAAACGACTTCATCATGTTTAAGTTTTATACTCATTACGCCATCCCCTTCATACGTTTATTAGTAATATAATAAGTTATATGATCTCTCCATTTTCCATTTATAAAGAGATACTGTTCATTTACTCCTAATTCCTTGAAGCCACATCCTAATAATACATTCTGTGATTTTTTGTTTTCTACTAACGCAGATGCTTCTAATCTATGAAGTTGCAACTCTTCAAAAGCATAATTTATTGCTAAATTAACAGTTTCCTTCATGTATCCCTTCCCTTGTTCATCCTTATCTATAGAATACCCTATTGTTGCGCTTTTAAATATCCCATTAACTATATTTGAAATTTTTAACTTCCCAATAAACCTATCGTCCTTATAAATCCCAAAATCTACAGCCGTCCCATTTAGAAATTGTCTATAACTCTGACTTAATATATTTTTCTGCACTTCTATAGTATAAAAACTATTATCTCTCATAGGTTCAAAAGCCCTTAAATGTTCTTTATTATCTAGATAATACTTTAATAGTGCTTCAGAATCTTCAGGTGTTAGTAGTTTTATCATAATATTATCAGAATATAATTCTACTAAGTTATTTCTAACTCCTACATTATAATCATCTCTTGAAATCCCCATAGATATCTCATTCCGATAGATCCCTTGAGAATATATATTGTCAAAAAATATTCCTTCAAGAATAAACCCTAAATCTAAAAAAGATGATAGTGATATAGTATCTACTGTGTAAACATTAACCTTATTTATATTTATATCTTTAAACGTAGCTTTCAATATCAAACTTAAAGTTTCTTTCAACAATTCATAATCATCATTTCTATAAAATTTTAACTTAATGCTACATTTTTTATTCTCTTCATCTAAATCTACAATTGTAAATCTACCAATATTAATTTTATTTTTATCTCTTATTACATAATCTTTTGCATTATCGGAACTTCTTACAATAGTTACACCTTGTTCTTGCAACATAAAGTCATCTCCCACCACTTACATCTTATAATTATCATTATATATTATTTTTTTATAATTCAGCAATACTATGATTACTATTGATATTTAATTCTATTATGCTTATATTAGTTTATAGCAACTTTTTTATAAAGGATAGGTGATAATTTGAATAAGCAAAATATATCTAAATTGAATTTCTTCTTTTTAGGACTACAGAATAGATTTATTGAAAATAATGATTTATTTAAAAGTATTAGCATTGTATATATTGCTGGTCTAAAGAAATTTAAAGGAATAGGGACATATTATAATAACAATATAACATTCAACTTTAACGGAATAAGTTCATCCCTCACTATGGAAAATTTACTTGCTAATATATGTGAGGAAGCTGAAAAATACGAGTCTTTAACATTAACCTACTCTGAAAGAGGTACTATTATTACAATAACTGCTGATAATAAAAATGTTAAAATGACAACTAAAGAAGAAGAAAGTATCGAAGAAACTGATAATCATGAAAATACATCTACATTATTAAATAGAAATTATTTAATTAAGGTCGGAAAAGCTAATCCTCTTCTTAAAGCAATAGGAATAATGAGTAAAGATGGTAAGATATTAAACGATAAGATTAGAAAATATAATCAGATTGACCATTATGTTGAACTTATTGAAAAAGAATTAGATACTTTACCAAAAGATGAAACAATAACTATCTTAGATTGCGGTTGTGGAAAATCTTATTTAACTTTTGTTTTAAATTATTATTTAACAGAAGTAAAAAAAATCAAATGTAACTTTATAGGTCTTGATATTTCTGAAAATGTAATAAAAGCATCTAGATCTATTGCTAATGAACTTGGATACAGAAACATGGAATTTGCAGCTATAGACATTAAAGACTACAAGCCAAATAGAAAAATAAATATGGTTATGTCATTACATGCTTGTGATACAGCTACTGATATGGCTCTTGCCCTTGGTATAAAAGTAAAATCTGACCTTATCATTGCTGTCCCTTGTTGCCATCGTGAACTATTAAGTCAGTATAATTACGATCCATTCAAATCTATAACTAAATATGGAATCTTAAAAGCAAGAATAGCCGATGCATTAACTGATGGAATGCGTGGTCTTATGCTTGAATCTAAAGGTTATAATGTTTCTATTGTAGAATATATTTCGCCTCTTGAAACGCCAAAAAACCTTATGATAAGAGCACAAAAATTGACTAAAGAACAACCTAATAAATTAGAAGAATATAAAGCTTTATGTAAGTCATTAAATGCTAATCCAGCGTTATTAAGATTTCTAGAGGAACAGTGGAGATCTTAGCAATTTAGAAATTAAAGTTAAAAATTGAGAATGGTGGATTAAAATCTTTCAGAATTTCTAAAGACGTAAGACTTTTTGAAAAAATCTTACGTCTTTTATCCTCAATTCTCAATTAACTAACCATTCTCTACTGGCATTTTATCAGCATATTCTTAAGAATATTACCATATATATGGTGAAGAATATTACCATACTAGAATATACTTTAAATTATTTATCCTAATTTATACCTATTATATCCTTTATTACTTCTCCCCCAATAATCATACCTGCAACAGGTGGTACGAATGAAATACTTCCTGGTATCTGTCTCTTAGCTGCACATTTCTTAGTACCTCCAGTACACACACAACCTGTTTTACATGTAACTACATCTTCAACTCTTGGCTTTGTAGGAATTTCTTCCGAATATACTACCTTTAGTTGTTTTATACCTCTCTTTTTCAGCTCACGCCTCATAACTTTTGCTAACGGACAGATTTTAGTATCATATATATCTGCAACTTTAAATTGAGTTGGATCGAATTTATTTCCTGTTCCCATAGAGCTCATTATTCTGATATTCTTTTCATTACAATACTCTACTAATGCAATTTTAGCTGAAACTGTATCAATGGCATCTACAACATAATCTGTGTCATCTGGTATAAGATCAGGTATATTATCTTTATCTACAAATACTTGATGAGTTGTGACAATGCACTTTCTATTTATTGAAAGAATTCTTTCTTTCATAACTTCTACTTTTACTTTGCTTATAGTATCATATGTAGCATGAATCTGTCTGTTTAAATTAGTCAAACAAACAGTATCATCATCAATCAATATAAGCTCACCAACTCCAGCTCTAGTTAGTGCTTCTACTGTAAAACTACCTACTCCACCAACACCAAATACTACTACTTTACTATTTTTTAATTTATCTAAACCTTCTCTTCCTACTAATAACTCTGTTCTAGATAAGGAATGTTGTAACATACTCATATATTAAGCACCTTCTTTCCTATATATTTTATTTTATATTTTTTCTTAAAACAAGAGTTCTAATCATAAAATTATATACAAATACTCTATGTTTTGTATATAATTAAAATTAAGTTGCAAAATTAGGGAGGTTATTCTTTGAAAAAAATATTAAATTTTATTATAAATCCACTAGTTAATATAGAAAATGAGAGTTTCAATTTTAAAGTAGGTTTTTGGAAAGGTCTTGGTGCACTGTGTATAATGCAATTGCTATCCCTATTCTTTACTATCTATGCCTCAAAGATATTTGGATATGATTTTGCTACTGACAACTATACCCTTATAGCCATCATCGAGCTTCTTTCCATTCCACTTTTCATTTTTATAATGTCCAATACCTTTGGTAAACTTAAGTGGGAAAAGAACACATATAAAAAAGTTAGTAAAAAATCACTTATATTTATGGCCCTATCAATACTTGTCTTAAGGTTGCTATTCGATGCATATTTATATCCTTTAGTATCATTATTACCTGAAAGCGAGATTTTGAGCGAGGCATCAAGTATCTTTGAAAATAACTATTTTTATTTAATAAGTAGCGCATGCTTTTATGCACCTATAGTTGAAGAAGTAGTTTTTAGAGGAATAATTCTCGGAGGATTATTAAAAAAATATTCTCCTAAAATAGCTTTACCTATTTCCGCATTCCTTTTTGCCTTTGCACATTTAAATCTGCAACAAGGTATAAATGCATTTTTACTTGGATTGTTTTTAGGTTATGTATATTATAGAACAAAATCTATATTTCTTACCATTTCAGGACACTTTGCTAATAATGTCCTTGCATTAATAGCCTTTGTTCCATCTAGCCTTACTGGATTGATTATAAATGCTATAATATCTACTTTAATAAGCATACCTATTATTATTTTATTAAAAAAGAAATTTGAACTAACTTATGAAGAACATTTTGAAAGTACTTTAGATCCAAATAAGAAAATATTTATATTTAAAGAAATGGAATAGTATTTCTTAAGTAAATTTGATACACTATACTTATTGGAAACATTATTTTTTAGGCTACATAAAGTTAGCCTAATTTTTTTGGAGGTTTATAAAATATGACTTTAGGAATAATAGCCGCTATGAGCGAAGAGTTAGAAATTTTACTTCAAGATATGTCTCTTGAAGTAAAAAAAGTTAAAGCTAACATGACTTTTAACAAAGGAAAGTTATGGGGTAAAGATGTAGTTGCTGTAGTTTGTGGTATAGGTAAAGTTAACGCAGCAATCTGTACACAAATTCTTGCTTCAGAATATAAGGTTGATAAAGTGATAAACGTTGGTGTTGCTGGAGGAATCGGAAAAGAGATATATCCAGGAGACATAGTTATCGCTGACAACTTAGTGGAACATGATATGGACACTACAGCCTTTGGTGATCCACATGGTCAAATTCCAAGAATGGATACTTTTGATTTTAAATGTGATACAGAATTAGTTGAATTAGCTAGAAAAGCTTGCAAATCAATTAAAGACATAAACACATTTGTCGGAAGAATTGTATCAGGAGATGAATTCGTAGCAAGCATAGAAAAAATTCAATGGCTTGAAAAGGAATTTTCTGCCCTATCATGTGAAATGGAAGGAGCAAGCATTGCCCATGTATGTTATCTAAATAATATACCTTTTGTTATAATAAGATCAATTTCTGATAATGCTAATAATGGAGCGCATATGGATTTTGAAAAATTCACTCCAATCGCTGTTAAAAACTCCACTGCATTACTAAAAGAGATAGTTTTATCTATGTAACTTAGAAAGCGTTAACTCATCATTATGTATGAATTAACGCCTTTGTTATACATACTAAAACATTATAACCTAGGAGGGATATTATGCTTGCATTTATTATAATCTCTATATTATATTTCTTACTAAGTTTCTTAGTTGGCAACAGAATTTATAAATCTATTAATAAGGTAAACAAATTAAATAAGATTGTATATTGGTGCATATTTGCCTTTATTTCTTCTTCTTTTATAATATACGAAACTGCAACCTATAATCTTCCTAGTATATTAAACAAGGTTTTAGCTTTTATAAGTTCCTACTATCTTGCTTTTTTTGCTTATATTTTAATGCTATTTCCTATAGCTTTTATTCTAACAAAATTATTAAAGCCAAAAAACAACAAGTTAGACTTTTACATGATATCATTATTAATAACTACTTTAATAGTAGGAATTGGTACCTTTTTAGCTAATTCACCTTACGTAAAAGAATATACTATAAGTACTGACAAACAACTTAAGGATGGTAAATTAAAAATTGCTTTAGTATCCGACCTTCACTTAGGATATTTCAGAGGAAACAATAGAATAGACCTATTGAAAAGTGAATTAAACAAATTAGGCGCTGATGTAGTGATAATAGCTGGAGATCTTGTAGATGGTAACTTAGATCCTATTATTGAAGATAATATGTTTAGTCATCTTAAAGATATAAAAAGTACTTATGGGACTTACTTTGCTACAGGAAATCATGATTTTTATACAGGAAAAGTTGATGAGTTATGTACTCTCTTAACTGAACAAGGTATTCATATTTTGAGAAACGAATCAACCTTAATAAATGATGAATTCTATATCTTAGGTAGAGATGATGTTACTGCTGATCGTCTAGGTACTAAAAGACCACCTTTAGATAATATGTCTTCAAATATAGATAACAATAAATTTAGTATCCTTATAGATCATAATCCTCAAAATATAAAAGAAGCTGAAGGAGATAATATTGATCTTCAAGTTTCAGGCCATACACATAAAGGTCAGATTATCCCTGGAAATTTAATTACACATGCCATTTTCCCTTTAGATTATGGATATGGTAAATTTGGCAATACAAACCTTGTAGTTTCTTCAGGATATGGTCTATGGGGACCTCCTATTAGAACTGGAAGCAGATCTGAAATAGTTTTAATTACACTTTCTAATAAATAATAATAAAGATATATTAGGTGAAGATTCATCAGATCTTCACCTCTTTTCTATTTAACTCTAATTAGATTCACTTAATTTATTACTCTGAATATATTATATATTGTTAAAATAATAATAATATCGGGAGAACATAATGATTTCAAATCAAGAATTCATTAATCAATCACTAGAAACAAATTTATTCTTTCTAAGAATAATGAAAGAACATTCTATCTTTCTAGAAGCAGCATTCTCAATAAAAGATCAAAACCTAATTGCTCAAGCTGATTATTTTAAAAATCAATTTACTAACCTTCTTACAAATGCAATATCCATATCTAACGGTGTAATACCAGCTAGAGTATTAAACTCTAATGAAATAGTAACTAAATATACAATGGATGCTGAAAGAGCAACACAATCTGTTAGCGGTATTTATATAGACTCAAACATAACTTCTATGGAAAATTCTTTATCTGCTAATACAAATAATAATAGCAATAATAATATTGCAATGTTAACAGACTATGTTTCCAGATTAAATCAGTATTCTATAGAATTGACAAGCATGCTCATTAAATTTAAAACCGATCTTAGAGATAATGTTTTATCCTGCAAGATATTCACCACAGCTTATCCACTATTAATAGATCACATACTTAGGGAGGCAATACTTTTTAGAGAAACATTAACAAAACTACAATCGGGAATTTCTATTAGTGCGGAGAATGATAAAGATATACTTGAACAAGAAACTTTTTGGAACAGGATAATGTCAGAGCATTCTTATTTCATTAGAGGATTACTAGATCCTACAGAAGCAGAATTATTTGATATAGCAAATAACTTTGGACAAGAATTCGAAACCTTACGAGAAGAATCGTCCACAGCTGATAATATTTCATCAACACTATCTGATTTAACAAATACTACCTTAGATGAAACAATTAAATTAAGAGATTTTAAAACTCAAGGAACTGAAGGACTTTTGGGCTGCAAAATTAAATCAATAATTGTCCCTCTTCTTGGAGATCATGTCCTTAGGGAAGCCAATCATTACATTAACCTTCTTCAATTATTTAATAACTTGTCTTGATAATTTATACAAAAAAGGATAGCCTCCCCCAGCTATCCTTTTAGCTAATGTTCCTATAAAATAAAGATTGATAAAATCAACACTATAGAAGTAATGAAATAATAATTATATTGATAAAATCCTGTTTCTGCTAAATGCTTTCCACAACAATTTTCCCTCATATTCTTATTGCAAAAATACATACAATTAAACTTTATTGATAAATTCTAATACTTTCTTATGCAAAAACGGTTGAATTAACGGATAAGTTAATTCGTTTGGTATATCATCAAATAATTTAATTTCATTTATCTCAAAATCAGGCAACTTACCCAACGCTTTCACTCCTGAATAAAATAATGCACCTAAGGACTCAGTATAATCTCCTGCTTGATCACTTTCTACTGAATATATGCATACAGGAGTAAGATTAAACTCCGTTGCTCCTGTTTCTTCAAATAATTCTCTTGAAGCAGTATCATCTATATTTTCATTTGGTTCTCTATGACCTCCAGGTATTTCCCAAGTCTGTCTCTTCTTGTGCTTTACATAAATCCACCGCCCATTAAACTTTGCCATTATCACAGCAAATAATAATTTATCTTCTTTTATTGTATTTAATTTATGAAAATTGATTTTTAGCATATTCCCATTTTATCCCTCTCTAATTTTATACATTATACTTTATAAGAGTAATTTGGATTAATCTCACTTAACACCATCTATTTCTAACCTTAATCTATTAAAATATTCAGCCATAAATTTTAGTCTTTCTTTTCCTATTTCTCTTGCTTTATCCGTATACAATTTATCTGGAATCTTTTTAAATTTCATCTCGTACTCAATAAAAGGAGTATGTTTTGAAACATCTTTCAACCTTCCATTTTCAACTGTATTATCCTTAAGATATTCATTAAAAGACTCATTTGCTATTAACCTTTGTCCAAATTGTCCTGCTAACATAAAAGTACGAGCAATTCCACTTGCTCCTATAACATCAAGTTTATCTGAATCAAAAAGTATTTTAGCTTCTATTGTTTTAGGCTCATTTCCCGTTCTGAACCTATGTGTTATGATACAATGTTTGATTTTCTTTATTTTCTCTTCTTCATAACCTAAATTTCTTAATATATCCGCTGCCAACATACTACCTAAAACTGCGTGATCAATCTTTCCTGTTTTATCTTGGCTCTCTTCTACTCTGGCAATATCATGTAATAACGCTGATGGAATAAGTATTTCTAAATCAACGCTCTTCTCATATTCTGCAAGTAATAAGCAAAGATTATAAACTCTAAATACGTGATCTAAATTATGTGCTGAACACGTTAATCTTTGCTCCACAATTTCTATAATTTTTTTATATTTCTTCTCTACATTCATATATATATCCATCCTATTTAAATAGTACTCCTATGAAGAACATTATCAAACATACGTCCCTTGTCAAATTATTTTATAATTCTCATATAATTAAACTTTTCATAGATCTTTGATAAAAAAAGAGCATAAATCCGAGTTTTTCAAATCTGCTCAAAGACTTTGATTCCTCCCTTTTATGCTCTCTTCTTTTATATCTTTGCTTCTCTCTGCCTCTTTATTAGCTCTTCCTATCTCTTAGTCGAACTTCTTTGAAAGATGCAACTAACTTAATTTATGCACAAACAATCCACTTCTAAGTTTTGGCTCAAACCATGTTGACTTAGGTGGCATTACCTCTCCTATATCCGCAACATCCATTATATCTGAAACTTCTGTTGGATACATAGAAAATGCTATCTTCATATCTTTATGAACTCTTCTTTCAAGTTCTTTAATACCTCTAATTCCTCCAATAAAATCAATTCTATCAGAAGTTCTTACATCTTCTATTCCTAAAATAGGAGTTAACACATTATTTTGTAGTATAGCAACATCAAGACAATCTATAGGATCATTTTCATTATATATGCCATCTCTAGCCTCTAAAACATACCAATTATCCTCTACATACATTCCAAAAGTATGTTTTTTACTTGGCTTAACAGCTTCATTATCTTTAGATTTTGTTACTATAAACTTATCTTGAAGCTTATCTATAAGTTCAGCTTTAGTTAATCCATTTAAATCCTTAACTACTCTGTTATAATCCATTACCATTAAATCATTATCTGGAAATGCTACTGCTAAAAAATAATTAAATTCTTCTTCTCCAGTAAAATTTGGATTAGCTTCTCTTCTTTTAAGCCCAACCTTTACAGCTGAGGCTGACCTATGATGTCCATCAGCTATATAAAATGCCTTAACATCCTTAAACAACTCAATTACTTCATTTACTATAATTTCATTATCTATAACCCAAACAATATGACTTATTCCATCTTCTGAAACAAAATCATATACTGGTCTTCTTTTTGTCCATGCTTTTATAACTTCCGAAGCTACATCATCTTCTTTATAAGTTAAAAATATAGGTCCTGTATTAGCATCACAATAATCAACATGATTTATTCTATCTTGCTCTTTATCAGCTCTAGTAAACTCATGTTTCTTAATATTATTATTAATGTAATCATCTATAGATGCACAAAATACTAATCCTGTTTGAGATCTTCCTTTCATTATTTGTCTATAAATATACAGACATGGATGTTCATCTTGAACGTATTCTTTATTAATAACTTTATTATCTAAATTTTCTCTTGCCTTTGCATAAACCTTCTTATCATGTATATCTATCGATGGATCTAAATCTATCTCAGCTCTATCTACATGCAAAAATGAATAAGGATTATCCTTTACCATTACTCTTGCTTCATCGCTATTCATTACATCATAAGGAAGTGCAGCTATCTTTGACGCTAATTCTTCAATTGGTCTTATTGCCTTAAAAGCTCTAACTATAGCCATCTCGATTTCCCCCTAGTATTTATTAGATGTTAAAGAATGTTCTAATTGTAGAAACTACTTCCTCACCTATTCTATTTTGAGCTTCTTTAGTTGATGCCCCTATATGTGGAGTAACACTTACTCTTGGGTGTTTTACTAAAGCTTCATTTAATGTTGGTTCTTGTTCAAATACATCTACTCCAGCACCTGCAACTTTACCACTTTCAAGAGCTTCTAATAAAGCTTTTTCATTTACAACTTTACCTCTAGCACAGTTTATCAAATAAACTCCATCTTTCATTAAATCAAATTCTTTCTTTCCTATCAATGATCCCTTAGTTTTATCATATGGAACATGTAATGATATAAAATCAGAAGCTTTAAATAATTCTTCCATTGAAAGAAAATCATATACTAATGAATCTTGTTTACCAAACAAATCAGTATAAACTACCTTCATCCCTAAAGCAGTAGCTTTAGCTCCTAAAGATCTACCGATTCTACCCATTCCAACTATTCCTAAGGTTTTTCCGCTAAGTTCTATTCCCTCATACTTTTTCTTATTCCATTCTCCATCTCTCATAGTTACATTTGCAATATTTACAAATCTTGCAACTGCAAACATGTGAGCAAGTGCTAATTCAGCAACTGAACCAGAACTAGCATTTGGTGTATTTTTAACTGTAACACCTTTTTCATCAGCTGCTACTACATCTATATTATCTATTCCGACACCTGCTCTTACCACTAATTTTAATTTTCCGCCTTCTTCTTTATCTAAAACCTCTTTAGTAACTTTTGTTGCTGATCTAACAACTAACGCATCAAATTCTTTTAACGCTTCCCCAAGCTTGTCTTGATCTATATGCTCATTAACAACTTCTATTCCTGCTGCTTTTAAATTTTCTATGGCAGTTGCTTCTAACCCATCGTTTGTTAATACTCTAATCATATTAAATTAATCCCCCTTATAATCTTTACTTATTGTTTATATAGTTATTAGAGTTTAGAGATTTTTATCTCTAAACTCCATCTATTAAAATTCTAATATTTCATCAATGTTTTTTAATAAGTCTTTAATATCTTTAACTTGACAGTCTGCCATATGAGCTATTCTAAAAGTCTTATCCTTTAAACTTCCATATCCATTAGATATTTGGAATCCTCTTTCCCCAAGCGCTTTATTTAATGCTGACACATCAATATTTCTTGTATTCTTAATATTAGTTACTGTATTTGATAAGTGATTTTCATCAGAATATAGCTCAAAATGTTCTCTTGCCCAATTTCTAACAACTTCAGCCATTTCTTTATGTCTCGAAAACCTGTTTTCTAATCCTTCTTCATTCAATATATAATCTAGTTCATAATCTAAAGCAAACATATGCGAAAGTGAAGGAGTTGACGGATATTGATAATCTTTCTTTTGAATATACTTGTAAAGTTGTAGTAAATCCAAATAATATCCTCTATTTGGTACTTGCTCTGCTCTCTTAAGAGCTTTTTCAGAGAAAGTACAGACTGCTAATCCTGGAGGTAACCCAAGACACTTTTGAGATGATGTGATACATATATCTATACCACACTTATCTACTTCCACCTTACTACCAGCTGCTGAACTCACCATATCCACAATGTAAACAACATCTGGATACTTTTTAATTACTTCCCCAATTTCTTCAACAGGATTCATAACACCAGTTGAAGTTTCATTATGAGTTACTGCAACTAAATCATATTCGCCAGTTGCTAATGCCTTTTCGACATCACTTGGATCAACTGCTTTCCCCATTTCATATTCAAAGATATCTGCTGATACATTATTGAACTTGGCCATTTCATACCATCTCTTACCGAAGGCCCCAACTGAAAATACTGCCGCTTTCTTTAGTGTTCCACATCTTATTGCTCCTTCCATAAGACCACTACCTGAAGTGGTTGAAAGAAGGATCTCACTCTTAGTGAAAAATACTTTTCTCAAATTATCACTAATTCTTCTTTGAAGTGCTGAAGCATCCTTACTCCTATGTCCTATCATAGGTGTTGCCATCTTTTCTAAAACTTCAGGACGGACTTCAACTGGACCTGGAATAAATAATCTCTTATGCATATAGCATATCCCCCCAATTTTTATTATATTATCAAGGTTAATAGTATATTTTAACCTTTTTGTTAATTTTACTACTAATTACATTTCAATTCAATACTTTACCACTCCAAATTATCCTACAATATATTATTATTTCCCCTTAATTTTTTTTTCATCATAAAAGAAAAGGAACTGATTTATATAAGAATTAAATCTTATTTAAATCAGTTCTTTTTTCATTTCTAATACATCCATACTTTTGTCAAAAAAAGTATAACCAAGAAATATAAAAAAGCTACAATTGCTGCTATAGGAAGAATTAATTGAAATAAAGCTATTATAAGAGCTAAAATATCTTTTTTCCCTAAATTCTCACTCTTTAGTTGTTGTAATTCCTCTTTTCGTTTTTCTTTGTCTTCTATCTTTTCAAATCTCCTAATACTAAATGGATTCATCTTCTATCCCTCATTTGCTTTATGACAAGCTACAAAATGATTTTTTATTACTTCTCTATACTCTGGCACTTCATTTTCACATATATCACTTGCATAAGGACACCTAGTATGAAACTTGCATCCATTAGGAGGATTTGCTGGAGACGGAATATCTCCTTTTAATATTATTCTATCTCTTTTTGCTGTTGGATCTGGAATAGGAATTGCAGACAATAATGCTTTAGTATATGGATGCAGAGGATTTTCAAATAATTCTTCTTTATCTGTAAGCTCCATCATAGAACCAAGATACATAACACCTACTCTAGTACATATATGCTCAACTACAGAAAGGTCATGAGATATAAACATATATGTAAATCCCTTTTCCTTTTGAAGTTTTACTAACAAATTAATTATTTGAGCTTGTATAGAAACATCTAATGCCGAAACTGGCTCATCAGCTACAATAAATTCAGGATCTAATGCTAGAGCTCTAGCAATTCCTATTCTTTGTCTTTGTCCCCCTGAAAATTCATGTGGAAATCTATCTATATAATATTCTGGCAACCCACACTGACTCATTGTATCAAGAACTTTTTTTCTTAATCCATCTTTTGATACTAATTTATGATCAATTAAAGCTTCTCCTATTATTTGACCAACTGTCATTCTTGGATTTAATGACGAATATGGATCTTGGAATACTAACTGCATCTTAGGACGAAGACTTCTAAGTTCTGTCTTTTTCATAGCACTTATTTCTTGTCCTTTAAAATATACTTTGCCTGCCGTAGGTTTAAGTAATTGTAATATAGTTCTCCCAGTAGTAGATTTACCACACCCAGATTCCCCCACAATACCTAAGGTTTCCCCTTTCTTTATTTCAAAAGAAACATCATCAACAGCTCTTACATCTCCAACTCTATGTTTAAAAAAGCCCCCCATAATAGGAAAGTATTGCTTTAAGTTTTCTACTTTTAATACTAATTCCTCTGTCATTATTTCTTCTCCTCCTTTGATGCAGTCTCTTCATCATATAACCAACATGCAACCTTATGATTTTCACCAATAAGCTTCAAACTAGGTATAGAGGTTTTGCATATATCCATCACCTTATCACATCTATCACAGAAATAGCAACACTCCTTCATTCCTACTGGATTTGGAACTTGCCCTGGTATTGAATAAAGTTCTGTTTGTCTTTCTGATAATTTGGGTTTTGATTTTAGCAATCCAATAGTATATGGATGAGAAGTTTCTTTAAATATCTCCATAACAGGGGCCTCTTCTACAACTTTTCCAGCATACATAACCACAACATAATCTGCCATTTCAGCAACAACTCCAAGATCATGTGTAATCAAAAGTATGGAAGTTTTGAATTTATCTTTAATGCCTCTCATAAGGTCTAAAATTTGAGCTTGAATCGTAACATCCAATGCCGTTGTCGGCTCGTCTGCTATTAATACTTTCGGATTACAAGAAAGCCCCATAGCTATCATTACTCTTTGTCTCATTCCTCCTGATAACTCATGCGGATATGAATCTACTATTTCATTTGCTCTAGGTATTCCTACTTCTTCTAATAACTCTATAGATCTCTTTCTTGCAGCCTTTTTATCCATTCCTTCATGAATCATTAAACTCTCTGAAATTTGAAGTCCAATTGTAAATACAGGATTCAAAGAGCTCATAGGCTCTTGAAATATCATAGCAATATCCTTACCTCTTATTTTTCTCATTTCTTCATCTGACAATTTTAACAAGTCTTTGCCATCATATAATATTTCTCCACCTTCAATACTACCATTGTCCTTTGAAATTAATCCCATAATACTCATGGCAGTTATTGATTTTCCACAACCTGATTCCCCAACTATACAAACTGTTTCACCTTTTCTTACACTAAATGAAACATCATTAACTGCTTTGACTATTCCAGCTTCTATCTTGAAAAAGGTCTTTAAACTCTTTATTTCTAATAAATTATTACTCATACCTCTTCCCCCTATCTCTTCATCTTTGGATCTAATGCATCTCTAAGTCCATCACCTAATAGATTTACTCCCATAGTAATTATTAGTATGCATATACCTGGTGGTACCCAAAGCCAAGGTCTATTTTTAAAATCCGGAAGATTATTTGCAATAGTAATCATATTTCCCCATGAAGGAACAGGTTCAGCAACTCCCATTCCAAGATAACTTAAAGCTGATTCTGTTAAAATAGCTGATGCTATTCCAAGAGTTGCATTTACTATTATTACTGGAATAACGTTCGGAATTAAATGTCTTATTATTTTTCTTCTATCTCTAAGACCTAAAGCTTCTGTTGCCTGCATAAATTCTTGTTCTCTTAAAGATAAAATCTCACCTCTAACAAGTCTTGCAATAGTTGGCCAAGATAATATTCCTATTATGAAAATTAAAAATACAATCCTTAGAGAAGCACTTACCTTAAGGTCTGATAATACACTACCCAAAACTAATATTATAGGTAAGAAAGGAAGAGCTAAAAAAATATCTGTTATAGACATTAAAATAGAATCCACTTTTCCTTTATAATATCCTGCTATAGCACCTACTAAAGTACCTACTATAGTTTCTATTAATACAGCTACAACTCCAACCAATATTGATATTCTTCCTCCGAACATTAATCTAGTTAGCATATCCCTACCTAAATAGTCAGTTCCTAATACATGTCCACCTCCTGGTGGCATTTTTAGATCATCTGTATGAGTATTATAGCCATACTTCATAAAAAATGGTCCAACAAAACTAAATAAAACAATAATTATTATAAGTATTAAGCCAAGCATGGCTAATTTATTCTTTTTCAATCTATTCAACACCATTTTTGAAGGTGATATTATTTCTTGCTCTTTTTCATTAACTAAACTTTCCATTAGCCTTCCTCCTATTTCAATCTAATTCGTGGATCAACCACTGCATATAAAACATCAGAAAGCAAATTCCCAATTAAGGTCAATATGCCCATAAACATGTTGAATCCCATAACAAGTGTATAATCTCTATTAACAATAGCATCATAGCCAACTTTACCAATTCCAGGCCAAACAAAAATAGTTTCTGTTATTATAGCTCCTGCAAAAAGTGATGGTATAGTTAATCCTATATATGTAATTATCGGTATTAGCCCATTTCTTAATGCATGTTTATATATAACCACTTTTTCTTTTAACCCCTTAGCTCTAGCTGTGCGAATATAATCCTGTCTAATAACTTCAAGCATGGAAGTTCTAACATACCTAATATAGTTTCCTATATTTAATATAGTTAGTGTAGCAACTGGCAAAAACATATGTTTTAAAAGATCCATAAACTTAGCCATTCCTGTATAATTAGTCCCTGCAGTACTCATTCCTGCTACAGGAAGAATTCCAAGCTTTAATGAAAAAATATTTATAGAAACTAATGCTATGAAAAATGATGGAAGTGATATTCCTATAAACGTTAGTATGGTAAACGTTTTATCAAACTTTGAATACTGCTTGACTGCTGATATAATTCCTATAGGTATTGATATAATTAAACACAATATAAATGATACAAAAGCTAAGTAAAATGAATTCCATACATAATCTCCCAAAACCTTACTAACAGGCTCTTTATATTTTAATGAATCCCCAAAGTCCATTAGAATAGCTTTTTTAGCCCAATTAATATATCTAACTGGTACTGGTTTATCGAATCCATAAATCTCCTTCAGTTCTTGAACTTTTTCCGCACTCATATTAGGATTAGCCTTTGTATCAACAAAGTCCCCTGGTGTTAAGTTTACTATAACAAAAAATATAATAGATAAAATAAACATTATTGGTATCATTTTTAATACCCTTTTTATAATATACTGTATCATTTAACCTTCTCCATTCCACAATTAATATACTTAATCTATTAAAGGCATCATTAAAAGATGCCTTTAATAACTTTTTATTAATTCAATTAATCTTCTACAGACACCTTGTAAAGATTATAAGTATAACGTACGTATGGAGAAACTTCTAATCCTTTAACTCTTCCATTATATGCCCACATATCATTTCTTTGATACATATAGATATATGGTAAATCTTCATTCAATTCTTTATACAATTCTTTGAATAGTTCTTTTTGCTTATCTTTATCTGATTCTGCTGCTATCTTCTTATATATCTCATCAACTTTAGAATTTGAATATGCAGTTTTATTTTGTGATCCGTTTGTTCCATATATAGGACTATCATTGGGATCTGCTGTTAATACCCATGCCATGAATAACATATCCCAATTGCCAGTCTTTTGTTTTGCTGTCATTGAATTAAAGTCCATCTTTTCACTAGTGAACTTAATTCCAAGTTCTTTCCAGTTATCTGTAGCTACTGATAAAAGCGCATCTACTACTGAATTTGGAGTAGTTCCTGTAAAGTTAATTTCAAGCTTTTGACCATTTTTTTCTCTTATTCCATCTGATCCTACTTTCCATCCAGCATCATCTAACATCTTTTTAGCCTTATCCATGTCAAACGCATAATCTTTGTCCCCATCTGCATATGCCCATGAAGCTTTAGATTGTGGAACATTTATAACACTTGCATATTTTCCATATACTGAGTTGACTATTTTAGCTCTATCTAAACCAGTTGCCAATGCTTGTCTTACAGCTTTATCTTTAAATATTGGCTTAGCTTCATTAAATGCTATATATCCGTATCCGTTAGTTGGGAATAACTTATATGACATATACCCTAATCCCTCTATAGTTTCTACATTGTCTTCTGAAACAGTAGGACTGACTATATCTACATCTCCAGATTGTAACATTGGAATTTGTACATCTTCCTCAGTAATCTTATATATAAGATTCTTCGTTTTTGGTGTTCCTTTATGATATTTAGAATTTGCTTCTAAATCAATTTCTTGCCCCTCTTTGTAAGAAGTCAACTTATAAGCACCAGATACAGGTCCTGGCTTTTTATATGTTTCCTTTAATCCATCTGTATTTCCATGTCTATAGTACTTTCCATAATAACTTTCAGGAATAGGTCTAAAAACTCCTAAATCATATATAGCTGATGAACTTTTTTCTTCTAAAGTTATTTTTATAGTTTCATCATCTACAATTTGAATTCCTGATATATCTTCTGCTTTTCCTTCTTTGTAATCTCTACCACCTTTTATTTTTGTTTTTCCTGTAACAAAATCTAAAGGGCCTGTATATGTTCCATCACATACAACTTTAATAGGAAATGCTATATCTTTTGAAGTTATTTTGTTCCCATCAGACCATGTTAAATCTTTCTTTAATTTAAAAGTATATGTTAAACCATCATCTGACAAGCCATGGCTTTCAAGTAGGTTATCCTCTACTTCTCCATTTTCTGTATTAGTCATTAAATACTCATACATACTATCAGTAATATAATCGTCATTCAAACTCTCTGCATATAAAGGATTAAGTACCCCATCAGGAGCTTCCGTTCCAATTATCAATGTATCCTTTCTATTTTTAGCTGTTTCAGGATTTTTGCTCATATCAGTAGCATCATAAGTTGTAACTATTGAAGATGTTAAATCTGACTTTTCTTTACTTACAGATGAACTATTTGCTGCCCCCCCACAAGAAACAGCCATTGATGCTGTCAGCATTAAGGATAATACCATTAACACTTTTTTTAATTTCATTTTTTATTCCCCCTTATTATTTTTGATCTTTATTTATAAACCTTTTCTTTTAAAGTTATAAATCCCCAATTGCTTAGTTCTTTAATATATTAAAAGAGGTTACAATGCTTCACCGCTTCATAACCCCTTTGTTATACATCTTAAGTAATATTTAACTTTTCTGTAATATACACCTATATACTGATTAATTAATATAATAATATTATTCACCTGACATGTCAATATATTCTTTATTATATATTTCTTTATATTAATTTAATAATTATCCACATCATTTTTCAAAATATAATACCGACTCTGTTTCTCTGCAATACTTAACACAAATACATTGCGCCAATTTTCTCGGACACTTATAGCATAGACATCCCAAATCATCTCCAGCACATTCACCACTTTTCTTTTCTGGGCACTCTCCACAATTAACTCCATTACCTGCTGGCATAAAATCATCTCCTCTTCTTACTTACAATTATAGTTATATAGAATATATTTTTATAAGTCTACTAGGATAATTATACTCCAAAGCATTATAAAAAAACTCATTTAAATAAATGAGTAGAAGTAAATGAAATATTTATTTTTATATTCTCACACTATAAAGCTAGTACTTATGCTAAATACAATAAGAAAGAGACTTTCAAAATTACTTTGAAAATCTCTAGAATATCTTCTTTCTTATCATATTTTATTACGTTGAAGTATAATTATAACCTTATTAATTTCTTTTTGAGTAACAAAATTAAATTAATATATCTTTTTTACTAAATACAATGTGGGCAATTACATAAGAAAATATTATAGTTCCTATCATTAATCCAATACCTAAACTAATGTTGAAATTAGGATTTTGAAACACTCCACTAATATCTCCACTAATTACATCCCCACTTCTACCATAGTTAAAGAACATAAGGTGAGCTACTTTAGCTACTTTAGCAGATACCATACATGCCATAGTACTTGCTACTGATATTATTACAGTTAAAGCCATAGTTGTCATACTACTTTTAAATAAAGCTGATATCAAAAATACAAATGCACAGCAAGTGATAATGAATAAAACTTGTAACCCAAAGCTTTGAAGCAAAGCATCTCCTCTTGTAGCCGTAAATCCACTATTAGTCACTTGCTTAATCATAGGTTCACCCATTCTATTTAAGTTTGAATAATCAAATTCATATGTTTTATGAATTATTTCAGGTATTTTTGTTCCATCAAATCCACCTACAACTCCTACTACTCCGAAAGCTAGAAGTTCAAGTCCACCTATCATACTTACAACTGTGATAACAACTGCAATAAACTTTGATAAAATCACCTTGCCTCTTGATATAGGCTGTACCAATAAGAATTTTAGAGTAGGAGGTGTCGATTCCCCTGATACCATATCGCTCATAAATACAGCAATACCTGATACTAATATTATTAATCCTAAAACCTGAATAATATCTTTTAAATAGTTTATAGCATTAAACTTCCATGATTCAATTGGTTTTACATCATTATCTAAATAATAATTAATTGCTTCTAATCTTTCATTTTGATATTGTTTGCTTTCTTCATTTCCACTTTTGTCATTTAAAGTTTTCTCTATATTTTCTTTTTCATTTTCTAAATTCTTTTTCCAGCTATTCGGGTCATTTTCATTTTTTAACAAATCTTCTTGTATCTTAATTAATTCTTGATCTTTCTCTATTTGTTGCTTACTATTTATAACTTCTTCTTTAGCCCATGATTCAGAACTTTTTTCCGCATCTTTAATTCTATTATTAGCTAAATCTATTTGTCTATTCAACGATTCAATTTGCCCTTGTGGAGAATTTCGATATTCAGAATCCTTAGACCCATAGTAGCTAAGGAATATAGATCCTGTAATAAGAGCTAAAAACAAACCAAAGACTACCCAAGTCTTTCCTCTCCTAAGTAGCTTTATTAATTCATTCTTTATTAATGTAAATATCATTATCTCATTCCTCCTTCCACAAGTTCCATATATCTTTGTTCCAATTCACTTCTATTTCTATATATCTCTTCAACTTCTATATTTTTATTTATGAGTTCTTTTAATACAATGTTAGTACTTCCAAATTCTATTATAATATGAATTTCATTTTCCTTAATCTGTGCATCTCTGACATTACCTAAAGTTTTTAATATAGTTACTGCCTTGACTTCATCTTTTGCTACCTTCAATGTTAAACTATCTAATTCAGTTTCTACACTGTTATCACTAATTTTTTCTACTGATTGTATAATTCCTTTATTGATGAAGGCAACTCTATCACAAAGATTTTGCACTTCACTTAAAATATGAGATGAAATAAATACAGACATACCCTTTTCTTTAGCAGCCTTCTTAACTATATCTCTAAAATCCAGTATTCCAGATGGATCAAGTCCATTTGTAGGTTCATCCAAAATCAATAACTTAGGATTTCCTATTAAAGCTGCTGCAAGTCCTAATCTTTGCTTCATTCCTAATGAATACTTTCTAACCTTGTCATTAATTCTATCTTTTAATCCTACAAGTTCAATAAGTTCTTCCACTTCTTCCTTAGACACTCCTCTAATCCTAGCTATTTGCATAAGATTTTCTCTTCCTGATAAGTACTTGTATAACTCAGGATTTTCTACAACTGCTCCCACGTATCTTAGAGCCTCTTCTTTATCCTTTTGAACACTATGTCCACAAATTGATATATCCCCTTCATTTTGAGCTATAAGTCCAACCAACATTCTTATTGTAGTAGTCTTTCCAGCTCCATTAGGCCCTAAAAAACCAAATATTTCGCCTTCTTCAACTGTTAGATTTAAATCTTTTATAATTTCTCTTTTGCCTAGTCTCTTCTTTACACCTTTAACTTCTAAAACATTCATTATTTTTCCTCCTTAATACCTATAACTAATACTATCCTCCAAAACTTAATATTTCTGTAAATAACATCTTAAGAATTCCTTAACTAATTCTAAATATATTTCTGTATAAAAAAAGACCCTTCAAAATGATTCAACTCATTTTGAAGGGCTCTATCTTTACATAAATAACTTAAATATTATAAGTGCTGCTACACCAGGAATACCTAATGTACCTGCAATCAAAGCAGTTACTAAATTAATTCCTATGTGAAAATTAAAGCTCGCTCCGATTAAATTAACTATATATAAAAGTACGACTCCAAATATACCATTTAATAATATCTTTAATGGCCACTTAAAAAGTTTAAGTAAAAGAAATAATAAGACTACACCTATTAATCCATATATTATTAATCTAGTATCTGCAGATTGTAATAATTCCATTTTCTCACCTCACTACTATCCTATTCAGCTAATTCTAAAAATTTATCAACAATATACTCATTACTTACCGAAATTCCTCGTTCCCTTGCAATAGATAGTAAATGATCAAATCTCTTCATAGCAACCTCTTCTGAGTATATTGCAACTTCAATAAGCCTTGGATCTTCAACATTATTAAAAATATTTCTTGCTGTTTCAATTTCAAGTAAAGCATATTCAATTTCAGTAATTAATTCATCATCTGTTTTATTGTTACTTATTATACCTTTAACATATTCAATAATATTTCTTTTATTCATAACATGCCTCCAAATAATTTATCTAGAGTCTTGCCATTTATTTGATCAAATATACATTTTTAACATTTAAAGGTAACACTTTTAACTTAACTCACATATACTATTTCTATAAGAAGCTTTTCACTCATTATCAAACAAAACTTCTAAAACTCCCATCTATCTATTAAAGGGTCCATTTATTATTGGGCCCTCCTTTATATCTCTTTTCTTCCCTCTAAAGCTTTGGATAAAGTAACTTCATCTGCATACTCCAAGTCTCCACCTACAGGCAAACCTGAAGCTATCCTTGTGACCTTAACATCAAGAGGTTTTAATATTTTAGATATATACATAGCTGTCGCTTCTCCTTCTATATTAGGATTAGTTGCTAAAATTACTTCTTTCACTTCTTCCTTCATTCTTGAAACTAATTCTCTAATCCTTATATCTTGAGGGCCTCTTCCTTGCATTGGAGATAAATTACCATGTAAGACGTGATATGTACCATTGAATTCTTTAACTTTTTCCATAGTCATTATATCCTTAGGCTGCTCAACTACACATATTACACTATTATCTCTATTAGGATTTGAACATATAGAACATGGATCTTTATCCGTAAAGTTCCCACATACCGAACAATACTTAATAGTTCCTCTTGCCTTAACTAAAGCCCCTGCAAACTCTTTAACTTCATCTTCAGGTAAATTTAAAACATGCAAGGCTAGTCTTTGTGCTGTCTTTTGTCCTATACTTGGAAGTTTTGCAAACTCTTCTATTAACTTTTCTATAGCCACTGGATAAAAATCCATATTAATTCATTCCTTTCAAAACATGCATATTAATCTTTATCTCTAATAAAGAAGACATACAAGAATTAAGCTTGTATGCCATCAAAAGTAGATATGCTAGAATAAACCAGGCATATTCATTCCACCTGTTAATTTTCCCATTTTGTTTGAAGTTTCTTCATCAGCTTTTCTTAATGCTTCATTTACTGCACTAAGTACTAAATCTTCTAACATTTCAACATCATCTGGATCTACTACTTCAGGTTTTATATTAATTCCTAATACTTCTTTCTTTCCACTAACACGCACTGTAATAGCACCACCACCAGCTGAAGCTTCAAATTCTGCTGATTCAATTTCTTTTTGAGCTTCTTGCATTTGCTTTTGAAGCATTTGCGCTTGCTTCATTAAGTTGTTCATATTGCCTCCACCGAAGCCTCCTGGGAAACCTCCTCTTGCCATAAACAATTCCTCCTTAATACTAATCTATTTTTCTATTATATAGCATTTTTTATAACAATTCTATCACTGATTTATAATAATTTATTCATCTATTATTTCTACTAATGAATCTCCAAGAGCATCAATCAATATATCTTCAGGTCTTCTCTCATCTTCCCCAGTTTTCTCTACGGTAAACTTTACTTTAATATTCTCTCGCATGACTTCAGATATTACTTCATTTATAACTTTATAGTTATCAGGTTTTTCTAATCTCTGCTTATTAAAAGCATATTCATCATCATACTGTATAGTTAATATTCCACCACTACAAGCTACAGGTTTTCCAGTAACTATTGATGCATATACTACCATTGCTCTCCTAGCTTTAAAGGCTTCTAAGATATCTTTCCAAGCTCTTTGAATATCCCCAATAGTTGTAACTGAATCACTATTCTCTTCTAAATCAAATTTATTTTCTTCATGTACTGAATTTGCAGATACTTTTGCTGAAACCTTATTAGTTTTAACTGCATCTTGCTGCATTCCTGCTGATGCAGCTACAACTTTCACTTTTCCACTTCTCAAAGCTTCCTCAAGTTTATTTACTCTAGCTAATATAACCTCATTTGAAGTGTCATATTCAATTTTGCACATTTTAATTGTAGCTAATTCTAAATACAACCTAGATTGTTTGCTAAGCTTCGCATTATTTTCAGCTTCTTGAAGTATCCTTATATCTCTCATTATTTCTTCAACTCTCATTCTAGAACCTTGTTCTTTAATAAGAGATATATTTTCTAATGCCATATCTAGCACTTCTTCAGGGTTATTAGTTACCTTAATCATAAGCAGATTTCTAAAATGGGTAATTAAATCTTTAATAAATAAGTGAATATCCTTTCCCGCAAATACTATTTTCTCTATAGTATTTATAGCTTTTTCAATGTTTCTCTCAACAATAGCTGATGTTATCTCAAATAAATACTCATTTGTAACAAGTCCAAGCATTCCAATAAGTGAATCATAATCCACCTTTCCATCTCCCATGGCAATAGCTTGATCTAATATACTTAAAGAATCTCTCATAGCTCCATCTGATACTCTAGCTATTAAGTCTAAACTTTTATCATCTGCTAATACGCCTTGTGCCTTAACAATTTTTCTAAGTCTATCTGTTATATTTTTACTACTTATTCTTTTAAAATCAAATCTTTGACATCTTGAAAGAATAGTTATAGGAAGCTTTTGTGGATCTGTTGTAGCTAAAATAAATATTACATTAGCTGGAGGCTCCTCCAGTGTCTTCAAGAAAGCATTAACAGCTCCTATTGATAACATATGAACCTCATCCAGTATATAAATCTTAAATCTAGCCTCTTGAGGAGGATATTTAGAATCATCTATAATATCTCTTATCCTATCTATTCCATTATTCGATGCAGCATCTAATTCTGTTACATCAATAGCTAAACCTTCATTTATCTTTTTGCACATTTCACATTCATTACAAGGTTCTCCATCTATAGGATTCAGGCAATTCAAAGCCTTTGCCATAACCTTTGCTGTAGATGTTTTTCCAGTACCTCTAGTCCCACAAAAAAGATAGGCATGGGCTATTCTATCATTTAATATTTGATTTTTCAAAGTGGTAGTAATATGCTCTTGTCCAACTACATCCTCAAAATTTCTGGGTCTCCATTCTCTATATAACGCTGTATACGCCAAGGGCTTTCACCTCTCTATCATCATAAATACTTTAATTTTTATTATACACCAATTATAAAATATTTAATATATTTTATAATTGCCATTATAACCAACCACAAAGATTCAACTTATGCTATATAAAATAAATGTTAACATTAAAATTGAGGATATCCAAAAAACAAATTTTTTGAATATCCTCAATTCTATAGATATGAAGTACTTGATTGTAACAACCTATTTTGAATTCTGTACCCTATTATTACTGCTAAAACTACTTTAATAATATCAAATGGTATGAAAGGTATAACTCCCGCCATTAAAGCTCCCTTAAATGTCAGATTTGCTACAAATGCAAGTTGTATTGTTCCTATTATGTAACTTATTCCAACTGCCAGAATGCACGCTAACGAAATCATCAAATAGTTCTTTTTATATTTACAAGAGCAATATCCAATAATTGCTGCTACCACCGGAAAGGAAATTATGTATCCTCCTGTTGGGCCAATTAATGTTTGAAATCCTCCTGTAAATTGCGAGAATACAGGAATCCCAATTGCCCCCAAAAGAATATAAATTAAAACTGACATTGTTCCAAGCCTTCCTCCTAAAATTACTGCTGTTAGGACTATTGCAAAAGTCTGCATTGTAATCGGAACCCCAGTGAAAGGAAGTGGAATTGATATTTGTGCTAAAATTGCAATTATTGCCGCGAAAATTGCACATATAATCTGTTTTCTTAAACTTATTGTCTTATTCATACTTTTATCCTCAACCAATTAATTTTTATGTACAAGTTTATAGTAATATAGCTCGTTTGTATTGTCAACTTGAATATTTTTATAGGTTTACAATCCTTTGTGCTATAATCATAGGCAGGAGGAGATATTACATGGAAGAAAAAATTTTAGCTGAACTTAAAAAAGCCAAAGATTATATATCAGGAGAAACATTAAGTTCAAATTTAATGATTTCACGTGCTGCAATTTGGAAGCATATTAAAAACTTAAAAGCAAAAGGATATGTAATAGAAGGGGTATCTAATAAAGGTTATAAATTAGTTTCAACTCCAGATATAATTAGCCCTAATGATGTTTTGGAATCTCTCACTACATCTAATCTTTGGAATGATATTATCCACTTTGATACAATAGATTCAACTAATAAAAAGGCAAAGGAACTTGCTTCTAAAGGAGCTAAAGATGGTACAGTCATAATTTCTGAAATCCAAGAAGCAGGCAATGGTCGCTTTAAAAGAATATGGTCATCTCCTAAAGGCGGCATATGGTTTTCGTTAATTTTAAGGCCTAATATTATTCCAACAGAATGCCCTAAAATTACTCAAATAACAGCTGCTGCTATGCATAAAACATTATGTAACCTAGGTGGCAACTTAGAAATCAAATGGCCTAATGATATTATTCTAAACGATAAAAAGTTATGTGGAATACTAACAGAACTTAAATGCGACCTAGAAACTGTAGATTATTTAATAGTTGGTATTGGACTAAATGTAAATATAGATAATTTTGATGATGAAATATGTTCTATTGCTACGTCACTAAAATTAGAACTTGGCAAACACTTTAATAGAGCTGAAATTTTATCCTCATTTTTAATAAATTTCGAAAGATTATATACCCACTTCATTACTAATGGCGATATAAGTGAAACCATAACTATTTGTAGAGATAACTCAAATTTATTTGATAAGAAAGCTCGACTTATCACATGTAATACAGAAGAGTCCGTTACATGTCTAAGGCTTTCTGATGATGGAACTTTAATTATTAAAGACACCTTTGGAAATGAGAGAGCTGTGTTATCAGGAGAAATTACTTTTAAATAAAATCTTATAAATTAACATATTATTTTTTGCCTATACAGATTATAATTAGTATAAAAGTTAACAGTTAAAACATATTGTTATTTAGAGGAGGATACTAAATGAGTATTTATGACAAAAAATATTTATCCATAGTTAGAAATATCTTAGAAAATGGATATTATGATAAAAATAGAACTGCAGTGGCTACATATAAATTACCACATCAAATAATGCAATTTGATTTACAAAAAGAATTTCCTATTCTAACAACTAAATTTGTTGCATTTAAGACATCTATAAAAGAAATGCTTTGGATATATCAGAAACAATCAAATATTGTTGAAGAGCTTAGGAAAATGAACGTTAAGGTTTGGAATGAATGGGAAGGTGAAGACGGAACAATTGGCAAAGCTTATGGATACCAAGTTAAAAAATTCAACCAAATAGATAACTTAATTGAAGCATTAAAAAATAATCCTCAAGATAGAAGGATGATGATTAATCTTTGGAATTGGGCTGATCTACCAGAAATGAACCTTGCCCCTTGTTGCTTCCTTACTATGTGGGATGTAACAGATGGAAAACTTAATTGCATGCTTGTTCAGCGTTCAGGAGATATGGGCTTAGGTGTTCCTTTTAATACATGCCAATTTGCAGTGCTAACACATATGCTTGCCCAAGTTTCAGGACTAAAACCAGGCTTATTAACTCACGTAATTAATAACGCTCATGTATATGACAATCAAGTTGAAGGATTAAAATTACAGTTAACAAGAGAAAATGATGCATACGATGCTCCAAAATTTTGGATAAATCCTGATATTAAAGATTTTTATGCATTTACTCCAGATGATTTTAAATTAGAAGATTATAAACATCATGAATCTATAAAAATGGAGGTAACAGTATAATGCTTTCTATAATAGTTGCAAAAGCAGAAAATAATGTTATTGGTGGTGACAACAAATTACTTTGGCATATATCAGAAGATCTTAAAAGATTTAAGGGAATAACAACCAACCATACAATTATAATGGGAAGAAAAACTTTTGAGTCTTTACCAAAAGTTCTTCCTAATAGACATCATGTCATTATAACAAGAGATGCTAACTATAAAGTGGATTCTGACCAAGTTACAATATTGCATGACCTAAATGAAGTTTTAGATAAATATGAAAACTCTGAAGAAGAAGCTTTTATTATAGGTGGAGGGGAAATTTATAATTTATTATTCCCTTATTGTAAGAAACTTTATCTTACAAAAATAAATAAAAACTTTGAAGGTGATACTTATTTCCCAAATATTAATTTTAATGAGTGGGGTGTTATTGAATCATCTGATGAAAAGATCAATGATGAAGATGGTCTTAAATATGAATTTATTAACTTAATAAGAAAATAAGAAAAAGAGGGTATCCAAACTAAATTGGATTCCCTCTCTTTCTTGTCCTATTGTCCTATATTGTTAATCCTATTGAAGAGTAACCTTAAATTATATTTCTCATAAAAAAAGCCTTCCTTTTATTAAGAAAGGCATTTCTAACAAAATTATGAACCGTGCACCCCAGTTCGACTATAACTCGTATGCGTTACCCATGTAGTTAGCTCAAGCCAGATAGATCCACGGCACACGGAAGTGACCACTTATCGCTGCTTCCTTCCGGACCTGACGAGGTTCATGGGTTCCGTTGCGTGGGACCCGACTATCAACACCACTTGCATGGGGCAGACCATATTCATTATAGCCTCTCTGGGGAATTCAATCCTGCTATAGCGGATTGCAGGTTACAAGGCACCGCTAACTCCCCATCTAGCACGGCATTGGCGGAGAGAGGGGGATTTGAACCCCCGATAGAGTTGCCCCTATACACGCTTTCCAGGCGTGCTCCTTCGACCACTCGGACATCTCTCCATGCTCTAATCAACTTTCATAATATTTGCCTAATCAAGACCAACTATTTGGTTTTGACACTTTTTCATTCTAGCATAAATATTATTCTTGTTCAATAGAAACATTTTCTTTAAAAGGTTCTATTATTATTCTAACTTATCTTTTTCCCTTTAATGCTAATTACTATAATACCAATAATTCCTGCAACAATACCAATAATACTAACTAACTGTGCCACTCTTAATCCCATAAACATTAAGCTATCTGTCCTTAAACCCTCAACAAAAAATCTGCCTAAAGAATATAGTGAAATATAACTACAGATAACTATCCCATTATGTTTTTCTTTCTTTTTATATAAGATAAATAATAATATTCCACAAACAAGTAAATTCCATACCGATTCATATAAAAATGTAGGATGATAATATGCTCCTTGTATGTACATGCCTTCTTTTATAAACCCTGGAAAATGACTTATAAAAGATTCACTTACAGGCCCTCCATGAGCTTCCCTATTCATGAAATTTCCCCATCTTCCTATTGCTTGCGCTAATATAATTGATGGCGCTGCAAGATCAACATATTCTATCAAATTCATTTTCTTAACCTTCGCAAATATAAATACCACTAAAAAAGCTCCAATTAAGCCACCATGAATGGCTAATCCACCTTCACGTATATTAAATACATCTATCAAATTATCTCTGTAATTATCAAATTCAAAAATAACATAATATAGTCTAGCTCCTATTATTGCAAATGGGAAAGCCCATAAAAAACAATCTGTCACCAAATCAAAACTCAAATTTTTCTTTTTGCAATTGTACCAAGCTAAACCTAATGCAAGTATAACTCCTAAACCAATTAATATACCATACCATCTTATTTCTAAACCAAAGACCTCAAATGCTACTGGATTCATAACATTTCCTCCTATATGTTGTTTTTTGGCGGAGAAAAGGGGATTTGAACCCCTGGTACCTTATAAAGGTACAATAGTTTTCGAGACTACCGCTTTAGACCACTCAGCCATTTCTCCATAAAATCACTTTTTCCTTCTTGTAGAAAAAAACTTTTTTAATAATTCACTACATCTATCATCATAAGTCCAAATAGTATTTACAAAACTATTTAAACTTCTATTATCAATTAAATTAACTACAGAACCACAAGCTCCCATATCTTTATTAAATGTTCCTATATATAATCTAGAAATCCTACTTTGAAGTATTGCTCCTGCACACATTGGACATGGTTCTAATGTTACATACATTTCTGAACCATTCAATCTCCAATCACCAATAATTTTACAAGCTTCTTTAATAGCTATTATTTCTGCATGCTCCGTAGGATCATTGTTCATTTCTTTTTTATTATACCCTTTTCCAATTATTACACCATTCTTTACAATGACAACTCCAACAGGAATTTCCCCATTTTCTAAGGCTTTCTCGCCTTCTTCTATTGCATAATCCATATAATTCATGATTCTCCACCATTATAACAAATAAAACTTCTACCTTGTCATTAAGTATATATTCTTACTTTCTTTATACGATTCTTTTCCATTTCTTCAACTACAAATCTGAGGTTGTTGATAAATACTTCTTCTTTATTTTCTGGAATTCTCCCTAATTCTTCAATAATTAATCCGCCTACAGAATCTAGATCGTCAGATTCCATATTAACCCCAATTAAATCGCTAATTTCGTGAATTTTTGCACTTCCATCTACAATATATTCCCCCTCTTTTACAACTTCTATTATACTACTTTCTTCATCATATTCATCTTCAATATCTCCAACTATTTCTTCTATTATATCTTCTATTGTTACAATTCCAACAGTCCCACCATATTCATCTAAAACTATAGCAATCTGATTTCTAGTTTTCTTCATCTCTTTAAAAACTTCAGTTATCTTCTTAAATTCAAAAGTGTAAAAAGGTTCTCGTACATAATCCTGAATATTAAATTCTTCACTAGTCCCTTCTGTGATTATCAAATCTTTAACACTCAGTATACCTACTATATCATCTATAGTCTCATTGAAAACTGGAATTCTTGAAAATTGTTCTATTTTAATGGTCTTTATAACTTCCTCGTAAGTTGTTTCTATATCAAGGGCAACTATATCCACCCTTTGAATCATAACATCTCTAACCTGCATATCTGCAAATTCAAACACATTAAATATCATTTCCTTTTCAACATCTTCAAGTACTCCTTTTTCTTCACCAACACCAACCATTGTTTTTAATTCTTCCTCTGTAATAAATTGTTCTGCTACTTTAGGATCATCCCCACCTAACAATTTAATGAATATTGAAGATATTCCTGAAACAGCTGCTATAAGAGGTTTAAAAAAGAATACAAAAAATTTAATTGGCTTACTTATGAATAAAGATACACTTTCTGACTTTTGCTTTGCCAAAGACTTTGGCGTTATCTCTCCAAAAATAAGAATTAAAACAGTCATGACTGCAGTAGCAATAGCAGCAGCACTAAATTCACTACTACCAAGTAACTTAGCCGCTACTGTAGCAGCTAATGCAGCTGCTCCTATATTAACTATAGTATTTCCTGTTAGCATAACTTCCAAAAGCCTATTAGGATCTTTTAAAAGTGTTTGTACAAGTTTTGCATCCTTTACACCATCTTCTACCATATGTCTAATTCTAATTTTACTCAAAGACATTAAAGCTGTCTCTGACATCGAGAAAAAACCTGATAGTATTAATAATATAATTAACAGAAAGATATCTCTCACGTAGCTAGAATCCAACTGCAACCACTCCCTAATTTTACTAATTTTTTATTTAACATTATATCATATTGCTATTCTTTTTAATATAAGGTATTCCTGATTGAATTATTTATATACTTATGAGTTGCCAATTTATCAGCATATTCTTAAGAATATCACTTTCAAATCACATTTTGTTCTAGGTACACTTAAATGAAAGAATGGCCCAAGCCTAATGCTTGAGCCATTCTTTCATTTCACTTGGTATCCCCAGTAGGAATCGAACCTACATCTATCCCTTAGGAGGGGACTATTCTATCCATTGAACTATGAGGACATATTTATTTAAATTACATATACGATTTTATTATACTTACCTATAGATGTCAACATTTTCTACCGAAAGTATAATTATAATAAATAGCTGCTCTATATTAAAAACAGATAAAGCAGCTATTTTACTTATATAACTTGAGTTTTTCTTTTCCCTATAAATCTTCTAGCTATTCCCACTGATATAGCTAACATAGGCCATGATAGTGCTGTAAATCCAACCGCTAACATCCATTGCCCACTTGTTATTGGTGTTAAGCTAAATACTATTTGCCCTATCGGAGTAACATAACAAATCATTGCACTAATCATCATAGCTAACACCAAAAATAATTTAAATGGTGTAAAAGGAAGTGCTACTCTTAATAAAATAACCAAACTTATTCCTAAAAACACAAGTACTGCCACAGATCTGCAATGTTCCAACCTTGCACCTGATAAATATGTTATTACAAAAGCACTAACAGTAAATAACACCATAATTATACCATTAGGTATACTTGCAGTTAAAATTCTCTTTAGGAATCCCTTTTTAACTCTTCCCTTTGATGTCTCCAATGCTAAGAAGAATGATGGTATTCCAATAGCACAACTACCAACTAATGATGTTTGAATAGGTAACAATGGATACGGCAACAATAAAATTGACATTATTAATGATAAACTAACAAAAAATACTGTCTTGGAAAGAAATAGTTCAGCCACCCTTTCCAAATTATTAATTTGTTTTCTTCCCTCTGCAACAACTTTAGGAAGTGCTCCAAAATCAGAATTTAATAGCACTAGTTGAGCCACTGCTTTTGTTGCTTCTGAACCATTTCCCATTGCTATTCCACAATCTGCTTCCTTAAGCGCAAGCACATCATTTACTCCATCACCAGTCATAGCTACCGTATGTCCTTTGGCCTGGAGGGACTTTATTATATCCTTCTTCTGATGAGGTGTAACTCTTCCAAATATGCTATAGTCATCAATAACTTCAACTAAATCTTCTGTTTTAGTCGGTAATGTCCTAGCATCAACATATCTATCTGCTCCTTCAACCCCAGCTCTCATAGCTACTGCAGATACTGTTACTGGATTATCTCCTGATATAACCTTTAAATTCACTCCTTCCTTATTGAAAAACTTCAACACTTCTGGAGCTTCCTCTTTAATAACATCTTCAATTAATATAATGGCAGCTTCCTCTACAGGTTCTAGAATACCTTTTTTTAAACTTATTTGCTTAACTTTCCCAAGCAATAGAACTCTTCGTCCCTTTTTAGCTTCTTGTTCCACTTGTTCACTAAAGTTATCATACTTATCACCTAACAAAATTTCTGGTGCACCTAACACCCATGTTCCATATCCTTTTAAAATTATTCCTCCCCACTTCCTTCTAGATGAAAATGGTACCTTTTCTAATATTTCAATATTAGAATCATAATCATAATATTCTAGTATGGCCTTTTGAGTAGGATTCTTACTTGGAAGATTATGCACTAATGCAGCTAATACTTCGTCTACCACTTCTTTTTTCATTTTACCTATAACTTTAATATCAACTAGTTTTAACTTTCCTTCTGTTATTGTCCCAGTTTTATCTACGCAAAGAACATCTACTCTAGCTAGTACTTCTGTTGCTGATAGTTGCTGTACTAATGCATCATATTTTGCAAGCCTTACTACTGAAACTATAAAAGTTGCACTAGTTAATAATACTAAACCTTCTGGTATCATTCCAACAATACCAGATACTACTCCTATAAGCGCTTCTCTCCATCCTGCTTTAGAAAAAAATATTTGTGTTGTCGTTAAAATAATACCTAGTGGAACTATTAACGCCAACAACAATTTAATTATCTTACTTATTGATGTTTGAAGCTCTGAATTTATTATTTTAAATTTTCTAGCTTCATCTGCTAACTTTGATGAATAGGTTTTTCCACCTACTTTAGTTATTTTTGCATAACCTTCTCCAGCAACTATAAAACTTCCAGATAATATCTCATCTCCAGATTTTTTATATACAGGATCAGCCTCACCAGTTAACATAGATTCATCAACTTCTAGTTCATCACTTTGAATTAATTCACAGTCTGCCAATACTTGATCTCCACTAGATAGACAAACTACATCATCTATAACCAAATCTTCAATAGATACTTCTTTTTCCTTACCATTTCTCAATACCTTGGCATAAGCCATACTTAAAACTGATAACTTTTCAAGTGTTTTCTTAGCATTAAGTTCTTGCCCCACCCCAATGATGCTGTTAACTAAAATAACAGCTGCAAATATTGCGTTTTTAGGGGATCCTGCTATTATTACAATACCAGCCAGTACAATATTAAGAGCATTGAAAATATTAAAAAAGTTCGCTCTTATCATCTGCCAAATTGTTCTTGATGGAGCTGTTGGCAATGTATTTACCTGTCCATTCTTAATTCTTACCTGTACTTCTGTATCTGTTAAACCAATCAATTTGCTCTTATCATAATTATTACAATCTACATCCTTACTTTCCAAATTATTACACTCCATAGACTCTCCTCTTAAAAGTTAATTATTATATCCCTACAATTCATTCTAATTTATTAATCTTAAAATACTCTTAAATATTTAATATAAATTATTAAAATTTCCTTTTTTTAATTAACTTATTAAATATAAATCTTTATGCTCAATACATAAATTCTTATTTGCAGCAAACCAATTATATCATATATATTATAAAAAACTTCTAAATTAACAAATCGTTAAGTTTTTAATAACTAAACTCTTTCTACTTTAATTCTTTCCTATCTTGTAATATACTATTCTATATTAATCTATTTAATTTAGAAAGGATAAAAACTATGTTAAGATCATTATTATTCTACCCAAGTGTAGTAATAAGTTTAGTTGTTGTTTTTATAAATACTATTAAAATTAATTATTTGGAACGTAAAGGTAGAACTGAAGAAAGAATTTTACTTATTCATAGAATCACTCATAAATGGGCTAAATTTGTAATGAAGCTTAGTGGATGTAAAGTTACTGTTACAGGACTTGAAAATATTCCAAAAAACCAAACGGTATTGTTTATATCAAATCACCAAAGTTACTTTGACATTCCTCTATTAATGAGCTCAATAAATATTCCAAAAGGATTCATAGCTAAGAAGGAACTTGCTAAATGGCCCGGTATAAGCATGTGGATGAGATATATGCAATGTATCTTTATGGATAGAGATAATATGCGTAAATCAGCTGAAGCAATAGTTGATGGAATTAATATCCTAAAGAGCGGATATTCTATGGTCATTTTTCCTGAAGGTACGAGAAGTAAAGGAGGACAACCTAGTGATTTTAAAGGAGGAAGTTTTAAACTTGCTCTTAAATCAAAAGTTCCAATAGTCCCAATTACTATAGATGGTACTTACAAAGTTTTAGAAGCAAATAATAGTAAGATTAAAGCTTCTTCAATCACTGTTAAAATTCATCCATCAATTGATGTAACTTCTCTTTCTAAGGAAGAAATAAATGACTTGCCTAACAAAGTTGAGAAAATAGTTTTAGATGAGTTGAAATAAAAAAAGAAGGATTTCAAAGTAAAGATAAAATCCACCCTAAAAGAGTAGACTCATAAAAGGTCTACTCTTTTTTATTATCCTTAACAAAGGGTAAACTTTATTTTTTATTTTGAAATCCTTCTTTTATTCTGTCATAGATTTTAAATTTTCTAGCCCATCCATAACTTCATCTAAAGGTAAATTTCCTTCTTCTAACACATGTTCATCCATCTTCTTCAATCTATTATAGAATTCTATTCCTCTAGAAATAACGTTCTTATCTTTATCACTATCTTTTATCATATGAAACAAAACATCTTCTGCCTTATCTAGCTGATTACTAACTTCATAGAATCTAAATATTCTAGCATTATCCTCAACACTAAGTTCATATTGGGATAAATCTTCAACTATATTCATAATATCATCTAAATATTTCTTTTCTATATACTCTTCTTCTATATATGCACAGTAAAAACTCTCCAAAGATTTTTGATAATAATCTATCTTTCTACTATCATCACTTAAAGCATTATACAGGTATCCTTGAAAATAAAGTAACTCTCCAAAAGCTATATATCTTTCTGAATTATACTGATTCTCTTTTCTCACTAGCTCAATAACATCAGAAAATGCTAGGGTATTAATTGTATCTACTTCTAATCCCACTAAAGCTTTCACTTCTTTATTTATCATATTAAATGCTGTATCTGTTTCCCCATTTAATATACTTTTGTCAACCTCTTCTTTTATGTTTTTAAGGGTTGTTTCAATTTCTTTCATATAATCATTTTTTAACATACATACACCTCTATCTAAGCATTTCCTCGGAAATAAATATTTTTACTTATATTATACAAATATTAAAAGCTAAGTTAAATAACTTAGCTTTTAATATTTTTCACAAACCAAAATTCCCACTTAAATTCCATAGTTGTTTCCCACGAAAACTTCAACAAATAATAATAAATCAACTTATTATTCCTCCTTAACTTTACCTCACTTTTTTTCTCAAATCAAGTATAATTATAGTTTCTATAAGGATTTATTGAAAAGTTCGCAAAAAACCTCTAATTCAATTCAAAATTTATCAGTGGTTATTTTATATTTTCACTATTCATTTCTAATACAATTCAACTTCTGCGGAAACAAAACTATTATTAATAAATATTTCTTTGTCGCTTTTTGTCTTTTAATTTTTTTTATATTTCGTCTGCTAACTATATTATTGAATTCTACTTCTTCGTATTTTCTTTCCTTATATAATCACTAATAGTATAACTTTTATATAAGTATTGTTTTATGCTTTTTTACTTCCACAATATATTCGCATCTTTCCTAGGTACTGTCCTTTGATATGTTACATTTGGATATCCTATAACCATACAAGTTACTATTTCTTCCTTTAACTCTAGTAAATCTGCAATCTTTTTACTGTTTTTTGCAGCCATTGCAAAAAATCCACTAAAGAATGTTCCAAGGCCTTGTGCATCAGTCATAAGCTCCATATTGGATGATGCAAGAGATGCATTAACTGTTGATCCAGTAACTATTATTATTGCCGGAGCATTAAAGAATAGTTTATCTCCTTTAATTGGATCTTCCTTATATTCCTTATACATCACTTGCCAAAGTTCTGCATATCTTTTAAATTTCATAGTTTCCGGTGTTAAATTATCCAGCATATGGGTTCCTAGTTCATTAAGGCTTTCAAAAGCCAATTCTTTTAATTCATTTAATTTCTCTTTTACAACTATATAAGAAACATCTTGAGCATTTGTTCCTGTTTGCGTGAATCTTCCTGCTTCAATTATCTTAGAAATCTTTTCATCTTCCACATCTTTATTTTTAAACTGTCTTACAGTTCTTCTGAATTTTATAAAGTTTAGCAGTCTTTCTGCATCTATATCAAATTCTTCTAGATTATATTCCTTTACCTCTTCCATATTATATTCGTCTGTTGATACCGCACCTTTTGGACATATAGCTATGCAGTGCCCACATTTAAAGCAAGCTTCGTTTTTAATATTGGCCTTGCCATCAATTATTTCAATATCTCTAGGAAAACAATCCTTAACACAAAGTCCACATCCAATACATTTTTCATTATTAACATTCATCATATTTAACACTCTCCCTAATTACTTACAATCGTACTTATCATTAATTATTAAATCACTTACTAAATTGTCAATTGCCTTGTCTCTTTGATCTTTATTGTAAAAATTAAATCCAATTTCTTTCTCTATGCTCTCTGCTTTTAGAAAAATATAATTCAAATAGCTTGCCATCAAATAATTTTTTACTGAACGTTTATAGGTATCTTCTTCATAAAGTTCCTTAAGACAATTTTGATATAACTCTTCATTACTTAATAAGTGGGATTCTCCTTCATTATTTTCAAGGTTATCTAATATTGCAATTTTGGCCACTTCTGAATTTTTCGCAATAAAATCCATACATTCTTTTAATATTAAAACCAACCTTTCATGAGCAGGAAGATTTTCTTTTGCTTTCATTTTCTCTGCTAATAATTTTCTTGCACAACTCATAACTTTCTTTACAGCTACTCGAATTAAATTATCCTTGCTTTGGAAATGATAATTTACCATTCCATTGCCAACCTCAGCCTTTTTAGTTATATCTGCTACAGTAATCTCACTTGGTTTTTTTCCTTCACAGATCATTTTAATAGTTACATCGACTAGCCTTTGCTTTGCTGCATCTTTTTCTCCCATCTATTTCATCTCCTTTCCCAAACAGAATGCTATACTGTATATAATACAGTATAGCATATTATTTCTTTTATTCAACCTCCTAAATATTAAAATTATTTTCCTTATAAAAAAGGAGTTGAAATCATTTTTGATTTCGACTCCTTTTTGTAATTTATTTTTAACCCTATCAGAAAGGCTCTTTGTTTAAATTTTACCGCTTTCAATTGAAATATTTACATCAATAACCACATCATCCACACCCATTTTAACACATATAACCTTATCGCATGTAGCATTGGCTGTAAATTCTCCTTGAATAAGTGTTGGTGTAGATATGTCAATAATTATATTATATTGAGAGAAATTTGTTGTAGCATTAGCTGTCAACATATTTATAAGTTCTGAAATAGCACTTTGAGCCAACTCATCAAAATTCTCTACTGGCATCCCCATCATCATTGTTGATGCAATCTTTTTTGCATCCTCTACGCTCATTCCATAAATTATGTTACCTTTAACATCTCCAATAAGCCCAATAATAATAACTACCCCTGGACTTTCTATATATTTTTCTCTTAAAGAAACTCCTTTTTTTTCAACACTTTTAAAACCAAGTTGAGGCATTACATTATTAAATGCATCTAAAATGGAATTTAAATGATTGACATCCATTCTCCCTCACCTCTTTTAAATCCTATATTTATTGATAAATCTCCAAATTGAGATTTAATATGCGCTGAATAAGTATTTTCTAAATCAGCCTTTGAAATATTTATTGATTCTCCATGAAATGTAGTTGGTGGTGCAACTCTTAGTCCAAATAATTTATTCTTTTTATTTATCATTGAACATGCATTACCTGCAAACATATTAGCTATTTCTGACATGACATTAAGCAATTCTTCATTATTTTTAGGTTCTCTTTTTAATAATACAGTTGCCAACTTCCCTGCTGTTTCAAATGACATATCGAAAATTAGTCTCCCTGCGTATTTTCCTATAATTCCCATTACTATTGATATACCTTCACTATGTATACCCAAATCAACGTTGCTCTCATCTGTAAATTCTGGAACTGTCTTAGTAAGTTTATTAAATAAATCTAATATAGCCTCCTTAAACACAGATGAATAAATTCCTTCTAGTTCCAAGTATAATTCTTCATTAGCCATAATTCTATTAATTAATAAGGCTAACTCTTCAGAATCAAAAGGTTTTTGAATATATCCAGATACAGATGTTCTTTTAGCTTTTTTAATTAACTCCTCATCCATCATTGAACTAACAATTATAACTTTAATATTGCTATCAATTTTATGAATTTCTCTTGTGCATTCAAATCCATCAGTTCCTGGAATAGTCATATCCATAGTTACTAAATCAGGTTTTACTTTATTAACTTGTTCAATAACTTCTTCTAAAGATTGCGCCTCTCCAACAACATTAAATCCACTTTCAGTAAGAGACTCTCTTAATAACGCTAATTGAAACGGTGAATCATCGACAATTAAAACTTTTACATTTTCCATAACTTCCTCTACCCCTTTTTAATGTTATACCAAATATTTTAGCCACTTAATGTTATTCATGCAATAAGGCATTTTAACTTTTTATAAATAACCTAATTATTAAGTATTCTTATATTAATTATATTTAATTTTTCGATTTTTTTCAACATTTTAAGACTGGTACTTAAATATAGTTAACGTTTAATTTTTTGCCTTTGCTTTAAACGTAATAAAAAATTACGTTTATTGTTTAAACTTTCATATGCCTTTCTTCATTATATAAAACTTCTCTATGTCCAGATTTATTTTTTAATGTTGGTATTGTTTTCATGATTTTTTTATTATTTTTTCATCAAAATATTAAATATCTTTATTGTAGTTCTTTGTCCATTATGGTATTATATCAATAATATAAATATATTTTTTGTGACAATTTATTAAATCTTATTCATTTTATTTGTTATTTTATCATTTATATATTGCGATAAAGGGGAGGAAATATTTATGAAAAAAACTTTACTTTCAGGAGTTTTAGCTTCTGTTATAACAATGACGGCTCTTGTTAGCTGCGGAAATAATACTGGTGCTAATGGAGATGTAATTAAAATCGGTGCTATTGGACCATTATCTGGTTCAGCTTCAACATATGGTGTATCAGTACAAGAGGGAGCTCAACTATTAGAGAAAGAGGTTAATGATGCCGGGGGGATTAATGGCAAAAAAATTAAATTTATATTTGAAGATGATCAAGCAGACCCTAATTCAGCGATGCAAGCCTTCAATAAGTTAGTTGATGATGAAAAAGTTTCTGCAATCTTAGGACCTGTAACTTCTGGTGCAACTCTTGCAGTAGCTCCAAATGCAACTTCAAGGCAAATTCCAATGATTACCCCAACAGGTACTGAACCAACAATAACAAAAGTTGGTGGTGAATATATGTTTAGAGGATGTTTCATAGATTCATTCCAAGGAGAAGTTTTAGCAAAATACTCAACAGAAAAATTAAAATCCAAAACTGCTGCTGTGCTATATAATGCTGGTTCAGATTATTCCAAAGGGATAGCTGATACATTTAAAGATAAGTTTGAAGGAGCTGGCGGAACAGTTGGTGAATTTCTCACTTACAACGATAAAGATACTGATTTCAAAGCTCAATTAACAAAAATTAAAAATTTAAATCCTGACATAATCGTATTACCTGATTACTACAACGTTGTTGGTCTTATAGCTAAACAAGCTAGAGGTATGGGAATACAATCTCAATTCCTTGGTGGTGATGGTTGGGAATCAGAAGAATTAACTAAAATTGGACAAGATGCGGTAAATGGTGCTTTATATATTAATCACTATTATTCTAATGATGAATCTTCTGAAGTAAAATCCTTTGTTGATTCTTACAAAAAAGAATATAATAAAGAACCTGATTCTTTCGCAGCTCTTAGTTATGATACTTCAAAACTTTTAGTTAAGGCTATTGAGAAAGCTGGTAAAACAGATGGTGCTGCTATTAGAGATGCTTTAGCTAGCATGGAATTAGATAGTGTTACAGGTAACATTAAATTTAATAGTGAAAGAAATGCTGTTAAAAGTGCCACTATCATTAAAGTTGATGGAGGTAAAAAGGTATTAGCTGATAAAGTTAATTCTTAATATTTAATAAGGAGAAATATACTATGGAATTTTTACAACAACTCATTAATGGTTTAGCTTTAGGTAGTGTATATGCCTTATTAGCATTAGGTTATACAATGGTATATGGTATCATACAACTTATAAACTTTGCTCATGGCGAAATATATATGATAGGAGCCTTCGCGGGCTTCTATTCTGCCTCAACTTTAGGATTACCATTAATCCCAACATTACTTATAGCTATGATTGCTTCTGGACTAGCAGGCATTATAATAGAAAAAATTGCATATACGCCGTTAAGAAATTCTCCAAGAATAACTTTGCTTATTACTGCAATTGGAGTATCTTTATTTCTACAAAATGCTATGAGAATTTTGGTTGGTTCTAATCCTAAACCATTTCCAGACTTAATTAATGCAGGAACATTAAATATAGGTCCTATTCAAATTGAGTGGAAAACAATCTTGATGTTTGTAGTTTCTGCAGCTCTTGTTATTCTACTTCAATTTATTGTTTATAAGACTAAGATTGGAAAAGCTATGAGAGCATCTTCTCAAGACATGGAAGCTGCCTCTCTTATGGGTATAAATGTTAACAATACTATTTCACTGACCTTTGCTATAGGTTCAGCCCTAGCTGGTATAGCTGGAGTTCTAGTTGCAATATCTTACCCAAGTATTACTCCTTATATGGGAGTTATGCCCGGGCTCAAATCATTTGTTGCAGCAGTGCTTGGGGGCATTGGAAGTATTCCTGGAGCTCTTGTTGGTGGAATTGCTATTGGAGTACTTGAAACTTTTTCAAAAGCTTATATATCTACTAACTTTTCAGATGCAATAGTATTTGGAATTTTAATTATAATACTTTTAATTAAGCCTTCTGGTCTATTAGGGAAAAAGACCAATGAGAAAGTGTAGGTGCTAATATGAAAAATTTTATTAATAAAAAAGCAGCTATCATTATAGTAGGCACACTGATTACATATGGAATTTTATTGGGATTAATCAGTACAGGTGTCATAAATTCTTACTACACAGGTATTATTACCCTATCCTTAATAAATATCGTTTTAGCTGTTTCTCTAAATCTAATAGTTGGATTTACAGGGCAATTAAGTTTAGGTCATGCTGGATTCATGTCAATTGGGGCATATGTATCAGCAATAATAACACAAAAAGCAGGTATTCCATTTATTCTTTCAATAATTATTGGTGCAATAATTGCCTGTATATTTGCAGCATTAATAGGATATCCTACCCTAAGGCTTACAGGAGATTATTTCGCAATAACAACTTTAGCTTTTGGTGAAATTATTAGAATAATTATTATGAATATTGACGCAATCGGAGGTGCCCGTGGTCTTACTGGCATTCCAAAGAAAACAACTTTTACTTTGGCATTCTTGTTCATGGTAATAGCGATCATAGTTATATATAATATAATTCATTCATCGCAAGGTAGAGCAATGTTATCTGTTCGTGAAAATGAAATTGCTGCTGAATCAATGGGAATAAATGCATTTAAATATAAAATGATTGCATTTATAGTAGGAGCTTTTTTTGCTGGTATGGCTGGTGGACTCTATTCACATTACATGGGATATATCCAACCAGTATCGTTTGACTTTAATCAATCAATAAATTATTTAACTTTTGTTGTTTTTGGTGGTATGGGTTCCCTATCTGGTTCTGTTATTGCTACTGTTATGCTAACTTTCTTGCCAGAGCTTTTGAGAAGTCTTGGAGACTTCAGAATGTTAATATATCCTTTATCTCTTATTATTCTTATGATATTTAGACCTCAAGGATTATTAGGTAATAAGGAACTTTCACTTAAAATATTCAAGAGAGCTTTTCCTATGAATAATTCAAAGTCAAAAAATGAAAGGGGGATTAAGTAAATGCTAAATGTTGAACATTTATCTATTGAATTTGGTGGATTAAAAGCAGTATCTGACTTCAACCTAAATATAAAAGCTAAAGAAATTGTTGGACTTATTGGTCCTAATGGAGCTGGAAAAACCACAGTCTTTAACATGCTAACTGGAGTTTACACTCCTACCGAAGGTACTATAGCTTATTTGGGAGAAAAAATACAAGGTCTTAAACCTTATAACATTACAAAAAAGAAAATAGCTAGAACCTTTCAAAATATACGTTTATTTTCTAATCTTACTGTTCTTGATAATGTAAAAGTTAGTTTTAATTATAGAGTTAATTATTCTCTTTTTGATTCTATTTTTAGAACACCAAAGTTCAGAAAAGAAGAAGCTGAAATTACTAACAAAAGCATTAAATTATTAAAAGTCTTTTCTCTTCATGCAAAAATGAATGATTTAGCTAGTAATCTTCCTTATGGAGAACAAAGAAAACTTGAAATAGTAAGAGCTTTAGCAGCAAAACCTTCATTATTATTATTAGATGAGCCTGCTGCTGGGATGAATCCACAAGAAACTATGGAACTTATGAACCTTATCAATTGGATTAAGGACGAATTTCATATATCAGTTCTCTTAATTGAGCATGATATGAAACTCGTTATGGGAATTTGCGATAAGATAGCAGTTCTTGACTATGGAAAAAAGATTGCAGAAGGTACTCCTAATGAAATTAAAAACAATCCAAAGGTAATTGAAGCTTACCTTGGAGAGGGGGTATAAAAGTGCTAAAGATAGATAACATTAATCTATATTATGGCGTAATACACGCATTAAAAGATATTTCTCTTGAGGTAAGACAAGGAGAAATAGTGACATTAATAGGAGCTAATGGAGCCGGAAAAACTTCTACCCTTAGAGCTATCTCTGGTTTAGAACCTATAAAATCAGGTACTGTTACATTTAAAGGATCCCACTTAAATAAGATACCTGCTAATAAAATAGTGTCTTTAGGACTATCTCATGTTCCTGAAGGAAGGAGAGTATTTCCAACCCTAACTGTTATGGAAAACTTAGAATTAGGTGCTTATCTAAGAAAAGATAAAACTGAAATAAAAAAAGATATGGAAATGGTTTTTGCTAAATTTCCAAGATTAAAAGAAAGAGAAAAGCAACACGCTGGTACATTGTCTGGTGGCGAACAACAGATGCTGGCTATAGGTAGGGCTTTAATGAATAGACCAGAAATGCTTATACTTGATGAACCATCGATGGGCCTTGCACCACTTGTTGTTAAAGATATATTTGATACCATCGTTGAAATCAATAAATCTGGTACAACTATTCTCTTAGTTGAACAAAATGCTAACATGGCTCTTGCTATCGCTGACAGAGCTTATGTTCTTGAAACAGGGAAGATAGTTCAATCTGGGGATGCTAAGATACTTCTAAATGATGATAGTATAAAGAATGCCTATTTAGGTGAATAATAAAAAAATCTGTGATACAAATAGTATTACAGATTTTTTTATTTATATGTGAAATCTTTTCTATTCTTTAATAATAATTTCTTTTAAAATAGCAGTATAAAAAAATAAATATTTTTATCCTTCTATTTCTCTGCTAATAACTCATCTACTAATTCTCTAACACTCTCTTCGCAAGCTCCACATCCAGTAGCAACCTGTGTAGCTTCTTGTACATCATCAAAAGATTTAGCCCCATTATCAATAGCATCTTTTATATCTCGTACAGTAAGCCCCATACAATTGCATATCATATCATTATCTTCCATCTTGTTCACTCCTTTATTTAAGTATTTTCGAACTATTATATGCATTTTGAAGTTGAAATATTTTCATTTTCTATATACATAATAAAATTCCATTATCAATGTTATAGTATCACCATGAAATCTAATATTATACCATTTCTCCATGCAAAAAGCAGAACCAGTACTAGAATATCAATGGTTATTCCTATTTATAATTGCTTATTAAGCAGCTCTTTAATTTGTTCTTCAATCTTTTCAGGTTCATATGTTGGTGCAAACCTAGCAACAACACTTCCTTCTTTGTCTACAAGGAATTTTGTGAAATTCCATTTAATATCTTCCCCTGTTGTGCTAAAACCCATTTCCGATAACTTGCTATATAATCCTTCTGATGCTGCATCTTCAACAGCCTTAGGAGCTTCCTTCTTTAAAAACTTGTATAATTCATCTGCATTCTCCCCATTCACATCTATTTTGGAGAATGTTTCAAAAGTTGTTCCATAATTTAATTGACAAAAATTTACAATATCTGAATCACTTCCCGGTGCTTGCTCAAAGAATTGATTACATGGAAAATCTAATATCTCAAAGCCATCATTCTTATATTGGTCATAAAGTTTTTGAAGTCCTTCATACTGTGGTGTAAAGCCACATCCTGTAGCTGTATTAACTATTAACAATACCTTCCCTTTATATTGCTCCATTGAAATTTTTTTACCTTCTACATTTTTAACTTTAAAATCATATATCATAATAATCTCTCCTTTTATATATATTGTTCTACTTTTTCCTTAATTATTTCCTTTGGCGAAAAACCAACCATTGAATCTACTTTTTCTCCATCTTTAAAAATTAGCATCGCTGGTATATTGGTTATACTATACTTACTTGCAATATCAGGGCTTTGATCTACATCAACCTTTATAAAGTTAGCTTTTTCTTCTAACTCCGCTCCTAATTCCTGAAAAATTGGAGCTAACATCTTACACGGTGCACACCACTGTGCAAAAAAATCCACTACCACAACTCCATCTTTTACTTCATTTTCAAAATCTACTGAACCTATTACCTTTGCCATTTATTCTTCCTCCTAATTTTTTTTCCTTCTTAATTCATCTATATATGCAACGGCTGACAATGCAGCTATATTTCCTTCTCCTGCAGCCTTAATATATTGATATGGTGTCCCTACTATATCTCCTGCTGCAAAACACCCTTTCAGATTAGTTTTCATTAATCTATCAACTTCTACATGTCTATCTTCAATTCTTAGTCCTGGGACTAATTGTTCTGGTGAAATGCTCTCTCTTAATATAAAAATTCCATCAGTTATTATTTCTCTATTTTTAAGAATTAATTTTTCAACTACTTTATCTCCTAAAATTTCTATAGGAAGATCATTTACAATCTCTATTGAAGAATCTACCTCTACTTCTTCCTTATACATAGGAATATAATATACTTTTGAAGCTATAGTTGATATAAAGTTAGCTTCATCTTCTTCATGCTTATTATATGCAATTATTGTAACAACTTTATTCTTATATAATGGAGCATCACAAGTAGCACAATATCCTACACCTTTTCCCAATAGTTCATCTTCACCTTTGAATGGCTTTCCAAAGTTAACTCCTGTAGCTAATATTATTGAAGTTGCTTCATACATCTTATCATTTGCCATTAATGCATAATAATCTCCCATTGGATATACATTATTTATCTTTTCCTTAGTAATTTGTATATCCATAGATTGTAAATGACTCATAAATTCATTTTTAAGTTCTGTTCCGCTTTTTCCGTATAATCCTAAGTAATTATTAATCTTATGAGCTTTCACTAATTTGTTACTAACCTCTTCTCCTCCAAAAATGATAAACTTTTTATTTCTTATCTTTGCATTTAGTGCTGCAGATAATCCTGCCACTCCAGTACCTATTATTGCAATATCATATCTTTCATTCATATTATTTTCTCCTTAACCTATTAAATTTATTTCTTCAATAGATTTTCTATATCACTTTTAATCTTTAATGGTTTTACTGTTGGGGCATACCTTTTAACAACATTTCCATCTTGATCTATTAAAAACTTAGTGAAATTCCATTTAATTTCCTTACTTAAAAAACCTTTTTCTTGTTCTTTTAAATATTTATATAAAGGATGTGCATCTTCCCCATTAACTTTTATTTTTTCAAACATTGTAAAAGTTACTCCATAATTTAATTTACAAAATTGATTTATCTCATCATTGCTTCCTGAATCTTGTTTAGCAAACTGATTACATGGAAATCCTAATATTTCAAGACCTTGCTCTCTATAATCCTTATATAACATCTCCAATTCTTCAAATTGAGGTGTCAATCCGCACTTACTTGCTGTATTAACAACAAGAACAACTTTGTTTTTGTATTCCTCCATCTTCACCTCTTGTCCATTCATCTTTTTAGCTGAAAAATCATAAAAATTCATAATTAATTATCTCCTTTCTTTTACTAAAGATTGCTTAAATTCTATTTTTATAAATTTAATTTTATTCAATTCATATGACTAAAAAAAATTACTTATCCTAGCATAACTTTTTCAACAGTATCTTTAAAGACTTCTCTTGACGCTACATATAATGGAAAACATAATTTATTATCTATATTTTATATATTTATAATTATCCATGCTTTCCACTTCATTAATATTTCACAAAATTAAATTGTGTCAAATATATTCATTGGCTTAATTATATATTCTAAAATCCTAATTGTCAATGTACTTTTTCCAAAAAAAATGTTATCTCATTTTTAACTTAGATAACATTTATAATTATATTCTTTTATTTAAAATTAAAATATTATTTCATCCACACCTGACAGTATTTCTACATTGTTTTCATCTGCATAACATGAATGAAGTATAGTATCTTTGCTTCTAGTTGTAATAAAGTAATCTGTGCTTTTAAATATTGCTCTTTCATTTTCTTTTGTATCTATACATATAGTAATGCTACACTTAGCACAATTATTCAATAACACTTTATCAATATATAAATTAAATGTATTGACAAGTTCACTATTGGTGTTTGCAAATTCTTCTTCTATATATAATATCAATAAACAATCATCATTTTCTTTAAAGGTATCTGCAAATTGTTGTATTACTCTTTCCCAAACATAAAATTGTTCTATAAAGTCAGGGAAAAATAAATATGTATATTTCAATTTATCAATATTCAATTCCTTTACTTTTTTCTTTTCTTCTAATGCTTCATCATAAAATCTATCACAAAACTTATTTATATCTTCATTATAAAAATATTCACTATTCTTTTGTATCTTTTCACTATTCCAATTCCACCATTGAATAGTAAGAAGTTTATCTATTATGTCCTTACTAAATCTATACTTTATTATTTTAGCAGGATTTCCACCTACTATAGCATAAGGTGGAACATCTTTAACAACATGTGAATTGGCAGCGACTACCGCACCATTATGTATTGTCACTCCATGCATTACACTCACACTCTGCCCTATCCAAACATCATTTTGTATTAATATTTGACCTTTCATCTTAAATTCTGATTTAATTTCATCATCTTTTTCAAATAAATTTGACACTCCCATAGCTAAATTTAAATAATTATGATTCATTGCAATATTATACTCTCCATAAGGAGCTATTGAAACAAAATTCCCTATTTGTAAATTATGAATTGCATAACCTTTTGAAATAGTAAACTCTATTCCAGTATGGAGCTTTGCACCCCAAACATAACTATCTCTACCTATACATGCTATTGGAAAATTAATATCCCGTAAACCTTTGTATATTGCTGGGAAACTATTATTTTCACAAATATTCTGAAACAATGTAGTTGGTTCCTTTATCACTCTATCTGGCACCGTAAAATCAATTACCATCCATATCCCCCCTAAATTATATAATTATACCACCATTCTAAATCTTAGGACAAATTAATTTCTCAAGATACTCCATACATATTAATAAAACCTCCCTAAAAGGAAGGCTTTTTATTAATGTTTTTATATATGAACAAACTAAATTGCTTTTAAAGCTACTGTATTTAATATATTCCATGGCTTATTAAACTGTGGTTGGAAAAAGAAATCTGTCATTGCCAATTCCTCTAAAGTCATTTCATTTTGGATAACTACCGATATAGTATTCATACTTTGAGTTAAATCTACTTTTGAAATTATTTGTCCTCCAATTATCCTTTTAGTATCTTTATCAAAAACAAGTTTTATTGTCGCTGATTCATGGGTAGGCATAAACTCTGGTCTATAATTTTCTGTGACAATTACACTTCCTACACTTATAGATGTTGTACTCTTTGCAACTTCTTCAGTCATTCCTGTAGATGCAATACACTGATCGTATATTTTAATACCTGATGTCCCTTGAGTCCCCATATATCTAATTGTTGGTTTACTAATATTCATAGCAACCAAAGTTCCCATTCTAACTGCATTTGTGGCTAATGGAATATACCTTGTATCTTTTGCTGGATTAAACTTAACAACACAACAATCTCCAGCGGCATATACATCTTCCCTACTTGTCCTCATATATTCATCTATTATTATAGCTCCATTAGGTAATGTTTCTAACTTATCTTTTACAAGTTTAGTATTTGGAGCAAACCCAATACATAGAACTACTAAATCACCTTTATAAGAACCTTTTTCAGTTACAACTTCTGTTACCTTACCATCTTCACCTTTAAATTTTTGAACTTTCTCTCCTAAAACTAGGTTCACTCCCCTACCTCTAAATTCATTTTCTGCTACATCTGTAAATTCCTTATCTAAATATTTAGCCATTATCCTATTTTCTGCATCAATTAAAGTTACTTTTTTACCTTGAGATTCAAATGCTTCTACTAGTTCAACGCCAATATATCCAGCGCCTATCACCACTACATTTTTAGCATTATCAGACTTCTCTATTATATTTATAGCATGATCATGATTTTTACATAATACTATGTTTTCTAAATCCCCACCTTCAAATTTAGGCACTATTGGCCAAGATCCTAAAGTAAGAACAAGTTTATCATAGCTATCTTCAAAAACCTTATTTGTAACTAAATTTTTTACACTTATCTTCTTATCATCAAAATTAATATCTAGAACTTCATGTTTCATATTTGTAATAACACCTAATTTTGCAAGGCTTTCAGGTGAATTATAAAAAAGACTCTTAGTATCTTTAACTACCCTTCCTACATTTAATGCAATTCCACAGGATAAAAATGATATATTATCATTCTTTTCATATATGGTAATTTCACTCTCTGGATAAAGTTCTTTCAAGTTAACTACAGTTGCAGTTCCTGCATGTGTACATCCAACTATTATTATTTTCATACTAATACCTCCATACTGAGAAATACTTCCACTTCTCATTGTTTATCTTTTAACAATCTTTATAACTATATTATATTCCTTATCTCCAAAAAGTAAATACTAATTAATAATTATTTTTAATTAAGCAATGCAATTTTTTTATATTCACCAAGCGATACCATTGCAGTTGTCAAAAATATAATTATATATTCCATTACCACAACTATTGCCAATTTAATACTCATTAAACCTGCCATAGCACTGCCTAACGCTACTATTAAAATATATAAAAGCGCTAATAATATAATTATTGCATAATACACTACTACCTCTGTTTGTATTATTTTCTTTATCTCACGTTTTGTATATCCAAGTAATTTTAATTGCTCAAAATTTTCCTTCCTGGATTTTGCTTCAATTAGAAACTTATAAACTACTGTAATGCTCATAATACCAATTATCAGAATATAGCAAGCAAGTGACATAGTATTAACTACGGTGCCCATCCTATACTGTCCTGCTGTAGATATTGTTAAAACACTTGAAACCACCAAAAATAACGTTAAAACAATAGACTTTTGTATTGAGAAAAATAAATTGCTTGCGATTATTAGCTTGCACTTATCTGCTATCTTTTTACCATTCCTATAATTATTTATGACCCCTGGTATTACATATCTTATAATGCCCTGAATTCCAAAAATCCCAATAATAATAGCAAAACTTATATTTTTAATTCTTTCTTCTGGAGATGTAGGTATTACTGCTACTGCCAATGGTAATAAATAAATTATTATATATATAATAGGATTAATTTTTACCCTTCTATTGTCTGGAATATATGCTCTCTTTTTTCTATTTACTAATTCATTTATACTCTTTTTATATATTGATCCAGTGTTGATAAGAAACACTGATTCCAGTTCTGTAAATATGATTACGGTTGTTAATATTAACGCTTCCACTGAAATATAGTTACCATTAATATTTACCCCTACTAGTTTAGAAATTCCATTTAAAACAAAAACGCTAGTTATTGCTCCTAACAAGCACCCTATAACTATAGAAATAGCAGTAACTATAAAGTTTCTAATAACTACAATAATACAAATTTCCCCAACTGACTTCCCTGAAAGAGTAATAACAGCATATTCTTTAAACTTATCTTCTAAGTAATATGAGTTAGCAAATGCAATAAACATAATAGATACTGCTAAAATAATAAACACTAACTTAGACATGTCCATGTATTCCTTACTTCTATATGCAACTATTTGTTCATTAAAAATTATATTGAATGTATTAAAAATTATAATTATCGAGAACACCATTACTGCAATATATAGTACGCTTTTTTTTATATCATCTATAAATGTCATCTTTATATATCTTAAAACTCCCATATCTACTCCTCCTATAAAATATCAATTAAGTTTTGCGATTCTTTAGAAGTAATATCAATTATTTTATGAAAGTATTCTTTTTGTGATAAATCTTCTCTCTTGAGTATCTTATCCACTCTACCATCTCTAATAAATAATAGTTTTTGTGAATAACTTGCTATCATATTATCATGAGTTACCATCAATATTGTTGTACCTTCTCTATTAAGTCTTTGCAGCATAGTTAAAAGTTCATGAGAATTCTTAGTATCTAAATTCCCAGTAGGCTCATCTGCTACGATTATCTTGGGACTAGTAACCAAGGCTCTAGCACATGCTACCCTCTGATTTTCCCCACCAGAACACTCATAAGGATATTTATTTAGCAAATCCCTAATGTCTAATTTCTCAACTATCCTATTTACTTTATACTCTATTTCTTCCATGGAGTTAGAAGCCAAAAGCATTGGAATCGAAATATTTTCTTTTATAGTAAGGTTGTCTATAAGGTTAAAATTTTGAAATATAAACCCTAAGTTCTCGTATCTAAACTTTGCTATTTCACGTTCACCCATAGATAATATATTCTTTCCATTAAACTTTATAGTGCCTCTTGTGGGCTCATCTATTGTAGATAAAAGATTTATAAGAGTCGATTTACCTGATCCTGAAGGTCCCATAATACATATAAAATCTCCTTCATGAACCCTTAGGGTTACCCCCTTTAACGCTGCTGATTCTTCTTTATTATTTCCATATAACTTATATAGATTATTTCCTACTAATAAATCTGTTTCTTTTTTACTATCTTCTTCAACCTCATCTTCTCCCTTAAATAGTAAAACTTTAAGTCCAGAATTAAGTTTCTCAAATTCCTCTAAATCCATTTTAATATTTATATTTACCTTAGCATAAGGAACAAAAAACATTTTCTTCTTAGGTATAAATCTTTGATTTTTTATATCAATAAAAACATTATCTCCAATAACCTTATACTTAAATCTTTTCACTACCTTACCTTGCTTAAAAAAATAACTAGAATCTGACCCTTCAACATAGATATATATATTGGCTAAATCACTTATATATATGTCTACATCCTTAATTTCATTTATTTAACTACTATTAATATTTTTACCATAATCAATGGATATATTTTGTATTTTATGAAAGATTACATTTTCATCCTCTTCTAACATTTCTTTTATTTGAATTAATATCTCACCCATTCCAATCACTCCCCATATTATTTATACTTATAATTATTAATTCGTTATTTCTTTAATCATATGTCACTTTTTCTAATCTTCTTAATTTAATTTCATTAAATACTCTAAAACCATTCCCATTTGATTCTTATTAACTTAATAAAAATGACTAACAAAAAGAGAACCTATCTTATACAGACTAAGTTCTCCTATACTCTCCTAATATATACTATAAAATTGTAATTAGTGAAAAACCTCATCAATTGATTTTTAACTTCATTATTCTTCGAATAAATTAAATATATCATTATATAACTTATTTAAATCTACATTTTCATTAACAAAAATTATGTTTTCATTTAATGCAATAGAAACATCAAGTTCAATAATGCTTTTTTCACTTTCTATAATTACTGTTACATCTGGCTGCAAATCAACTTCGCATCTTAAATTATTAACACAATATATGTATATATCTTCATTGTAAATATTATTTGTGATCATACCTAATCTATCGACCGGTACATATTCCAGTCCATATATAATACCTTTTACTTCATTTGTACCAGCAACGCAGTAATACCCATTTGCCTGAAATAATTTTTTCAATCCAATGGCTACAATGCTTGATAAATTTCCTACAAAATCATATATAACTATCAAAGGACTATTTTTATTGTTACTAATTTTACGCTTAATGTTTTTATATAAAGATTGATGCCAAATTTTTGTTCCTATTGTATTTTTAAGTTTACTTAACTCTAACTCATTTTCCCCATTATCAATGATAATTAGGTTTTTTCCATAACAATTAAGATAAGCTATTAATTTAAATATATCTTCTTGGAATTTTGTTATACTGTAATGCTCCATTAATATTATTATTGTATCAATCACTTTCATCATAGTAATGTTATATTTTATATATCTTATTAAGTTCCTTAGCTTATCTTTTATATCAATTCCTTTTAGGTTCACTTTTTCGACAATATTGCAATAACTAGATATAATATTTTCATCTTCTTTATTGGCAGAAAACAGTATAGCCTTATCAATCCAATCTATATTTTTAGAAAAAAAATAATTATCTCTTCCTAAAGCGAAATTTACAGCTCTCTTCATTAATTCTCTTTTAACATTAACTATATTATTGTTTATTTGCCTGCACATAATATTATAAACACTTGCTGTTATAAAAGGAGTAGCAAAACTATTGCACTTTAATATTTTTTTTACCTCCCCCTTATAATTAGTAATTTCATCTATAGAGTGAGCATTTATCTCTATACCATCAGGAGAATATAAATCATAAGCATATTCACATTCATCAAGTGAAATTTTACTATTTATATCACATTTTACTCCAATAACATTAGATAAAGATGCTGGACATGTATAACCAACATTATTATTACCTGCAGCAACTATAATTAATCCATTTTTAGTTGCATAATTAACAACTTCCCTTATAGGTTCAAAATCCCTATAATCTATAGTACCTAAGCTTAGATTAACAATATCTATTTTTTTATCAACACACCATTCTATTGACTTAACAAGTTGAGCTGCTGTTGATTTATAAGTTTCATTATTTATAATCTTTACACTACTCAAATTTGCATTGGGCGCTATTTTTTTTATTATGGCAGCACATGTTGTTCCATGAGATGAATCAAATGAATCAATGGAGTTAACTTTCCTTATCTTGAGGTTGTATGTAACTTCAACATCATATTCAAGTTCTCCTATACTATATCTATTAATATTTATTCCATCATCAATTATAGCTAATTTTAACTTTTTGCTAATCATTAATAAATCTCTTTCACAAAATCTAATTTTTAATTTTCTTCAGTATTTAACTGCTCTAAAATTATATTTTTTATATTATTAAAACTACAAAATTCCCCACTAACAATATATTTATCCTCAATTTTTATATCAAATTCTTTTTCCACATCAAATAATAAATATATTAAATCTCTCGGAGCAAGTCCAATTGTGCTTGATAATAGATGTGCCTTAGCATTATCTTCATTCCAAAACTTTGATTCAATCTTGAATCTATCACAAAAAATTTTTTTAAGCTTCTTATCTTTTAGTGTTAAATCTGTTATCATATTATCTCTCCTATACATACTGAACATCTTCACTTGCAGAAAGCATATTAATAAAATATTCTGTAAGCTCTTTTGCATCTTTTAAGTTTAATATATTATAAATAGTATTGTATCTAGATTTTAATAATGTTTTCTTTTTATCAACGCTATTAGAATCAACTGTTATGAAATTTAATAACTTTGTTTCCTCTAACTTTGCCCAATCAATTGCATTATTTCCTATGTTTAAACAATCAATTTCAAATCCCAACTTATACTTAACGCTATTTTTTATAAACTCAATATCCTTATCAGAATAACTGTTATATATTAAGCTTAATATAGATACATCCGGAGTAACTGCCTGTGATACCTCATAAGCAAATATACCAAACTTATTTGTAACAAATTTATTAATTGGAGATATTCCTCCAGGAATTCCTATAACTATTACATCTGGATTTTCATTTATTTCAATTTGCTTTATATATTCGTTAAATAATTTTATCTTTTCAGACTCAGTAAACTTCTTTGAATACATAAAATTAGGGAATGAATGAAATCCAAACATTTCACAATAATTCTTAGATCCTACTTGACTGACTTTATATCCTTTTCTAATAAATTCTTCCCGAATTGATAATTGTATTTCAAATTTATTTGTTCTATCACATAATCCTAGAACAAATATAATAGGTGTACTTATTTCCTTTATTTCTTCTTTATAAATATATATATCCTTTACATTTTCATTGAGATTATTATAACTTTTAAAGTACACCTCCTCTTCTTCACATTTTTCTTCTATTTTATTAATAATATCATCTTCAATTTTTAATGTAGAAATAATATTCTTTCCTTTACTTATAGCTTCAACCATCTTAGGATATACAAAGCTATTAAAATCTAAGTTATTATAACTTTCTATAAACAATACAGTGTCACAAGATTGAAGCATATTGCTAAAATTACTTTCCACCATAATACCTATATTTTCTCCGCCACCTACACTTCCAGCATCTTTTCCAGTAAGCCCCCAACCTTTAGGGGACACTACACCAGCTATATCAAGTGATTTTAAACTATTTAAATGTCTTAAAACAGGATAAAAGTCGATATTATAAGGATATATTATTGTCCTTTCTTTCATAATTCACTGTCCACCTTTCTATATGCATTCATATACTGGAATCTCATTTCCGACATCATTCTGAGGATTGTAACCAAATTCCTTTAATGTGCAGTAATCTTTCATAAGACCTTCTATACCATTTCTTATGCTTTCACAACGTACAAGCTTCTTTTCTGGTGAAAGCTTTGTTAGAGAGTCTGCCGCCGCTGCACACAACTCACAATACCTAAATGCCCAACAATTTTTGCAGTTCTCTTGAGTTAGTTTACCTATATTAAGTAAGCTTCTTGCCTTTTCAATATTAAATCCTGTATCTACATGTCCTATTTTTGCTACTTCTGAAGCTTCGCTAACCTTTTCACATGGATATAGATTACCACTTACATCCATAAACAATCTAGTACCGCCTGGAATACATGGTCCGCCTGGATGTCCTGTATCCAAAAGTCCATCTTCTGGTTCTGAAAATCTTTTAAACATCATATCTTTCTGTTGTGAATATTTCATAAATATATTAGAAATGCTCTTATCATCAATTCTTTTTAACTTATTGAGATATATTTTGAAAGTCTCATATCCATACTTTGTTATAAAATCTTTATTTATTCCAACTTTACTTGTTCTATATGTGTCATTTATCAGGGCTGATAATGCAATCATCTCTTTAACTGTATCACAATTCGTAAAAAACTTATTTACATCTTCAAAATTACATTGACTATCAATAACTGCACTTAAGAATACTTTTTCCTTAAAATAACTTGGATACTTTGTTCTTATCATTTCTAAAGTTTCTATTACTTTGTCAAAAGTACCACACTTGTTTCCGGCAAAAACTCTATTTTTATCATGAATATTTTTAGGTCCATCTAAACTTATTACTAACCCCATATTATTCTCTACTAAATATTCTATAACTGTATCATCAATTAGACTTCCATTAGTAGTCATATTAAATAATAACTTTTTACCTTCAAACTGCTCCTTTGCATATTCTATACACTCTTTAATAAAATCAAATCTTAATAATGGTTCCCCACCATAAAAGGCAATATGTACTGATTCACTATTGGCTGAATGTTTAAGTAAAAAATCAATTCCTCTTTTTGCAGTTTCTATACTCATAACTTGATTTGTATATTTTCTATTTTCATATCCATCAGAATATACACAATATTTACATCTAAAATTACACTGTTGGGTAACTTGTAAAATGATCATGTTCAGTTTGCTATCTAGAATATATGGAAGCATTGGATCTAACGGATGAACAATTTCATCAAATCTTTTGCACGATAAATATCCTTGTTTTTTCATCTCATTAATTGATCCATATTTAGCTTTATATCTACTATCATTTAGATCTATGTTATTATTTAATATCTCTTCAAGAGATTTATATGTATTCTTATTAATTTTTAATATTAAATTTCTATTTACATCATACATATAATATTTATCTATCATATGAAAAAGATGAATAAATGGTTTGTCACTTATCATAATCTCCCCCTTAAATTACAAACCTTCTTAGTCTAATTCCTTACACTAAGAAGGTTTATCCATGTTTTATTAAGATTAATCTTAATTTGCAGCTAAGCCTGAAGAAGTTTGAGCTGTTATTGATTGATTAACTGCTTCCATTGATGCTGTAATACCTGCACTTGCATCATAACCACCAGAACAACGACAACCTAATCTTTGACAAGAGCAAGAGCAGTAAGCTTCAACGCTTTGCATAGATTTGTTTAATCTTTTTACAAGTTTCTTCATAACATTACATCTCCTCTGTTCCATTTTATTTTGATCTTTCATAATCAATTTCATCATATATTTTTTTCTTTTATTTGTCAACAATCCCGTTTTTTTGATATTAATACAATCTAATCAACTTATGTATTATAGTTGAATTTCATGTGTTTTGTATTACTTCAAAATATTGCAAAAATAAATTTGTAACTATAAAAAAAGTTGCTACAAGAATTGTAGCAACTTTTATTGTATTTCTCTTTCTTTTATAATTTGCTATTTAAATGTTATAGCAAATTATAATAAGATCAAAAAAACAGTATGATTTACTCATTTTTTAATTATTCATTAACAACTATTGAATCTAAATTTCTAAGTTTACATTCCCTAAGTTCTATACCTTTAAGAATATTTATTACTTTGTCAAAGTTATTTACTAGATTTATTCTTTTCTCCCTTAATACCATTTCCAGTGAATAATTCTCCCACTCAAGCCATCTTACGTAACTATCACGTTCTTTTATATAATTTTTAAATTCATCATTCTTTTCTATCTTGCTTATAATTTCATTACAAATAAAGAAGTTACATACATAGCTTCTGTATCTTTTAGGTAAAGTACACCCTTTTGCTGACTTTACAAACGGACATGCTCTAAAAAAAATAGTTTTATCTTGAACATTAGTATCTTCTTGTTCGCTTTCAATATACTTTATATAGCTCTTTTCATCAAAATAACCCTTTGCATGAATATAATAGTTATAAATTTCTACATCGGGAAGGTTTCGAATACTGTTTAATGTTTTTAATCCTTCTTCATCTTTTACCATCTTATGAATATCATACAACGTGAATTTAGGAAAATACCAACAGCATCCTCTATTTTTAATATTACATAAACTTACTCCAAAAACACTTTGGCAATTGCCACAAGAATTACAACTATATTGAGGAATACCCTGATCAATTTTCAAATCAATTTTAATCATATTAGCCTCCTATTTTAGTTATAAAAATATTACTTATATTTATTCTACATAACCTTTTTATGAATCATTTGAAACTTAATGCTAAACTTTTTAATCTTGATATAAAAAGTTAAGAGCTAAGAAAAAAGTGCTCTATTCTTTTAAAATTAGCACTTCTTTCTAGAAAATCCATTTAACATTTTTAATCCAATATAACCAAAATTACCCTATAATTATTATATCAATTTCTTGTAAAAAATAAAACTATTTGTTTTTTCATTTAACATTAACCATATTAAAACCTTGTTTACTGGCTTCTTCTATAAAATTATCTCCATCAATATGAATACAATAAACTTGATTTCTATATTCTCTAGGTACTAATTCACATAACTTTCTTAATGATGTATGAACATTGTCTTCTAAATCATCCATACATGTATCATGATATACTAAATTTTCGTTTTTTAAAAAGTTAACTATATCAATATTAGTTTCATAAATATCTCCACTATAAAAGATACTGTTTCCTATATCAAACTTTAACATATACGAATAAGTGTTAAGTGTTCTAACATGTTTAGTTAGTATTCAATTTATATTTAAACTTAATGTTTCAACTTTCTTATTATTAGAGTCTAATACTTTGAAACTCTCGTTTTCTTTTAATCCTAATAACTCTAAAAATAATTTAATTTTTTCTTTTTCGTTAAAATATACTTTTGATGTTATTTTATATTTCCAATAACAAAACCCTATAAATCTACCTAATGAACCTATATGATCTGAATGCATATGAGTTATTAATATATGAACTTGCTTAGCTCCATCCATTACGTTTTTCTCTAAAATTTTCTTAAATACCGTTTCTCCACAATCAAGTAATAATAATGTTCCATTCTTCTTAATATATTTTAACTTTTTCTAGATCTATATGTACTTAATTTAACACTCCCTAAGTTCTACTAATTAAATTTAAAGCATTATTTATGGTACGGTTCCCCATTACTAATTCTAAATCCCCTATAAACTTGCTCTAATAGCATCACCCTAAACAATTGATGAGGGAAAGTCATCTTAGAAAAGCACAATTTATAATTTGATCTTCCTATAACTTCTTCTGATAATCCTAAACTTCCCCCAATAACAAATACCAAATTAGAATTCCCCATAACTCCACAATTATCAATAAACTTAGAAAACTCCTCTGAAGTTATCTGTTTCCCTTTCAAATCCATTGCTATAACATATGAATTGTCTTTTATTTTAGATAAAATCAATCTACCTTCCTTTTCTTTTATTATTAATTCTTCCTTCTCTGATGCATTATCTGGAGTTTTTTCATCAGGTAACTCTATGATATCAAGCTTGCAATATCTACTTAATCTTTTTGAGTATTCATCTATAGCTTGTTTTAGATATTTTTCCTTCAGCTTCCCAACTGCAATAACTGTTATGTTCATAAAAAATTCCTCCCATGCTTATATAAATATATTAACATAAAGGAGGATTGAATTTAACCTTATTCGACTTTATAACTGTCAACATCAATGATAATTGGTTCATCACCATCATCATATTCATAATTATTTTTAGGTCTATTTACCTTTGGTAAAGTTATCATTAATAAATTATCATTAAAAGACGCCTTTAACTTACTAGGATCAATCTCATCTATATAAAAGTTTTTCACCAAATCCTGTGCAGATCCTATTATTGTCATACTGAAATTTACTCCATTTGAATAAGTTCTTCTTCTTCGAATTGTTAATATAGCCTTATTCTTTTCAAAATCTATACTTACATCTTTAGCTGTTACCCCAGGTAAATAGCCCTTAATTAAGTAATACTCACCAAAATCCTTTAACTCAATATCATAAGAACTCTCATTTCCTATTCTATTTACAAGATTGCCTCCCATTTTAGCAGATATTATTTGATTAACCATTGAATTCAAAAAATTATCATTTAATAAGTTTCTTAATATACTAATATCATTCCAGTTATTATTGGATTTATTATTAAACATAAAAGGAAACATCCCAAACATATATAATATTCACCTCTGCTTCATTCGCTATACTATATATGTATTAATTGTTTACTAATTTGACACTAAAATTAATCAGAGTTTAATATTTCCAACAAATGATAAGTTAAATAATTCTAGAAAGCTCAATCAATTACAGTAGAAAACATTATTGTCATACAGCTAGATATATCTAAAAAAAGAGCCTATTAATTAGGCTCTTTAACAATTACGAATTTTTTCCACAACACTTCTTATATTTCTTTCCACTTCCACATGGACATGGATCATTTCTTCCTACTTTAGAATCATTTCTTACTATCTTTGATTCCTTATAATTTTTTTGAATTTCTTTTCTCTTTTCTTCTGAAAAAATACCATCCCATTGTGGTAATTTATACAAATATTCAGCTTTTGCATCAAGCATATTAAAATATAGCTTTTCAAGGTCTAAATCAAATGTTAAATCAGTATTGTTTTCAACCTTTTCTAAATCATAAGGATTTTTTAAGCTATCATTAATTCCATCAACAAAACCCATAATAAATTCATCAGTTGTATTGTACTTTTTGCTTAAATCAGCAATTGTAGTTGTTAATGCAGTTTTATGTTTTGCTAATAAATCTCTATATATGTTTGTTTCAATTTCACTATATTCTTGCCAAAAAGCATTTTCTCCTTTAGCCTTAACGTAATCAACAACCATATCAGTCCAACTCTTATATAAACTCATATTTCTCTCCTCTTTCTAAAATATACTCTTTATACAAATTATACTAAGATAAACCTTTATTTTCAACTAATTTTATCCATTACTGTATATTAATCTTATATTTCCACATATCCACTAGGCTTTTCTCTGCTAGCCATAGAGATTCTTATATCTTCACCTTGCCTAATTCCATTCTCTTCAATGACATTTAGAACTGTTTGTAATGCTAAATCAGGATGATTATTTGTTTTGCTTAAATGTCCCAATATAACATTTTTTCCCAATCCATGATTGACCAAATCTACTAAAGCTCTTCCGCAATCATCATTAGATAAATGTCCCACTTCACTTAAAATTCTTCTCTTTAAGTTATATGGATATGGACCAAACTTCAACATACTTACATCATGGTTACATTCTAAAAGTATAGAGTGTGAATCTTTTATATTACTAAATATTTCTTCTGTAAACACACCAAAATCTGTAGCAATACTTACTCTCTTGTCATTGCTATCTATAGTATATCCTACAGGAGCTATAGCATCATGAGGTATTATAAAAGACTTAACTGAAAGGGCACCTATATTCACAGTACTCCTTCTATCCATTATCTTTATATTATGTTCCTTAACTTTTCCTATGGAACCTTCCATAGCTGACCAAGTCTTATCATTTGCATATATAGGTATGTTATACTTTCTCGAAAGTATTCCTACTCCTTTAATATGATCACTATGCTCATGTGTGATAAAAATTCCATCTAATTCTTCTGGATTTTGTCCAATGGCTTTTAGTGCCTCATCTATTTTTTTCCCAGGCATACCAGCATCTATTAGTATTTTTGAATCTTTCTCAGATACAAAAATACTATTTCCACTACTACCACTATATAATGAGCAAAATATCATTTTATTTCCCCCGTATTATTCTTGAACTTTTATCCTATTTATATCTGCACCTAATTTTTTTAGTTTTGCTTCTATATGAGGATATCCTCTATCAATATGTTCTATACTAGTAATTTCTGTTTCACCTTCTGCAATAAGTCCTGCTATAACCATTGCAGCTCCAGCTCTAAGGTCAGTAGCTTTAACCACTGCTCCTGTAAGCTTCTTAACGCCATCTATTATAGCTACTCTTCCTTCAACTTTAATATTGGCTCCCATCTTCTTTAACTCATCAATGTGCTTATGTCTATTTTCCCAAATTGATTCTGTTATCAAACTTCTTCCTACAACTGTGCTTAATAAAGCAGACATTGGTTGTTGTACATCTGTAGGGAATCCTGGGTATGGAGTTGTTTTTATGTTTACTCCTGTTAATTCCTTATCTACAGTAACTCTTACACTATCGTCGCCTTCTTCTACTATTGCACCCATCTCTTTCAATTTAGCTGTAATAGATTCTAAGTGCTTAGGAATAACATTTTCTATTGTAACATCTCCCTTAGTAGCAGCTGCTGCAATCATGAATGTTCCTGCCTCAATTTGGTCAGGTATTACGCTATATGCACATCCACTTAACTCTTTAACACCTGTTATTCTAATTACATCTGTTCCTGCACCCTTTATATCTGCACCCATTGAGTTTAAGAAGTTTGCCACATCAACTACATGAGGTTCTTTAGCCACATTTTCTAATGTAGTAACTCCTTCTGCTAATGTTGCTGCTATCATAACATTGATTGTTGCTCCTACTGAAACAACATCAAAGAATATATTTGTTCCTACTAGTTTATCTGCCTTTAATATTACCGCACCATGTTCTATTACGACATCTGCCCCTAGCGCTTCAAAACCTTTTATATGTTGATCTATTGGTCTTACCCCTATTGGACACCCTCCTGGAAGTTCAACCTTAGCTCTCTTAAATCTAGTCAATAAAGCTCCTATAAAATAATAAGAAGCTCTCATTCTTCTAACGTCATCTGTACATGCATTAAAATTACTTACATCACTGCTATCAACTTCTAAAGTATTATTATCTATCTTATTTACTGTACATCCCAAACTCTTTAGGATTCTCTCTAAACAATGAACATCTTCTATATCTGGTATATTGTCAATCAAACATTTTCCTTTACTTGCAACTACAGTTGCAGGTAATATAGCTACTGCTGCATTTTTTGCTCCGTTTATTTCTACTGAACCTTTAAGTACTTTGCCTCCATTAATGACTAATCTTTCCATCCAAATTCACCCTTATTCACAGATTATATATATTTAAAATTCCCAAAATTCATATTTATATCCAATTTTTCTTTTTTACGGACATTTTCATCCTATTTTATCTTAAGTCTATCTTATACATTATATCACAAACTATTTTATTTTAAATACATTTTTTAAACCAATTTATCCTATACTAAACTTTTATTGTTATGTAATAAATTTATTAGTATTTTATTATTATCACTATGAATTTTAGGCCTTTTTAATTATAATTCTATTTTTTTATATATGGTAATATGTTATAATTTATAACAAAGTTTGTATACTTTTTAACTAATATTAAAATAATGAGAGGTTTACTATATGAAATATTATGTTGTTGCACTTTTCGATGAAGATTCTTATGAAACTATAACTCCAATTCAAAGAAATTTATCTAAAAAATTTAGAGGTAATAGACATTCTCCTATGCCTTATATTGCCTTAAACATATTAGACAATCCTAACATGGAAAAATTGTATACTGTTATAGATAAAATCATTAGACCATACAAAAAGTTTAAAATTGAACTGTGCGATGATGTTTCTATAAGTGACACTATGAAAACTATAAATTTGAAAATCCTTAATGAGGGTTACATAAAGAAAATTAACCGTTCTCTAAGAGATACTTTAGAACTTCATGGAATACATTCTAAGAATCTTGAAAATGATTTGTCCATTTCTATAGCTAATATAAATTATATTAACAAAGAAAATAAAAAGAATAACGATATTGCATGTGACTTAGTAAAAAAGGATGGTAAAAACTTAACCCTTAAAGTAAGCAAGTTTGAAATTTGGAAAATTTCTAATAATAAGAAAGAAACTTGCATTAAATCTTATCCTTTAAAAACCTTTTAAATCATGGAGTTTTGATTAGTAAAAACTAATTAAAACTCTTTATTTATTTAAAAATTTAATTATTTATTTTTTTGTATTCGTTTACTCCCCTTTTATTTATTATAAAGATTTTGTAAAATATATTAAGATGATTGCCTTAATTAGGGAGGAAAGAATATGCATATTGCAAATTTATTTAAAATTCAAGAAAACAAGTGTAATGATTTAGTTGTTGATAATACTTTAAGTGAATACAAAATTACAGCAAGAAAACATCTTGAACTTCACATAGCTATGAGCGATTTAGCCAATGAAACTCAATGCTATAGATATTGGATTGGTAATGAAAAAGTTTTAGATGACAATATGATTTTCCATAAATATATTACCTGCTTTAAGCACCTTATATCGTTAGGTTTATACAACAAATATGGGGATATGGATGAAATAGATATAGAACTTAGTGATTATTGCTTAAGTGATCAATTCTTAAACTTGTACATAGACATAAATGATTTAATGATTTCTCCATCTAAGGATCACTTTGTAACATTAACAGAAGACTTCTTAAGTTTAGGTATTAGTTTAGGTTTTACTGAAAAAATGATTATAGATGAATTTAATAATAGTTATAAGTAAAAGAGGCTCTCTAACTTTTAGAGAGCCTTTTTATTTATATAAATATTAATTATTGGGATACTATACATGAGGTGATAGTTTTATGTTTTCAATAATCTTTGCAATTATTTCAGGTGTCTCAATGAGTCTCCAAGGTGTATTTAATACAAGGCTAGGAGAAAAAATAGGAACATGGGAAACTAATGTAATAGTTCAAGCTAGTGGTCTAATATTAACTTTATTAATTTCCTTTTTCTTTGGTAAAGGTGACTATAGACATGTCAAAGAAGTAAATAAACTCTACCTTTTAGGTGGAGTCTTAGGTGTTATTATTATATTTACTGTAATGAAAAGCATAGGTGGTCTCGGTACTACATATGGAATAGGAATCATTCTAGTAGCACAATTAATTGCCGCAGCTTTAATTGACTGTTTTGGCTTATTTGGAAGTGAAAAGCTTAATTTTTCATTAAAAGAAATAATAGGTGTTGCAATTATGCTTATAGGTATTATAGTATTTAAATGGAAACATTAAGATAAGGAGTAATAAACCAAGATGAATTTTTTTAAAAATATAGTTTTTTTATCCCATTTAACCTTTAATAATATTCGAGAATATTTTAATTCTAGAGAAGAAGTGCTTTCTGAACCAATTTCCACAGACTCTATTAACTGGTATGGGCATGCTACTACTATAATTAACTTATCAGAAATACTGATTCTTACAGATCCTGTTTCATCTAATAAACTAGGTTTTTTTAAACGAGTTGTTGAGAAACCATTTAAACTTGAAGATATGAAGTTTGATTATATTCTTCTTTCTCACGGACATATGGATCATACTGATTTTCCAACATTAATGAGATTAGACAAAAATGCTACCATTATTGTTCCTAAAGGCTATAAAAAACTTATGCATTTGCTTGGTTTTAAAAAAGTTATTATGCTTAGGCATAATGAAACTTATGAGGATAATAATATTAAAATTAAGTCTTTAAAAGCAGAACACGATGGAAGAAGATTTTATATAGGTATAGATAATGAGAGTAACTCTTATTTAATTGAACGAAATAATAAAAAGATTTTTTTTGCTGGAGACACAGCTTACACAGAAAGTTTTAAAGACATAGAATGTGATGTAGCATTAATGCCTGTAGGTTGCTATAAACCTGACAGATTTTCATATATGCATTGTACTCCTGAACAAAGTTATAAGATGTTCAAAATGATGAAATCCAGTGCAATGATTCCAATACATTATAAAACATTTAAAATCTCGCTTGAAGATTTTAATGAAACTCATAATACACTGGTTAATTTTAATGATGATTCATTGAAAATAATTAATATAGGTCAAACTTATAAACTATAGATATTATCTATAGTTTTTTTATTTAAAGTATTTATCATATTAACTTTTCTATTAACATTCTTACTTATATTCATATAATATATAAAGGATTAATCATTAGGAGCAATGCTATGTTTCTTTATAAAAATAAATTAGATAAAGATTTAAAACATCTAATTTCAAATAATTATTATAAATTCTATAGAGTTTTAATTAAATATAAAAACATAAAAGATAGCATCATAAAGAAAATCTCTTCATCCAAGGGTAAATTACTATATGTATTAGAATCCTCAGATCTCATTTGTGCCAAAATAGACGGCCGATTAATAACCAACCTATTAGAATACCCTGAAGTTCAATATATAGGCTTTGATGAATATGTGTTTTTATGTGGTATGAGTATATCCACAGCCAATAACATTCATCTATGTGAACAACATAGTTTATCCGGAAAAGGTGTTAGTATTGGTATTGTTGACAGCGGTGTTTATCCTCACCCTGATCTATTGTCACCGTCAAATAAAATTGCTTCATTTAAGGATTTAATAAACAACTTATCATACCCTTATGATGATAATGGTCACGGAACTTGTATATGTGGATTAATTGTGAGCAGTGGAGCTTCATCTAATAACTTATATAAAGGTATTGCCCCTCATGCAAGCTTGCACTGTTATAAGGCTTTTGACGCCTTAGGAAAGGGATATGCATCAGATGTACTTTTCTCTATAGAAGAATTAATTAAGCATTCCAGTGAATTCAATATTCGAATTCTTTGTCTTCCATTTGAGATGCTAACCCATAACACATTTATCATACAAGCTTTTAATTCTTCGTTTTTAAAAGCCACTAAATTAGGTATTATCCCTATAGTCCCAAGTGGAAGCACATTAAATTCTACAAATGAAATAATGGGAATAGCTACTTTATCTTCATGCATAACAGTTGGTGGAATAGATTCAACTAAGACAGTTAAACCTTATACCTATTCATCTTCTGGACCATATGGCAAAACACTAAAACCTGATTTATGTGCTGCAGCAGTAAATATAACTTCCCTAAATTCTGATACATCTTATATTTCTGAAAAAGATGGCTTCAAGCTTTATCCTCCAAAACTTGAAGCTTCATATAAAACTTTTAAAGGAACCTCCTTAGCAGTTGCATTTTTAAGCGGTATTGGGGCTCTATTATGTGAAAAAAATCCATCTCTATCTTTTAAAGATTTTTGCTCAATATTAAAACTTTCATGCGATAGGCAAGACTTTTCTATTTCCAGCCAAGGTGAAGGATTGATTAATATATCTAAGTTATTTATTTAAACTCTAATATAGCACTGTGGATCTATAGGAACTCCATTTGCTCTTACTTCAAAGTGTAAATGGGGTCCTGTACTATTTCCTGTACTTCCAACTCTCCCTATTATATCTCCCTTTTTAACTTGTGCTCCAATTCTAGTTTCGAAAGAACTTAAATGTGCATATACTGTTTGTATATTACCTTCATGTTCTATTAATATCTTATTCCCATATCCAGAAACGTATCCGCATTCCTTAACAATCCCATCAAAAGCACAATACACTGGATCTCCTGATTTATGTGCTATATCTATCCCATTATGTTTTTTCCCCCACCTCTCTCCAAATACGGATGTTATAGTTCCCCCTCTGGTTGGATGCTCCAAAAATGCAACCTTATCCGGAATTGGACTCTTACATCCTTTATATATAATGTTATCTTTACTTGGAACTAATGTTTTTTCTTCTAATACTTCTTCTCCAATCTTTCTCCCATTTGTATAACTTACTTTAGATACCACTTCTCTATATCCAACAGCTCCATCTTCCTTTTTCACTTGCCCTATATACATATCATCTCTGTTAATTGTTTTAACAGATGGTTTAATTTCTTCTTTTCTAATTTCTTTGCATTTTAAATCAACTTCTACAATATTCTTATTATCATTATCATCAACTATTCTTTTTGCTATAGCATCTACCGAATCTACAGATGTTACTTCTTTAAAACACTTTGAATATTCTACATTGGTTTTTACATTCACATCCAAAATATTGCCTTTATCTATATTATTTTTATCTATATATGCTTTTCCAATTTTCTCAAGAACTTTTTTCCCCTCTTCCTCACTTGATATCACTCCATAATTATTATTCTTAATAATCATGTTTAGCAAACTACCTTGTTTACCAATGGATGCTATTTCCTTATCATCTTTACTTGTATCATTTTGCAAATCTACATTTATGTCATTATTTTCACACAATAAATTACTAACCATTAAATTTTCATCTTTATTTATGAAATAATTTGTAAATACTAAAGATATCCCAATACTCGTTAAAGTTACTTTTAATATCTTTATAAGCTTCTTATTCATAAAACTTCCCTTCTTTTGGATACACATACTGTAATTTTCCCACATTCTTAATTTTTATACATATTATCTAAAGTTGTTATCCAATTCTTCCTTTGTTATAATTGGAATTACACATAATAGATACTATTTTAAAATATACACTAAAGGAGATAGTTAGAATATGAGTACTTTTATGCTTAAAAATACAGATTTAAAATTTACTCCTGTAAGTAATGTATTTATTGAAAAATATATGGCAAAGGCAAGAGGTGAATTTGTAAAAGTTTATTTGCTTATGTTGAAATATAATACTTCAAACGAACCTGGAGTTAACGGTTCTATACTAGCTTCTTCATTAAACTTACTTGAATCGGATGTTATGAATGCACTAAATTATTGGAATGATCAAGGAGTAATAAAATTAGTTCCAATAGATAAAATGAAGAATTTTAATATAGAATTTCTAAATCTAGAGGATGATGCCCCTGTAAACAAAGAAGTACATCTATTGGATGCCCTTAATAACTCAGAAACAACAGATATGCTTCGGGATATAGAAAAAATATTAAGCAGACCCCTTTCAACAAAAGAAATGGAAATATACCTTGGATGGCAAAATGATTTTTCCTTTACTTCTGAACTTATATTAATACTTATTGAATATTGTGCTGCAAAAGGAAAAAGTGATTACAGATATATCGAGAAAGTAGCAATGGCTTGGCATGATTTAGGTATAAGATCAGTGGATCAGGCTCAAACTTATATAAAACAAGCCGAGGATAAGTGGATTAAAATCAAAAGAATATTAAATTACCTAGGTCTAAGAAATACTGAAGTTATGAAACCGCAGGAAGATCTTTTAGATAAATGGATATCCATTTATAAATTTGATTTATCTGTCATTCAAAAAGCTTGTGATATTTGTTTTCAACGTCTTAATAGAGCAGACTTTAAATATATTGATGGAATACTAACAAAATGGTTTAATGATAACATAAGAACAATTGAAGACGTAGCAACAAAAGATAAGCAATTTAAGTCTAATTATAACAAGCCAAAATATGCAAAGAACAACAATACTACCGGTGTAGGCTTTAATAACTTTGAACCTAGGTCTTATGATTATGATTCTTTAGAAAAGAAATTATTAGGATGGGATAACGATGATTAATGGATACCAATCAAAATTATTAGATATTTATAGCAAAATAAGGGATGAAGAATCAAAAAAACTGCAAGATAGAAAAAAAGAAATTGAAAACTTGTACCCTGAAATAATTGAAACAGATAATAATATAAAAAAATTATCTTTGCAACTCTCCCTTGCTATTTTAAAATCTAAAAATAGTGACGAAACTTTACAATCTTATAAAGATAAAATAACTGATTTACGAGCTAAAAAGTACGAAATGCTCGTATCAAAGGGTTATGATCCAGAGTACTTAACTTTACATTATAGATGTAATAAATGTAATGATACAGGATTTATAGGCATGGATAAATGTCATTGCTACAAACAAAAATTAATATCTCTATACTATGAAAATTCATTACTTCAAGATGCCACTAGAAGCAAAAACTTTGATAAATTTGATATTTCGCTATTTTCTTCTCATCGAATAGGTGAAGAAAAGTATTCTCCTAGAAGAAATATGGAAAACATATTAGAATATATCTTACACAATTATATTCCAAACTTCGGTAAAGAAAATACTAATCTTTTGTTTTTTGGAAATCCAGGTAGCGGAAAGACTTACTTGTCTTACTGTATAGCAAAAGAATTATTAGATTCAGGTTTTTTGGTTATTTACAAAACCTCAGATGAGTTAATAAGCGATTTACGAACCATTAGGTTTAATAATGATAAAAGGTTAGAAGATCTCTTGATAAATTGTGACTTATTAATAATTGATGATCTTGGTGCTGAGCAAAGAAATGATTTTTCTACCACCGAACTCTTTAATTTACTTAATAAGAAGTTATTAAAGAACAAAAAAATGTTGGTATCAACCAACCTTTCTCTTCCTGATATTACGAAACTATATAGTGAACGTATTTCTTCTAGACTTATTGGAGAGTTCAAATTATATAAGTTTTACTCTGAAGATATAAGAATCACATTAAATTTAAACAAGAAGAAAAATTAGTAAAAGTCTATCTCTATAATTGAGATAGACTTCTTTAACTAATTAAATGTTTCTATATAAAAAAAGCACCAAAATTAATTGATGCTTTTTTTGGCGACTCAGAAGGGACTCGAACCCTCGACTTCCAGCGTGACAGGCTGGCACTCTAACCAACTGAGCTACTGAGCC